>NZ_JBVIMA010000001.1:0-77285 GCF_055580085.1 Streptomyces sp. NPDC032126
AGCGTGAGGGAAACGCCCGGTTACATTCCGAACCCGGAAGCTAAGCCTCACAGCGCCGATGGTACTGCAGGGGGGACCCTGTGGGAGAGTAGGACACCGCCGAACAATTCTTCAAAGGGTGGAACCCCGGATTTCGATCCAGGGTTCCACCCTTTTTTGCTTTCCGTCATCCCCAGTTGCCGAGGCCGACGTAACTCCGAGGACCGCGGCCGTCGTTGCCGTACACCGCTTCGGACGGCCCGCCGAGATGGGCCGGTTGCGTGGGGTGCGGACGCCGGACGGCGGGGACGGCCACACGTATCAGCAGTATGTGGTGCGTGTGCCGGGAAACGGCCGGCCCGATCGGGACGCCTTCGCACGGGCCCTGCGGAGCAAGGGAGTTGGCTGCTGGGTTCCGGTGAAGACACTGGTGCACAAGCTGCCCGAATTCCGGCGCACTGACCCGACGCGACATGCAGCGGATCGTGGCCGCCTGCAACGCGCTCGGCGGGCTGCTCCAGCCGGCCTTCTGAACGCGTTTGGGAATGCGGGCTTGTTCGGGGTATGATCTATTCCGTTGCCGCGAGGGAAACCTCGAAAGCGACAGGCCCCTATAGCTCAGTCGGCAGAGCGTCTCCATGGTAAGGAGAAGGTCAACGGTTCGATTCCGTTTGGGGGCTCAGAAGAAATCCATGAGAAAGCCCCCGCCCTTCCGGGCGGGGGCTTTCTCATGTTTCCCTCTCACGCCACGCGCATCGCGAGGATCGCCATGTCGTCGGACGGGGCGTCCGACGCGAAGCGTTCCACGGCGCGCATGATGCGGGCCGCCACCGCGCCCGCGGTCAGGCCCGTGCAGGTCGTCAGGACGTCGGCGAGGCCGTCGTCGCCGAGCATGCGGGAGCCCTCGCGGCGTTCGGTGACGCCGTCCGTGACACACAGCAGGACATCGCCCGGGTCGAGGGTGAGGGTCTGCTCGTACAGCTCCAGGTCCTCGAGCACACCCAGCAGCGGCTGCGGTTCGGCGGCCGCCTCCACCGTCCCGTCCTGGCGCAGTCGCAGCGGGAGCGGGTGGCCGGCGCAGACCACCTTCAGTTCGGCGCTGCCGTCCTCCTGGGGGCGCATCTCGCCGTAGAGGAGGGTCAGGAAGCGGCTGCGGGCGCCCTCGTCCAGGATGGCGGAGTTGAGGCGCTCCAGGACCGCGGGACCGCTGAGGCCCTCCCGGGCGAGGAGTCTGAGGGCGTGCCGGGCCAGGCCGGTCACCGCCGCCGCGTTCGGGCCCGTACCGCAGACGTCGCCGATGGCGAAGCCGTAGGCGCCGTCGCTGATCGGGAAGAGGTCGTAGAAGTCGCCGCCGACCTCGTTGCCCTCGCCGGCCGCGCGGTAGATGACCTCGACCTCGACGCCGTCGATCTCCGGCAGTTCCGGCGGGAGCAGGCTGCGCTGGAGGGACTGGCTGATGGCCGTGCGCTCCGAGTACAGGCGGGCGTTGTCCAGGGCGAGGGCCGCCCGGCGGGACAAGTCCTCGGCCAGTTCGAGGATTTCCTGGCGGAAGTGTTCGTCGGTGGGCTTGCCCAGGGTCAGCATGCCGATGACGCGGTTGCGGGCGACCAGGGGCAGCACGACGGTCTCGCCGCCGACCGCGGAGGCGGTGGCGAGGGTCGGGCCGATGCCCGAGGCGACCTGATGGGGGGAACCGCCGGTGAGGCCCAGGCTGCGCATCGAGCTGCGCAGGGCCGCGTCGTGCGCCGCCTCGCCGGGGGCCGGCCAGACGCGGGCGCCGGGCGTGGGGACCGGGTCCGGCGGGGGGATCTTCGAGAGCAACGACTTGATGCCGTCGATGAGTTCCTCGTCCTCGTGCAGGACGTACGACAGATACGGCTCGGAGGCCTGGTCGGCGATCGTGTAGACCGCGCACCAGGTGGCGAGGGTCGGGACGGTCATCTGGGCCATCAGGGCGAGCGTCTGGTCGCGGTCCAGGGTGCCGGCCAGCAGGTCGGACGCCTCGACGAGGAAGCTGAGCGAGCCGCGGCGCAGGCGTTCCAGCTCGCCGAGGCGGGCCGACTCGACGGCGAGGGCGATGCGGTCGGCGGCGAACTGCAGGCGCAGCGCCTCCTCGTTGGAGTAGCGGCCGGGCGACTCGGCCGCGACGCCGAGGGAGCCCGTGAGGCGGCCCTCGACCTTGAGGGGGACGGTGACGACCGAGCGCATGCCCGTGCCGTTGAGCAGGGGGACCGCGCCGGGAACGGCCAGGAGGTCCTCGTGGACGGCCGGCATGCGCGCCGAGCCGTAGCGGCCGGGGCCGGCCTCGACGGGCACGCGCGCGAAGCGCTGCCGGGCGGAGGGCAGGCCGGTGGAGGCGCGGACCTCCAGTTCCGTCTCGTCGTCGGTCGCGAGGAGCAGGAAGGCGGAGTCGCCGTCGAGCATGTCGCGGGCGCGTTCGACGGTGCGCTGGAGGAGGCCGTCGAGGTCGTCCGGGGCCGGGGAGCCGATGAACACCTCGAAGGGGTCGGTGTTCTGGCCGTCGCTCGTGGGCGCCGGGTCGGACGTCGGCATGCGCAGCGGCGTCTGCAGGACCGCTCGTTCGTGGTCGCGGACCAGGAGGCAGACGGTGGAGGGTTCGCCGTCGGTGTCGCGGACGCGGAGGTGGGAGGCGTAGACGGGGGTGACGCGGCCGTCGGCGGCGCGGATGCCGTAGCTGCCCTCCCAGCGGGAGAGCTGCAGGGCCTCGGCGATGCCGGTGCCGGTGCCCGGGGTGTGCGGCCAGGCGGCGAGGTCGGTGAGCGGCTTGCCGATGACCTGGTCGGCCGGGTAGCCGAAGAGTTCCTCGGCGTCCTCGTTCCACGCGGAGATGGCGGCCGTGCGGTCGATCTGCACGACGGCGACGCGGACGCGGCCGTCGGCGATCGGCAGGAGGTCGGCCGGCAGGGAGGGGCCCGCCGCGCGTGTGCCGACGGGGCGCTCGGGGAGGGCGAGTTGGAACCAGACGTTCTTGTGGGTGGGGGTGTATTCCACGCCCCAGCGGCCGGCGAGGGCCGCGCACAGCTGGAGTCCGCGGCCGCCCTCGCGGTCGGGGCTGCCCATGGTGGCGGGGGAGCCCTGGAGGGGGATCTCGCGCTCCGGGTAGCGGTCGGCGACCTCGATGCGTACGCCGTCGTCGCTGCGCAGGCACAGGACGTCGGCGTGGGTGCCCGCGTGGACGACCGCGTTGGTCACGAGTTCGCTCGTGAGGACGACGGCGTCGTCGACGATGTCGGCGAAGCCCCAGCCCTGGAGCGTGTCGCGGACGAAGGAGCGGGCGGTCGCTACCGATCGCCCCACGGGCTCGAAACTGGCAGCCGCGCGCGCGGTGATCACAGAACTCCTCGGCCGGTCGTCGACGTGCAGGGCTGCCCGGCTGTCCGGGTCGCGCCGCTGGTGGGGCGGTCGCGCTCCCGTCGGCCGGGGGTCCGGGGGCTGTCCCCCAGGGATCAGTCCGGTGGTCATGTGTGCGGCCGCCCCTCCGATGCCCGCTCGTGCTCGTGCCACCGCCCAGACCGGTCGGACCGGCGCGGCTGGACAGCCGCATGCAAGGTTACTTACCTTCCCTGCCCGAGCGGATGCCGGTCACCAGTGTTTCCGCCCCCTGGGTGTGCGGACGATGTGCGAAGCTGCCGAACTGTTATGGCCTGGTTCGGTGAGGGTGAAACACTGGGCAGGCTTCTTGAGAAGGTCCGGGCGGAGTGGGTGTTTGCTGTGGACGGGGGGCAGCAGCCCCGCGGCAGCCTGTTTACATCGGGCAGAAATACGCAGCAGTACCTGGTATGCGATCTGTAGCACCTGAGCACAGCGGTAACGGTCGAACCCCTGCGGGAGGGACAAGTGGAGTCTGGCGCAGCGACGCGGAGCACTAAGGCGCGCGCGAAAGGCGGACCCTCCCTGGGCAAGCCGCGACCGTCCCGGGGCGGTACCACGGTGGTGGACACGGCGGCCCTGAACCGGCTTCTGGCGGCCCTGGTGTCGATGCGGGACGGGAATTTCCGCAAGCGGCTCACGGTGTCCGGCGACGGTGTGATGTCCGAGATCGCGGCGGTCTTCAACGAGGTCGCCGACCGCAATCTGCATCTCACGGGCGAGCTGTCGCGCGTACGGCGGGTGGTGGGGCGTGAGGGAAAGCTCACGGAACGGCTGGAAACGGGTGCCTGTGAGGGCTCCTGGGCGGCCGCCATCGATCACTCCAACGCGCTGGTCGACGACCTGGTACGGCCCGTTGCCGAGGTCGGCCGGGTGCTGTCGGCGGTGGCCGAGGGCGATCTGTCGCCGCGCATGGAGCTGCGGGCGCACACGCCGGAGGGGAACGGGCATCCGCTGCGCGGGGAGTTCCTGAAGGTCGGGCGGACTGTAAACAACCTTGTCGATCAGCTGTCGACGTTCACCGACGAGGTCACGCGCGTGGCCAGCGAGGTGGGCACCGAGGGCAAGCTGGGCGGGCAGGCCCAGGTGCGGGGCATGTCGGGTTCGTGGAAGGACCTGACGGAGTCCGTCAACACGATGGCGTACCGGCTGACGGCCCAGGTGCGGGACATCGCGTTGGTGACGACGGCGGTCGCCAAGGGTGATCTGTCACGGAAGGTGACGGTTCACGTCGCCGGCGAGATGCTGGAGCTGAAGAACACCGTCAACACGATGGTCGACCAGCTCTCCGCGTTCTCCTCGGAGGTGACGCGGGTCGCGCGTGAGGTGGGCACCGAGGGCATTCTCGGCGGTCAGGCGCAGGTCTCCGGTGTGGATGGGGTGTGGAAGGAACTCACCGACTCGGTGAACACCATGGCCGGCAATCTGACGGCCCAGGTGCGCGGGATCGCCGAGGTGACCACGGCGGTCGCCAACGGTGATCTGTCACGGAAGGTGACGGTTCCGGCGCGCGGCGAGGTCGCGCAGCTCGCCGACACGATCAACCAGATGACCGAGACGCTGCGGATCTTCGCCGACGAGGTCACGCGCGTGGCCAACGAGGTCGGCGCGGCGGGCCAGCTGGGCGGCCAGGCGAACGTGCCGGGTGCGGCGGGGACGTGGAAGGACCTCACCGACTCGGTGAACACCGTCTTCCGCAACCTGACCATCCAGGTGCGGGACATCGCGGCCGTGACGACGGCGGTCGCCAGCGGTGATCTGTCGCAGAAGATCACCGTCGATGTAGCCGGCGAGATGCTGGAGCTGAAGAACACCGTCAACGGGATGGTCGACCAGCTCTCCGGGTTCTCCTCGGAGGTGACGCGGGTCGCGCGCGAGATCGGTGTCGAGGGCGAGCTGGGCGGCCAGGCGCAGGTGCTGGGCGCGGCGGGGACGTGGAAGGACCTGACGGACTCCGTCAACACGGCGTTCCGTAACCTCACCGGACAGGTGAGGAACATCGCCCAGGTGACGACGGCGGTGGCCAACGGCGATCTGTCGCAGAAGGTCACCGTCGACGTGTCGGGCGAGATGCTTCAGCTGAAGAACACCGTGAACACGATGGTGGACCAGCTGTCGAGCTTCGCCGACCAGGTGACGCGGATGGCCCGGGACGTGGGCACCGAGGGCCGGCTGGGCGGTCAGGCGCGCGTGGACGGCGTCTCCGGCACCTGGAAGGAGCTCACCGACTCCGTCAACTCGATGGCGGGGAACCTGACCTCCCAGGTGCGCAACATCGCCCAGGTGACGACCGCCGTGGCCCGCGGCGACCTGTCGCAGAAGATCGACGTGGACGCGCGCGGGGAGATCCTGGAGCTGAAGAACACCATCAACACGATGGTCGACCAGCTCTCCGCCTTCGCGGACCAGGTGACCCGGGTCGCGCGCGAGGTGGGCACCGACGGGCGCCTGGGCGGTCAGGCGCAGGTGCCCGGCGTGGCCGGTGTGTGGCGGGACCTGACCGACTCCGTGAACGGAATGGCAGGAAACCTTACGGCCCAGGTGCGGAACATCGCGCAGGTGGCCACGGCGGTGGCGCGCGGTGACCTCTCGCAGAAGATCACCGTGGACGCGCGCGGGGAGATCCTGGAGCTGAAGAACACGCTGAACACGATGGTCGACCAGCTGTCGTCGTTCGCCCAGGAGGTCACCCGGGTGGCCCGTGAGGTGGGCACGGAGGGCATCCTCGGCGGTCAGGCCGAGGTGCAGGGTGTCTCCGGCACCTGGAAGGACCTCACCCAGTCCGTGAACTTCATGGCGAACAACCTGACCATTCAGGTGCGCAACATCGCCGAGGTCACGACCGCGGTCGCCAAGGGCGACCTGTCGAAGAAGATCACGGTCGACGCCAAGGGCGAGATCCTTGAGCTGGTCACCACGGTCAACACGATGGTCGACCAGCTGTCGTCCTTCGCCGAGCAGGTGACCCGGGTGGCCCGTGAGGTGGGCACCGAGGGCATCCTGGGCGGCCAGGCGCACGTGGCGGGTGTCACGGGCATCTGGAAGGACCTCAGCGACAACGTGAACCTGATGGCCAAGAACCTGACCATGCAGGTGCGCAACATCTCCCAGGTCGCGGCGGCGGTCGCCAACGGTGACCTGACCCGTACGGTGACGATCGAGGCGCGCGGTGAGGTCGCGCAGCTCGCCGACACGTTCAACACCATGGTGAAGACGCTGAGTTCGTTCGCCGACCAGGTCACCAAAGTGGCCCGTGAGGTGGGCACGGACGGCATCCTGGGCGGCCAGGCGCATGTGCCGGGTGTGGCGGGCACCTGGAAGGACCTCACCGAGTCGGTGAACCAGATGGCCTCCAACCTGACCGGCCAGGTGCGCAACATCGCGATGGTCACCACCGCCATCGCCAAGGGCGATCTGACCAAGAAGATCGACATCGACGCCCGGGGCGAGATCCTCGAACTCAAGACGACGATCAACACCATGGTCGACCAGCTGTCGTCGTTCGCCGAGGAGGTCACGCGCGTGGCCCGCGAGGTGGGCACCGAGGGGGCGCTGGGCGGCCAGGCACGCGTGCGCGACGTCGACGGCACCTGGCGCGACCTGACCGAGTCCGTGAACGAGATGGCGGGGAACCTGACCCGTCAGGTGCGGGCCATCGCGCGCGTGGCGACCGCGGTGACCCGCGGCGACCTCAACCTGAAGATCGACGTCGACGCGTCCGGCGAGATCCAGGAGCTGCAGGACTACATCAACAAGATGATCGCCAACCTGCGCGACACCACGATCGCCAACAAGGAGCAGGACTGGCTCAAGGGCAACCTCGCGCGCGTGTCGGCGCTGATGCAGGGCCGGCGCGACCTGGAGGACGTGGCGTCGCTGATCATGAGCGAACTGCCGCCGCTGGTGGCCGCCCAGCACGGCGCGTTCTTCCTCGCCATGCCGTTCGTCGAAGGCAAGGACGCCGAGGGCGCGGAGAACCAGTACGAGCTGCGGATGATGGGCTCGTACGGCTACTCGATGGGCTCCATGCCGACGTCGTTCCGGCCCGGTGAGGCGCTCGTGGGCACGGCGGCGGAGGAGAAGCGCACGATCCTCGTCGAGAACGCGCCCAGCGGCTATCTGAAGATCTCCTCGGGGCTCGGGGAGGCCCCGCCCGCCCAGGTGATCGTCCTTCCGGTGCTGTTCGAGGGGACGGTCCTCGGCGTGATCGAGCTGGCTTCCTTCACGCCGTTCACGACGATCCAGAAGGACTTCCTCAACCAGATCGCCGAGATGATCGCGACCAGCGTCAACACGATCTCCGTCAACACCAAGACGGAGCTGCTGCTGAAGCAGTCCCAGGAGCTGACCGAGCAACTGCGCGAGCGCTCCGCGGAGTTGGAGCAGCGGCAGAAGGCCCTCCAGGCCTCCAACGCCGAACTGGAGGAGAAGGCCGAACTGCTGGCCCAGCAGAACCGCGACATCGAGGTGAAGAACACCGAGATCGAAGAGGCGCGCCAGGTCCTGGAGGAGCGTGCCGAGCAGCTCGCGGTGTCCATGCGCTACAAGAGCGAGTTCCTCGCCAACATGTCGCACGAGCTGCGTACGCCGCTCAACTCGCTGCTGATCCTGGCCAAGCTGCTCGCCGACAACGCCGAGGGCAACCTCTCGCCGAAGCAGGTCGAGTTCGCCGAGACCATCCACGGCGCCGGCTCCGACCTGCTCCAGCTGATCAACGACATCCTCGACCTGTCGAAGGTCGAGGCGGGCAAGATGGACGTCTCCCCGACGCGCATCGCGCTGGTCCAGCTCGTCGACTACGTGGAGGCCACCTTCCGTCCGCTGACCGCGGAGAAGGGCCTCGACCTGTCGGTGCGGGTCTCGCCGGAGCTGCCCGCCACCCTGCACACCGACGAGCAGCGGCTGCTGCAGGTGCTGCGCAACCTGCTGTCCAACGCGGTGAAGTTCACCGACTCCGGATCGGTCGAGCTGGTCATCCGGCCCTCCGGCGCCGATGTGCCGCAGTCGATCCGCGAACAGCTGCTGGAGGCCGGTTCGCTGACCGACCCGGACGCGCCGATGATCGCCTTCTCGGTGACCGACACCGGTATCGGCATCGCGGCCAGCAAGATGCGGGTGATCTTCGAGGCGTTCAAGCAGGCCGACGGCACCACCAGCCGCAAGTACGGCGGTACGGGCCTGGGGCTGTCCATCTCGCGGGAGATCGCGCAGCTGCTCGGCGGTGAGATCCACGCGCAGAGCGAACCGGGACGCGGGTCCACCTTCACGCTGTACCTGCCGCTGCACCCGAGCGAGCTGCCGCCGCAGGGCTACCAGCAGAACCTGCCCGCCCTGGAGGCCGGCGACCTGGTGGCGTCGGAGAACGGGGCCGGCGAGCTGGGCGAGCTGGCCGAGGCGCACATCGAGACGCCGGCCGAGGTGAAGTCGTACCAGGAGACGCAGAACGGCGCCGCGGCGCTCTTCCGGCGCCGGCGCCGCTCCGCGGCCGCGGGCGAGCCGGGGGAGCAGTGGGCGGGCGCCGAGCAGGACGGCGCGCCGCACGCGAGCGTGGGGCTGCGCTTCGGCGGCGAGAAGGTGCTGATCGTCGACGACGACATCCGCAACGTGTTCGCGCTGACGAGCGTCCTGGAGCAGCACGGGCTGTCGGTGCTGTACGCGGAGAACGGCCGCGAGGGCATCGAGGTCCTGGAGCAGCACGACGACGTCGCGGTCGTCCTGATGGACATCATGATGCCGGAGATGGACGGCTACGCGACGACGACGGCGATCCGCAGGATGCCGCAGTTCTCCGGGCTGCCGATCGTCGCGCTGACGGCGAAGGCGATGAAGGGCGACCGGGAGAAGGCGATCGAGTCGGGTGCCTCCGACTACGTCACGAAGCCGGTCGACCCCGATCACCTGCTGACGGTGATGCGGCAGTGGATGCGGGAGGGCTGACGGCGATGACCTGGGGCGACAGGGAGGTACGGGAACTCCCGGCGCTCACGCGGAGTTGCTGACTCAGGGTGGCGGAGGCCGTGTAGGGACCCGGGATTCGGGGAACCTTCTGGTCTCCGCTTGCGTTCCTGCTACGTGCACAGTGACATCGCGGTGACAGGGTGTGGCGGCGGTCGGGGTGCGGCTACCATGACCGGCACAAGGAAGGGCGGCGCAAAGGAGTCGTCCCCAGGGGCGGCGCCCGGTGCACTGCCGGGGCGAGGAGGGCGGGCCATGGTGCAGAAGGCCAAGATCCTCCTGGTCGATGACCGGCCGGAGAATCTGCTGGCGCTGGAGGCGATCCTCTCGGCGCTCGATCAGACGCTGGTGCGGGCATCGTCCGGGGAAGAGGCGCTCAAAGCACTGCTGACGGACGACTTCGCGGTCATTCTGCTGGACGTCCAGATGCCGGGAATGGACGGATTCGAGACGGCCGCGCACATCAAGCGCCGGGAGCGCACCAGGGACATCCCGATCATCTTCCTCACCGCGATCAACCACGGCCCGCACCACACCTTCCGCGGGTACGCGGCCGGCGCGGTCGACTACATCTCCAAACCGTTCGACCCGTGGGTGCTGCGCGCGAAGGTCTCGGTCTTCGTCGAGCTGTACATGAAGAACTGCCAGCTGCGCGAGCAGGCGGCGCTGCTGCGGCTCCAGTTGGAGGGCGGCGGCAAGTCCGCGGCCGGCGGCGCCAAGGAACCCGCCGGGCTCCTCGCCGAGCTGAGCGCGCGGCTCGCGGCCGTCGAGGAGCAGGCCGAGGCGCTGTCCAAGCAGCTGGACGACGAGTCGGCGGACGCGGCCGCGGTGGCCACGGCGGCCCATCTGGAGCGCAAACTCACCGGCCTGCGCCGGGCGCTGGACGCGCTGGAGCCGGGCACCGGCACCGGCCCGGCCTCGGTGCCGTCGCAGAACTGATGTGACCGGCGCGCGGAGTTGTGCGTGAGTCCGCGTCAGCTCCGCGCCGCGCCAAGGGCGACACGAACGGGTGAAGCGGTGGTCACGCGTGTCCCCTGTCGTCTCCACCGGTAACCTCACACCTATGGCCTCACGTCCCTCCGCAGCCAAGAAGCAGCCCGCGAAGAAGGCGGCCGCTCCCGCGAAGGGTCCGGCGAAGAAGGCCGCCGCGAAGAAGGCCCCGGCGAAGAAGGCACCCGCCAAGAAGGCCGCGGCCAAGAAGCCCGCGCCTCCGCCGGCCCCCAGCCCCACCGGGGGCGTGTACCGGCTCGTGCGCGCCGTCTGGCTCGGCCTGGCGCACGCCGTGGGCGCGGTCTTCCGCGGCATAGGGAACGGCGCCAAGAACCTCGACCCGGCCCACCGCAAGGACGGCGTCGCGCTGCTGCTGTTCGGGCTCGCGCTGATCGTCGCCGCCGGCACCTGGGCCGACCTGAAGGGCCCCGTCGGCGACCTCGTCGAGATCCTGGTAACCGGCTCCTTCGGCCGTCTGGACCTGCTCGTGCCGATCCTCCTCGCGGTGATCGCCGTGCGGTTCATCCGCCACCCGGAGAAACCCGAGGCCAACGGCCGTATCGTCATCGGTCTGTCCGCCCTCGTCATCGGCGTGCTCGGGCAGGTCCACATCGCATGCGGCTCGCCCGCCCGCAGCGCCGGCATGCAGGCCATAAGGGACGCCGGCGGCCTCATCGGCTGGGCGGCGGCGACCCCGCTGACCTTCGCCATGACGGAGGTCCTCGCCGTACCGCTGCTCGTCCTGCTGACGGTCTTCGGCCTGCTGGTCGTCACCGCCACGCCCGTCAACGCCATCCCGCAGCGGCTGCGGCAGCTCGCCGTGCGCCTGGGCGTGCTGCACGACCACGAGTCCGAGACGGACGACGAGTACGGCGACGACGACGCGCGCTACGACGAGCAGTGGCGCGAGGCACTGCCCGCGCGCTCCCGCAGACGCCCGGGCGCCTCCCCGTCCTACGACCCCGACAGCGCCGAGGAGGAGGCCCTCACCCGGCGCCGCCGCCCCCGCCGCTCCGCGGTGCCGCAGCCCGCGATGGACCGCCGCATGGACGCCGTGGACATCGCCGCGGCTGCCGCCGCCGACCTCGACGGGGCCGTCCTGCACGGCATGCCGCCCTCGCCGATCGTCGCCGACCTCACCCAGGGCGTCAGCGTGGGCGACCGCGAGCCGACCACACCGACGCCCGTGCCGAGCCCGGCCGCGCGCCCGAAGCAGGAGAAGCTCACCTCGGGCATCGTGCCCGACCTGACCAAGTCGGCCCCGCAGGAGACGCGCGACCTGCCGCCGCGCGCCGAGCAGCTCCAGCTCTCCGGCGACATCACCTACGCGCTCCCCTCCCTGGACCTCCTCACGCGCGGGGGACCCGGCAAGGCCCGCAGCGCCGCCAACGACGCCGTCGTCGCCGCGCTGACGAACGTCTTCTCCGAGTTCAAGGTCGACGCCGCCGTCACCGGCTTCACCCGCGGTCCGACGGTCACGCGCTACGAGGTCGAGCTCGGCCCCGCCGTGAAGGTCGAGCGGATCACCGCCCTCACCAAGAACATCGCGTACGCCGTCGCCAGCCCGGACGTACGGATCATCAGCCCGATCCCCGGCAAGTCGGCGGTCGGCATCGAGATCCCGAACACCGACCGGGAGATGGTCAACCTCGGCGACGTGCTGCGGCTCGCCGAGTCGGCGGAGGACGACGACCCGATGCTGGTCGCCTTCGGCAAGGACGTCGAGGGCGGCTACGTCATGCACTCGCTGGCGAAGATGCCGCACATGCTGGTCGCCGGCGCCACCGGCTCCGGCAAGTCGTCCTGCATCAACTGCCTGATCACCTCGGTCATGATGCGGGCCACCCCCGAGGACGTCCGGATGATCCTCGTCGACCCCAAACGCGTCGAGCTCACCGCGTACGAGGGCATCCCGCACCTGATCACGCCCATCATCACCAATCCCAAGCGGGCCGCCGAGGCCCTCCAGTGGGTCGTACGCGAGATGGACCTGCGCTACGACGACCTCGCCGCGTACGGCTACCGGCACATCGACGACTTCAACAAGGCCGTGCGTGAGGGGACCGTCAAGGCGCCCGAGGGCAGCGAGCGGGTGCTCCAGCCGTACCCGTACCTGCTGGTGATCGTCGACGAGCTCGCCGACCTGATGATGGTCGCGCCGCGCGACGTCGAGGACTCGATCGTGCGCATCACCCAGCTCGCGCGCGCGGCCGGCATCCACCTGGTGCTCGCCACCCAGCGCCCCTCGGTCGACGTCGTCACCGGTCTGATCAAGGCGAACGTGCCCTCACGGCTCGCGTTCGCCACCTCGTCCCTGGCGGACTCGCGGGTCATCCTCGACCAGCCGGGCGCCGAGAAGCTCATCGGCAAGGGCGACGGGCTGTTCCTGCCCATGGGCGCGAACAAACCCACCCGCATGCAGGGCGCCTTCGTCACCGAGGGCGAGGTCGCGGCGGTCGTCCAGCACTGCAAGGACCAGATGGCGCCGGTCTTCCGGGACGACGTCACCGTCGGGACCAAGCAGAAGAAGGAGATCGACGAGGACATCGGCGACGACCTCGACCTGCTGTGCCAGGCGGCCGAACTGGTCGTCTCCACGCAGTTCGGGTCGACGTCCATGCTGCAGCGCAAGCTGCGCGTCGGCTTCGCCAAGGCGGGACGGCTGATGGACCTCATGGAGTCCCGGAACATCGTCGGGCCCAGCGAGGGATCCAAGGCGCGTGACGTCCTGGTCAAGCCGGATGAACTGGACGGAGTACTCGCGGTGATCCGCGGGGAGGGCGGGTAGGCATCTCGTGACCCAAGGGCGAGTCCGCCGTGACTCACCCGTTAGAGAGCCGCGGGCAACCGTTTCCCTTTGTCGCACGTCAAGTTGAGCGAGAGGACAGGTCCGGGTCCCATCCTCGGGGTCCGTACCTGGCCGACCATCGGTGTGTCCGGCCATACCGATGGCGTACAAAGTCCCACCGCCCGGTTGCCCCACCCTTTCGCACCCCCCCTAGACTGAACCTCCAGCACAGGTGGCTACACGCTCGAAAGGCGCCCCCGTGTCCATCGGCAACTCCCCTGAAGACGAGCGTCCGTTCGAAGACGCGTCCGAGGACGCCCCCTCCATCGGTCGCGCGCTGCGCCAGGCCCGCATCGCGGCCGGGCTGACCGTCGACGACGTCAGTACCGCCACCCGCGTCCGGATCGCGATCATCCACGCGATCGAGGCCGACGACTTCGCGCCCTGCGGCGGCGACGTCTACGCGCGCGGCCACATCCGGACCCTGGCCCGGGCCGTCCACCTCGATCCCGCCCCGCTGATCGCGCGGTACGACGCCGCCCACGGCGGCCGTCCCGCGCCGACCCCGGCCGCACCGCTGTTCGAAGCGGAACGCATCCGCCCCGAGCGGCGCGGGCCCAACTGGACCGCCGCCATGGTCGCCGCGATCGTCGCGGTGATCGGATTCGTCGGCTTCACCGCCTTCAAGGGCGGCGACGGCGACGGCGCGAAGGACCAGGTGGCCGAGGGCAGCACGCCCGCGGCGACCAAGTCCGCCGACGCCACGCCGAAGACCGACAAGCCCGCCGACCACACCCCCGCCCCCTCCGACAGCGCCATCGCCGCCGCCCCCCAGGACAAGGTCACCGTCCAGGTCAGCGCCACCGACGGCCGCAGCTGGATCGCCGTCAAGGGCCACAACGGCCGGCTGCTCTTCGACGGGCTGCTCAAGCAGGGCGAGTCCAAGACCTTCCAGGACAGCCAGAAGATCAACCTGGTCCTCGGTGACGCCGGGGCGATCGACCTGTACGTGAACGGCAAGAAGCTAGACGAGGACTTCCAGCCGGGCGCCGTGGAACGCCTGACCTACACGAAGGGCGACCCGCAGGTCGGCTGAGACCGCACCGCGCGCGGACGGGGTTGGCGATCTTGGCCAACCCCGTCGACGTTCGGTGCCGGTGGGACAAAGTAGTCTTGAGCCCATGCCTGAACGCCGTACCGTCGCACTCGTCACCCTTGGCTGCGCCCGTAACGAGGTGGACTCGGAGGAGCTCGCAGGCCGTTTGGAGGCGGACGGCTGGCAGCTCGTGGAGTCCGCCGAGGACGCCGATGTCGCCGTCGTGAACACCTGCGGCTTCGTCGAAGCCGCGAAGAAGGACTCCGTCGACGCCCTCCTGGAAGCCAACGACCTCAAGGGCCACGGCAGAACCCAGGCCGTCGTGGCCGTGGGCTGCATGGCCGAGCGGTACGGCAAGGAGCTCGCCGACGCCCTCCCCGAGGCCGACGGCGTGCTCGGCTTCGACGACTACGCCGACATCTCCGACCGGCTCCAGACCATCCTGAGCGGCGGCATCCACGCCGCGCACACCCCGCGCGACCGCCGCAAGCTGCTCCCCATCAGCCCCGCCGAGCGGCAGACGGCGACCGACGTGGCCCTGCCGGGGCACGGCGCCCCGACCGACCTTCCGGACGGTCTCGCCCCGCGGTCCGGCCCCCGCGCGCCCCTGCGCCGCCGCCTCGACGGCGCCCCGGTCGCCTCCGTCAAGCTCGCCTCCGGCTGCGACCGCCGCTGCTCCTTCTGCGCCATCCCGTCCTTCCGCGGCTCCTTCATCTCCCGCCGCCCGAGCGACGTGCTCAACGAGACCCGGTGGCTGGCCGAACAGGGCGTCAAGGAGATCATGCTGGTCTCCGAGAACAACACCTCCTACGGCAAGGACCTCGGCGACATCCGCCTGCTGGAGTCGCTGCTGCCCGAGCTGGCCGAGGTCGACGGCCTGGAGCGGGTGCGCGTCAGCTACCTCCAGCCCGCCGAGATGCGGCCCGGTCTGATCGACGTGCTGACCTCCACGCCCAAGGTCGCCCCCTACTTCGACCTCTCCTTCCAGCACTCCGCGCCCGACGTCCTGCGCGCGATGCGCCGCTTCGGCGACACCGACCGCTTCCTGGAACTGCTCGACACCATCCGGAGCAAGGCGCCCGAGGCGGGCGTGCGCTCCAACTTCATCGTGGGCTTCCCCGGCGAGTCCGAGGCCGACCTGGCCGAACTGGAGCGCTTCCTCACCCACGCCCGCCTGGACGCCATCGGCGTCTTCGGCTACTCCGACGAGGAGGGCACCGAGGCGGCGACCTACGACGGCAAGCTCGACGAGGACGTCGTCGCCGAACGCCTCGCCCACATCTCCCGGCTCGCCGAGGAACTCGTCTCGCAGCGCGCCGAGGAGCGCGTCGGCGAGACCGTGCGCGTGCTCGTCGAGTCCTTCGAGGAGGACGGCGTGTACGGCCGTGCGGCCCACCAGGCGCCGGAGACCGACGGCCAGGTGCGCCTCACGAGCGGCGAGTCCCTGAGCGTCGGTCGTATGGTCGAGGCGAAGGTGGTCGGCACCGAAGGCGTCGACCTGGTCGCCGAGCCCCTGCCGGGCTCGTCCGGGTGTCACGAGGAGGCGGGCAGATGACGGGTGTCCCGGCATCGGCCGCGGGCGGCTCCTCGCACGCGAACCAGACGCCCTCCGCCGGCGACCGTCCCGCGCGCGGCGGGAACGACGGCGACCGGCCGCCCCGGGGCGCGAAGCTGGCGGCCGCCGCCGTCAACCAGGCGAGCCTGTGGAACGTCGCCAACCTGCTGACCATGCTGCGGCTCATGCTGGTGCCCGGATTCGTCGTGCTGATGCTGGCCGAGGGCGGACACGACCCGGCCTGGCGTTCCTTCGCCTGGGCGGCCTTCTCCGTCGCGATGATCACCGACCTGTTCGACGGGCATCTGGCGCGCACGTACAACCTCGTCACCGACTTCGGGAAGATCGCCGACCCCATCGCCGACAAGGCGATCATGGGAGCGGCGCTGATCTGTCTCTCCGGGCTGGGCGACCTGCCGTGGTGGGTGACGATCGTCATCCTCGGCCGGGAACTCGGGATCACCCTGCTGCGTTTTCTCGTCATCCGGTACGGCGTGATCCCGGCGAGCCGGGGCGGCAAGCTGAAGACGCTCTCGCAGGGCGTGGCGGTCGGCATGTACATCCTGGTGCTGACGGGATGGCTGGCGACCCTGAGGTGGTGGGTGATGGCCGTGGCGGTCGTCCTGACCGTCGTCACCGGGCTCGACTATGTGAGACAGGCCATTGTGCTGCGCAGGCGGGGAATCGCCGCGCGCGAGACAGCGCCGGAGGAGACGGAAGCGTGAGTTCCACGGCCGCCGACGTGGTGCGACTACTCACGGTGAGGGGCGAGAGCCTCGCCGTGGCCGAGTCCCTGACCGGTGGTCTCGTAGCGGCGGAGATCACCGCGGTCCCCGGGGCGTCCAAGGCCTTCCGGGGCTCCGTGACCGCCTACGCCACCGAGCTCAAGCACGCCGTGCTCGGCGTCGACGCCGACCTGCTCGCCGCCCGTGGCGCGGTGGACGCGCAGGTCGCGGCCCAGATGGCGGCCGGAGTGCGCGCGGCGCTCGGCGCGGACTGGGGCATCGCGACCACCGGAGTGGCCGGCCCCGAGCCGCAGGACGGCCGGCCCGTGGGCACCGTCTTCGTCGCCGTGGACGGGCCGTTCGGCCCTGGTTCCGGTTCCGCCGCTGGCGGAAAAGTGGAGGCCCTGAGGTTGAACGGCGACCGCGCGGAAATCCGTAGAGAGAGTGTACGGAGCGTACTCGCACTGCTCCTGAAAGAGCTTGCGGGCGAACTCACCGGGAATGAGCGGGCACAGGATACGGAACAGAACGGGGGGTTTTGATGTTTGCAGCCCTGAGTGAACACGACATCGCTCCCCGCACGGCCGCAGCGCGAGGCGGTACGGTGGGGCGTGAAGGATGCGGCTACGCGGTCCGAGGAGGGAGCCACCGATGATTCTGCTCCGTCGCCTGCTGGGTGACGTGCTGCGTCGGCAGCGCCAGCGCCAGGGCCGTACTCTGCGCGAAGTCTCCTCGTCCGCCCGAGTCTCGCTCGGCTATCTCTCCGAGGTGGAGCGGGGGCAGAAGGAGGCTTCCTCCGAGCTGCTCGCCGCCATCTGCGACGCGCTGGACGTACGGATGTCCGAGCTCATGCGGGAAGTGAGCGACGAGCTCGCCCTCGCGGAGCTGGCCCAGTCTGCTGCGGCCACCCCCAGCGAACCTGTGCCCACGCCGGTTCGTCCGATGCTGGGTTCCGTGTCGGTGACCGGTGTGCCACCGGAACGGGTGACCATCAAGGCTCCCGCCGAGGCGGTCGACGTGGTCGCCGCGTGAGTGTGTGAGCCGACACAGGCGTAGGTGAGGCCCCGGCCGGGGCTTCTCCGGGGAGACCCGGGGAGGGTGGCCGGGGCTTTTCGCGTTCCCGGGCTTCTTGCTGTCCGGCGCCTGGGTGTGCGTTTGCCGGTGTCCGGTGGTGCGGTCATCGTGGAGGGCGTGGCGGGGGCTGGTGACGACCCGGAGGTCCTGCATGTACGGCGTGAAGAGCCCGTTGTCCGAAGCCGATCTGAAGACGGTGGCCGGGGCGCTCCAGGGGGCGCTCGTCGACCTGGTCGATCTCTCACTCGTCGCCAAGCAGGTCCACTGGAACGTCGTGGGGCCCCGCTTCCGGTCCATCCACCTCCAGCTCGACGAGGTCGTGGACAGTGCCCGCCTCCACTCCGACACCGTGGCCGAGCGGGCCTCTGCGCTCGGGGTGTCCCCGGACGCGCGGGCGGCGACGGTCGCCGCCGGCAGCGGGATCGGCGCGGTGGACGCCGGATGGGTCAAGGACACGGTCGCGGTCGGGGCGCTGGTGGCCGCACTGGGTGCGGTGATCACTCGTATGAGGGAACGGGTGGCGGCCACCGGGGACGCGGATCCCGTGAGCCAGGACCTTCTCATCGGCATCACCGCGGATCTGGAGAAGCACCACTGGATGTTCCAGGCCGAGAATGTTTGAGGGCTGGGGGCGGGGGCGCCTGCGGGGCCTGGGGATACGGGCCTCGGTGTTCCTGCGGGTGTCGTTCCGGTGGGGCGGAGGTGGTGGCCGTGGTCGGGCGAACAGTGCGCCGGTGGCTCCAGCTGGGGCTCGGGGCGGTGTGGTGGTGGGCCGCCGTGCGACTCGTCGTCGCCCCTGGCGCCGGGCTCGTCGAAGGAGCCGTCGCGGCCGGGGGATGGGGGCTTAGCCTGCTGCCGGTCCACTGCGTACCGAAGGCGCGCGCCGTCGGGGCCCTGGCGCAGGGGCGGTGGCGGGCGGCTTGGCGGGGCGAGCGTGGGACGACCGGCAGCGCCGGTGGTTCCGGGCTCGCGGATCCGTGACATCGGCAGTGTGGACCTGTGATGCACCAGGGCATGGCCACAGCGCCGATGGCTTCGGCCGCGTGGACCTGTGACTCACCAGGGCATGGCCACGCCGCCGTTCGGGCGGAGGATCTGGCCCGTGGTGAACGCCGACGCGTCCGAGGCCAGGTGCAGCACCGCGTGCGCCACGTCCTCAGGGGCGCCGACCCGGCCGAGTGGCGACAGACGTGCCATGAAGGACTCGGTGTGCTCCTGGGCCGCCGCGTCGTGGCGGTCGGTCATCGGGGTGCGGATCCAGCCCGGGGCGACGGCGTTCACACGGATCCCGTGGCGGCCGGTCTCGGTCGCGAGCGTGCGGGTCAGCTGCACCACGGCCGCCTTGGCCGCCGAGTAGCACAGCAGGCCGGGGCCGCCGGTGTCCACGGCGCCGGACGCCATCGTGACGATGCTGCCCCTCGTGCCCCGGGCGATCATCAGACGGGCCGCCTCCTGGCAGGCGTACAGCACACCCTTGAAATTGACGTTCAGCAAGCGGTCGAGGTCCTCGTCCCGGGTCTCCAGGACCGGGCTGCTGTGCATGATCCCGGCGACCGCCGCCAGGATGTGCACCTCGCCGCAGGACTCGACGGCCCGCCGCAGCGAGGCCCGGTCGGTGACGTCGAGGGCGTGCGTGTGCGCGGTGCCGCCCTGCGCCTTGATCAGGGTCGCCGTGTCGTGCAGTCCCTGCGCGTCGCGGTCGGCGCCGTGCACGACGGCACCCGCCTCGGCGAGCAACAGGGCACAGGCGCGCCCGATACCGCTCGCGGCGCCGGTGACGAACGCGGTGCGCCCGGTGAGGTCGTACGCCTTCACGGCCATGAACCGACCGTACGAGGATTTCTGACGGGTCGTCAATTACTCGGTCGTCATTGGGGGTGGGGGTCAGGTGTTGGGCCGACGCGGGGTGTTGGGTGGGTAGGGGGTGTTGGCTGGGCGGCCGGTCTTGGGCGCGGGGCCGGTCGTACGGTGGCGGGCTGGGGTCCGTGGCCAGGCGGGCGCCGGGCCGGTCTGGCACGTCGGGCACCAGTACGTGGGGCGCTCGCGGGAGGCGTCGCCCTGGTCGGCGACACGGACCGGGGTGCCGCACAGCAGACAGGGGCGGGGCGCGCGGCCGTAGACGAACAGGTCCTGGCCGCGCCGGCCGGTCGTGCTGCGGACCGGGCGGTCGCGGTTGGCCTCCAGGAGCCGCTTGGCGAGGGCGGGGAGCTTCGCGGCGCGGTCGGTGGGGAGGGTGCCGATGGGGAGCCAGGGGGTGGCGCCGAGGAGGAAGCACAGCTCGCTCTTGTAGATGTTCCCGATACCGGCCAGATTGCGCTGGTCGAGGAGAGCCTCGCCGAGCGGGCGGGCGGGGTCGGCGAGCAGGTTGGCGAGGGCCCGGTCCGGATCCCAGTCCGGGCCCAGGAGATCGGGGCCCAGGTGACCGACGGCCTGTTCCTCCTCGGCGGTGCGCAGGAGCTCCAGGACGGGCAGGCGGTAGCCGACGGCGCTGCGGTCGAGGGTGCCGAGGACCGCGCGGATCTGGTGCGCGGGGCCGCCGCTCCAGCGCTGGTCGTGCGCGTAGACGTGCCAGGCGCCGTCCATCATCAGGTGCGAGTGGAGCGTCAGGCCGCCCTCGACGCGGGTGAGGAGGTGCTTGCCGCGCGCGGTGACGTCCAGGACATTCCGGCCGGTGAGGTCCACGGTGGCGTACTTCGGGACCCTGAGGTCGGAGCGGGTCAGCGTCTCGCCCGCGAGGGCGCTGTGCAGACGCCTCGCGGTCTGCCAGACCGTGTCACCTTCGGGCATGGGTCAAGGGTGGCATGGGGGGCTGGGGACTGAGCGCTGGGTGCTGGTGTCGGGGCGGGCGGACCAATCGGGTTGATTCGGATGGTGGGGTTGTCATGCTCGCAGTCGTAGGCCCCTGGGGGTCGCGATGAAGCCCGCCGCTTCCAGGAGGGTGCCGAGGGGTGAGGTGAGGGCCGGGGTGCCGTTGACCCGTTCCACCGTGACCGTGCCGAGGGAGCCCGCGCGGGCCGCGCTGGCGAGGGCCTCCGCCGCGCTGTGCAGGCGCGGGTCGTCGGCGGGCGCGGTGTCGCCGTCGGGGTGGGCGGCCCAGGCCAGCAGGGTCTTGCCGCCGCGCTCCATGTAGAGGGTCAGCTCGCCGTCGACGAGGACGACCAGGGAGCCCGCCTTACGGCCCGGCTTGTGTCCGGCGCCGGTGGGCGGCTCGGGCCAGGGCAGGGCGGAACCGTACGCGTTCGCCGGGTCGGCGGCGGCCAGGACGACCGTCCGGGACGCGGGCGAGGAACGCCCGCGGTCGCGATCCGGGAAGGCCGGGGCGTACCCGTACGAGGATCCGCCGCCGCGTGGACCGCCGGCTCCCGGCGAGGAGGCGAGGTCGCGCGGGGAGACGTAGTCACCCGGGGCGGGGAGCCGCGCGGAGTCCGGGAACTCCGGGAACGCGTCGTCGAAGCCCTCCAGCGCGCTGTACGGGGCGGGCGTGCTGAAGTCGGGCACGGCGGGGTCCGTGGGCACCCCGAAGCCGCCGTCGGCGCCGTTGCCGAAGGGGACCGGGCGGCCGTCGCCCCGGTCGCGGGCGTTGGCGACCGCGCGCAGGCGGTCCACGGCGCCGTCCATGGCGAACTGGGCGGCGCCGAGGCCCTCGACGACATAGCCCCGGCGGGCCTGACCGCTCTCCTCGAAGACGGACAGCACGCGGTACGTCGCCGAGAAGCCGCCCTCGACGCCCTCGGCGGAGACCGCGCCCCGGGTGACCACGCCGTGCCGGTCGAGGAGGGCGCGGGCCAGGGCGTGGGCGCGGACGGTCGGGTCGGGTTCATGGGCCGGGAGGAGCGACCAGCGGCCCGCGACGGTCGGCGGACCGGTGCGCGACGCCGGGCGGGCGGCGGCGGTGAGGGAGCCGTAACGGCCGCGCGGAACCGACCGCTTGGCGCGATGGGCGGTGGAGCCCGCCGTACGCCCGGAGCCCAGCAGGGCGCGCATCGGGGCGAGCGTGTCGTTGGTGAGCCGCCCCGACCAGGCCAGGTCCCAGACGGCGTCGGCCAGTTGGGGGTCCGTGGCGTCGGGGTGGGTGGTGGCGCGGACCTGGTCGGCGATCTGCCGGAAGAACAGGCCGTAGCCGCCGGACAGGGCGTCCAGGACGGACTGGTGAAGCGCCGTCAGCTCCAAGGGGTGCGGCGGAGGCAGGAGGAGCGGGGCCGCGTCCGCCAGGTACAGGGAGACCCAGCCGTCCTTGCCCGGCAGCCCGCCCGCGCCGGCCCAGACGACCTCTCCGGCGGCCGTGAGTTCGTCGAGCATCGCCGGGGTGTAGTCCGTGACACGGGAGGGCAGGACCAGCTTCTCCAGCGCCGAGGCGGGGACGGAAGCACCCTGGAGCTGCTCGACGGCGCGGACGAGTCCGTCGATGCCGCGCAGGGCGTGGCCCTTGCCGATGTGCTGCCACTGCGGAAGGAACTGGGCGAGCGCCGCGGGCGGCACCGGCTCCAGCTCGTGCCGCAGCGCGGCCAGGGAACGGCGGCGCAACCGGCGCAGGACGGCCGCGTCGCACCACTCCTGACCGATACCGGCCGGATGGAACTCGCCCTGGACGACCCGGCCACCGGCAGCGAGACGCTGGAGGGCGCCCTCGGTGACCGCGACGCCCAGGCCGAAACGGGACGCGGCCGCGGCCGAGGTGAACGGGCCGTGCGTGCGGGCATGGCGCGCGAGGAGGTCGCCGAGCGGGTCCTTCACCGGCTCGGTGAAGGCCTCCGGCACGCCGACGGGCAGGGCGGTGCCCAGGGCGTCGCGCAGCCGGCCCGCGTCCTCGATCGCCGCCCAGTGGTCGGCGCCGGCGATCCGCACCTTGATCACACGGCGGGCGGCGGCCAGCTCCCGCGCCCAGTGCTCCTCGGCGCCGCGCTCGGCCAGCTCCGCGTCGGTCAGCGGGCCGAGGAGACGGAGCAGGTCGGCGACGCCCTCGGTGTCCTTGACGCGACGGTCCTCGGTGAGCCACTGCAGCTCGCGCTCCAGCTCGGCCAGCACCTCGGCGTCGAGCAGTTCCCGCAGCTCCGCCTGACCGAGCAGCTCGGCCAGCAGCCGGGAGTCCAGCGACAGGGCGGCGGCGCGGCGCTCGGCGAGCGGTGAGTCCCCCTCGTACAGGAACTGGGCGACGTACCCGAAGAGGAGGGAGCGGGCGAAGGGCGACGGCTCGGGGGTGGTGACCTCGACCAGGCGCACCTTGCGGGACTCCAGGTCGCCCATCAGCTCGACCAGGCCGGGGACGTCGAAGACGTCCTGCAGGCACTCGCGGACCGCCTCCAGGACGATCGGGAACGAGCCGAACTCGCTCGCCACCTGCAGCAGCTGCGCGGCCCGCTGGCGCTGCTGCCACAGCGGGGTGCGCTTGCCGGGGTTGCGGCGCGGCAGGAGCAGCGCGCGGGCGGCGCACTCGCGGAACCGGGACGCGAACAGCGCCGATCCGCCGACCTGGTCGGTGACGATCTGGTCGACCTCGCCCTTGTCGAAGACGACGTCCGCCGCGCCGACCGGGGCCTGGTCGGCGTCGTACTCGGTGCCGGCCTTCATCGGTTCCTGGTCGAGCAGGTCCAGGCCCATCAGGTCGGCGTCCGGCAGGCGCAGTACGAGACCGTCGTCGGCGTGCATGACCTGCGCGTCCATGCCGTACCGCTCGGCGAGGCGGGCGCCGAGGGCGAGAGCCCAGGGGGCGTGGACCTGGGCGCCGAAGGGCGAGTGCACGACGACCCGCCAGTCGCCCAGTTCGTCGCGGAAGCGCTCCACGACGATCGTGCGGTCGTCCGGGACGTGGCCGCAGGCCGCGCGCTGCTCGTCCAGGTAGGACAGCACATTGTCGGCGGCCCACGCGTCCAGGCCCGCGGTGAGCAGGCGCAGCCGGGCGTCGTCCTTGGGCAGGGAGCCGACCTCGCGCAGGAACGCGCCCACCGCGCGCCCCAGTTCGATCGGGCGGCCGAGCTGGTCGCCCTTCCAGAACGGCAGCCGGCCCGGAACGCCGGGGGCGGGGGAGACCAGGACACGGTCGCGCGTGATGTCCTCGATGCGCCAGGAGCTGGTGCCGAGCGTGAAGACGTCGCCCACGCGCGACTCGTAGACCATCTCCTCGTCCAGCTCGCCGACCCGGCCGCCGCCCTTCTTCGGGTCGGCCCCCGCGAGGAAGACCCCGAACAGGCCCCGGTCGGGGATCGTGCCGCCCGAGGTGACGGCGAGGCGCTGGGCGCCGGGGCGGCCGGTGACCGTGCCGGTGACGCGGTCCCACACCACGCGCGGGCGCAGCTCGGCGAAGGCGTCCGACGGGTAGCGGCCGGCGAGCATGTCCAGCGTGGCCGTGAACGCCGACTCCGGGAGCGACGCGAAGGGCGCCGCGCGGCGGACCGCGGCGAGCAGATCGTCGAACTGCCAGCTGTCCATGGCCGTCATCGCGACGAGCTGCTGCGCCAGCACGTCCAGCGGGTTGGCGGGGACCCGCAGCGACTCGATCGCCCCCTGCCGCATCCGCTCGGTGACCACGGCCGCCTGCACGAGGTCGCCCCGGTACTTGGGGAACACCACACCCGTGGAGACCGCGCCGACCTGGTGACCCGCGCGGCCGACGCGCTGCAGACCGGAGGCCACGGACGGCGGTGACTCCACCTGCACGACCAGGTCCACGGCACCCATGTCGATGCCCAGCTCCAGACTGGACGTGGCGACCACGGCGGGCAGCCGGCCCGCCTTCAGGTCCTCCTCGACCAGGGCGCGCTGCTCCTTGGAGACCGAGCCGTGGTGGGCGCGCGCGATGACGGGCGGCGCGCCCTGAGCCGCCCCGGAGCCACCCATCAGCTCGGCGGGCGCGTGATGCTCCTCCAGGGTCTCGCCGGTCGCCCGCTCGTAGGCGATCTCATTGAGGCGGTTGCACAGCCGCTCGGCCAGACGGCGGGAGTTGGCGAAGACGATGGTGGAGCGGTGGGCCTGCACCAGATCGGTGATGCGCTCCTCGACATGCGGCCAGATCGAGGGGCGCTCGGCACCCTCCGAACCGTCGGCCACCGGCGAGCCGCCCAGCTCTCCCAGATCCTCGACCGGGACGACCACCGAGAGATCGAACTCCTTGCCGGACTCCGGCTGGACGATCTCCACCTTGCGGCGTGGAGACAGATAGCGGGCCACCTCGTCGACCGGACGGACCGTCGCCGACAGGCCGATCCTGCGGGCCGGCTTCGGCAGCAGCTCGTCCAGCCGCTCCAGCGACAGCGCGAGGTGCGCGCCGCGCTTGGTGCCCGCGACCGCGTGCACCTCGTCCAGGATCACCGTCTCCACGCCGGTCAGCGCGTCACGCGTGGCCGACGTCAGCATCAGGAACAAGGACTCCGGGGTGGTGATCAGGATGTCCGGCGGGCGCGTGGACAGCGCACGGCGCTCCGCCGCCGGGGTGTCGCCGGAACGGATGCCCACCTTCACCTCGGGCTCGGGCAGGCCCAGCCGCACGGACTCCTGGCGGATGCCCGTCAAAGGACTGCGGAGGTTGCGCTCCACATCCACGGCCAGCGCCTTCAACGGGGACACGTACAGGACGCGGCAGCGCTTCCTCGGGTCCGCGGGCGGAGGGTCCGAGGCGAGCTGGTCCAGCGCGGCGAGGAAGGCGGCCAGCGTCTTTCCCGAACCCGTCGGGGCCACCACCAGCACGTCCGAACCCTCACGGATGGCCTGCCACGCGCCCGCCTGGGCCGCGGTGGGCGCGGAGAACGCCCCCGTGAACCAGCCGCGGGTCGCGGGGGAGAAGCCGTCGAGGGCTCGATGTGCGGATCCGACCATGCGTCCATCCTGCACCCCGCCACTGACAACGCCCCCGACCTGCGGAGATGCGGCCGGAGAGGCCCGAAGGGAGACGCCCTCGGGGGCCGTGGCCCTGTTCGGCCGCCCCGACCGGAGGGCTGCCTCCGGGACGGCCGATCGGCGCGGCGGACAATGGGGGGTATGGCGGGTTCGAGCGAGCGGGCACGGCACTGGCGGTATCCGGAGCTGCCGGAGGTCGACCTGCTGCGGGCCCGGTACGTCCACAAGACGTTCGTGAGCCACACGCACGAGCAGTTCGTGATCGCCGCCGTCGCCGAGGGCGCCGAGGTCTTCCGCTGCCGAGGCGCCGACCAGTACGTGGGAGCCGGCGCCCTCGCACTCGTCAACCCGGACACCCCGCACACCGGGCGGGCCGGAGTGCCCGAGGGATGGCGGTACGGCGCGGTGTACCCCTCGCCCGAGGTCGTCTCCGCGATCGCCGCCGAGACGACGACCCTGCGCGGCACTCCCGGCTTCGCCCACCCCGTCCTCCACGACCCGTACACCGTCGGGCTCGTCCACCACGTGCTGCGGGCGGCCGACGAGGGCAACGCGCTCGCCGCCGACACCCTGCTCAGAGTCGCCGTGACCCGGCTGCTCCGGCTCAACGGCGGCCCCCTGCCGACCCGCCGGATCTCGACCGCCGGAGCACGCGTCGCCGCACACGCGCGTGCCGTGCTCGAAGACCGCATGGCCGAACCCCCCACCCTGGAGAAACTCGCCTCCGACCTGGGGACCAGCCCCTTCGCCCTGCTGCGCGCCTTCCGGGACGCCTACGGCATGCCGCCGCACACCTGGCTGACCGACGCCCGGGTGCGCCAGGCACGCCGGCTGCTGGACGACGGCACGACACCCGCCGAGGCCGCCCTCGCCGTCGGCTTCACCGACCAGCCGCACCTCAATCGCCACTTCACCCGGATCGTGGGCGTGCCGCCGGGCGCCTACCAACGCGAGCGCAAGAACGTACAAGACGCGCCCGGCCCGCCGCGCCTACCGTCCGACGCGTGGCAGAACAGACAGCACGCGCAGACATGAGCGCCGACAGTGCGCCCCGGCCCGACCGCGCCGTCGTCCGGGACGCCCTCGGGGTCGGGATCGCCGTGGGACTGTCCGGGTTCGCCTTCGGGGTGACCTCGGCCGGCAGCGGCCTCACGGTGTGGCAGACCTGCGCCCTCAGCCTCCTGGTGTTCACCGGCGCCTCCCAGTTCGCCCTCGTGGGCGCCCTCGCCGCGGGCGGCAACCCGCTCACCGCGGCCGCGGGCGCCTTCTTCCTGGGCGTGCGCAACGCCTTCTACGGGCTGCGTCTGTCCCAGCTGCTCGCCCTCCCGCGCGCGGTGCGCCCGCTCGCCGCCCAATGGGTCATCGACGAGACGACGGCCGTCTCGCTCGCGCAGCGCGACCGGCGGGGCGCGCGGATCGGCTTCGCCGTCACCGGGCTCAGCCTGTACGTACTGTGGAACCTCACCACCCTGCTGGGCGCGCTCGGCGCCGAGGCCATCGGGGACACCGACGCCTGGGGGCTCGACGCCGCCGGACCCGCCGTCTTCCTGGCGCTGCTGGCCCCGATGCTGAAGACGTCCACCGAACGCGCCGTGGCCGGCCTGGCGGTACTGCTCGGACTCGGTCTGCTGCCCACGCTGCCGGCCGGGGTGCCCGTCCTGATCGCCGCACTCGCCGCGCCAACCGTGCTGTGGGCCGAAGGCCGGCGCGGGGTCGCTCGTGACGGGGCGCGAGGAGGCGTAGGACGGCGCGGGGCCGCCGGTGACGAGGCGCGCGGAGGCGCAGGACGGCGCGGGGCCGCCCGTGACGACGCGCGAGGAGGCGGGCGATGAACACCTGGATCGCTATCGGCGCGACCGCCCTCGGCTGCTACGCCGTGAAACTCGCCGGGCTGCTCGTCCCCGCGGGCGTCCTGGAACGGCCCCTCGTACGGCGCCTGGCGGCCCTGCTGCCCGTCGCCCTCCTGGCCGCCCTCACCGCCCAGCAGACCTTCGCCGACGGGCACGCCCTCGTGCTGGACGCCCGCACCGCCGGGCTCGCCGCGGCCGCCGTGGCGCTCCTGCTGCGGGCCCCCTTCCTGCTGGTCGTCGCCGCGGCCGTCGTGGTGACGGCGGGGGTGCGGGCCGTGGGCGGGTGAGGGCGCCGGCCGGGGCGGGGAGCGGTGGGTGAGTGACGGCGCGGGCGGGCCACCCCGCGGCCGACCTCGCACGCGCGCGTGGCCGCGTCCGGTCACGAAGGCCGGTTCACGCGCGCGTGGAGGCTCAGCCGATGGGACGGCCGTACGCCCTCAACGTACGCAGGGCCGTGATCGTCACCATGGGGCGCGCCTCCAGCGCGGTGCCCGGCGCCCAGCTGCGCCAGCGGACCGGCCAGCCGCCGTCCTCCCGCTGCTCGGCGGCGAGGAAGTCCAGGGAACGGGCCATCTCGTCGTCGGTGAACCACGCGCGCGCCAGGGAGTGCGGGGTCCGCGCGAAATCGTGCGGGAAGTGGTGCTCCCCCGGGGCGTACCCGGGCGCGACCGGATACTCCTCCAGCCGGCCCGGGTCCAGCGCGGCGAGCCGGTCGTCCCGCACCAGGCGGCCCAGCCGGTCGGCTGCGGCCTCCGCGCGTGCCCGGTCGGGGGCGGAGTCCAGGAACGCCACGGCCGCCTCCACCTCGTACGGATGGGACTTCTCCAGGGACTCCACCGCCTGCCAGCAGAAGTCCGTGGCCCGGAACAGCCAGGCATGCCACACCTCGTTGCGGTGCAGAACGCCGACCACCGGCCCGGTGGCGAGGAGCTCACCGGGCGGATCGTCCACGATCGGGATGAACGGCGCCGCCGGATAGCCCCGCTGGCTCGGATGGATCGCCGGCAGCGCGCCCTCCGCCGTGGACACGGACGTCAGATAGCGGCACACCCGCTCCACCCGCTGTCCGCCGCAGCGCCCGACGGAGTCCAGGACACGCAGCGCGTGCGCGGTGTGCAGGGGCTGGCTCACGGGACCGCGCAGATCGGGTTCGAGCGCGTGGCCGTAGCCGCCGTCCTCGTTGCGGTAGGCGTCGAGCGCGGTCTCGACGGGGTCGGCCGCGCCGTTGAGGAAGAGGTGCGCGAAGAGGCGCTGCTCCAGCACGCGCGCGGTGAGCCAGACGAAGTGTTCGGCGCGGAAGAGCGGGGAGCGCGCCGAGGGCGTCGGGGGGAGTGGGGATGCTCCTGTTTCGGCCATGCGTCAGACCGTAGGGGGAGAGGCGCCCGCGACAGGCGGCCCTGGCCGGGGCCACCCCCGGGCGCGGGATACTGGATGTCATGCGGTTGACGGTCTTCTGGCAGCGGATGGACGAACACTTCGGCACGGGATACGCCGAGACCTTCGCGCGCGATCACGTCATGTCGGAGCTCGGCGGGCGCACGGTGCACGAGGCGCTGGCGGCCGGCTGGGACGCGAAGGACGTGTGGCGTGTGGTGTGCACGGTGATGAACGTGCCGCACGAGAGGCGCTGATCCGTAACGAAGATCGCGGGGGGCGTCCCATTGTCGGTGGCGTGAGTGAGACTTGGTCCGTGGCACCCACTGACGACACCGGGCACGAAGCCCAGCACGGATCCCCGCTCGGCCCGACGCCGCCCACCCGGCCTCCGGCCGACGGCGCCGCCGCGCCGGGTGCGCGCATGCCGCGCTGGCTGCCGCGCGCCATGGTGCTCGCGCTCACCCTCATCGGCGGGTTCCAGCTGGGCATATGGGCCTTCCACCAGCTGACCGGCCTGCTGATCAACATCCTCATCGCGTTCTTCCTGGCCCTCGCCATGGAGCCCGCGGTGAGCTACATGGCCTCGCGCGGCGTGCGCAGGGGACTCGCCACCTTCCTGGTCTTCTTCGGCCTGCTGATCGTCGTGGCCGGCTTCTTCGCGCTGCTCGGCTCGATGCTGGCGGGCCAGATCATCAAGCTGGTCGAGGGATTCCCGGACTATCTGGACTCCGTCATCAACTGGATCAACACCACGTTCCACACCGAGCTCAGACGCGTCGACATCCAGGAGGGCCTGCTGCGCTCCGACTGGCTGAAGCGGTACGCGCAGAACAGCGCCGCCGGCGTCCTGGACGTCTCCGGGCAGGTCCTCGGCGGGCTCTTCCAGATGCTGACGGTCGCCCTGTTCTCGTTCTACTTCGCCGCCGACGGACCGCGGCTGCGGCGCACCATCTGCTCGGTGCTGCCGCCCGCACGGCAGGCCGAGGTGCTGCGCGCGTGGGAGATC
The DNA here is from genome assembly GCF_055580085.1 of Streptomyces sp. NPDC032126. Classification (NCBI taxonomy): domain Bacteria; kingdom Bacillati; phylum Actinomycetota; class Actinomycetes; order Kitasatosporales; family Streptomycetaceae; genus Streptomyces; species Streptomyces sp. NPDC032126. Next base: position 29,616 of record NZ_JBVIMA010000001.1, read on the forward strand.
GCCGTCGACAAGACCGGCGGATATCTCTACTCGCGCGGGCTGATGGCGCTGATCTCCGGTATCGCCCACTACGTACTCCTGCAGGCGCTGGGCATCCCCTACGCGCCCGTGCTCGGCGTGTGGGTGGGTGTGGTCTCGCAGTTCATCCCGACCATCGGCACCTATCTCGCCGGCGCCCTGCCCATGCTGATCGCCTTCACGGTCAATCCCTGGTACGCGCTGTGGGTGCTGATCTTCGTCGTGGTGTACCAGCAGTTCGAGAACTACATGCTGCAGCCCAAGCTGACCGCGAAGACCGTCGACATCCACCCCGCCGTCGCCTTCGGCTCCGTCATCGCCGGAACCGCCCTCCTCGGCGCCGTCGGTGCGCTGGTCGCCATCCCGGCGGTCGCCACCCTGCAGGCGTTCCTCGGGGCGTACGTGAAGCGCTACGACGTCACCGACGACCCCCGCGTCCACGGCCACCGCGAACGCGGCGCACGGACGAGCCCCCTCGCCCGCGCCCGGCGCCTGTGGGGCAGGGGGAGATCGCGGACGTCGGCGGCGCAGGAGAGCTCCGACTGACGGGCCCCGTGCCCGGTTCCGATGAGCCAACGGGCCGCCCCGCGACCCGTGCCGCCCGGCGCTGGGCACGGCCCGCGCCCGCCAGGTGCTGCCCCCGCGACACGTCCCGCAGTGCCGCGGGGTGCGCTTGACACGAAAATCGAACATCCATTCTTATGGAGGCTCCGGCGGCGCTCTCGGTGGGGAATTCGCCCCATTTTGGGCGACTAAGTGCCCGAGTTATCCACAGGCCGGACCAGCGTCGGGGCGCATTGTCAGTGGCAGGCGTTAGCGTCTTTGACGTGAAGCGATCGACTCAAGCAAACCGGGTGGAACCCATGGCAGGAACCGACCGCGAGAAGGCCCTGGACGCCGCACTCGCACAGATTGAACGGCAATTCGGCAAGGGCGCGGTCATGCGCATGGGCGAGCGGTCGAGGGAGCCCATCGAGGTCATCCCGACCGGGTCGACCGCCCTCGACGTCGCCCTCGGCGTCGGCGGCCTGCCGCGCGGCCGAGTCGTCGAGATCTACGGTCCGGAGTCGTCCGGCAAGACGACCCTGACCCTGCACGCGGTGGCGAACGCGCAGAAGGCGGGCGGCCAGGTCGCCTTCGTGGACGCGGAACACGCCCTCGACCCCGAGTACGCGCGCAAGCTCGGCGTCGACATCGACAACCTGATCCTCTCCCAGCCCGACAACGGCGAGCAGGCCCTGGAGATCGTGGACATGCTGGTCCGCTCCGGCGCCCTCGACCTCATCGTCATCGACTCCGTCGCCGCACTCGTCCCGCGCGCGGAGATCGAGGGCGAGATGGGCGACAGCCACGTCGGCCTGCAGGCCCGCCTCATGAGCCAGGCCCTGCGGAAGATCACCAGCGCGCTCAACCAGTCCAAGACCACCGCGATCTTCATCAACCAGCTCCGCGAGAAGATCGGTGTCATGTTCGGCTCCCCGGAGACCACGACCGGTGGCCGCGCCCTGAAGTTCTACGCCTCGGTGCGCATCGACATCCGCCGCATCGAGACCCTCAAGGACGGCACGGAGGCGGTCGGCAACCGCACCCGCTGCAAGGTCGTCAAGAACAAGGTCGCGCCGCCCTTCAAGCAGGCCGAGTTCGACATCCTCTACGGCCAGGGCATCAGCCGCGAGGGCGGCCTGATCGACATGGGCGTCGAGCACGGCTTCGTCCGCAAGGCCGGCGCCTGGTACACGTACGAGGGCGACCAGCTCGGCCAGGGCAAGGAGAACGCCCGCAACTTCCTCAAGGACAACCCCGACCTCGCCAACGAGATCGAGAAGAAGATCAAGGAGAAGCTGGGCGTCGGCGTGCGTCCCGAGGAGCCCGCCGCCGAACCCGGCACGGACGCCGCCGTCTCCACGGCCGCGGACGAGGCCGACAAGACCGCACCCGCCCCCGCAGCCAAGGCCGCCAAGACCAAGGCCGCGGCAGCCAAGAGCTGACCCGTGACACGGCGAACCGACTGGGCCGAGTACGCCCACCTCGACGCTCTCAGCGAGCGACAGGGCAAGGGCGGACCGGGCCCGGCCCGGACGGACGACGACACCCACGGCGACGACCCGCACGCCCGCACCGAACTGCCGTACGGCGCGGGCGAGCCGTACGGCAGGGGCGCACCGACCGGCACCGCGGGGGAGCCGGGCGGCACGGGGGATCCGTACGGCGGCCACGAACCGGACGGCGACGCCCGGTACGGCGACGAGCCGTACGAGAACCGGCGCCGCAGTAACGCCAGGGCACGCCGCGCAGGCGGCGCCCACAGCGGTACGCGTGACGGCGAGCCGCCCACCGGCGGCACCCGCCGAGGGCGGCGCTCCGCGCAGCCGCCCCGTGAGGACGAAGGCGCCTCCTCCTCGTCGAGGGCCGAGCGGGGGGAGTCTTCAGGGGACCCGGCTGAGCGGGCACGGGCGATCTGCCTGCGCCTGCTCACCGGGACCCCACGCACCCGCAAGCAACTCGCCGACGCCCTGCGCAAGCGGGAGATCCCCGATGACATCGCCGAGGAAGTCCTCTCCCGCTTCGAGGAAGTCGGGCTGATCAACGACAGCGCCTTCGCCGACGCCTGGGTGGAATCCCGGCACCACGGCCGAGGACTGGCCCGCCGCGCGCTCGCCCGAGAACTGCGCACCAAGGGCGTCGACTCGGCACTCATCGACGAGGCCGTCTCCCAGCTCGACTCCGAGCAGGAGGAAACGACCGCGCGCGAACTGGTCGCCCGCAAACTGCGCTCCACCCGCGGCCTCGACCGCGACAAACGCATCCGCCGCCTCGCCGGCATGCTCGCACGCAAGGGCTACCCCGAGGGCATGGCCCTCCGGGTGGTCCGCCAAGCACTGGAGGAAGAAGGCGAGGACACGGAATTCCTCGACGAGGAGTTCTGAGGAGGCGTCACACGGCACACGGGCTCCGGGACACCAGCCCCCCATGAGACGGGGCCCGCACGACACGGACTCTCACGACCCGGCCATCGGCCCCGGGCACCAACGTCCGAACGGCCCCGCCTCCTTCACAGATCCACCGGTTCACCGGCTCCGGGCACGGTAGACGCGCGGGGGCGCCGATCGCGTCCAGGAGCCGGACCGGTGCCTCGCACACACCAAGGGTGGGGTTAACCCCCCACCGAAGACGCCGGGGCTCCGCACTGCACAGACACCTGTGCACAAGCGACTGTTGAGCCATGCCAGAGGAACCCGCGGCGGACCAGCCCCCGACAACCCGGCCCACCGCCGCCCCCGCCCCCGTCGAACTCGACGACCTCGCCGCGCTCAAAGCGCTCGCACAGCCCCGCCGCCAGCGCATCCTCCAGCACCTCACCCTGAACGGCCCGGCCACCTCGGCCATGCTCGCCCGAGCGCTCGACCTCAACACCGGCGCCACCAGCTACCACCTGCGCGAACTGGAGCGGTACGGCTTCGTCCGCACCACCGCCCGCCCGCCCGACCCACGGCCCCCGCACCGGACGCCCACCGCACCCGCCAGCTACCGCGAACGCTGGTGGCAAGCCGTCCCCGGAGACCTCCGCTTCCCGCCCCGCAGCCGGCAGAGCCCCGAGATGCGGCACGTCATGGACGAGCTCAACCACCATGCCTACGCCGCCGACCTGGACCTCTTCGAACGACTCCAGCGAGAGGCCGGCCAGGCGGACGACAGCGACCCGTGGAGGGACGCCTTCCCCTACTCGCGCGGCACCATCCGGCTCACACTCCCCGAACTCCGGGACTTCTTCGAGGAGTACATCGCCCTCCTCAACCGCTACAAGCGCCCCGAGCCCGAAACCCCGCCCGGCGCACGCACCCTCCTCACCCGCTTCCTCGCGTTCCCCGCCCCCGAAGCCGACCACAACGCGGCCGAAGTCCCCCCGGCCCCCACAGGCGGCCGACGCGAAACCACCCCTCCCGCACACAACAGAAAAGAGAACAAGCCCTCATGATGCTGCGCTACGCCCTGAAGTCCGTCCGCGCCCGCAAGGCGAGCTTCCTCGGCGCCTTCCTCGCCCTGACGTGCGCGGCCGCCCTCATCACCGCGTGCGGCACCCTCCTCGAAACCGGCCTGCGCGGCACGATCCGCACGGAACGCTACGCCGCGACGCCCCTCGTCGTCTCCGCCGACCAGAACGTCCACCGGACCACCGTCAAACACAAGAAGGGCAAGACCAAGGTCAAACACAAGGCCAAGCCGATCGCCGAACGCGCCTGGCTTCCGGAAGGACTCGGCCGCACACTCGCCGAAACCCCCGGCGTCGCCCGCGTCATCCCCGAACTCACCTTCCTCGCCGAACCATTGACACCGGACGGCACAGCGAGCAGCGCGAGCAGACCCGCCTACGGCCACTCCTGGGACTCCGCCGCACTGACCCCCTACCGTCTCACCGTCGGCACCGCGCCCCGGGCCGCCACCGATCTCGTCATCGACGACGACCTCGCCGAGCGCGCCCACCTCAAGCCCGGAGACCGGCTCACCGTCCAGTCCACCCAGGCCCCGCGCACCTACCGCGTCAGCGGCATCGCCGCCCCCGCCACAGCCGTACACCACCAGACCGCCCTCTTCTTCGCCACCGCCGAGGCACGCCGACTCGCCGCACACCCCGGACAGGTGACCGCCTTCGGCGTGCTGGGCGAGCCGGGGACTACGGCGGCGGAACTGCGCCGGGCGGTGGCGGGAGCCTTGGACGACGCCTATGCCGGGGGCCCCTCCCCCTCCCCCCTCCCCACCCTCCGCCCCCACCTCACCACCGGCGACTCCCGAGGCCCCGTGGAGTTCCTCGATGCCGCCGCCGCCCGCACACGCCTGGTCAGCATGGGCGGTGCCATGGCCGGCACCTCACTCCTGGTCGCCGTGCTCGTCGTCGTAGGTACCTTCGCTCTCTCCGTCCGCCAGCGGCATCGTGAACTCGCCCTGCTGCGGGCCGTGGCCGCCACGTCCGGACAGATCCGCACGCTGCTCGGCCGGGAGGCCCTGCTCGTCGGCGCGGCCGGCGGCGCGATCGGTGCTCTCGCCGGGCTGCCGCTGGGCGCCTGGCTGCACGGCAGGTTCGTCGCCCTGGGCGCGGTGCCCGCGACGCTTCAGCACACCACCGGTGTCGTACCGCCGCTCGCTGCCCTCGCCGTGACGCTGTTCGGCGCCTGGGGTGCCGCGCGCATCGCTTCCCGGAGGGTCGCCCGTATCCGCCCGACCGAGGCGCTCACCGAGGCCAAGGCGGAACCCGCGCGCCTCCCGGTCGGACGCGCCCTCACCGGTCTGCTGTTGCTCGTCGGCGGCGCCGTACTCGTCGTGGTGCTGGGCGGTCTGCGGACCGAGCCCGCCGCGACTCCCGTGACCTTCCTCGCTGTCGTCGTCCTGTCCACCTCCGTCGCACTGCTGGGTCCGCTGCTGGTCAGGGCGGCCGCGCTGCTCCTGGCCGGCCCGCTGCGGCTGACCGGTCACGGCGGCCGGCTCGCCGTCGCCAACCTGCGGGGGAACGCCCTGCGGATGGCCTCCGTCGTCACTCCTCTCACTCTGCTCATCGGTATGACCTGCACCGTGCTGTTCGTCCAGCCCACTCTTGGTGACGCGGCCCGCGCCCAGGCCCGCGAGGGTGTCCGCGCCGACTGGGTCGTCGCGTCGCGGGGCCCCGGTGTCCCGGCCGAGGCCGCGCGGCGGCTGCGTACCGGAGACGACGCCGTCACCGAGGTGGTCCGCACGACCGTCCGGGTCGGGCTCGACAAGTACGCGGCCCAGGGCGTCACTTCGGCCGGCCTCGCCCGTACCTGGGACCCCGACGTCACCGCGGGCTCCCTCGACCGGCTGAACGAGCACACCGTCGCCGTCAGTGAACTGGCCGCCGACCAACTCCACTTGGCCCCCGGCAGCAAGCTCGGGCTGACACTGGGCGACGGCACGCCCGCCACACTGACCGTCGCCGCCGTCTACGCCCGTGGGCTCGGCTTCGGGGATCTCACCTTCGCGCACGACCTCGTCGCACGCCACGCCGACAACCCTCTTTCCACCTCCGTCCTGGTGAGTACGGACCGTACACAGACACAACTCTCGACTACGCTGCGTGAGTTCCCGGGTCTGGAAATTCTTTCGCCCGCTGCCGCCGACGACCTTCAGGCCCGCCGTGAGCAGGCGAATGCCGAGGTCAACCAGCTCACCATGGTTCTCGTGCTCGCCTTCACCGCCATCGCCGTGGTCAACACGCTCGCCATGTCGATCACGGAACGTGTCCGCGAGTTGGCGCTGCTGCGGCTCGCCGGGGCGACGCGCCGTCAGGTGCTGCGCATGTTGCGCTCCGAGGCGCTGTCGGTCCTCCTCCTCGCCACCGGCCTCGGCAGCGGTATCGCGCTCGCGGTGCTGACGGCGTTCAGCCTCGGCATGACCGGCCGCGCGGCCCCGGCGGTCACGTCGCTCATGTATGTCACCGTGGTCGCCGCGGCCGGACTCCTGGCCCTCGTCGGGACGGCCCTCCCGGGACGCATGGCCCTGCGGGTGCGGCCGGTGACGGTGGCGACGGCGAAGGACTAGCCCCGCCGATCGACTGCTGACCCGGCTCCGGCCAACCGTGGCCCACCCCACGTCCTTCACATCCTTCGGGGAACGCAGCATCACTTGCGTTCCCCGAAGGATGTGTCGCGTGGGTTCGAAACCCCGCCCGACGGCGCCGTGTCCGCGCGGCCGAGCCCCGCACTCCTTACCGGGATACCGGAAGCCCCGCCGCCTTCCACGCCTGGAATCCGCCCACCAGGTCCGTCGCACGGCGCAGCCCCAACTGGTGCAGCGACGCCGCGGCGAGGCTCGACGCGTATCCCTCGTTGCAGATGACGACGACGCGCAGCGCATGGCCCGTGGCCTCGGGCAGGCGGTGGCTGCCCCGGGGGTCCAGCCGCCACTCCAGCTCGTTGCGCTCCACGACCAGCGCGCCCGGGATGAGCCCGTCCCGCTCGCGCAGGGCCGCGTACCGGATGTCGACGAGCAGCGCCTCACCGGCCTGCGCGGCCGCGTACGCCTCGGCCGGCTCGACGCGCTCGTATCCGGAGCGGACCCGCTCCAACAACTCGTCGATGCCCACAGGACTCACAGCGCCCGCAGCGCCCACAGGAGAAACAGAGCCGGCACGGTATGCAGAGCCCGCAGAGCCCACAGCCCCCGCCGACCCCACCGAAGAATCCCTCACGTCGTTCCTCACTGCCAGTCCTCCGGGCGTTCCACCTGCTCCAGCCTCAGCACCGGCCCCGTACGGCTGTAGCGGCGGATGCGGGGCAGCGGTGGGTAGTAGGCGTGGACGGAGATCGCGTGCTCCCGCGGGTTCTCGTTGAGGACCTCGTGGACGTGGTGGTGGCCGAAGGCGCGGCCCTGGCCGGCGGTCAGCCGGCGGGTGCGGTCCACGTCCTCCGACAGCTCCAGGGTCTTCCAGCCGTCGGTGGGCAGCCGCGCGGCGAGGGAGTTCTCGGTGAGTTCGCCCCGCGCGGTCACGAAGGCGCCGATGGAGTCGGCGTGGTCGTGCCAGCCCGTGCCGGTGCCGGGCGGCCAGCCGATCAGCCACGCCTCGCTCCCGCCGGGTCCTTCCAGGCGCACCCAGGTGCGGCCCTCCGGGTCGAGCGGGAGGGTGGAGATCAGCGTCTCGTCGGCGGCCGCGCGCCGGACGAAGTCGAGGAGGTCCGCCTGTGCCGGAACGGCGGGCGCGGGCGCGGACGCGGGAACGGAAACGGAGGGGGAGGCAGACACGGGTACCGTCCTGATGAGTGTTCGCGGAACGGCGCGCACGGCTGCGCGAGAGCGCGGCGACGGCGCACGCCGTGGAGGAGGGGGATGCGAATTCAGCAGGACGGACGACACACGCAGCCCGCATAGCGGACGAGGTCCATATGGACCCTCCGCCACAGGCGCACACAGGTGTCGGTCACCCTCCGGAGTAGACCATGCCGGTCCGGCCCGGTCAACTCGCTGTCACTCCGTGGACACGGGGACGGTGAGCGCGGCGTCCCGCCGCCGTACGGCGGCGACGGGACCGGAGGATCATCGCGCGGCGGAGCCCGCCGTGGCGCCGGCCTCCGCCTCGGCCCGCGCCGGCCCGCCCACGGCCGCTTCGGCCGCCGCGTACAGATCGGCCGGCCGGACCCCGTTCAGCGCGGTGACCAGGTGTCCGTCGGGTCGTACGAGCAGCACGGTGTGGGCGGCGGCGCCGGGGTAGCTCTCCGTGACGAGCAGCTCGGCGGGGTGGGGCAGCGCCGTGACGGCGGCGGCGAGCCGGGGCATCAGGCCGGCGCCCACCCAGTGCTTGCGCTCCCATACGCCCGTGCCGGGTGCCACGAGGACCACGAGCAGCGCGCCCCGCCCCAGCCGGTCGCGCAGTTGTACGAAGGAGCCGTCCTCCGCCGTCACGCGCACGTCCGACACCGGGGCGCCGGGCGCGGTGTCGACCGGGACCTCGGCCTCCAGGTGACGCGGTGCCAGGGGCGATCCCGCGTACGTCCCGGGTTCGCCCAGCGGGCCCCGGCCGAGGTGGCCGTCGGTGAGCAGGGCGTCGTGGCCCCGGGCGGCGCCGGGGACGTACGCCCTTATGCCGCCGCCCCCGCGCAGCAGGGGCAGCACCTGGTCGGCCGCGCGCAGCCGGGCGGCGACGGCGGCGCGCCGCTCCACCTGATAGCTGTCGAGCAGCGTCTCGTGCGGCCCGTGGTGCCAGGCGGCCGCCAGCTTCCAGGCGAGGTTGTCGGCGTCGCGCAGGCCCTCGTCGAGCCCCTGGGTGCCGAACGCGCCGAGCAGGTGCGCGGCGTCCCCGGCGAGGAAGACGCGTCCCGCGCGCCACCGGCGGGCCAGACGGTGGTGCACGATGTGGACGCCGGTGTCCAGCAGGTCGTACGCCGGGGAGGGGACGTCGCTCCAGCCGGTCAGGGTCTCGCGGACGCGCGCCAGCAGCAACTCCGGGGTGACGAGGTCCTTGCCCGGCGGGAGCAGCCAGTCCAGGCGCCAGACGCCGTCCGGGAGGGGGCGGGCGGTCACCTCCCCGGCCGACGGTCCGGACGTCCGCCACGGCGGCATCCGATGGAGCAACGCGCGACCGTCCCACGGAAGTTCCGCGCGCAGCGCGGCCACGGCGTGTCGCTCCACCGCCGTGCGGCCGGGGAAGCGGATGTCCTGGAGTTTGCGGACCGTGGAGCGGGGGCCGTCGCAGCCCACCAGGTAACTGCCGCGCCACCAGGTGGCCTTGGGGCCCCGGGTGTGGGCGGTGACGCCGGAGGGCTCCTGTTCGACGGTGTCCAGGCGGCTGTCGACGACGAGCTTGATGAGCCGTTCGCGCGCGAGGGCGGTGCGCAGGACACCGGTCAGCACATGCTGGGCGATGTGCAGCGGCGCGGGGCCGGGCTCCTCGTCGAAGGAGAGGTCGCGCATCACCTGGCGGCGCCGCATCGACCGCCAGCCGGTCCAGCGCAGGCCCGCCTCGTCGAGGGGGGCGCCGGTGAGCCGCTCCACGAGGGCGGTGGTGTCTTCCCGCAGGACGACGGTGCGGGCCAGGCGCGGCTCGTCCTTGCCCGGGCCCTCGTCGAGGACGATCGACGGCACTTCCTGACGCGCCAGCGCCAGGGCGAGCGTGAGCCCCACGGGCCCCGCTCCGACGATGATCACCGGATCCACGGCGTGGCGCCCCCTGCCCGCGACGATGCCCTCAGGGACGTGAGTGAACTAGAGGTGGGAGCAGGGTGCACGATCACAGAACGTATGCAACCCATTCGCGCGGATTGCGTCAAGCGACGGGGGCAGTGGCGCGCTCGCCACTGCCCCCGTCCAGGTCATGCCGCTTGAGTGGGCGTCAGGCCGACGCGCCCGAACCGTAGGAGCCGCCGACCTCGGCCGCGTTGAGTTCCTCGATGTCCTCGACACCGACCACCGCGCCCGTACCGCGCTTGCTGCGCCGCAGTCGGCGCTCCAGCCAGCTCGCGAAACTCGTCAGGGCGAAGTTCAGCACGACGAAGATGGCCCCGACCACGATGAAGCTGGGAATGGGGTTGGCGTAGTTGGCCGCCAGCGTGCCGCGCGAGTTGAGCAGTTCGGTGAAGCCGATCATCACACCGCCGAGCGCGGTGTCCTTCACGATGACCACGAGCTGGCTGACGATGGCCGGCAGCATCGCCGTCACGGCCTGCGGAAGCAGGATGCTGCTCATCGTCTGGCCCTTGCGCAGACCGATCGCGTACGCCGCCTCCGTCTGCCCCTTGGGCAGGGCGAGGATGCCGGCCCGGACGACCTCGGCGAGCACGGCGGCGTTGTACAGCACCAGGCCGATGACGACCGCGTACAGGGGGCGGTCCTCGCTGGGGACGTTCATCGAGCGGGCGACGAACTCGTTCGCGAACAGCATCAGCAGCAGCACCGGGATCGCCCGGAAGAACTCCACCACCGTGCCGGACACGGCCCGCACCCAGGCATGGTCGGAGAGGCGGGCGATGCCGAAGACCGCGCCGAGCGGCAGGGCGATCACCATGGCGAGCGAGGCCGCCTTCAGCGTGTTGCCGAGGCCGGGCAGCAGATACGTCGTCCAGGCGTCGGACTCGGTGAACGGCTTCCACAGGGCGGAGGTCAGCTGGTTCTTGTCGTCCAGGACCTTCCACACCCACCATGCCAGCAGGATCAGCAGGGCGAAGAAGACGACCGACAAGGCCAGGTTGCGCCGTTTGGCGCGGGGGCCGGGAGTGTCGTAGAGGACCGAGCTCATCGCTTCACCGCCAGTCGCTTGCCGAGCCAGCCCAGGAACAGGCCGACGGGCAGGGTCAGAACCACGAACCCGAACGCGAACACCGCGCCGATGGCCAGCGTCTGCGCCTCGTTCTCGATCATCGTCTTCATCAGGTAGGCGGCCTCGGCGACGCCGATGGCGGCCGCCACCGTGGTGTTCTTGGTCAGCGCGATCAGGACGTTGGCCAGCGGGCCGATGACCGCGCGGAAGGCCTGCGGGAGGATGATCAGCCGCAGGGTCTGGCTGAAGCTGAGCCCGATCGCGCGGGCCGCCTCCGCCTGCCCCAGCGGCACCGTGTTGATGCCGGAGCGCAGCGCCTCGCACACGAACGCGGCGGTGTAGGCGACCAGACCGAGGATGGCCAGCCGGAAGCCCTGGGCCTTGAAGTTGTCGGCGCCCAGCGTCACACCGAACACGTCGGCGAGGCCGGCCGAACAGAACAGGATGATGACCGTCAGGGGGATGTTCCGGACGATGTTGACGTAGGCCGTGCCGAACCCGCGCATCAGCGGGACCGGGCTGACCCGCATCGCGGCCAGCAGGGTGCCCCAGATCAGGGAGCCCACGGCGGAGAGGGCGGTGAGTTTCACCGTCATCCAGAACGCCCCGAGGACGTCGTAACCTTCAAGAAAATCGAACACGATCTCCCGCGCTTCCGGGTGGGTGGCGTACGTGAAGGGCGGGGCGCGCCACCGCCGTGATCGCGACGGACGGCGGCGCGCCGGGGAGCCCTGCGGGGCTGGGCCGCGGGGGCCGCGTTACTTGACGATGACGCCGATCTTCGGCGCGGGCTCGTTGTGGTAGCCGGCCGGGCCGAGGTTGGCGTCGACGGCCTTCTGCCAGGAGCCGTCGCTGACCATCTTCTCCAGCGCCTTGTTGATCTTGTCGACGGTCGCGGTGTCGCCCTTCTTGACTCCGACGCCGTAGTTCTCGTTGCTGAGCTTCAGGCCCGCGAGCTTGAACTGGCCCTTGTACTGGTCCTGCGAGGCGAAGCCCGCGAGGATCGAGTCGTCGGTGGTGACCGCGTCCACGGCGCCGTTCTGCAGCGCGGCGATGCACTCGGAGTAGGAGCTGTACTCCTTCAGGTCGGCCTTCGGGGCGATCGACTTCTGGACGTTCTGCGCCGAGGTGGAACCGGTCACGGAACACAGCTTCTTGCCGTTGAGGTCCGTGCCCTTGGTGATGTTCGCGTCCTTCTTGGTCAGCAGATCCTGGTGCGCGAGCAGGTACGGGCCGGCGAAGTCGACCTTCTGCTTGCGCTCGTCGGTGATCGAGTAGGTGGCCGTGATGAACTTGACGTCACCGCGCGAGAGGGCGTTCTCGCGGTCGGCGCTCTTGGTCTCCACGAACTCGATCTGGTCCGGCTTGTAGCCGAGCTCCTTGGCGACGTAGGTGGCGACGTCCACGTCGAAGCCGGCGAAGGAACCGTCGGGCTTCTTCAGGCCGAGGCCGGGCTGGTCGTACTTGATGCCGACCTTGATCTTGCCGCCGCCGCTGGATCCGCTGCTGCTCTCGTCCTTGTTGTCGCCGCCGCACGCGGTGGCGGCCAGGGACAGGGCGAGTACGGCTGCCGAGGCGGCGGTGACCTTGCGGAGCTTCATGGTGAACATCCTTTGAGTGGTGTCAGATGCGGGGCCGTCGGTGCGGGTGGCGCGGATCGTGGAGGCGCTGTCGCGCCGTCACTGGTGAGGGATCTTCGAGAGGGAAGTCCTCAGTGGTGCAGGATCTTCGAGAGGAAGTCCTTGGCGCGGTCGCTGCGCGGGTTGCTGAAGAACTGGTCGGGCGCAGCCTGTTCGACAATGCGGCCGTCCGCCATGAACACCACGCGGTTTGCGGCCGATCGTGCGAAACCCATTTCGTGGGTGACCACGATCATGGTCATGCCGTCCCGGGCCAGCTGCTGCATGACCTCCAGCACCTCATTGATCATCTCGGGGTCGAGGGCCGAGGTCGGCTCGTCGAAGAGCATCACCTTCGGCTCCATGGCCAGCGCCCGCGCGATCGCGACACGCTGCTGCTGGCCGCCCGAGAGCTGCGCCGGGTACTTGTCGGCCTGGGTGCCCACGCCGACCCGGTCGAGGAGGGCACGGGCCCGCTCCTCGGCCTTCTTCTTGTCACTCCTGCGGACCTTGATCTGGCCCAGCATCACATTTTCGAGCACGGTCTTGTGCGCGAACAAGTTGAAGGACTGGAAGACCATGCCGACATCTGCACGCAGCCGGGCCAGCTCCTTGCCCTCCGCGGGCAACGGCTTGCCGTCGATCGTGATGGTGCCCGCGTCGATCGTCTCCAGGCGGTTGATGGTGCGGCACAGCGTCGACTTGCCGGACCCGGAGGGCCCGATGACGACGACGACCTCGCCGCGCGCGATCGTCAGATCGATGTCCTGGAGAACGTGCAACGCGCCGAAGTGCTTGTTGACGCTCTTCAGGACGACCAGATCGCCGGTGGGGACCGCGTCTTCCTTGGTCACCGATACTTCGGTCATCGCTATCGGGCTCCGTCCTCCTCGGTTTCGCAGGACAGTAGTGACCGGCCGCGACCAGCGTCATTACATCTGAGGGGAATCTGAGCATCACGATCCGATAGCAATCGGACACGTGTCGTAGCACTTGCGACCAGTGCGCGTATCGGGCGGATAACGGTCGTCACCCGCAACCGGAACCCACTTGACGGCGTCCTCGTCCATCAGCGTGACTGCCTTGATGCACGCGCGCGTGGACGCGTGTCGGGACACGCCCCACCCGTAGGTGTTTGTAGTGAGTCCTACCGTACGCACGATGAACCGGAGGAGGCCGGAATGAGACTGCTGCTCGTCGAGGACGACAACCATGTCGCCGCCGCGCTGTCCGCGGTGCTGAAGCGGCACGGTTTCGACGTCACCCACGCGCGCAGCGGCGAAGAGGCCCTCCAGGCGCTGGTGCCCGAGGGCCCCGGATTCGGCGTCGTCCTGCTCGACCTGGGCCTGCCCGACCAGGACGGCTACGAGGTGTGCGGCAAGATCCGCAAGCGCACCGCCACCCCGGTGATCATGGTGACCGCCCGCTCCGACGTGCGCTCCCGCATCCACGGGCTCAACCTCGGCGCCGACGACTACGTCGTGAAGCCCTACGACACCGGCGAGCTGCTCGCCCGGATCCACGCCGTCAGTCGGCGCACCGTCCCGGAGGACGCGGCCACCGGCGGCGAGGGCGCCCTGCGGCTCGGCCCCGTCCAGATCGAACTGCCCACCCGGAGGGTGACCGTGGACGGCACGGTGGTCCAGCTCACCCGCAAGGAGTTCGACCTCCTCGCCCTGCTCGCCCAGCGCCCCGGAGTGGTCTTCCGCCGGGAGCAGATCATCAGCGAGGTCTGGCGCACCAGCTGGGAGGGGACCGGGCGCACCCTGGAGGTCCATGTCGCCTCCCTGCGCGCGAAGCTGCGCATGCCCGCCCTCATCGAGACCGTACGAGGCGTCGGCTACCGGCTCGTCGCCCCGGCCGCGTAGCGGGCCCGGGTGCGCACACGACTGCTGCCGCTGCTCATCGTCCTGATGGCGGCCGTGCTGCTCGCCCTCGGCGTCCCGCTCGCCGTCAGCGTCGCCGGCGCCGAACAGCAGCGGGTCGTCGTCGACCGGATCGACGACACCACACGCTTCGCGGCCCTCGCCCAGTTCGTCTCCGCCACGACCGACGCCAACGGCACCACCTCCACGTCGATGAACGAGCGCCGCCGCACGCTCGCCCGTGAACTCGCCAGCTACTACGACGTCTACGGCGTCCGTGCCGGTGTCTTCTACCGCACCGACACCCCCATGGCTCAGGCGCCCAGGGACTGGTTCCTCCCCGAAACGGGCGAGGTCCGGGACGCCTTCGAGGAGGCGCTGCTCAGCCGCCGCAGCCACGATCCGCAGCAGGTGTGGCCCTGGCAGCGCCGCCATCTGATCGTCGCCTCGCCGGTCATCCGGGACGGCGACGTCATCGCCGTCGTCGTCACCGACTCGCCCACCGGGCCCATGCGCTCCCGCATCCTGCACGGCTGGCTGGTCATCGGCGCCGGCGAGATCGCCGCGATGCTCCTCTCCATCGGTGCCGCGCTGCGCCTGACCGGATGGGTCCTCAGGCCCGTCCGCGTCCTGGACGCCACCACCCACGACATCGCCACCGGCCGCCTGAAGTCCCGGGTCGCGGCCGCCGGCGGGCCGCCGGAACTCCAGCGGCTGGCCCGTTCGTTCAACGAGATGGCGGACAACGTCGAGGACGTGCTGGAGCAGCAGCGCGCCTTCGTCGCCGACGCCTCGCACCAGCTGCGCAACCCGCTCGCGGCGCTGCTGCTGCGCATCGAACTGCTCGCCTACGAACTGCCGGAGGGGAACGAGGAGATCGCCTCCGTCCAGGCCGAGGGCAAACGCCTCGCCCAGGTCCTGGACGACCTGCTCGACCTGGCCCTGGCCGAGCACACCGAGGCCGACCTGAGGATCACCGACATTGGCGCGCTGACCGCCGAGCGCGTCGCCGCCTGGGCTCCCACCGCCGAGGCCAAGGGGGTGCGCCTGACCGGCACCTGCCCGCCCACCACCGCCTGGGCCGACCCCGTCACCCTGTCCAGCGCCCTGGACGCGGTGATCGACAACGCGGTGAAGTTCACCCCCGAGGGTGAGAGCGTCGAGGTGGGCGTCACCGCCGACGGAGACACCGCGACCGTCGTCGTCAGCGACAACGGGCCCGGACTCACCGACGAGGAACTCGCCCGCATCGGCGACCGCTTCTGGCGCAGTGGCCGTCACCAGAACATCAAGGGCTCCGGCCTCGGCCTCTCCATCTCCCGGACCCTGCTCGCGGCGGGCGGCGGCTCGATCTCCTACGACCGCCACGAGCCGCACGGCCTGACGGTCACGGTGCGGGTGCCGAGGACGGCGGAGCAGTAGCGAACGGCGGGGCTACGGCACCGAGTGGTGCTTCACGGCTTGACCGAGCGGTAGTAGCGGCGGGCGCCCTCGTGCAGGGGGAGCGGGTCGGTGTAGATCGCCGTGCGCAGGTCCACGAGCTGGGCGGAGTGCACATGCGCGCCGATGCCGTCCCGGCTCTTGATCACCGTGCGGGTCAGCCATTCGGTGAGGCGGGGGTCCATGTCCGCGCGGGTGATCAGCAGATTGGACACCGCGATGGTCGGCACGGCGACACCGTTCTGAACCGTGGGATAGGCCGACTCGGGCATGTTCGTGGCCCGGTAGTAGCCGGTGGCGTCGTCCCGGATGTGCATCTTCGCCACCAGGTCGGCGTTGATCGGCACGAACCGGAAGGCGAAGCCGTCGGCCAGCTCCGCCAGACCGGCCGTCGGCACCCCGCCGGACCAGAAGAACGCGTCGATCCCGCCCGCCTTCAGCCGCTGCGGGCCGGTGTCGATGCCCTCCGCGACCGCCGTGACGTCCTTCGCCGGATCCAGGCCCGCCGCCTCCAGCACCCGGTCCGCGATCAGCCGCACACCCGAGCGGGGCAGCCCCGTCGCCACCCGCTTGCCCCGCAGATCGGCGACCGACCGCACATCCGAGTCACGCGGCACGACCAGCTGGACGTAGTCGTCGTAGAGCCGGGCGACTCCGCGCAGCCGGGCCCGCGCGGCGCTGTGCCCGGCCTCGTATGTCTGCACCGCGTCGGCCGCGGCGATGGTGACGTCGGCCTGGCCGGTCGCCAGCCGCTCCACGTTCTCCTGCGATCCGTTGCTGGTCAGCAGTCTCACGTCGAGGCCGGGCATGTCCTTGGCCAGCTCGGTGCGCAACCGGCTGCCGTAGTCCTGGTAGACCCCGGCCGGCGTCCCCGTGCTGAAGGTGATCGTCCCGCTCGGCGGCTCCTCGCCCAGCGGCAGCAGCCACCACAGCAACAACCCCAGCACGACGACACCGACACCCGCGCCCTGCAGCGCGCGCCGCCTGCCGATACGGGGGAACTTCCTGACCATGGCGGCGATCCTGCCAGCAGCGCGGGGCGCTGAACAGGGCCGAGGTCACAGGAGGGCCCGGTGATGGGGGGAGCGGTGCCGTCGACGTGGTCGGTGGGGATCGGTGCCGGGGGATTGTCAGTGGGCGTCGATACAGTCGGTGGCATGAGTTCCTCGCCCGTCCACCTGGTCCGTGAGTTCCACCGCGCCTTCGGCCTCGACGCCCGCACCGTGCCGACGGCGGTGGCCCCCGAGCTGGCCGCGCACCGCGGGGAACTGCTCGCGGAGGAGGCCGCCGAGGTCGCCGAGGTCTCGGTGAGCGGCCCCCTGGACAAGCTCGCGCACGAACTGGCGGACGTCGTCTACGTCGCCTACGGCACCGCCCTCGTCCACGGCATCGACCTCGACGCGGTGATCGCCGAGATCCACCGCTCCAACATGACCAAGCTGGGCCCCGACGGCCAGGTGGCCCGCCGCGCCGACGGCAAGGTCCTCAAGGGCGAGCACTACGAGGCGCCGGACGTGACCGGGGTGCTGCGCCGCCAGGGCTGGATACCCGACGGCGCGGCCTGACCCGGGTCAGGAGGAGGAACCCGCCAGCCTCCACTCCCGGTGCAGCGTGCCCAGCGGGATGTCCCGGTGGAGCACCGGCGTGCCGAACACCGACAGCTGAAGACGCAGGGTGCCGGTCAGATCGACCCCGCCGTACACCGCCCAGGATCCGTCGGCGCCGAACACCGTCCCGGTGCCGGTGACCGTTCCGGCGCCCTCGCCACGGACGTACGGCGCCAGATCGGCGAGGACGCCGACCGTGCCGTAGAGGCCGACGCTCGCCTGCGCGCCGAGCGCCGCCCGCACGGAACCGGCGCTCGTGACGGAGGTGCGCACCGGTGTGCTCGTGATGCCGGACTCGCTGACCGGCGTCCAGCCCCGCGCGGGGCCGAAGGTGCCGCCCGCCCGGAAGTCGCCCTTCAGGCTCTGCCGCACATCGACGGTGACCTTGCCGTCGCCGCTGATCTCGACGTAGCAGGTCAGGTCGAGGTTGACGACGACCGGGACGGGGCCGACCTGCAGCACCGGGTCGGCGTGCAGCTTGGCGAAGGGGATGCGGACCGGCGTGGCCGAGGCGCCGGCACGACCCTTCAGCGCCCAGCCGGAGGCCCAGTCGCCGGACACGCCCAGATAGGCCGAGGCGGGTGCGGCGCCGGTGCCCTCGCCGCCGTAGCGGAAGTCGACCTGGGGGGCGACCTGCACGAACCCGGAGACGGAGGCGGAGGCCGACGCGACGGAGCCGCCCGCCGTCGGCAGGGCGGCCGTCACATCGAGCCGCAGACTGCCGAGCGGCACGGTGGCGCCCTTCGGGCCGACCCGTACGTCGCCCGCCTTCGACCAGGAGACGTCGACATCGGGCAGCAGCTTGTCCACGGTGAAGGCGGCCGGGTCGACCGGAACGGCGCCCTGCGCGGTCTCGTCGCCGAGGAGCGCGTTGAGCCGCGCGGGCTCGGTCCGTACGGCCGTGCCCCCGTCGGTCTCGCCGAGCACCTCGGTGACCTTGGCGAGCAGCCCGTCGGGCGCACCGGGCGCCGGAGCACTGGCGATCACGTCGCCGACGGCGGGCCGGTCGGACGGGGCTGCGGATTCGGACGCGGACGCGGTGGCGGTCGCGGTCGTGGAGGGTGACGTGGCGGCCGGGTCCGCCGACTGCGGAGGCTTCTCTTGCTTCTCTCCGCTGTTCGGGGTCGCCGTGCTCTCCGGGCTCGTCGGCTTCCGCAAGCCCTTCGGCCGATGGGAGATGACGGCGCGTCGGGTCTTGCTGTCGTACGAGCTGACGCTGAGCGTCGTCGTATGGGCCCGGCCGCCGGACGCGCCCGGGTGGGCACTGGCGGTCGCGGCGTCCGCCGGGGCCGCGGCGACGGCCATCGGGCGGTCCTCGGAGGCGGCCGTCGCCCCCGCGTCGGCCCGGGGAGTGGAGGCGGCGGCCGCTGTGTCGTCGGTGCCGCCCGGAGCGGCGGAGCAGCCCACGACGAGAAGGAGGGCGGTTGCGGCCAGTGCGGGCATGAGGGCGCGTGCGGGCCTCGTGCGTCTGCGCAAGGTCAGTCCTGAGGTGTGGTGGGGGGTGGTGAGGGGACACCGGCGGGCGGGGGCGCCGAGTCGCGCGCAGGCGGGAACTCCAGTTTTCCTACCGGCCGGTAATAAGGCGTGAGCATGCCACGGCGGCCTCACCGGCACTCCACAATCCGGCCACACCGTGATGTGTCACGCGTCACCCCAGGCGCCCACCGGCGTCTTCTCCGTCGTCTTCGCGCCCGGGATGCCCACGCCCGGGCGGAGGCCCGCGGCACCGCGACCAGCGGGTCGCGAGCCGCTCCGTGCAACGCGCGGTGAGCGGGCCGAGCACCACCAGGAGGACGACGTGGGCCGTCGCCAGGGACGGCTCGATCCCGGCGGTGACCTTGAGCCCGCGATCACGATGAGCAGGCCGACGCCGGCCGGGGCACCACCGGCACGGCCCGTCCCAGGATGCGGGGCGCGGGACGGCCACCCCCGTCGCCCGGCGCGACGAGCGCCACGGCTCCGGACACGCGCGCAACCCCTACGCTTGAGGCATGGCCGACCGGCCGCGATGCGTCGTCCCGTACGGGAAGGCGGTGGCGTTCCATGCGGTACGTGGCGGTGAGCGCGCTGAGCCATCCCGGCCTGCTCCGCGAACGCAACGAGGACAGCCTGGTCGTCGGACCGTGGACCCTGTGCGCCACGGTGACCGAGAGCCCGCAGACCCTCGTCTTCCCGACCGGGACGCCTCTGGTCGTCGCCGTCGCCGACGGGCTCGGCGGACACCCCGGCGGTGATGTGGCCAGCGCCCTGGTGGCGCGCCGCATCGCCTCGGTCGGCCCCGCCCTGAGCGACGAGGACACCGTCCGCGACGCCTTGAACGCCTGCAACCGCGCCGTGTTCGAGGCCTCGGGCGGCGACGCCGGAAGTGAGCTCACGGCCATGGGGACCACGGTCGCGGGCGCCGTCCTGAGGCCCGGCTCGGTGATGGTGTTCAACGTGGGCGACAGCCGGGTCTTCGCGGCCTCCCCGGACGGGCTGCGCCAGGTGAGCGTCGACGACAGCCCCCCGCTCGACCCGGGGCAGCGCACCACGTCCCTCGTCACCCAGTGCCTGGGCGGCACGCGCGCGTACCGCCCCGTCCAACCCCATGTGACGGCCGCGTCCCTGTCTCCCGGCGACCGTTACCTCATCTGCACCGACGGCCTCACCGACCCCGTGCCGCCGGAGACCCTGGAGGAGGTGATGGGGGAGTACGACGACGGACGGGCGGCCTTCGAGCTGTGGAAGGCGGCCATCGAGGCGGGCGGCCCCGACAACATCACGCTGGCCGTCGTACGCGTCGCGGACGAGTAGCGCGGACCGCGCGGTACAGCCGCCCGTCCCTGCGGGGAAAGGGGCTCGCGGGAACAGGGGCTCGCGGGAACCACCTACCCTTGACGCATGACCAGCAGCAGCGACCGGAGCCAGGCAGTGGGCGTGAAGACCTATGAAGTGCGCACCTACGGGTGCCAGATGAACGTCCACGATTCCGAGCGATTGTCCGGGCTGCTCGAAGAGGCCGGGTACGTACCCGCGCCCGAGGGGTCGGACGGCGACGCGGACGTCGTCGTCTTCAACACCTGCGCGGTGCGTGAGAACGCCGACAACCGGCTCTACGGCAACCTCGGTCGCCTGGCCCCGAAGAAGGCCTCGCGCCCCGGCATGCAGATCGCCGTCGGCGGCTGTCTGGCGCAGAAGGACCGCGACACCATCGTGAAGCGGGCGCCCTGGGTGGACGTCGTCTTCGGCACGCACAACATCGGCAAGCTGCCGGTCCTGCTGGAACGCGCGCGCGTGCAGGAGGAGGCGCAGGTCGAGATCGCCGAGTCGCTGGAGGCGTTCCCGTCCACCCTGCCGACCCGGCGCGAGAGCGCGTACGCGGCGTGGGTGTCGATCTCCGTCGGCTGCAACAACACCTGCACCTTCTGCATCGTCCCGGCCCTGCGCGGCAAGGAGAAGGACCGCCGCACCGGCGACATCCTCGCCGAGATCGAGGCCCTGGTCGCCGAGGGCGTCTCCGAGATCACGCTGCTCGGCCAGAACGTCAACGCGTACGGCTCCGACATCGGCGACCGTGAGGCGTTCAGCAAGCTGCTGCGGGCCTGCGGCACGATCGAGGGCCTGGAGCGCGTCCGCTTCACCTCCCCGCACCCGCGCGACTTCACGGACGACGTGATCGCGGCGATGGCGGAGACGCCGAACGTCATGCCGCAGCTGCACATGCCCCTGCAGTCCGGCTCGGACACCGTCCTGAAGGCGATGCGCCGCTCCTACCGCCAGGACCGCTACCTCGGGATCATCGAGAAGGTCCGCGCCGCCATCCCGCACGCCGCGATCACCACCGACATCATCGTGGGCTTCCCCGGCGAGACCGAGGAGGACTTCGAGCAGACGCTGCACGTCGTGCGGGAGGCCCGCTTCACGCAGGCGTTCACCTTCCAGTACTCCAAGCGCCCCGGCACCCCCGCCGCGACCATGGAGAACCAGATCCCCAAGGAGGTCGTGCAGGCGCGCTACGAGCGCCTCGTCGCCCTCCAGGAGGAGATCTCCTGGGAGGAGAACAAGAAGCAGGTCGGCCGCACGCTGGAGCTCATGGTCGCCGAGGGCGAGGGCCGCAAGGACGGCGCCACGCACCGCCTCTCCGGCCGCGCCCCCGACAACCGCCTGGTGCACTTCACCAAGCCGGAGCAGGACGTGCGCCCCGGCGACGTCGTCACCGTCGAGATCACCTACGCGGCCCCGCACCACCTGCTCGCCGAGGGCGCCGTCCTCGACGTGCGCCGCACGCGCGCGGGCGACGCCTGGGAGAAGCGCACCGCGGAGAAGGCCGCCCAGCCCGCCGGCGTCATGCTCGGCCTGCCGAAGATCGGCGTACCCGCACCGCTTCCGGCGGCGACCAGCGGCTGCGGCTGCGACTGAGGAGTGACGCCCCGCGGCCTCGCGGGGATACGCTGCCGATCATGCTTGTCGCCGCCGCAGTCTGCCCCTGCCCGCCCCTGCTCGTGCCCGAGGTCGCCGCGGGAGCGGCGCCCGAGCTGGACGTGGCGCGCGCCGCATGCGTGGACGCGCTGGGCGTGCTCGCCGCCGCACGGCCGGACCGGCTCGTGGTCGTCGGGCCGGCCGAGGAGCCGGGGCAGGGGGCGTTCCCGGAGGGCGCGCGGGGGTCGTTCCGCGGCTTCGGCGTCGACATGGACGTACACCTCGGCCGTCGGGCCGCGGAGGCCGCGCACGCCGTGCGGGCGGACGACGAGCGCCCGCTGCCGCCCTCGCTCGCGGTCGCTGCGTGGCTGCTGGGACGCGTCGGCTGGGCCGGCACCCCGGTCGAGGCGGTCGGCGTGGCAACCTCCCTCGCCCCCGAGGAGTGCGCGGCGGCGGGACGGGAGATCGCCGCGCGGGCCGAGCGGGTCGCGCTGCTCGTGATGGGCGACGCGAGCGCCTGCCGGACGCTGAAGGCGCCGGGGTACCTCGACGAGCGCGCCGCCCCCTTCGACGCCGCGGCCGGCCTGGCCCTCGGCACGGCCGATGTGGCGGCCCTGCGCGCGCTCGACACCGGCCTCGCGGCCGAACTCAAGGCGTACGGCCGCGCCCCCTGGCAGGTCCTCGCGGGCGCCGCCGAGAACGCCGGGCTGACGGGCGCCCTGCTGTACGAGGACGCGCCGTACGGCGTGGGATACGTCGTCGCCACGTGGTCGTAGTTCACGTCGCCGGGCCGTAGATCCCCGAGGGTCGCGTTCCGGCCGTACATCCCTGAGGGGCGCCTTCCAGCCGTAGATTCCCGACGGTGCCTCCCGGCCGTGATCCCCGACAGCCGCCTCCCGCTCGCGCGCAGCCCCCGCACACGGCGGACGGCCGGGAGCGGGGTGCTCCGCGGCCGTCCGCCGTTCGGGGATGTGTCCGCAGCTTTCAGGAAGCCGGCGGGGGCGCGTCCGGAGGCGGGGCGGACCTGTCCTTACCGCCCTTGTGCGCGAGCCGGTCCATGGCCCCCTTCGCCTTGTCGGTGCCCGTGTGGATCTTGCCGCTGTACTTGCCCTTGGTCTTCTCGTCGACGACCTTCGCCGCCCTGTCGAGACCGTGCTGAATCTTGTCCCCGTGCTGGTGGGCGAGGCCCGAGACCTTGTCCTTCGCCGGGGCGAGCCTGGCCTTCATCTTGTCCACAAGACCCATGGGTCACCTTCCCTTGTGGGCCCGTTACGTACGGGCGCCCTCGTCGGCCTCGCTGTCGGCCGCCTCGTCGGCGGACTGCTGCCGGGGGATCTCGACGCCCTCGGCAGCGACGGGACCGGCGTCCTCCGCCGCCTCCGCCGCGTCCCCGGCCTCGTCCGGCTCCGTCGCCGGCTCGGCCGCGGTCCGCTCCGCCTCGGGCTCGGCCTCGGGCCCGGCCTCGGCGGTACCGGCCGCTGCCTCACCGGCGGCCGGAGCCTCCTCGGCGGTCACGCCGTCCGTGACCGTCTCCTCAGTGGCCTTCGACCTCCGGAGAAGTCGCGCAAAAACGCCCATATCCACTCCATACGTTACTCGTGCGGGCGACATCCCGCGTGGTCCGGGCTCCCCTGATCGGGCGAAGCCGGAAGCGGGAAGCGTCCGCGTTCGCCGCCCGCGCGCGCCCCGGCGCCGGGAAACCTCGCAACGGGCAACGACGCGGAACCCGTGCCGTCACGTAACCCGTTCGAGGGTGGGGCCCGAGGTTTGGGAGACTGTTCCGGTGAGCAGTGCACCCCCCTCCCCCCGCGTCATCGCCGTCGTCGGACCGACCGCGGCCGGAAAGTCCGATCTCGGCGTCTTTCTGGCCCAGCGGCTCGGCGGCGAGGTCGTCAACGCCGACTCCATGCAGCTCTACCGAGGGATGGACATCGGCACCGCCAAGCTGACGCCCGAGGAGCGCGGCGGCGTCCCGCACCACCTGCTGGACATCTGGGACGTCACCGAGACCGCGTCCGTCGCCGAGTACCAGAGACTCGCCCGCGCGCGGATCGACGCCCTGCTCGCCGAGGGCCGTTGGCCCGTCCTGGTCGGCGGCTCCGGGCTCTACGTGCGCGGCGCGGTCGACCACCTGGAGTTCCCCGGCACCGACCCCGAGGTCCGCGCCCGGCTGGAGGAGGAGCTCACCCTGCGCGGTCCGGGCGCCCTGCACGCCCGCCTGGCCGCCGCCGACCCCGAGGCCGGGCGGGCGATCCTGCCCAGCAACGGCCGGCGCATCGTCCGCGCCCTCGAAGTGATCGAGATCACCGGCAAGCCCTTCACGGCCAACCTGCCCGGCCACGACTCCGTCTACGACACCGTCCAGATCGGCGTGGACGTGGCCCGCCCAGAGCTCGACGAGCGCATCGCGCGCCGGGTCGACCGGATGTGGGAGGCCGGGCTCGTGGACGAGGTACGCGCGTTGGAGGCGCGCGGGTTGCGTGAGGGGCGTACGGCCTCGCGCGCGCTCGGCTACCAGCAGGTGCTCGCGGCGCTCGCCGGGGAGTGCACCGAGGACGAGGCGCGCGCCGAGACCGTCCGTGCCACCAAGCGCTTCGCGCGCCGCCAGGATTCATGGTTCAGGCGCGATCCCCGGGTGCACTGGTTGAGTGGGGCTGCGGCGGATCTCACAGAACTTCCGCACCTCGCACTGGCGTTGGTCGAACGACCGGTTACAGCCTGATCACGTCATGGCATCGGGACGCCCAGGCCGCCGTCCGGGCATGCGGTGCCGTGCCATCATCGAGCTTCGATCGACCAAGTGGAGTCCGAGTTGGGAGGGCGCGTGGCGATGGAGGCCGGCCCTCGCGACACCGCACAAGGGACCGAACCCCTCACCACCGAGTGTGGTGAAGCGGAGCCGGACGACGACCGTCCGGACCGGGGCGAGGCACCCCTGGAGCGGGCCGACGACCGCGCGCTCGGCGAGGGCGACGGTGACGGCGACGGCGACGACGGGGCAGTGCGGGACACCGACGCGTTCGGCTCCGAGGCGCTGGGCTCCGACGCGCTCGGCTCGGATGCCCTCGGCCCGGACGTGCTCGGCTCCGACGCGCTGACGTCCGACACCCTCATCTCCGACGGATTCGACGACGACCCGTCCGACGACATGGTCGACGGCGTGACCGACGACGGTCCCGAGCCCGAGGAGATGTTCGCCGGCGGCCCCGAGGTCGAGGTCGAGCTGCGCCCGCAGCGCCGGCTGCGCATCTGGCAGCTCGCCCCCATCGTTGCCCTGGCCGCGACCGGCTCCCTGATGTTCGCCTTCCCGCTCGCCTTCGACTTCGGCGACAGCGGGGCCGTGATCGCCATGCTGGGCCTGCTCATCTGCTCCTGCGCGGCCGGCTGGGGCATGATGGCGGCCCGCAGGGTCGGTTACACGTGGCCGGGCCTGCCGCAGCGGGGCTCCGGTCGCAGACCGGACTGGCGCGTCGTCCTGGCCTACGTCGTGATGGTGGCCGCGGTCGTGAGCCTGGCGGTATGGCGCGTGGCGCGCCTGCGCTGACGACGCCCTCAAACGCGCCCCGTTACAGCACGCCCCGGTACAGCGCGTCCTGAAACGCGCCCCGGTGCAGCGCGTCCCGGCACGGCGCGCCCCGAAAGGCGCGCGGGGAACCGCGCGAACAGCCACAACGGCCCCGCACCCCTCACCCCTGCTTCGGCTCCCCCCGCGAAGCGCCCCGTACGATCGAGGCATGAGCACGCGGATCGCCTTCCTCAAGGGTCACGGCACCGAGAACGACTTCGTGATCGTCCCGGACCCCGAGAACGCCATCGACCTGTCCCCGGCCGCCGTGGCCGCCCTGTGCGACCGCCGCGCCGGCATCGGCGGCGACGGTGTGCTGCACGTCGTGCGGTCCGCCACCCACCCCGAGGCCGAGGACATGGCGTCCGAGGCGGAGTGGTTCATGGACTACCGCAACGGCGACGGCTCCATCGCGGAGATGTGCGGCAACGGCGTCCGGGTCTTCGCGCGCTACCTCCAGCACGCCGGACACGTCGGCGAGGGCGACCTCGCCGTCGCCACGCGCGGAGGCGTGAAGAGCGTGCACATCGCCAAGGACGGAGACGTCACCGTCGGCATGGGCAGGGCGCGCCTCCCCGAGGGCGACGTCACGGTCAGCGTCGGCGAGCGCAGCTGGCCCGCGCGCAACGTGAACATGGGCAACCCGCACGCGGTGGCCTACGTGGACGACCTCGCGGACGCGGGTGACCTGTACTCCGCACCGCCCTTCAGCCCGGCCTCCGCCTACCCGGACGGCGTCAACGTCGAGTTCGTCGTCGACCGGGGCCCCCGGCACGTCGCCCTGCGCGTGCACGAGCGCGGTTCCGGCGAGACCCGCTCCTGCGGCACGGGCGCGTGCGCGGTCGCCGTGGCCACCGCCCGCCGTGACGGCGCCGACCCGGCCGTCACCGGCACACCGGTCACGTACACCGTGGACGTGCCAGGCGGACGCCTCGTCATCACCGAGCGGCCCGACGGCGAGATCGAGATGACCGGTCCCGCCGTGATCGTCGCCGAGGGCGAGATCGATCCGCAGTGGCTGGAAACCGCCGTGCGCTGACCGGCGCCCAGGCTTCGGATCACAGGCCCGGGGGGCGTGCACGGCACGAGTGCGCTCCCGGGGATCGTCCGTGCATTCGACATCGCGTCCCACCCGCTCAGGGTGGCGTGAAACCGTAAACCTCCTTTTCATCGCTCGAATGGGTGATCCGTTTCACGCTCGGCGAGAGCGGGTCTGTCGCGCGTGGTGGGCTCGGTAGCATCAAGCACCGGCCCGGACGGGGGACCGTTGCCAGTCCCCTGAGCCGTGTCCGCCCTGGGACACCCCGTCCGCCGGTCCACGCAGCCGGAGGTGCCCATGAGTGCGGAGGCCACGAATCCCGCGACCCCAGGCCCGGTAGCGCCTGCCGCGCCCCGCAGGCGCAGCCGCCCCCGCATCGATCTGCGCCGGCTGGGCCGGGCGGCGCTGCTCGGCCCCGCCTCACGCGACCGGCTGCCCGACGCGATCGGACACGTGGTCGACGCCCACCGCGCCCACCACCCCGACGCCGACCTCGAACCGCTGCGCCGCGCCTACGTCCTCGCCGAGTCCTCGCACCGCGGCCAGATGCGCAAGAGCGGCGAGCCGTACATCACGCACCCGCTCGCCGTGACCCTCATCCTTGCCGAACTCGGCGCCGAGACCACGACCTTGACGGCCTCTCTGCTCCACGACACCGTCGAGGACACCGATGTGACGCTCGATCAGGTCGGCGAGCAGTTCGGCGCGGAAGTGCGCTATCTCGTCGACGGCGTCACGAAGTTGGAGAAGGTCGACTACGGCGCGGCCGCCGAGCCCGAGACCTTCCGCAAGATGCTCGTCGCCACCGGCAACGACGTGCGCGTGATGTCGATCAAACTCGCCGACCGGCTGCACAACATGCGCACCCTCGGCGTGATGCGCCCCGAGAAACAGGCCCGCATCGCCAAGGTGACCCGCGACGTCCTCATCCCGCTCGCCGAACGGCTCGGCGTGCAGGCCCTGAAGACCGAACTGGAGGATCTGGTCTTCGCGATCCTCCACCCCGAGGAGTACGAGCACACGCGCGAGCTCATCGTCGACAACGCCTCCCGCGCCGACGATCCGCTCGCCGAGTTCGCCGACGCGACGCGCGCCGTGCTGCGCGACGCCGGCATCCCGGCCGAAGTCCTCATCCGGCCACGGCACTTCGTCTCCGTGCACCGCGTGGCCCGCAAACGGGGCCGGCTGCGCGGCACCGACTTCGGCCGGCTGCTCGTCCTGGTCAACGAGGACGCCGACTGCTACGCGGTCCTCGGCGAACTGCACACCTGTATGACGCCCGTGGTCTCGGAGTTCAAGGACTTCATCGCCGTACCGAAGTTCAACCTGTACCAGTCGCTGCACACCGCCGTAGCCCTTCCCCAGACCCGTACGGACCCGGCCTCCGGGACCTCCCTGACCGGGCAGGTCGTCGAAGTCCTCATCCGCACCCACCAGATGCACAAGGTCGCCGAGGCCGGCGTGGTCGCCCTCGGCAATCCCTACGCCGCCTCTCCCGAGGAGCAGGCCACCGGGGAGGGCGAGCGCGCCGACCCCACCCGCCCCGGCTGGCTCTCCCGCCTCCTCGACTGGCAGGAGGCCGCCCCCGACCCCGACACCTTCTGGTCCACCCTGCGCGAGGACCTCGCCCAGGACCGGGAGATCACCGTCTTCCGCCCCGACGGCGGCACGCTCGGCCTCCCCGAGGGGGCCACCTGCGTCGACGCGGCCTACGCGCAGTACGGCGAGGACGCGCACGCGTGCCTCGGGGCGCGCGTCAACGGCCGCCTGGCGACCCTGAGCACCGTTCTGCGGGACGGGGACACCGTCCAGCTCATCATGGGCCAGGACCCGGCCTCGGAGCCCTCCAGGGAGTGGCTGGAGCACGCCCACACCGCGGCCGCGCGGATCGCCATCCAACGCTGGCTGGCGGCGCACCCGGGAGCGGACGGGACCGAGGGCGGGGCGGACGCGTCGAGGACGGAGAGAGCGGAAGGGGCGGGAACCGTCTCCGGCGCGGTACCGGCGCAGGAAGGTGCCGCCGTACGCCCCACCCCCGCCGACGCGCCCCTTCCCGCCAGTGCGCGCCCCGGCGCCGCGCTCACCGTCCTCGGGCGGCCCAAGGCGAGTGTGCGGCTCGCCGGGTGTTGTACGCCCGTGCCGTCCGACGAGGTCACCGGGTTCGCCGTACGCGGGGGAGTGGTGACCGTGCACCGCGTGGAGTGCGCCGCCGTGGCGCGGATGAAGGGCGGGGGGCGCGCGGAGATCGACGTGCGCTGGGGAGACACCACCGAGTGCCGGGTCACCCTGATCGCTGAATCGTTCGGCCGCCCGCATCTGCTGGCCGATCTGACCGAGGCGATGGCCCTGGAGGGCGCCGAGATCGTCTCCGCGACGGTGGAGCCCCCGACCCAGCAGCGTGTCCGCCACACCTACACCGTGCAACTCCCGGACGCCGCCCACCTGCCCACCCTCATGCGCGCGATGCGCAACGTGCCCGGCGTGTACGACGTCAGCCGAGCCCAGCATCACGCCTCGGCGTCCTGAGGGACCACGGACAACTGACGACGGACGACTGGCGACGGAGCCGGGCTCGGACACGCGCGCGTGATCGCCCGTCAGCCCCGTCAGCGGTACGCGCGCGTGAGGAACCCGTTCGGGTGGGCCGGGCGCGCGTCGCCACCGCGGAACCGGTCCGCGCTGGTAGCGGTGGTGCATGCCGCTCACCCCCCGCACCGGAACCTCCCGCCGCCTGCGCGCGGGCGCCCTCCTCGCCTCCGCCGTCTCCCTGTGCCTCGTCGCCGCGAGCGCCCCGGCCACGCCGCTCGGCCTCGGCGACCGCCTCTTCCCGTACCTCGGCAACCCGGGATACGACGTGGCGTCGTACGACCTGTCCTTCACGTACTCCGGCAGCAACAGCGAGCCCCTGCAGGCGGTCACCACGATCGACGCCTGGACCACCGCCGACCTGGACCGCGTCAACCTCGACTTCGCCCACGGCACGGTCGACTCCGTCGAGGTCGACGGCGAGCCCGCCGCCTTCACCACCGCCGGTGACGACCTGGTCATCACCCCGGAGGACCCGCTGCCCGAGGACAGCTGGATGCGGATCACCGTGCGGCACACCAGCGACCCCGTCTCCGACCCCGACCGGGACGGCCCCTGGGTGCGCACCTCCGACGGGCTCGCCATGGCCAACCAGGCCGACGCCGCCCACCTGGTGTTCCCCTGCAACGACCACCCCTCCGACAAGGCGTTGTTCACCCTGCGGATCACCGTGCCCAACGGCTACACCGCCGTCGCCAACGGCCTGCCCGCCGGCGTCGACCGGGTCGGCCGCGCGACGACATGGACGTACCGCACCCAGCACCCCATGGCCACCGAACTCGCGCAGGTCTCCATCGGACGCTCCACCGTCCTGCGCCGCGAGGGCCCGCACGGCCTGCCCGTCCGCGACGTCGTGCGCACCGAGGACCGTACGGCCCTCGAACCCTGGCTGCGGAAGACGCCCGACCAGATCGCGTGGATGGAGGACAAGGTCGGCCCGTACCCCTTCGAGACGTACGGGCTGCTCATGGCCGACGCCTCCACCGGCTTCGAACTGGAGACGCAGACCCTCTCCCTCTTCGAGAAGGACCTGTTCACCGAGCCCGGCTATCCCGCCTGGTACGTCGAGTCGGTCATGGTCCACGAGCTGTCCCACCAGTGGTTCGGCGACAGCGTCAGCCCGCGCGCGTGGTCCGACCTCTGGCTCAACGAGGGACACGCCACCTGGTACGAGGCCCTGTACGCCGAGGAGAAGGGCAAGCGCTCGATGGACGCGCGCATGAAGGCCGCGTACGGCGCCTCCGACCGCTGGCGCGCGGCCGGAGGCCCGCCCGCCGCCCCCGAGCCGCCCGAGCCGGGCCAGAAGATCGGCATCTTCCGCTCCAACGTCTACGACGGCGCCGCGCTCATCCTGTACGCCCTGCGCGAGGAGATCGGCCGCCCCGCCTTCGAGCAGCTGGAACGGGACTGGGTGCGCGAGCACCGGGACGGCACCGCGTCCACGGCCGACTTCGTCGCCCTGGCCTCCCGGATCGCCGGACGCGACCTCGGCGGCTTCCTGCACGACTGGCTCTACGGCGCGAAGACCCCGCCGATGCCCGGCCACCCGGACTGGAAGCCGGCGCAGACCGCGAAAGCACCGACCGCGAAGGCGCCGGCCGCGAAGGCTCCGGCCGCCAAGCCCGGGAAATAAGGCGGTGACGAGACGCGCCGTCCCGTGCGACCATCGTCGGGTCGGCGCGGCACGGGACACGGGAATCTCCCGGGGCCCTCGTGCGTTGAGCATCATGACCGCCGAAGGTGCATCCCCAACGACGTAAGGACCCAATGACCTCCTCTTCTTCCCCTTCCCAGGACACCCAGCGCCTCGCGCACACCTACCCCGAAGGCCTCCGGGCCGATGCCCTGATGGAAGAGGACGTCGCCTGGAGCCACGAGATCGACGGAGAGCGGGACGGCGAGCAGTTCGACCGCTCCGAGCGCGCGGCTCTGCGCCGCGTCGCGGGCCTCTCCACCGAGCTCGAGGACGTCACCGAGGTCGAGTACCGCCAGCTCCGCCTGGAGCGGGTCGTCCTCGTCGGCGTCTGGACCTCGGGGACCGTGCAGGACGCGGAGAACTCCCTCGCGGAGCTCGCCGCCCTCGCGGAGACCGCGGGCGCTCTCGTGCTCGACGGCGTCATCCAGCGCCGCGACAAGCCCGACGCGGCCACCTACATCGGCTCCGGCAAGGCCGACGAGCTGCGCGACATCGTCATCGAGACCGGCGCGGACACCGTCATCTGCGACGGTGAGCTCAGCCCCGGCCAGCTGATCCACCTCGAAGACGTCGTCAAGGTCAAGGTCATCGACCGCACGGCCCTGATCCTCGACATCTTCGCCCAGCACGCCAAGTCCCGCGAGGGCAAGGCGCAGGTCGCGCTTGCGCAGATGCAGTACATGCTGCCGCGGCTGCGCGGCTGGGGTCAGTCGCTGTCCCGGCAGATGGGCGGCGGCAAGGGCGGCGGCCTGGCCACCCGCGGTCCCGGTGAGACCAAGATCGAGACGGACCGGCGACGGATCCGCGAGAAGATGGCGAAGATGCGCCGGGAGATCGCGGAGATGAAGACCGGCCGCGAGATCAAGCGTCAGGAGCGCAAGCGCCACAAGGTGCCGTCCGTCGCCATCGCGGGCTACACCAACGCCGGCAAGTCGTCCCTGCTCAACCGCCTCACGGGCGCGGGCGTCCTGGTCGAGAACGCCCTGTTCGCGACCCTGGACCCGACCGTCCGCCGGGCGGAGACCCCGACCGGCCGGCTGTACACCCTGGTCGACACGGTCGGCTTCGTCCGGCACCTGCCGCACCACTTGGTCGAGGCGTTCCGCTCCACCATGGAGGAGGTCGGTGAGTCCGACCTGATCCTGCACGTGGTGGACGGCTCGCACCCGAACCCGGAGGAGCAGCTGCTCGCCGTCCGCGAGGTGATCAAGGACGTCGGCGCCACCGACGTGCCCGAGATCGTCGTGATCAACAAGGCGGACGCGGCCGACCCGCTGGTGCTCCAGCGGCTGCTGCGCATCGAGAAGCACTCCATCGCGGTCTCGGCGCGCACCGGCATGGGCATCGCCGAGCTGCTCACGCTGATCGACACCGAGCTGCCCCGCCCGTCCGTCGAGATCGAGGCCCTCGTGCCGTACACCCACGGCAGGCTGGTCGCGCGCGCCCACACCGAGGGCGAGGTGATCTCCGCGGAGCATACGGCGGAGGGCACCCTGCTGAAGGTGCGGGTGCACGAGGAGCTGGCGGCGGACCTCGCGCCGTACGTACCCGCTCCCGCGGTCTGATCCACAGGGTGAAGCCCCGCCCCCCGACGCTTCGGTCGGGGGGCGGGGCTTCGACGCGTCGGCGTCACGGCGTCAGCGGCCGCCGTACGTCTTGCTCATGTTCTGGTAGATCGCCTCGGCCTCCGGGCCCAGCTGCGGGCCCGCCAGCCAGGTGTTGTCGGACGGGCCGATGGAGGTGTTGGAGACCAGCTTGGTCGTGCCGTCCACCATCCGGAACCAGCCGCCGCCCGAGGAACCGCCGGTCATGGTGCAGCCGATGCGGTACATCGTCGGCAGGGTCGTCTGCAGCGACAGCCGCCCCGGCCGGTCGAGGCACTTGAACATCTTCAGCCCGTTGTAGGGCGGCGCCGCCGGGTAGCCCCAGGCGCCCATCGTGCCCACCTCCGTCGCGGACGGGGCGGAGAAGTCGACGTCCAGCGCCGCGCCGACGGTCTCCTCCAGCGACTTCGTGCCCTCCTCCGGCTTCACATGCAACACCGCGAAGTCGTACGGGGCCCCCGCGCCGCCCGTCTCCGAACCTCCGTCGATCCACTCGCCCGACGTCGAGGCCCAGTCCGCCCACCAGTTGCCGTAGGGCGCCATCTCGGAGAACGTGGCGTCGCCCAGCTGCGCCTCGCTCTTGCCGAGGTCGTTGTACGCGGGCACGAAGACGATGTTGCGATACCAGCCGCCGGTGCCGCCGGCGTGCACGCAGTGGCCGGCCGTCCACACCAGGTTGGACTTGCCGGGGTGGTTCACGTCCTTGACGACCGTCCCGGAGCAGACCATCGAGCCCTCGGGCGAGTCGAAGAACACCTTGCCCACCGGGGCCGCGTTCTCGTGGTACGGCGTCTTCTCGGCCTGCGCCTCCACTGGCGCGGGATCGGGGTCGCTGACGCCCTGGTCGGCGGCCGCGTCCTTCGTCGTGACCGTCTTGTTGGCCTCCTTCGCGGACTTCATCCGCTCCGGCTTCCACAGACCGTCGATCACCGGGTTGACGAAGTCCTTGGCCTCACTGAGCCACTTGTCCTTGTCCCAGTTCTTCCAGCCGCCGTTCACCCAGTCGTCGACGTCGATGCCGTGGTCCTTGAGCCGGTCGGCGAGGTCCGACGGGATGTGGACCTTGCCGCCGGCGGCCTGGGACGCGGTGGCCGTGGGAGCGTCGTCCGCCGTGTCGTCGTCACCTCCGCCGCAGGCGGTGGCGGTGAGCGCCAGGGCCGCGACGAGGCCGGTGGCGGCGAACAGGATGCGCCGCCGACCGCGCCGGGGCGCGACGGACGTGCGTATGGAGCGCATGGTGCGAGAACCCCCGTGAAAACGCGTGAATGTCATGAGTGGGATGCCATGAGCCGGATGTCATGGCGGGAACGTCATGGTTGGGCCATGGATGGAATGCCATGGATGGAATGCCATGGGTGAAATGTCATGTGCTTGTCATGCCGGAGCGACTCGGAGAGGAGCGCGCACCGGCGACACCCCACTATGCCCGTCGAAATCCGGACGAACGGCGGCGGGCCGGTGAAGGTCCCGTGAGACGCCCCGCCGCCGTCCGTCCTCAGCCGCCGGCCAGGGGACCGACCCCGGCCGTCACCGCTATCGACCGGCGAACTTCTTGCTCACCGAGTCGTACACGCCCTTGGCGACCTCACCCAGATGCGGACCCGCCAGCCAGCCCGAACGGACCGGGCCGATCGAGGTGTTGGACACCAGCGCCGGCTTGCCGTCCGAGCCGGTCGCCACCCAGCCGCCGCCCGACGAACCACCCGTCATCGTGCAGCCGATGCGGTACATCGTCGGATCCGAGGCCGACAGCGACAGCCGGCCCGGCTTGTCCTGGCACTGGTACAGCTTCTGACCGTCGTACGGAGGCGCCGCCGGGTAACCGGTCGCCGTGATGCTCTTCACCTTCGGCACCGCCGGCGCCTTGAAGTCCACCGGCAACGCCGAACCGACCGTCTCCTCCAGGGACTTGCCGGACGTGCCCTCCTCCGGCGTCACATGGATGACGGCGAAGTCGTACGGAGCGCCGTCACCGCCCGTCTGGCCGCCCTGCTTGATCCACTGATCCGAGGTCTGCGCCCAGTCGCCCCACCACACACCGTAGGGAGCCACCTGCTCCCGCGTCGCCGACTGCAACTCCTGCGTCGACATGCCCGGGTCGTTGTACGACGGCACGAAGGCGATGTTGCGGTACCAGCCGCCCTTCTTGCCCGCGTGCACACAGTGGCCCGCCGTCCACACCAGGTTGGACTTCCCGGGGTGCGCCGGGTCCTGTACGACCGTCGCCGAGCAGACCATCGTCCCTTCGGGCGAGTCGAAGAACACCTTGCCCGCCTCGGGGGCGTTGGCGTGGTACGTGGTCGGCACGGCCTTCGCGTCCACCGGATCCGGCGTCGGATCGGTCACGCCCTGGTCGCCGGAGAGGTCGCTGTCGTCGACACCCTTGTCCGGGTCCTCCGCCTCACGCATCCGGTCCGGGTCCCACAGGCCCTTGATGATCGGGTTGATGTAGTCCTGTGCCTCGCGCAGCCAGTCGTCCTTGTCCCAGTTCTTCCAGGCGCCGTTCTTCCACTTGTCGATGTCGATCCCGTGCTCTTTGAGCTTGTCCTTGATGTCCTGCGGGATCTTGATCTTTCCGTCGTCGCCCGCCGTCGCCGACGCCGACGCCTGGCCCTTCGCGTCCGTGTCGCCCGAATCGCAGGCGGTCGCGGTGAGCGCGAGCGCCGAGGCGAGCGCCAGGGCGGTCAGGACGGGGGACGTTCGGCGGCGCGCGTTCCTCCCCCGCCGGGCGATGAACGACGGCCGATTGGATCGCATGGTCTGACTCCCCCTGGTGTCAACGAACGTGGAGCTGAGCCCGGGCCCGCCGCCGGAACTCATGGCGATCTCACGCCGAGTTCACGGGGGTCTCATGGACCGGTGGAACGGGATCACACGATATGCGTTCGCTGTGGGGGACTTCCCACGGAACGGCAACGGTTCCGTCACGGCAAGGA
Source organism: Streptomyces sp. NPDC032126 (assembly GCF_055580085.1). NCBI lineage: Bacteria > Bacillati > Actinomycetota > Actinomycetes > Kitasatosporales > Streptomycetaceae > Streptomyces > Streptomyces sp. NPDC032126. Next base: position 64,745 of record NZ_JBVIMA010000001.1, read on the forward strand.
TCTTGAGGCAACCCGTAACCCGTTGGGCCGTCCGGGGTTGGTAGCGGTGAGGAGCCTGATGCCTGCGGGCGGGCTCTGTGGGGAAGATCACCGGAAGGGGCGGGGCGGCGTCGTCCAGGGATCGGCCGGAACCGCGCGGATCGGGGCGCCGGACACCAGGGACCGGGTGCGGGACCGACCCCGGCGCGGACGGGCCGGACCGGAAGCGGGCAGGGACGACGACCCGACTCCCCTCTGTACAGCGGGAGGACAGAGAGCCGTGGCTGTGACCGAGTCTGCGTCCGGGGAGGCCGTCGGGGGAGGACGGCGACAGGCCGGGGGTGGTGAAGGACGCCCCGCCGCGCGCCCCGCGCACGAAGGGATCCTGCGGCGCCAGTCCGCGCGCGAGTCGGCAGCCCGCACCTACGCGCGCGCCCTCCCCATCGTTCCCGTGCGGGCCCGTGGACTCACCATCGAGGGCGCGGACGGCCGCCGTTACCTCGACTGCCTCTCCGGCGCCGGCACGCTCGCCCTCGGCCACAACCACCCCGTCGTCCTGGAAGCGATCCGCAAGGTCCTCGACTCCGGCGCCCCGCTGCACGTCCTCGACCTCGCCACCCCCGTCAAGGACGCCTTCATCACCGAGTTGTTCCGCACCCTGCCACCCGGACTCGCCGACCACGCGCGCGTGCAGTTCTGCGGACCGGCCGGCACGGACGCCGTCGAGGCCGCCCTAAAACTCGTACGGGCCGCCACCGGCCGCACCGGAGTCCTCTCCTTCACCGGCGCCTACCACGGCATGACCGCCGCCGCCCTCGACGCCTCCGGCCACGCCGAGGACGTGCGGGTCACCCGCCTGCCCTACCCCTACGACTACCGCTGCCCCTTCGGCATCGGCGGCGAGCAGGGCGCCGAACTCGCCGCCCGCTGGACCGAGTCCGTCCTCGACGACCCCAAATCGGGGGTGCGCCGGCCCGCCGGGATGATTCTCGAACCCGTGCAGGGCGAAGGCGGGGTGATCCCGGCGCCGGACCCCTGGGTGCGGCGCATGCGGCAGATCACCGCCGACCGCTCCATCCCCCTGATCGCCGACGAGATCCAGACAGGCGTCGGCCGCACCGGCTCCTTCTGGGCAGTCGAGCACAGCGGGATCACCCCCGACGTGATGGTGCTGTCCAAGGCCATCGGCGGCAGCCTGCCCCTCGCCGTCGTCGTCTACCGCGAGGACCTGGACGTATGGGAACCGGGCGCCCACGCGGGCACGTTCCGTGGCAACCAACTCGCCATGGCCGCAGGCACGGCAACGCTCGCCTATGTCCGCGAACACGGCCTCGCGGAGCACGCGGCGAGAGTGGGCGGGCGCCTGCTGAGCCAACTCCGCGGGCTGGCGGAGGAGTTCCCGTGGGTGGGGGACGTGCGGGGCCGGGGGCTGATGATCGGGCTTGAGGTGGTGGACGCGGAGGCGGAGGCGGAGGCGGGTGGGGACGGGAGCGGGGGCGGTGGTGGTGACGTCTGCGGCGGAGTCGGCGTCGAGGCTCAGCCTGGTGCTGGTGCTGGTGCTGGTGCTGGTGCTGGTGCTGGTGCTGGTGCTGGTGCTGGTGCTGGCGCTGGCGGCTGTGCCGGTGTCGGGCCTGCCGGGGTCGGCTACCTCAACGGTGAGGTGACCGGCGTCGGTGCGGCACGCGGCGTCCGCGCCACCGCATCCGCTTCGTCTCCCTCCGCCGCGGCCCCGCCGACCGGGAGCCGGCCCGCCCGGTCCCCTCACCCCGCCGCCCCCCACCTCGCGGCCGCCGTCCAGCGAGAGTGCCTCCGCCGCGGCCTGATCGTCGAACTCGGCGGTCGTCACGCGAGCGTGGTCCGGCTCCTTCCGCCCCTGACGATCACCGACGAGCAGGCGTCCGCCGTGTTCGACCGGCTGGCCGACGCGGTGGCGGCGGTGGCCGGCGAGCAGGACGGCCGCCACGGCAGGCAGAGCCACGACTAGTCCCACAACGGCCGACCAGACAGCCCCGACACCCATCCGCCCCGCACCTCCTCTCCTTCGTCCAGTTCTCCACGCACGAGCCCAACCCCTCCCCCCTCACGAGGAACCGTCTTGACCCCCTCCTCCCAGCCGGCCAACTCCCGCCCGTACACCCCCACCCCGCCGACCGCGCCCACGCTCGCCACGGTCTCCACCTCCGTCCCCCGGCAACAGCCGGGAGCCTCGCGTCCGCAGCGGGCGAACCGCCCCGCCCCGGACCTCCTGGACCACCCCGATCCCCACGTCGCGGCCCAGTCCGCCGCAGTGGAGAACCTGCTGCGCTGCTGGGTCCGCGAGACGAGCCCGACCGCCCCCGTCGACGGAGTCCTCCGCATCCCCCTCCCGGCTTCCGGTACCGCCCTGCTCGCCCCCGTCCACTACTGGTCCCCGACGGGCTGGCACCGCTTCGGCCGACCCCGTCTGGCCGGTGCCCCCGACCCGTGCCCGCCCATCGACGCGGTCACGCTCGCGGCCCTGCTGGCGCGTGAGAGCAAGGCGTCCACGCCCGCCGACAGCGTCGCCCTCGTGGCCCGCGTCGCCGACTCCGTGAGCCGCACCGCGACCTTCGTCGGCGACCGCCGCGCCCACCCCGCCGACGCGCCCGACCTCTTCCTCTCCGCCGAGCAGTCCCTCGTACTCGGCCACCCGCTGCATCCGACCCCGAAGAGCCGCGAAGGCCTCTCCGACACCGAGGCCCGGCTGTACTCACCCGAGTTGCGCGGCTCCTTTCCCCTGCACTGGCTGGCAGTCGCCCCCTCCGTGCTCGCCACCGACTCCGCCTGGACCGAACGCGGCCGCCCGGTCTCGGCGGAACAGCTGACCTCCCGGCTCGCCGGAGCCGAACTGCCCCTGCCCGACGGCTGGGCCGCCCTGCCCCTGCACCCCTGGCAGCTGCGTGACGTCCGGCACCGTCCCGAGGCCGCCGCCCTTTTCGACGCCGGGCTGCTCCGCGACCTCGGTCCGCACGGTCTGCCGTGGCGTCCCACCTCCTCCGTCCGCACCGTTCACCGGTCCGGCGCCCCCGCGATGCTCAAACTGTCGCTGGGCCTGCGCATCACCAACTCCCGTCGCGAGAACCTCCGTAAAGAACTGCACCGCGGTGTCGAGGTGCACCGCCTTCTGCGCGCCGGCCTGTTCCGGCAGTGGCAGACCGCCCACCCCGGCTTCGACATCGTCCGCGATCCCGCCTGGCTCGCGGTCGACGCCCCGGACGGGACCCCGGTGACCGGGCTCGACGTGGTGATCCGGCACAACCCGTTCAACCCGTCCGACGACGTCTCCTGTATCGCCGGCCTCGTCTCGCCCCGTCCGCACGCCCTGACACCCGCCGGGGCGTCCGCCGCGACGCCCGACCGACCCGAGACCGGCGAATTCGCCGAGCCGAGTGCCGCCGAATCCTGCCGGACAGCGGCCACCGTCACCTGCTCCCGGCTCGCCACACTCGTCACCCGGCTCGCCGCGCGCACCGGACGCCCACGCGGAGCCGTCGCCGCCGAGTGGTTCCTGCGCTACCTCCAGCAGGTGGTCCGTCCCGTGCTGTGGCTCGACGGCGAGGCCGGCATCGCCCTGGAGGCCCACCAGCAGAACACGCTGCTCCTGCTGGACCCCGACGGCTGGCCCGCCGGCGGCCGCTACCGTGACAACCAGGGCTACTACTTCCGCGAGTCCCACCGCGCGGAACTCGACGCACGTCTGCCCGGCATCGGTGAACGGAGCGACACCTTCGTCTCCGACGAGGTCACCGACGAACGCTTCGCCTACTACCTCGGCATCAACAACGTGCTCGGTCTCATCGGAGCGTTCGGCTCGCAGGGCCTCGCCGACGAGGAATTGCTGCTCGCCGGCTTCCGCCGCTTCCTCCAGGACGCCGCCTCCGGCCCCCGACGGCTGCGCAGCTCACTGCCCGCCCGTCTGCTCGACTCGCCTGACCTGCGCTGCAAGGCCAACCTCTTGACCCGGCTGCACGGCTTGGACGAACTCGTCGGCCCTGTCGACACCCAGTCCGTCTACGTCACCATCGCCAACCCTCTCCACGTCCGTCCCTGACCCCAGACCACCGGCCAACCCCCTTCATGTCCAAGGAACATGCCCCGCCCACCTCTGGAGAGGAGCAACCCGTGTCTCTCACCGATGCCGACGCCAACGCCAACGCCGACGCCGAAGCCCGTACGACCCTCGAAGCGACCGCGGCCGACCCGGACGTCGAGAAGACACTGGAACTGCGCCTTCCCGCAGAGCTCTTCGCCCCGGTCGCGGACGCGGCACCCCGCGTTCCCGCACCCGGCCTCCCCGCACCCCGCGTCCCTGCACCCCAAGTCCCCGGAACCCAAGTCTCCGCACCACTGGACCTCCTTGACCAGGTTGGTGACTGGGGACCCACGGCCACGCCCGCAGGCGTGTTCCACCTCAAGCCCGTCCATGTTCCCCGGGACCTGCCCCTCGTCGCCCGCTGGATGAACGACCCCGCTGTCGCGGCCTTCTGGGGACTGGCGGGCCCCGAGACCGTGACCGAGGAGCATGTGCGCCGCCAGTTCTCAGGCGACGGACGCAGCGTTCCGTGCCTGGGGACGCTGGACGGCACCCCGATGAGTTACTGGGAGATCTACCGAGCCGACCTGGACCCGGTGGCACGGCACTATCCCGCTCGACCTCATGACACCGGAATCCACCTCCTCCTCGGCGGTGTCGCGGACCGTGGGCGAGGGCTGGGCGGTGTCCTGCTCAGAGCCGTCGCCGATCTCGTCCTCGACAAGAGACCTTCGTGCGCACGTGTCATCTCTGAACCCGACCTTCGCAACACCCCTTCCATCGCCGCTTTCCTGAGTGCCGGATTCCGCTTCTCCGCCGAGATCGTCCTACCCGCCAAGCGGGCCGCGCTTCTCGTCCGGGACCGGTGCCTGCGCAGTGTTCTGTGACGCTGTGCACTTGCGCCATCACCCTTCGAAACGGACGGCGTCCCGCCCCGGTTCCCACTCGTCCCCACGAATTTCCCGAATCCGCCCCAGCCGCCCACCGCACAGTTCCCTACCGATCCCCACGACCCCCACCGATCCCCACCGACCTCCGGCCGATCCCCGCCGGTCCCAACCGACCCCCGCAGATCCCCACCGGTCCCGACCGGCCCTGCCCCGCTTCGGCCCACGCCTGCCCGCCCGCCCCCCCGGTCCCTCAACCTCTCTCCCCGCCCCCTCCCACCCCACCCACCGAGAAGCCCACGGTCTTGATCCCATCCCTCCCCTCCCTCTCGACCCCTCGTTTGTCAGTCCCGCGCCGTAGGGTGGTCGCGCTATGACGAAGCCCTCACTCCCCGAACTCCTGCACGCCGCTGTCGCCGCCGTCGGCGGTACGGAGCGTCCCGGCCAGGTGGCCATGGCCGAAGCCGTCGCGGAAGCGATCGACGACGGCTCCCATCTGCTCGTCCAGGCCGGTACCGGCACCGGTAAGTCCCTGGGCTATCTCGTGCCCGCGCTCGCTCACGGCGAGCGTGTCGTCGTAGCCACCGCCACGCTGGCCCTGCAGCGCCAGCTGGTGGAGCGCGACCTGCCGCGCACGGTCGACGCGCTGCACCCGCTGCTGCGCCGCCGCCCGGAGTTCGCCATGCTGAAGGGCCGGTCGAACTACCTGTGCCTGCACCGCCTGCACGAAGGCATGCCGCAGGACGAGGAGGAGGGCCTCTTCGACCAGTTCGAGGCCGCAGCCCCCACCAGCAAGCTGGGCCAGGACCTGCTGCGCCTGCGTGACTGGGCGGACGAGACCGAGTCCGGTGACCGCGACGACCTCACGCCCGGCGTCTCCGACCGTGCCTGGGCCCAGGTGTCGGTGTCGTCCCGGGAATGTCTCGGCGCCTCGAAGTGCGCCTATGGGGCCGAGTGCTTCGCCGAGATGGCCCGCGAGCGTGCCAAGCTCGCCGAGGTCGTCGTCACCAACCACGCCCTGCTCGCGATCGACGCGATCGAGGGCGCCCCCGTCCTGCCGCAGCACGAGGTGCTGATCGTCGACGAGGCCCATGAACTGGTCTCACGCGTCACCGGCGTGGCCACCGGCGAGCTCACACCCGGCCAGGTCAACCGGGCGGTGCGGCGTGCGGCGAAGCTGGTCGACGAGAAGGCCGCCGACCAGCTCCAGACCGCCGCCGAGGGCTTCGAGCGGCTGATGGAGCTGGCCCTGCCCGGTCGCCTGGAGGAGATCCCGGAGGACCTCGGGTACGCGCTCATGGCGCTGCGCGACGCCGCCCGCACGGTCATCTCCGCGATCGGCGCCACCCGGGACAAGTCCGTGCAGGACGAGGACGCCGTCCGTAAGCAGGCGCTGGCCTCGGTGGAGACCGTGCACGACGTGGCGGAGCGGATCGTGAACGGCTCCGAGTGGGACGTCGTCTGGTACGAGCGCCACGACCGCTTCGGTGCCTCGCTGCGCGTCGCCCCGCTGTCCGTGTCGGGCCTGCTGCGGGAGAAGCTCTTCGCGGACCGCTCCGTGGTCCTGGCCTCGGCGACCCTGAAGCTGGGCGGGGACTTCAACGGCGTGGGGGCTTCCCTGGGCCTCGCCCCGGAGGGCACCGAGGGCGAGGACGTGCCTCAGTGGAAGGGCGTCGATGTCGGCTCGCCCTTCGACTACCCCAAGCAGGGCATCCTCTACGTCGCCAAGCATCTGGCGCGCCCCGCGCGCGACGGTGACCGTGCGGACATGCTGGACGAGCTGGCCGAGCTGATCCAGGCGGCCGGCGGGCGCACCCTGGGCCTGTTCTCCTCGATGCGGGCGGCCCAGCTCGCCGCGGAGGAATTGCGCGTCCGCATCCCTGAATTCCCGATCCTCCTGCAGGGCGAGGAGACTCTGGGCGAGCTGATCAAGAACTTCGCCGCGGACCCGCAGACCTGTCTCTTCGGCACGCTCTCGCTGTGGCAGGGCGTCGACGTGCCGGGGCCCAGCTGTCAGCTGGTCGTCATGGACAAGATCCCGTTCCCCCGCCCCGACGACCCGCTGATGAGCGCCCGCCAGAAGGCGGTGGAGGACAACGGGGGCAACGGCTTCATGGCGGTGGCCGCCACGCACGCCGCCCTGCTCATGGCCCAGGGCGCCGGCCGTCTCGTACGGGCGTCGGGGGACCGGGGCGTGGTCGCTGTACTGGACCAGCGGCTGGCGACGGCCCGTTACGGCAGCTATCTGAAGGCGTCCATGCCCGACTTCTGGTACACCACGGACCGTAACCAGGTCCGCAAGTCGCTGGCGGCGATCGACGCGGCGGCCAAGGCGAAGGCGGCGCAGACGGAGGCGGCGGAAGCCCAGTGAGGCGTGCCTGGCCCGATCCGACGCCGGATCGGGCCGGCCCGGCCGCACGCGCAGTCTTCCGGCGCCGGGCAGCGCAGGGCCCCGGAACCGGCGCAGGGATCCCGGGGCCCAGTCAGAGGGGGCGGAGGAGGTGAGGCCGCCCGCCGCCGAGGTCAGACGCGGCGCAGTACGGCCACCACCTTGCCCAGGATGGTCGCGTCGTCGCCCGGGATCGGCTCGTAGGCCGCGTTGTGCGGAAGGAGCCACACATGGCCGTCCTCGCGCTTGAAGCGCTTGACCGTGGCCTCGCCGTCGAGCATGGCGGCCACGATGTCGCCGTTCTCCGCGACGGGCTGGCGGCGCACCGTCACCCAGTCGCCGTCGCAGATGGCGGCCTCGATCATCGAGTCGCCGACCACCTTGAGGACGAACAGCTCACCGTCACCGACGAGCTGGCGGGGGAGGGGGAACACGTCCTCGACCGACTCCTCGGCGAGGATCGGCCCACCGGCGGCGATCCGGCCCACCAGCGGGACGTAGGACGCGGCGGGCTTGCCCGCGGTGTCCGTGGGCTGCACGGAGGCGGCCTGGTCGGAGCCGCGCACCTCGTACGCGCGCGGGCGGTGCGGGTCGCGGCGCAGGAAGCCCTTCCGCTCCAGTGCCATCAGCTGGTGCGCGACCGAGGACGTGCTGGACAGGCCGACGGCCTGGCCGATCTCGCGCATGGACGGCGGATAGCCGCGCCGCTGCACCGAGTCCCTGATGACCTCGATCACCCGGCGCTGCCGGTCGGTGAGCCCCGAACTGTCGGCCCGGATGCCTGGAGGTCGACCGGGCAGCGAGCGCTTGTGGCCCTCAGGATTCATGGCTTCGTTCATCGCATGCACCGGCTCGAGTCGGTCCTGGGCAGTGATGGTGGCACTCTCTGCGGTGGTGGTCACGTCGGCCCCTCTCGATGGTCTCCCTGCTGGACAACGGTAGTTGCTTTCGAAAGGTTGCGCCAAACACACGTTCGAGTGAAAAACCGCGGATTGCCTGACTCGATCGCGTGCCTGGGTGTATGGCTAACGCTGTGCCTGACGGACAAAAGCGTCCATTGTTGTACTCTTCCCCGCCGGGGCCGCTGACCTCGTGTGTCGCCGCCCCAGTCTGCCATCCGCCGCGCCGCCCGCGGAGGGCCGGGCACCGCTCTGCGCGGGAGTGCCACCTCTCCTCCTTGCGGCGCCCACCGTATCTCCGTAAGTGCCGCGGCGGTGCGCCCGTACGCGCGCGTGCCGCGCCGGATTTCGGGCGCTCGCTGTGACGGTGGAATCGCGTGCGGTGAGTGTGGCCGCCGCGACACGCGGTGCGGCCTGGATGTATGGGCCAAGCCCCATATCTAGTGGTTGGATGGCAGCAGTGGCCCAGTAGTTGTGGTCCCCGGTGTCTTCGGATGTTCGGGGATCGCCTATGCTTGGGGCTGCTTCGAGGGGCTCGTGGGGCCCAGCGAGGCTATTGAGTCTGCTGTGAGGAGGGTTGGAGTACATGCACTGCCCCTTCTGCAGGCACCCCGACAGCCGTGTGGTCGACAGTCGTACGACCGACGACGGCACGTCGATCCGCAGGCGCCGCCAGTGTCCTGACTGCTCCCGTCGATTCACGACGGTGGAGACGTGCTCGCTGATGGTGGTCAAGCGGTCCGGAGTCACCGAGCCGTTCAGCCGTACCAAGGTCATCAACGGTGTGCGCAAGGCATGCCAGGGACGGCCTGTCACCGAGGACGCGCTCGCCCAGCTCGGCCAGCGGGTCGAGGAGGCGGTGCGAGCCACCGGAAGCGCCGAGCTGACCACCCACGACGTGGGACTGGCCATACTCGGCCCGTTGCAGGAGCTCGACCTCGTCGCGTATCTGAGGTTCGCCTCGGTCTACCGGGCCTTCGACTCGCTCGAGGACTTCGAGACCGCCATCGCGGAACTCAGGGTCCGGCCGGGACGCCCCGCCGCGGACGACGACCGCGCGGACGGCGCTGAAGCTACCGCGGGGAGCCAGGAAGACGAACGCGGGCCGGGAGAGACCGTTCAGGTCCCCGAGCCCGCCCACGCCGCCGACTGACCGGCAGGCCGGAACCGGGCCCCGGGTCCGGCCGGGCGGCGGCGACCAGGGACCTGTCGCGAGCGGAAGCGAGTGGGCGCCCGCGACACAAGACAGAACACCGTGCCACGGGAACAAAGTGGCACTTCAGGGCGTTTTCGCCCGTACAGGGAGGCGGCATGACAGAGACGGCGAGCGGTCCGGCACGAGGTTCCCGAGCCAAGGGCACCAAGGCCACCAAGGGGCTGCGTATCGAGCGCATCCACACCACCCCCGGCGTGCACCCGTACGACGAGGTGGTCTGGGAGCGTCGTGACGTCGTCATGACCAACTGGCGCGACGGCTCGGTCAACTTCGAGCAGCGTGGCGTCGAGTTCCCCGACTTCTGGTCGGTGAACGCGGTCAACATCGTCACCAGCAAGTACTTCCGCGGTGCCGTCGGCACCCCCCAGCGCGAGGTGAGCCTGAAGCAGCTCATCGACCGCATCGTGAAGACGTACCGGAAGGCCGGCGAGGACCACAAGTACTTCGCCTCGCCCGCCGACGCCGAGATCTTCGAGCACGAGCTGGCGTACGCCCTCCTGCACCAGATCTTCAGCTTTAACAGCCCCGTCTGGTTCAACGTCGGCACGCCCCAGCCCCAGCAGGTCTCCGCCTGCTTCATCCTGTCCGTCGACGACTCCATGGAGTCGATCCTCGACTGGTACAAGGAAGAGGGCATGATCTTCAAGGGCGGCTCGGGCGCCGGCCTGAACCTCTCCCGCATTCGCTCCTCCAAGGAGCTGCTCTCCTCCGGTGGCAACGCCTCCGGCCCGGTCTCCTTCATGCGTGGCGCCGACGCCTCCGCCGGCACCATCAAGTCCGGTGGCGCCACCCGCCGCGCCGCCAAGATGGTCGTCCTCGACGTGGACCACCCCGACATCGAGGACTTCATCGAGACCAAGGTCAAGGAAGAGGAGAAGATCCGCGTCCTGCGCGACGCGGGCTTCGACATGGACCTCGGTGGCGACGACATCACCTCCGTCCAGTACCAGAACGCCAACAACTCGGTCCGCGTGAACGACGAGTTCATGCAGGCCGTCGAGCAGGGCGGCAAGTTCGGCCTGCGCGCGCGGATGACCGGTGAGGTGATCGAGGAGGTCGACGCCAAGGCCCTCTTCCGCAAGATCGCCGAAGCCGCCTGGGCCTGCGCCGACCCCGGCATCCAGTACGACGGCGTCATCAACAACTGGCACACCTGCCCCGAGTCCGGCCGGATCACCGCGTCGAACCCGTGCAGCGAGTACATGCACCTGGACAACACGTCCTGCAACCTGGCCTCGCTGAACCTGATGAAGTTCCTGAAGGACGACGGCCAGGGCACCCAGTCCTTCGAGGCCGAGCGCTTCCAGAAGGTCGTCGAGCTCGTCATCACGGCGATGGACATCTCCATCTGCTTCGCGGACTTCCCGACCCAGAAGATCGGCGAGAACACGCGCGCGTTCCGCCAGCTCGGCATCGGCTACGCCAACCTCGGCGCCCTGCTGATGGCCACCGGCCACGCCTACGACTCCGACGGCGGCCGCGCCCTCGCCGGCGCCATCACCTCCCTGATGACGGGTACGGCCTACCGCCGCTCCGCCGAACTGGCCTCGGTCGTCGGCCCGTACGACGGCTACGCGCGCAACGCCGACGCGCACCAGCGCGTCATGAAGCAGCACGCCGACGCCAACGGCACGGCCGTGCGCATGGACGACCTGGACACCCCGGTGTGGGCCGCCGCCACGGAGGCCTGGCAGGACGTCCTGCGCCTCGGTGAGAAGAACGGTTTCCGTAACTCCCAGGCGTCCGTCCTCGCCCCGACCGGCACCATCGGCCTGGCGATGTCCTGCGACACCACCGGTGTCGAGCCCGACCTCGCCCTGGTCAAGTTCAAGAAGCTCGTCGGCGGCGGCTCGATGCAGATCGTCAACGGCACCGTGCCGCAGGCCCTGCGCCGCCTGGGCTACCAGGAGGAGCAGATCGAGGCGATCGTCGCCCACATCGCCGAGAACGGCAATGTGATCGACGCCCCCGGCCTCAAGCACGAGCACTACGAGGTGTTCGACTGCGCCATGGGCGAGCGCGCCATCTCCCCGATGGGCCACGTCCGCATGATGGCCGCGATCCAGCCGTGGATCTCCGGCGCCATCTCCAAGACGGTCAACATGCCGGAGACGGCGACCGTCGAGGAGGTCGAGGAGATCTACTTCGAGGCATGGAAGCTTGGCGTCAAGGCGCTCGCCATCTACCGCGACAACTGCAAGGTCGGCCAGCCGCTCTCCGCGAAGACCAAGGAGAAGGAGAAGGCCGAGATCACGGAGAAGGCCGAGGAGACGATCCGCACCGCGGTCGAGAAGGTGGTCGAGTACCGCCCCGTCCGCAAGCGCCTCCCCAAGGGCCGCCCCGGCATCACCACGTCCTTCACGGTCGGCGGCGCCGAGGGCTACATGACCGCCAACTCCTACCCGGACGACGGTCTCGGCGAGGTCTTCCTGAAGATGTCGAAGCAGGGCTCGACCCTCGCGGGCATGATGGACGCCTTCTCGATCGCCGTCTCCGTCGGCCTTCAGTACGGCGTGCCGCTGGAGACGTACGTCTCGAAGTTCACCAACATGCGCTTCGAGCCGGCCGGTATGACGGACGACCCCGACGTGCGGATGGCGCAGTCGATCGTCGACTACATCTTCCGCCGCCTGGCACTGGACTTCCTGCCCTTCGAGACGCGCTCCGCACTCGGCATCCACTCCGCCGAGGAGCGCCAGCGCCACCTGGAGACCGGCTCCTACGAGCCGACCGAGGAGGACGTCGACGTCGAGGGCCTGGCGCAGTCCGCGCCGCGGCAGACGGACCTGAAGGCCGTCGCCACCCCGAAGGCGTCCGCCGAGACGGCCGCGCCCGCCCCGAAGCAGGCCCACACCAGCGCCGAGCTGGTGGAGATGCAGCTGGGCATCCAGGCGGACGCTCCGCTGTGCTTCTCCTGCGGCACCAAGATGCAGCGGGCCGGCTCCTGCTACATCTGCGAGGGCTGCGGCTCGACGAGCGGCTGCAGCTGATCAAGGGCACGCCGTACGGGCGTGAATGACCCGGCCGGGGGGGGGGGGGGGGGGGGGGGGGGGTAGGGGGGGGGGGGGGGGGGGGGGGGGAAGAGGGGGGGAGGGGGGGGGGGGTGGACCTGGCGGACGA
>NZ_JBVIMA010000001.1:77295-647103 GCF_055580085.1 Streptomyces sp. NPDC032126
GACCAAAACCCCCCCCCCCCCCCCCCCCCCCCCCCCCCCCCCCAACCCCCCCCCCCCCCCCCCCCCCCCCCCCCCCCCCCCCCCCCCCCCCCCCGGCGCGTCGGGTGTCCAAACAGCCCCGTGCTGCACGCGTACGCGTGTCAGGAGTCGTGGGGCTGTCCCATGACCCGGGTGAAGGTCGCCGGATCGTCCTCGAAGCCCCACACGCCGTCGCCGAAGAGCCACCCGTCGGATCCGTCGCGCTCGAACTCCGCGATCGTGGCGGCCGTGGCACCGAGCACATGGCCGAACGTGCCCTCGGACAGCACGGAGTAGCCCTCACGGATCCGGAACGCCGGATTGAGCACGCTGACGAACGTGCGATGCGCGGCACCCTGCTGGATGATCACACCGACCACCACGCGCGCGTACCGGGCGTCCAGACGGTCCAGCTCGACCGTCATCACCTCGTCCCAGCCGAACCCCTTGCCGTCCTTGCTGTCCCGGTTGAGATAGATCGTGCCGTCGGGCGACCTGCTGCCGAAATGCACCACATAAGCGGGCGCGCCGTGCGGATCGCTCTGCAGGAACGTGGCGGCCACGATGTCGAGATCGGTGGGCGGCTGGCCCGCCGGGCTCGGATCCCACTTCAGCGCGATCTCGACCTTGCGTATCCCCTTGTTGAGGCCGTTCACCAGGCTTCCCCTTCCCCGTTCTCCCCATCGCCCCTCAGCCTGAACTGCCCACGCATCCGGGCAGGTTGTCCATCCTGCCACGCACGCGTGCGCGTGCGCGTGCCCGCTCTCGGACCGAGAGTGACCGGCGCCACGCCCCGTGGCCTTACCATGGCGCGGTGCTGGTCAAGTGGATTCGCTGCACCGTGGTGGACCGCCGCGGTTTCGAGCGGGGGCAGCGGAAGTGGGCGGGGCTTCTGGGGGAGCCGGGATTTCGCGGACAGGGCGGGGGCTGGAGCAGGGCTCACCCGTCCGTCGCCCATGTCTTCGCCTTCTGGGAGAGCCGCGCCTTCTACGACTCCTTCATGGCGCGTTCCCATGACCGCCTCGCGGCGGCCCAGGCGGGCACGTACAAGGACGCGCAGGTCAGACTCTTCGACTACCGCTTCGACGTGAAGACCGGCTTCGAGCCGCGCTTCACGGACGCCGACCTGCTGCGGGCCGCCCTGTGCCGGGTCCACGAGGAGCGCGCCGAGCACTTCACCTTGATGCAGGAGAAGGTGTGGAACCCCGCCATGGCCGGCTCGCCCGGCATGATCCGGGGCCTGTTCGCCGAGGCGCCGGGGCACGAGTTCCTGGTGCTGTCGATGTGGCGCTCGGAGGCCGAGCACGGCAAGTACCGCACCGAACGCGTGGAGCGGCTCGCCCTGCGCGCCCAGATCGAGGCGGACGTCTCCTCCCTCACCGGCGACATCGTAGAGCTCGAACCCGCCTGGACGGTGTGATCTCCGGACTGCCGAAGAGCGCGTTCCTGTGTGCCGTTGGGTGACCTCCGGTGCACGATCTGTGTGACGTACGCCGTATGGGACCCGTACGGGTGCTCGAAGAGCCGCCGACCGATCTAGGGTTTTGGCATGGCACGACCACGGCGCATCGTCCTTGTCCGACACGGGGAGTCAACGGGCAATGTTGATGACACCGTCTACGAGCGGGAGCCCGACCACGCGCTCGCGCTGACCGAGCGAGGCTGGCAGCAGGCCGAGGAGACCGGTAAACGGCTCCGGGAGGTGTTCGGCCGAGACCGAGTGAGCGTCTACGTCTCCCCGTACCGGCGCACCCACGAGACCCTGCGGGCCTTCCACCTCGACCCCGAGCTCATACGCGTGCGCGAGGAGCCCCGGCTGCGCGAGCAGGACTGGGGGAACTGGCAGGACCGGGACGACGTGCGCCTGCAGAAGGCGTACCGCGACGCCTACGGGCACTTCTTCTACCGGTTCGCCCAGGGCGAGAGCGGCGCCGACGTCTACGACCGTGTCGGCGGCTTCCTGGAGAGCCTGTTCCGCAGCTTCGAGGCACCGGACCATCCGCCCAACGTCCTGCTCGTCACCCACGGCCTGGCCATGCGCCTGTTCTGCATGCGCTGGTTCCACTGGACGGTCGCCGAGTTCGAGTCCCTGTCGAACCCGGGGAACGCCGAGATGCGGATGCTCGTTCTCGGCGACGACGGCAAGTACACACTGGACCGGCCGTTCGACCGCTGGCGAGATCCGGAACCGTACGGAATCACCGGATAGAGTGGCAGATCGATGACCTCTCACTCCTCTTCCGAAGGGCGCCTGGAGCGCGCCCTCGCCAGCCTGCGCGGACTCGCCGTGGGAGACGCGCTCGGTTCCCAGTTCTTCGTGCCGGAGAACTACCCGCTGCTCAAGCGCCGTGAGCTGCCGTCCGGGATCTGGCAGTGGACGGACGACACGGAGATGGCCTGCTCCGTGGCCGCCGTCCTCGCCACTCACGGGCGCATCGACCAGGACGCCCTGGCCCGCTCCTTCGCCGAGCATCACGACTTCGACCGGGGGTACGGCCCCGCGGTCAGCCGGCTGCTGCGACTCGTCCGGGAGGGCGGCGACTGGCGCGAGCTGTCCTCCGCCCTCTTCAAGGGGCAGGGCTCCTGGGGCAGCGGCGCTGCCATGCGGATCGCCCCGCTGGGCGCCTGGTACGCCGACGACCCCGAGCAGGCCACCCACCAGGCGGAGATCTCCGCCTATCCCACGCATCAGCACCGGGAGGCCGTGGTCGGGGCCATGGCCGTCGCCGCGGCCGCCGCGCTGGCCGCCGCTCCCGGCGGTCCACCCAGCGCCGAGGGGCTGCTGGACGGTGTCGTCGCCCTGGTGCCGAAGAGCGCGGTGGGCGCCGGGCTGCGACGCGCCCGGGACATGCTCGACTACGGCGACGCGGCCACCGTCGCGGCCGTCCTCGGCTGCGGACGGCGGACGACCGCCCATGACACGGTCCCCTTCGCCCTCTGGTCGGCCGCGCGAGCGCTGGGCGACTTCGAAACGGCCTTCTGGACGACCGCGCAGGTCGGCGGCGATGTGGATACGACCTGCGCGATCGTGGGCGGAGTGCTCGCGGGCGGCAAGGCGGGGGCTCCGCCGGCCGCGTGGATCGAGCGCACCGAGGCGCTGCCCGACTGGGTGCCCACGAACGGCTGACGGCGGTTCCGGCTCGTCGATCCAGTCGCGGGGTGTCGCTGCTTCCCGCTCAATGAAACTCTGTGTGCTCGATGGGAACTCTGCGTGACCGGCCGGTCGTTCTTCGGGCATCCGCTGTGCGATGTGCGGCCGGCGGGGGAGTGGTCGTGAGAGGGCGCTGGGGGTGGTCATGCGGTCGGGGCGGTGGTCCGGGCGATGCCGGGGCGGATTCTTGCTGCCATGGCGGTGGTGCGGATAGACGGGCTCGTGGTGGTGCGGACGGCCGGCCCGGTCGTGGTGCGGATGGCCGGGCTGGCGGTGGTGCGGATGGCTGGGTTGGTCGTCGTGCGAATGGCCGGGCTGCTGTCCTTGGCGTCTGTCCTGCGGACAGGGCCTGGCCATCCGCGGTCCTGTTCGGGCCGGCGGTGCCTCCGCGGGGGCACCCCGAGGGTGTCCCTCCGCGGACGCGTCCGGCGGGCGGCCGGTGCCGCCTCGTCGTCAGCCGGCCATCGGCCCCGCCGTGCCGGCCAGGGCCTCCAGGTCGCTCTTGCGCACCCGGATGACGAACCACGCCGTCCCCAGGGCGACTACGGCCATCGCCGCGGCCGGGAGGAAGGCCGTGGCGATGCCCTCCGCGAGAACCTGGTGCCCCCACGGCGCGGGCAGTTGATGGGTCTGGGCGAAGTCGGCCTTCTGTTCCGCCGAGCCGTCGGCCATGAACTGCGGAATCTGCTTCTCCGCCTCGTCCTTGCTGGCCGTGCCGAACACCGTCGTGAGGATCGACAGGCCGAGCGAACCACCCACCTGCTGGGTGGCGTTGAGGAGCCCGGAAGCAGCCCCCGCCTCGTGCGCGGCGACGCCGGAGACCGCCGTCACCGTCACGGTCACGAAGTTCAGCCCCATGCCGAAGCCGAACACCACCATCGGACCGAGCACCCCGCCCACGTAGGAGCTGTCGGGGCTGATGAAGCTCTGCCAGGTCAGTCCGACCACCACGAGCGCCGAGCCGACGACCATGAACGGCTTGGGGCCCAGCGAGGGCAGGAACCGCTGCGACAGACCCGCACCGACCGCGATGGCGACCGTCACGGGCAGGAAGGCGATGCCCGCCTTGATGGGGCTGTAGCCCAGCACGTTCTGCACGAACAGCACGATGTAGAAGAACATGCCGAACATGGCCGCGGCGAGGCTCAGCATGATCACGTACGTGCCGGAGCGGTTGCGGTCGGCGAACATCTTCAGCGGGGTGATCGGCTCCTTCGCCCGCATCTCGGTGAACACGAAGGCCAGCAGCAGCACCAGCGCGGCACCGAAGGACGCGAGCGTCAGGCCGTCTTTCCAGCCCTCCTCGGCGGCTCGGAGGAAGCCGTACACCAGGGACGCCATGCCCGCGGTCGAGGTGAGCGCGCCCGCTATGTCGAAGCGCCCCGGATGGCGTTCGGACTCGCTGATGTACACCGGGGTGAGAGCCACGATCAGTACACCGATGGGCACGTTGACGAAGAGCACCCAGCGCCAGTTGAGCCACTCGGTGAGCATGCCGCCGGCGAGCAGACCGATGGCGCCGCCGCCCGCGGACACGGCGGCGAAGACACCGAAGGCCCGGTTCCGTTCCGGGCCTTCGGGGAAGGTGGTGGTGATGAGCGCCAGCGCCGTGGGCGAGGCGATCGCGCCACCCACGCCCTGCAGCGCGCGTGCGGCCAGCAACTGCCAAGGCTCCTGGGCCAGTCCGCCCAGCAGCGAGGCGAAGGTGAACAGCAGGATGCCGGCCGCGAACACCCGGCGCCGACCGAGGATGTCACCGGCCCGCGCGCCGAGCAGCAGCAGACCGCCGAAGGTGAGCGTGTAGGCGCTGACCACCCAGGTGAGGTCGGTGGTACTGAACTCCAGGGCGTCTTGAATGTGCGGGAGCGCGATGTTCACAATCGTCGCGTCGAGTACCACCATGAGCTGGCAGGCCGCGATGACGGTGAGCGCGATGCCGGGATGCCCCGCCCGGCGGGCCGCACCTGGCTTCTGGTCCTTAATCAACTGAGAGGTTGTCACTATGGGTCCCCCACAAGTGCGTTAGTGAACGCTCGCGTTCACTGCCGCGTCAACGGTAGTGAGTCCCCACTAGTGAACGCAAGCGTTCACTTAAGGCGCCGTGTGTCGGCGCGTCCCCGTCGCTGCCGCCCGACGATTCCCCTTCCCCGGAATCCCCGTTTTCGTTCGCCCTCTGGAGAGACTCGGATGGTTACTTCGCGCTGGACGGCCGCTTCCGCTCAGGCGGCCTCCCCTCGCCGGCGCGGCGCAGTGCTCGAACGCGCGATCCTCGACGCCGCGCTGGAGCAACTCGGCACCGTCGGTTGGAACGGCCTGACGATGGAGGGTGTCGCCGCCGGTGCCCAGACCGGCAAGGCGGCCGTCTACCGGCGCTGGTCGTCGAAGGAGGACCTCGTCGCGGACGCCCTCCAGGCCGGGCTGCCGCGCATGGACGAGGTGCCGGACCTGGGGAGCGTGCGCGCGGACCTGGTCGTGCTGTGCCGCAGGGCGCGCGACGCCATGTTCTCCCGGCCCGGCTCCGCCATTCGCTCCGTGATTCACGAATGCGACCCGATGCAGGCGGAGCGCTTCCACGGGCTGATCGTCGAAGGTGTCGTGGAGCCGACCGTCAGACTCCTGCATGAGGTCATCGGCAGGGGAGTTGAGCGAGGCGAGGTGCGGGCCGACGCCGTGAACAGCTATGTCTTCGACGCCATACCGGCCATGATGATGTACCGATCCAAGATGCGCGGATGCGAATGGAGCGATCAGGAACTCGACGAGATGATCGACCAGCTCATGCTGCCGCTGCTGCGGCCGGAAGCCTCCTGATCATGGTCCGGCGCCCGTCCGGGCGGGCGCCGGGTGCCTCGCGGGGTGACGGGGTGGGCCGGGTGTCGCGCGGGGATCTCGGCGGCGTAGGCTAAGGGCGCCATGCCGTACGAACCGCCCACCCACACCGTCGAGCGTTCCCTCCGCGCCACGACCGGAGCGAAGATCATCGCCGGTGTCGACGAAGTGGGCCGCGGCGCCTGGGCCGGACCCGTCACCGTCTGCGCGGCGGTCACCGGACTGCGCCGACCGCCCGCGGGACTCACCGACTCCAAACTGCTCACCGTCAAGCGGCGCACCGTGCTCGCCGAGGAACTGCGCACGTGGGTGACGTCGTACGCCCTGGGGCACTCCTCCCCGGAGGAGATCGACGGCCTGGGCATGACGGCCGCCCTGCGGCTCGCGGCCGTCCGTGCCCTGGAAGCCCTGCCGATCCGCCCCGACGCCGTCATCCTCGACGGCAAGCACGACTATCTCGGCGCGCCCTGGCGGGTGCGCACGGTGATCAAGGGCGACCGGTCCTGCGTGGCGGTCGCGGCGGCCTCGGTGATCGCCAAGGTCCAGCGCGACAAAATGATGGCCGAACTGGGTATCGACCATGCAGACTTCGGTTTCGCGGACAATGCCGGGTATCCCTCCCCCGTGCACAAGGCCGCACTGGAGGAGCGGGGCCCCACCCCGTACCACCGGTTGTCGTGGGCGTATCTTGATGCGCTGCCCCAGTGGCGGCACCTCAAGAAAGCCCGCAGCTGGGCGGATGGAAGCGTTCCGGAGATCGATGGCCAACTCGGCTTCGACTTCTGACGCGTCCGCTCGCACTGCAGTGCCACCCACTGGCGCGAGCCGCACCAATGTTTGATAAATATCAGCCCATGCCTCTCATTCCCGAGGAGCCTCAGATTCACGAGAGTGCCCAGGGTCCCCGCGCCACTCCGGCCAGCGGCCGCACCGCGCCGACCCCCCGCCCCGTACCCGGCCCGCGTCCCGCGGCCCCGTCGCGACCCGGTCGCCCCGGTCCTCTCCGGCCCGCGCCCCCGGTGCAGCGCACCCCCCGGGACACCGCCCCCGCCAAGCCCGGGCCGCAGGCCCCGGCCGCTCCCGCGTCCGACTCGACGGCTCCGCAGATCCAGCTGATCCCGGCCTCGGCCGAGGGCGCGCTGGACGCCGCCGAGGAGACCGTGGACCTGCTGCTGGAATCCGGCCGTGCCCCCGGGGACGTGCTGGTGATCACCACCGGCGAGCAGCACCCGTGGGCCACCCACGAACTCTCCTTCGGTGACGCGTCCTACTGGGCGCAGCACGACGCGCGGGACGACGTCTTCTACATGGACGGCGCCGCCGCGAGCCGGGCCGCCGAACGTCCCGTCGTCGTGGTCGCCGTCAACGGCGGTTCCGACGCGGCCGCTTCCACCGTGCTGCCCCTGGCCCTCACCCGGGCCGGTGCCCTGCTGATCGTCTGCGGTGACCCGGAGCAGATCAACGCGGTGCTCGGCGCCGGAGTCTGAGCCGCCTCCACCACCGCGGCGGGCGGTCCGGCGCCGACGTCGGGATGCTGCCGCGGGGTTGGCGCGTACGCGACGGGATCGTGGCGTACGCGCACTTCGGCGTGCCCGGATGAGGAGCCCCGATGCCGCTCGGGCGGGGGACGCCGTGCGAGGCGCTGACGCCGCTCCACCTCCTGGAGCGGGACGTACGTCGTACGGTCACCGCCGCGCGGTCGGGTGACGTACGGCCGCGCGATGGACCGTACCGGCCCGTCGTGCGGAGTGGACCGCCGCGGGCCGGTGCCCTTCCCTCAGCGGGCGGCCGCGCGGCGCAGGACGTCCGAGGCCGCGCCGCCCATGCGGGTGGGGGGCGGCACCTCGGAGAGCGCGAAGGGCTCCGGGGGCGAATCCGTGTTCGGGCGACGGCCGCCACGGCCCTCGCCGAGGACCTGCCAGCCGTCCTGAGTCAGCGTGATGTACGCCCCGCAGCGCAGCCCGTGCAACGTGCACGCGTCCCGCAGGCCCCACATCAGAGCGCCGTCCTCCTCCGTCCAACGCCCGTCGCCCTCACGGCAGTAGAGCAGCACGGCGGTGCGCACCGGCGTACGCCGCCGCAGGTCGTGCGGAATGACACGGCGCAGCTGCGCGAGCAGGGCGTTGCGGAACACCCACCCGTCCGCCGGCCCCGAACGCCGCGCGAACGACGCGCTCGCCCGCACCCGCTCGTCCGGATCGAGCACGGCCACGACCGCGGTGGCGGGCCGGGGACGATGCCGGGCGTGCAGACTGCTGACGACTTCCCGTGGGTTGCGCAGCAGCGGAATGCCGGCCGCGGCCCATTCGGCGGGTTCGAGCAGGCGGTTGGTGGAAGCGGCGGACGTGGACGTCGACAACGATGCCGCCGAGGACGGAGCGAATCCGAAGGTCACGATCCTCCCTTCGGCTACGGCCCACACAGCGGGCGGGTCGGATTCGGGGGACCGCACACCGCAGCAGAGCCCTGCCGGACCACGGGGCGAGCCGTGCGGGGAGCGGAACTCAATTCTTCCTTTCGAACTTGGATGCGGCAACGAGCAAATGGGGCCACCGAGGGGTATGCAGTGGTACGTGGCAAATATCACTACCCGGAGTGGCCGGATGCCACGCCTGAGGCGCCCGGAACAACGGCTGGTGAACACCCCTGAGACGCAGGTGCCTGGGGGAGTGGCCGGTGCGATCAGCCCTGGACGGCCAGCACGAGCGGCAGCACCCCTCCCGCCCCCGCACGCCGCAGCAACCGGGCCGCTACGGCGAGTGTCCACCCGGTCTCCGTGAAGTCGTCCACGAGCAGGACAGGACCCGGGTTCGCCGCGAGAGCGGCAGCCAGGCCGGGCGGCACGCCCAGAGCGCCGTCCAACGCCTTGAGTCGCTGGGCGCTGTTGCTCCGGGAACGAGGCGGGGCGTCCCCGATGTACTCCACCGCACCGAGCACCGGCAGCCGGCCCACGTTCGCGATGTGCGCGCCCAGCGAGCCGATCAGCCGCGGCCTGCTCCGCGAGGCGACCGTGACCACACCCACCGGACGCGGCGGGGCGTCCGCCGCGCCCGAGACCCAGCCGCCCGGACCCTTCGCCCAGTCGGCCAGCACGCCCACCACGGCACGCGCCACATCCTCCGGGACCGGCCCGTCCGGTGTCTGAGGTGCGAGTATCGGACGGAGCCGGTTGCCCCAGCCGATGTCCGACAGCCGCCCCAGGGCCCGCCCCGACCCGGCCTGTTCACCGACCGGAATGCGCCCCTTGAGATCCATGCCGACCGCCGACAGCCCGGTCGGCCACATCTTGCGGGGCTCCACCTCGACGCCGGCCCGGCCGAGATCGACGCGCGCGGCGTCCAGGGCGGCCACAGACGTGTCGGCGGTGAAGCGCGGCCCGGCGCAGTTGTCGCAGCGGCCGCAGGACTTGGCGCCCTCGTCGTCCAACTGGCGCTGCAGGAACTCCATTCGGCAGCCGCTCGTCGTCGCGTAGTCGCGCATCGCCTGCTGCTCCGCCGCACGCTGGCGGGCGACCCACGTGTACCGCTCGGTGTCGTACGTCCACGGCCGCCCGGTGGCGACCCAGCCGCCCTTGACGCGCCGGACCGCGCCGTCGACGTCGAGGACCTTGAGCATGGTCTCCAGACGTGAGCGGCGCAGCTCCACCAGGGGCTCCAGGGCCGGCAGCGACATCGGCCCCTCCGCGCGCGCGAGGACGTCGAGCGTGCGCCGGACGAGGTCCTCGGAGGGGAAGGCCAGTGAGGCGAAGTACTCCCAGATCGCCTCGTCCTCCTTGCCCGGCAGGAGCAGCACCTCCGCGTGCTCCACACCGCGTCCGGCGCGGCCCACCTGCTGGTAGTAGGCGATGGGCGAGGAGGGCGAGCCGAGGTGCACGACGAAGCCGAGGTCGGGCTTGTCGAACCCCATGCCGAGCGCGGAGGTCGCGACCAGGGCCTTGACCTTGTTGGTGAGCAGGTCGTCCTCGGCCTGCTGCCGGTCGGCGTTCTCCGTCCGGCCCGTGTACGAGGCGACGATGTGGCCGCGCTGCCGCAGGAACGCCGTGACCTCCTCGGCGGCGGCCACGGTGAGCGTGTAGACGATGCCCGACCCCGGCAGGTCGTTCAAGTGGTCGGCGAGCCAGGCCATCCGGTGCGCCGCGTCCGGCAGTCGCAGCACACCGAGACTCAGGCTCTCCCGGTCGAGCGGACCGCGCAGCACCAGCGCGTCCGACGCCCCACCCGTACCGAGCTGCTCGGCGACGTCCGCCGTCACGCGCGCGTTGGCGGTCGCGGTCGTCGCGAGCACGGGCGCACCGGACGGGAGATCGGTGAGCATCGTCCGCAGACGCCGGTAGTCCGGGCGGAAATCATGGCCCCAGTCGGAGATGCAGTGGGCCTCGTCCACCACGAGCAGCCCGGTCGCGGCGGCCAGCCGCGGCAGCACCTGATCACGGAAGTCGGGGTTGTTCAGCCGCTCCGGGCTGACGAGCAGCACATCGACCCGGCCCGCGGCGATCTCGTCCTGGACGTTCTCCCACTCCTCCGTGTTCGAGGAGTTGATGGTCCGCGCGTGGATGCCCGCCCGCGCCGCGGCCTCGACCTGGTTGCGCATCAGCGCCAGCAGTGGAGAGACGATCACCGTCGGGCCCGAGCCGCGTGCCCGCAGCAGGGAGGTCGCCACGAAATAGACCGCGGACTTGCCCCATCCCGTCCGCTGGACGACCAGGGCCCGGCGCCGCTCGGCCACCAGTGCCTCGATCGCCCGCCACTGGTCCTCGCGCAGCCGGGCGGTGCCCGTGGCGTCCCCGACGAGGCGGGCGAGGACCGTGTCGGCCTCCGACCGGAGATCCGCGTTGCTCGTGTGCTCCATGCGTCCATACAACAGGACGGCACCGACAATCCGGTCGTGAGCCGGTGAGGGTTGTGGACAAACGGGGCGCCGACGCGGCGGACCGGTCGGCGCAGCGGGGGAATGACGTGTCCCTGGCGGGAGTTATCCACAGGCTCAAGCGGAGCCTCGCGATCCGCGAGATCGTCTCCGCATGACGAATCACGGCGAAACCACAGGATCCTTCGACAACGGTGACATCTCCGGACGTGACGGATGCGCACCCGGCGGCGGAGACGCGGCGCACGAGACGGACACCCCCTACGCAGGGCGGCCCGACCCTCAAGAACCCGCGTACGAGGGCCACGGACCGTTCGACGGCGCGGCGACGTTCGGCACCGGCGCCGGTGCCCATCAGGTCACTCTGCGCACCCCCGCCGAACTGGCCGACGCACTTCCCTACCTGCTCGGATACCGGCCCGAGGACAGCATCGTCCTGGTCTCCCTGCACGACGACCGAGGCGGACGCGGCCGGTTCGGCGGCCGAGCCCGGCTGGGTATCCCCGCGAACCCCGACGACTGGGAGGCGGTCGCCCGGCAACTCGCCCACGGGCTCGTGACGGGCGGCGCGCGCAGAGGAGCACGCCCGCACCAGATCGTCGCCTACCTCTGCCAGGAACCGGCGAAGGGCGAGTCGGGCCGCGACGTGATGGAGCGCCTGCGGCGGCTCGCCCAGCAGCTCCGGGTCGAATGCGGCCACCTCGACGTCCCCGTGATCGAGGCCCTGTGCATCTCCGGCGGCCGCTTCTGGTCGTACTGCTGCGCGGGCGAGGGATGCTGCCCGGACGACGGCCAGCCGATGGGACTGCCCGGCACCTCCGTCCTGGCCGCGGCCGCCACCTACGCCGGCATCCAGGTCCGGGGCACCCTGCGCGAGCTGAGGGCGCGCCTGCTGCCCCTGGAGACCTCCGTCGCCCCGGCCCAGGAGATCGCGCTCGACACCGCCGGCATGAAGATTGTCCCCAGGATCCTCGACGACGCCGGCCGCATCCAGGTGGCCGAGGAGACCATGGACCTGGCCGGCAAGCTCTTGAGGCGCTTCGCCGAAGCACCGGCCGCGTCCGGCCCGCAGGCGGCGGACCGCCGTGATGACGAACTGCTCGGCCTCGACGAGGCCGCCACGTTGATCCTCGGCCTCCAGGACCGCACGACACGCGACCGCGCCGCCGAGTGGATGGAGGGCGAGGAGGCCGCACCCGCCCTCCGCCTCTGGCGGGCCCTCGCCCGCCGCTGCGTCGGCCCCTACCTCGAACACGCCGCAGCGCCCCTCACCCTCGCCGGCTGGGTCGCCTGGTCGAGCGGCGACGAACTGGAGGCACGGGAAGCCCTGGCCATGGCCCTGGGAGCGGACCCCGGATATCTCTTCGCCCGTCTCCTGCACCAGGCGTGCAACGAGGGACTGGACCCGGAGTCGGTCCGCCGCTGCCTGCGCGCGGAACGCGCGGGACGAAACGCACCGCACACGCCGGCCCGCCGCATCCGCCTGGCCAAGGCCCCCGTTCGCTCCACCGAAGAAACACGCGCGACGGGCGCGCGTGGACGGCGTCCTCGTACGCCGTCCACGGGCGGAAGCCGCCCCGCAGCACCCGGACGCGGTACGACCGGGCCGCACCCCACCGGAAAAGGAACCACTTGGCGACGCGGTGGCCAGGCGGAAGGGAGGCGCCCGGCCGGCGACGACGACACGAGGGGGACGGGATGAGCGGCTGCACCCGTATTCCCCGACGGCTTGCCGCGGTCGTCGGTGCGGGTGCCCGCCATTCGGTGGGGCTGTGGCGGCACGGGCGTGACCTGGGGGAGTCCCGTCCCGTTCACCTGAGTGGCGGAACACCTGCACGGATCGCGCCGCCCCACCGCACCCGTCCGGTCGGAGCCACCCCTCGGAGCGCCACCCGCCCGGGGCCCACAGAGAGCAGCAGAAGCCACCGCATGCACCAGCCGACTCCGCCCTCCTCCGACGACTGCCTCGCCCCTGGTCGGCCCGTGCCGAACCCCGGCCAGAACGGAGTGCCGAAGGGACGGCTCTCCGAGGGCGTGCCCGGCCTCGCCGATGGCGTTCACCGGATCCCGGCGCCCGCGGAACAGCAGCCGCCGCCCGGTCGGCTCGTCACCGACAGCGCCCCTGACGACGTGGCGCCCTCCTCCACCGGAGGGCAAGGCCGTTCCACCACCACTGCGGCACCCCGAGAAGCTCCGAGCGCGCCCACCCCTTTTCGAGGAACCTTCCAGGCATCACCCACACCGGCGGCCCCGTCGGCCCGGGGCGTGCCCCCGGCACCCGCGCCCGCGTCGTCTCGCCCTGCGCCGGACCTGCCTCCCTGCCACACCGCGCTGATCTGTGTGGCCCTGCCCGCCCTGGCCATCTCCCCGCCGGAGGGCCAGCTGACCGGGCACGGGCTGGAAGGGTTCTACCGGGCGGGCCGGCGCATCCTGTCCCGCTGCCTCCTGCGGATCGCCGGACGCGAACCGCTCGCGATCCAGGCCCGGATGACCTCGACCGACCGGGCCCGCTTCGTGGCCATCCTGCGGACCTCCCCGCACGGCGGCCCGGACCCGGACATCGTCGTGGACCGGACCCGTGCGGCGGACGGCACGGAACGCATCACGCTCCGCAGCTCCGCACTCCGCCCCTTGCGACTGCCGGTCGAAGTGGCCCTCGGCACCGACCTCGCCGACCTGGGGTCGATCGCCGCCGGCACGACCGGACCCGAACTGCCCGCCACCGTCCACGACTCCGGGCTGCGCTGGTCGTCCCCCACGGGCACCTCCTCCGTGACGGCCGATCCGCCACCCGCCGACGCCCTCGCGTCCGCGGGACTGCTCCGCTGGGAAGTGGACATCCCGCCGGGCGGCACCGCGTCGATCGAGCTGCGGGCACGGTCGGAAGGAAGCGGGCCCGTCCGCTCCGCCGGGCGTACGGCGACCAGCCCGCTGGCATCCGCCAGGGCGAGCGGCGACGACCCTCGGGCCGAGGCACTCCTGCGGACCAGCATCGACGACCTCCGGGCCCTGCTGGTGCGCGACCCGGCACACCCGACGGACATGCACCTGGCCGCCGGGGCACCCTGGCGTTGCGGCCTCGCCCCGGCCGAGGCCCTCACGGCAGCCCGGATGACACTGCCCCTCGGCACCCGCCTCGCCGCCGGCACCCTGCGCACCCTCGCCCGCACCCAGCTCACCGGAGACGGACCCCGGTCCGGCATGATCCCGGGACCCCGGCGGGACGCCGGAACCCATCTGCCCCCGGGATGCACGGGGACGGAGGCCACCCTCCTCTTCCCGGTTCTCCTGGCCGAGGCCCGCCGCTGGGGCCTCTCCGAAGCCGACACGGAGGAGCTGCTGCCGACCGCCGAACGGTGCCTGACCTGGTTGCGGACCGCCGTCGACGAGGGCACCTACCTGCGCGACCCGCAACCCGGCGGGCCCGTCCGCTGCGAGACCCAGGCGCAGGCCCACCGCGCGGCCCTGCTCGGCGCCGACCTCCTCGACGCCTGCAACAGACCGGGAAGCGTGGGACTGCGGCACTGGGCGCTGACCCTGCGCGGCACGTTCCGCAGGGACTTCTGGATCGACGACCCGTCCGGCGGCCGCCCGCCCGCGGCCCTCCTCCCGGACGGGCGGACCGTTCCACACCTGGGCGCGACCGCCGCCCACCTACTCGACACCGGCCTGCTCGGCGGCGGCGAACTGGCCCCCGGTCTGCTCGACAAGGTGCAGACCGAACACCTGGCCCGACTGCTGGGCAGCCCGGCGCTGGACTCCGGATGGGGACTGCGCGGCCTCGGCGCCAAGGAGGCCGCGCACAATCCCTTCGGCCACCGCAGCGGGGCCGTCCGGGTCCACGAGACCGCGATCGCGGTCGCGGGCCTGAGCGCGGCCGGGTACGAGAGAGAGGCGGGCTCGCTGCTCAAGGGCGTCCTGGCGGCGGCCGACGCCTTCGGACACCGCCTGCCCGAGATGTACGCGGGCGACCAGCGCACCGAAGGAAGCGCCCCCCTTCCGCACCCGGCGGCCTGCCGTCCCGCCGCGACCGCGGCCGCTGCCGGGGTCCTCCTGCTGACGACCCTCGCCGGCATCCGACCCGACGCCCCGGCCGGAACGATCACCCTGCGCCCCGTCCGCAGCGCACCCCTGGGCGAGATCGGTCTGACCGGACTGCGGGTGGCCGGCGCGCCCTTCTCCGTCAGAGTCAGCCGACTGGGCCTCGCCATGGCCGAAGAGGCGGCCGACGGACTGCAACTGGGAGTGTGACCTCGTACGACGTGACATCGGACAGCCGTCGGAAGAGGGCGGACAGCCCTCGGCGAACCGAAGTGGATCAGCCACCGATGCGGCCGACGAAGGGTGTGTTTATCGTCAGGCAGACGACTATGATCGCGGCATGCCCTACGACCCGTCAGCCTTTCCGCCCTTCGCCGTCACCGTGGACCTGGTCGTGCTGACCGTGCGCCGACATGCCCTGTGCGCGCTGGCGGTCCGCAGGGGTGAGCCGCCCTTTCAGGGGCGGTGGGCACTCCCCGGCGGCTTCGTACGGGCCGACGAGGACCTGGCGCAGGCGGCGGCGCGCGAGCTGGCCGAGGAGACCGGGCTGCGCGCCCACGAACCCTCGGCCCCCGCCCAGGACAACGGCGCCCACCTGGAACAGCTCGCCACGTACGGCGACCCCAAGCGCGACCCCCGCATGCGCGTGGTCAGCGTCGCCCACCTCGCGCTGGCGCCCGACCTCCCCGCACCCCGCGCCGGCGGCGACGCCAGCAACGCGCGCTGGGCACCGGTCGACGAACTGCTCCAGCAGGGCGGATACGGCCGCGACGGCGAACCCGTCGCACCGCTCGCCTTCGACCACGCCCAGATCCTCTCCGACGGAGTGGAGCGGGCCCGGTCCAAGATCGAGTACTCGTCGCTGGCCACGGCGTTCTGCCCCACCGAGTTCACCGTCGGCGAGCTGCGCCGCGTCTACGAGGCGGTATGGGGCGTAGCCCTCGACCCGCGCAACTTCCACCGCAAGGTGACGGGGACCCCGGGCTTCCTGGTCCCCACCGGTGGCACCACCACGCGCCAGGGCGGCCGCCCCGCCCAACTCTTCCGCGCCGGCGGTGCGACCCTGCTCAACCCGCCCATGCTGCGGCCCGAGGTCTGAGTCCGGAGAGTTTCGCGGGGCAGAGGGCCCAGCCGTCCCACCCGCCGGGACGCTTTCCCGCGAGGGTGCGCGATACCCGAAAAAACGGACATAGAGCGCTATCTTGCTCAGGGTGATCCAGGCCTTCGGACTGACCAGCATCCCCCGCAAGGACCTCCCGCCCGCCCTCGACGACCTCACCTTCGAGGCCCACGCGGGCCGCGTCACCACGCTGCTCGGAGCGCCGGGCGCGGGCAAGACCACGGCACTGAGACTCATGCTCGAACTCCAACAGGGCCGTGGCATCACCTACTTCAGAGGTCGCCCCCTCCACCGCATCGCCCACCCCTCGCGCGAGGTCGGCGTCCTGATGGGAGACGTCCCGGGCCACCCCCGCCGCACCGTGCGCGGACATCTGCGCATGCTGTGCGCCGCCGCGGGCGTGCCGGTCCGGCGGGCCGACGAAGTCCTCGAAGTGGTCGGCCTGGTCAGTCTGCGCGACGAACGCCTCGGCACCCTCTCCCGGGGCATGGACCGCCGACTGGGCCTTGCCTGCGCCCTGCTCGCGGACCCGCACACCCTGGTGCTCGACGCACCCGCCGACGGACTCACCCCCCGCGAGAGCCGCTGGCTCCACGACATGCTGCGCGCCCACGCCGCCCAGGGCGGAACGGTCCTGCTGACCAGCGCCGACCCCAAGGAAACCGCGCGCACCGCCGACCGGGTCGTCACCCTGGACCAGGGCAGACTCGTCGCCGACCAGGAGGCCGCCGACTTCGCCCGCACCCGCCTGCGCCCCCGCGTCGCCGTCCGCACCCCGCACGCCGCCCGCCTCGCCGCCCTCCTGACCAAGGAGGCCCGCACCACCCAGCGCTCCGTCGAGGTCATGCAGGAGAGCGGCAACCGGCTCTTCGTGTACGGCAGTACGTGCGCCGAAGTGGGCGAGGCCGCGTTCCGTCACGGTGTCCTCGTGCACCAACTCGCCGATGAGGTGGGGGACATGGGGGCCGGGGCCGGAGGAGGCGACGGGGGCGACCCCGTCGGGGTGACGGGGGGCCGTGATGAGCTCTCGGGCGTGGTCGAGGGTGCGGGGGTCGGGGGTCGGGGAGAGGGGGAGGCGCGGGGCGCAGGTGATGGGGGAGTCGTGGGCGGAGAGGGTGCGGCTTCGGGTGATGTCGATGTTTCCCCTCCCTCCCCCTCCCCCTCCCACCCCACCCTCCCACCCCCCATCTCCGTCCGCCCCGCCCCCAGCCCCCTCCGCCCCCTGCGCTACGAACTCCGGCGCGTCGCCGGGGTCGGCACCGCGTTTCTCGTCTGCGCGGCCGTGCTCGTCACGTCCGCCCTCACCGCCGCACTCCTGGCGCGCGTCGGGCACACCCCGCAGGCGCGGCTGCTGGCGGCGTGGCCGGTTCAGGTGCCGCTGCCGCCGGCTGCCCTGGGGGCCGGGCTGCTGGGTGCGCTGGCCTTCGGGGACGAGTTCCGCCACCCGGCGCTGGCGGCGGATCGCGGCACCGTGCCCCGGAGGCTGGGGCTGCTCACCGCGAAGCTCCTCGTCGCCGCGGCCACTGCGCTGGTGCTGGCGGTCGTGGCGGTGGGCTGTGACGCCGAGGTGCTCTATCTCGTCTACGGTCGGGAGGTCGCGGGAGTTCCCGCGGACTGGCTTTCGCTGGGTGCGAGTTGGGTCGGGTTCGTCGTCGGCTGCGCGTGGGCGGGCGTGCTGGCCGCGGGGGTGTTTCGGTCCACCACGGCCGGGCTCGCGGCGGTGGTGGGCGTGCCGGTCGTCGTCGTACCCCTCGTCCACAAGGTATGGGAGGGGGCGTCCGGGCGGGCCGCGGCAGGGCTGCCGGTCCGGTTGCGTGAGGTGTTCCTGGTGCGGTGGCCCTTCGGGGGAGGGCGTTATGTGGCAGCGGCGGCGCGGGTGATCGTCCAACCTGTGGGCGGGGCGCTGACGTTGTCGCTGACGGTCCTGCTGTGCGCATATGTGCTCACGACCCTGCGCGGCAGGGTCCGATGACGACTGTTCGTTCCCTTCCGTTCCTCACCTGCGCATAACTCCCCGGAGAAAGGCCATTTCTTTCCGATAAGGCGTCAATTGCGACGGCGTGAGCGATCACCCTTTCGTGTGCTTTTCACCAAAGACCTCAAGGGAGTTGGGGACGGCGCCGACAAAGGATCCGTGAGTACCCTTGCGCACACCATGATGACCGCCGCCCGCTCCGCCGACTCCCATCTGGCAGGCCCGGGCGAACTCGACCGCTACCCCTACGCCGAGGCTCCCGCCGTCGAGCGCGTCGCGGCTCCCGCCTGGGAGGGCGCGGACCCCGAGCTGGGCCGGGTGGGCCGGCGTGCCGCGGGCAGCCGCGGCCGCGGGCTGCATGGCCAACTCGTTCAGCAGCTCGGCCAGATGATCGTCTCGGGCGACCTGGGTGCCGACCGTCCGCTCGTTCCCGAGGAGATCGGACAGCGCTTCGAGGTCTCCCGTACCGTCGTCCGCGAGTCCCTCCGCGTCCTGGAGGCCAAGGGTCTGGTCAGTGCCCGGCCCAACGTCGGCACGCGCGTGCGTCCCGTCAGCGACTGGAATCTGCTCGACCCCGACATCATCGAGTGGCGGGCCTTCGGACCGCAGCGCGACGACCAGCGCCGCGAGCTGAGCGAGCTGCGCTGGACGATCGAGCCGCTGGCCGCGCGCCTCGCCGCCGGGCACGGGCGCGAGGAGGTCCAGCAGCGGCTGGCCGACATGGTCGAGATCATGGGGCACGCGATGGGGCAGGGTGACGCACTCACCTACTCCCGGGCCGACACCGAGTTCCACACGCTGCTCATCCAGGTCGCGGGCAACCGCATGCTGGAGCACCTCTCCGGCATCGTCTCGGCGGCCCTCCAGGTGTCCGGCGGCCCGGTCACGGCCTGTGACCGGCCGAACGAGGCGTCCCTGGCGCACCACGGCCGGATCGTCGACGCGCTCGCCGCGGGCGACGGCTCGGCGGCCGAGGCGGCCATGCGCCAGTTGCTCACCGTCCATCCCGAGGTGGAGCGCGTGGTGCCGGCGCCGCGCGAGCACTGACCGCGCACCGCGGGCGGTGCCGCCGGGCAACTCTTCCCCCCTTCCGTGTCATCTCTGGTTCGGTGCCCCGCCCCTCTGTCGGACCCCGCAGACCCGCCCCGGGCCCTGCGGGGTCCGATGGTGCGCTGGGGCGGCGGATCCCGCGCGTGGTCCTGAGGGCACGGTGGGTGACCTCGTCTGCCCATGTCTGACCGTTTTTGAGCGCTTACGGGGTGTGACTCGGGCCACGCGGATTGGGCGTAACGCTCATGGAAACAACGCGATGACCTAAGAGGTGACAGCCGCGGAGGGAATACGGACGCCGTTCATGGCGCTGTGCATCTTCCCGGCCCCCGCCCGCGCCGTCGGCCCATCCCCAGGCCGGTGGTCGGCTCCTGTCCACTGTGGACGGGGCCGGAAGCCGTTTTCCAACGTTCCGAGAGGTTGTTCGTGTCGGCCAGCACATCCCGTACGCTCCCGCCGGAGATCGCCGAGTCCGTCTCTGTCATGGCGCTCATTGAGCGGGGAAAGGCTGAGGGGCAGATCGCCGGCGACGATGTGCGTCGGGCCTTCGAAGCTGACCAGATTCCGGCCACTCAGTGGAAGAACGTACTGCGCAGCCTCAACCAGATCCTCGAGGAAGAGGGTGTGACGCTGATGGTCAGTGCCGCGGAGCCCAAGCGCACACGAAAGAGCGTCGCAGCGAAGAGTCCGGCCAAGCGCACCGCTACCAAGACGGTCGCGGCGAAGACGGTGACCACGAGGAAGGCCACCGCCACCACGGCCGCCCCGGCAGCCGCACCCGCCGTGGACGATCCCGCCACCGAGGACGCGCCCGCCAAGAAGGCAGCCGCCAAGAAGACGACCGCCAAGAAGGCGGCCGCGAAGAAGACCGTCGCCGCCAAGAAGACGGCGGCCAAGAAGACGACCGCCAAGAAGGACGACGTCGAGCTGATCGACGAAGAGGTCCTTGAGGAGACCAAGGCCGGCGATGAGCCGGAGGGTGCCGAGAGCGCCGGCTTCGTGCTCTCCGACGAGGACGAGGACGACGCGCCCGCGCAGCAGGTCGCCGCGGCCGGCGCCACCGCCGACCCGGTCAAGGACTACCTCAAGCAGATCGGCAAGGTCCCCCTGCTCAACGCCGAGCAGGAGGTCGAGCTGGCCAAGCGCATCGAGGCCGGTCTCTTCGCCGAGGACAAGCTGTCCAACGCCGACAAGCTGGCGCCGAAGCTCAAGCGCGAGCTGGAGATCATCGCCGAGGACGGCCGCCGCGCCAAGAACCACCTCCTGGAGGCCAACCTCCGTCTGGTGGTCTCCCTGGCCAAGCGCTACACCGGCCGCGGCATGCTCTTCCTGGACCTCATCCAGGAAGGCAACCTCGGTCTGATCCGCGCGGTCGAGAAGTTCGACTACACCAAGGGCTACAAGTTCTCCACGTACGCCACCTGGTGGATCCGTCAGGCGATCACCCGTGCCATGGCCGACCAGGCGCGCACCATCCGTATTCCGGTGCACATGGTCGAGGTCATCAACAAGCTCGCGCGCGTCCAGCGCCAGATGCTCCAGGACCTGGGCCGCGAGCCCACCCCGGAGGAGCTGGCCAAGGAACTCGACATGACCCCGGAGAAGGTCATCGAGGTCCAGAAGTACGGCCGCGAGCCCATCTCTCTGCACACCCCGCTGGGCGAGGACGGCGACAGCGAGTTCGGTGACCTCATCGAGGACTCCGAGGCCGTCGTCCCGGCCGACGCGGTCAGCTTCACGCTTCTGCAGGAGCAGCTGCACTCCGTCCTCGACACCCTGTCCGAGCGCGAGGCGGGCGTCGTCTCGATGCGCTTCGGTCTCACCGACGGTCAGCCGAAGACCCTCGACGAGATCGGCAAGGTGTACGGCGTGACGCGTGAGCGGATCCGTCAGATCGAGTCCAAGACCATGTCGAAGCTGCGCCACCCGTCGCGTTCGCAGGTGCTGCGCGACTACCTCGACTAGGTCGCGGTCGTACGACGCCGAAGGCCCGGTTCCCTGTGTGGAACCGGGCCTTCCGTCTGGATGCGCGGGTGCGGCTCGCCCCTGGCTGGATCACTCTGGGTGTCCCATCACCGCCCCAGAGTGAGGAGCGTGCATGCGTCGTCCCTTTGCCCGGGCCCTGGCCCGGCCGTTGGTCCTGGTGACCGCCATGGTGGCGATACCACTGGCCTCCGCCGTCCCCGCGGCCTCCGACAGTGTGGTCGTGGCCGGCTTCCCGGTCGATGTCTCCGACAGTCCCTGGACCGTGGCGCTGTCCAGCCGTGACCGGTTCGGGGGTATGCGGTCCGGTCAGTTCTGCGGGGGTGTGGCGGTCGGGCCGACCACGGTGGTCACCGCGGCCCACTGCATGGCGGAGGAGGTCCTGGGAGCGCCTCCGAACCGGGTCCGCGACCTGAGGGTCATCGCGGGCCGTACGGACCTGTACTCGTCCGAGGGGCTGGAGATCCCCGTACGGAACGTCTGGGTGAACCCGGACTACGACAGTGACAGCAACGCCGGAGACTTCGCTGTGCTCACCCTGGGTGAGCCGGTTCCGCAATCGGCGGTGATCGGCATGGCCGCGCAGGGTGATCCGGCATACGCGCCCGGGACGGCCGCCATGGTCTACGGCTGGGGCGATGTCACCGGGATCGGGGACTACGCGCACGGGCTACGGGCCGCACGCGTGCACGTGCTGCCCGACGAACTGTGCGCCAGGGCGTACCCGGGCACGATCGACGGCGTCTATCTCGCCCGGACCATGCTGTGCGCCGGTGAGGAGCAAGGCGGCCCCGACGCCTGCCAGGGGGACAGCGGCGGCCCTCTGGTGGCCCAGGGGCGGCTGATCGGCCTGGTGTCGTGGGGGAGTGGCTGTGGGAGGGCCGGCAGCCCGGGCGTCTACACGCGCGTGTCCGATGTCGTGCGGGCCCTGGGCGGAGCCGACGGACCCGGGCCCTTGCCTCCGGAAAGCCGTACAGGAGCGCCTGGCGGCGTCTGACGGCCGACGAGCGGATCCAACGTGCGACGGAGTGCGGGCGGCCGCCCCTGGGAGCAGGGGCGGCCGCCCGCGTGCCGGCCTGTGCCGGTTCTGGCTCGTCGTGGATTCGAAGGGTCAGCGCTCTTCGTCGGAGGCGGTGTTGGGAACGGTGGTCAGCCGCTCCGTCTCGTCCTGTATCTCAGCGGCGATCTTCTTGAGTTCCGGCTCGAACTTGCGACCGTGGTGGGCGCAGAAGAGCAGTTCTCCGCCGCTTACCAGGACAACGCGCAGGTATGCCTGGGCGCCGCAACGGTCGCAGCGATCAGCGGCCGTCAGCGGGCTCGCGGGGGTCAGAACAGTAGTCACGTCGCCTCTTCTCTAGCTCGACGAGCTGTCGTACCAGGGTCAACATCCAACCAGCCCCAAAACGTTCCCGCTCGTGGCTTTTCCTCGAAAGAATCTTTCGAGGCGGCTGTTTGCTGCCGGTTTGGCGGCGAATGTGCCGTATTGCGTGTCGGTGGTGCCTACGGTTTCGCGCTGTCGGTCATGGTTCGGTCCTCCCGGCCGGGTTGCCGGTTTGTTCATGAGGACGTGCCCGGAGCCTAAATGGTTCATGCCTCGAAGGGAACGTGATATGTACTTCACTCCATCGAGGGATCGAACACTCATGCGACTCTGGACTAGTCTGAGTTCAGACGAGGGTGGCGTGACAACGGCTCTACCAGGCCTCGGTACCCTCTTGGCGGCGACCCAAGCCGCGCCCTTACCCAGAAGGGCCCCACCTGAAATTCAGCGAGGAGCGAACCGCGTGACCGCCGAGACGTCCGTGCCGTCCACAGCGCTGCTGGCAGGAGCAGACCGGGACGGTTCCAACTACACCGCGCGGCACCTGCTCGTCCTCGAAGGGCTCGAGGCCGTACGCAAGCGCCCGGGTATGTACATCGGATCCACCGACAGCCGCGGTCTGATGCACTGCCTGTGGGAGATCATCGACAACTCCGTCGACGAGGCCCTCGGCGGCTACTGCGACCACATCGAGGTGATCCTCCACGACGACGCCTCGGTGGAGGTCCGCGACAACGGCCGCGGCATCCCGGTCGACGTCGAACCCAAGACCGGCCTGTCCGGCGTCGAGGTCGTCATGACCAAGCTGCACGCCGGCGGCAAGTTCGGCGGCGGCTCCTACGCCGCCTCCGGCGGTCTGCACGGCGTCGGCGCGTCCGTCGTGAACGCCCTCTCGGCCCGCCTGGACGTCGAGGTCGACCGCGGCGGGCACACACACGCGATCAGCTTCCGGCGCGGCGTTCCCGGCGCCTTCGCCGCGGACGGAGCGGACGCGCGGTTCGAGGCCAAGGGCGGCCTGCGCAAGACCAAGAAGATCCCCAAGACCCGCACCGGCACGCGCGTGCGCTACTGGGCCGACCGCCAGATCTTCCTCAAGGACGCCAAGCTCTCCCTGGAGACGCTGCATCAGCGTGCCCGCCAGACCGCGTTCCTGGTGCCCGGCCTGACCATCGTCGTCCGCGACGAGTTCGGCCTGGGCGAGGGCGGCAGCAAGGGTGAGGAGTCCTTCCGCTTCGACGGTGGAATCAGCGAGTTCTGCGAGTACCTGGCCACCGACAAGCCGGTGTGCGATGTCCTCCGTTTCTCCGGCCAGGGCACCTTCAGGGAGACCGTTCCGGTCCTCGACGAACACGGTCAGATGACCCCCACCCAGGTCACCCGTGAGCTCGACGTCGACGTCGCCCTGCGCTGGGGCACCGGCTACGACACGACGCTGAAGTCGTTCGTCAACATCATCGCCACCCCCAAGGGCGGCACTCACGTGGCCGGTTTCGAACAGGCCGTGGCCGGCACGATGAACGAGGTGCTGCGCGCCAAGAAGCTGCTGCGCGTCGCCGAGGACGACATCGTCAAGGACGACGCCCTGGAGGGCCTCACCGCCGTCGTCACCGTCCGCCTCGCCGAGCCG
Source organism: Streptomyces sp. NPDC032126 (assembly GCF_055580085.1). Lineage (NCBI taxonomy): Bacteria > Bacillati > Actinomycetota > Actinomycetes > Kitasatosporales > Streptomycetaceae > Streptomyces > Streptomyces sp. NPDC032126. The sequence goes on from NZ_JBVIMA010000001.1 coordinate 101,277, forward strand.
CAGTTCGAAGGGCAGACCAAGGAGGTCCTCGGCACGTCGGCGGCCCGCCGCATCGTGAACACCGTGATCTCCAAGGAGCTCAAGGCGTTCCTGACGTCCACGAAGCGGGACGCCGCGGCCCAGGCCCGCGTCGTCCTGGAGAAGGCCGTCGCCGCCGCGCGCACGCGTATCGCGGCCCGCCAGCACAAGGACGCGCAGCGCCGCAAGACGGCCCTGGAGTCCTCGTCCCTGCCCGCCAAGCTGGCCGACTGCCGCAGCGACGACGTGGACCGCAGCGAGCTGTTCATCGTCGAGGGCGACTCCGCGCTCGGTACGGCGAAGCTCGCCCGGAACTCCGAGTTCCAGGCGCTGCTGCCGATCCGCGGCAAGATCCTCAACGTCCAGAAGTCGTCCGTGACCGACATGCTCAAGAACGCCGAGTGCGGCGCGATCATCCAGGTCATAGGAGCGGGATCGGGCCGGACCTTCGACATCGAGGCGGCGCGCTACGGCAAGATCATCATGATGACCGACGCCGATGTCGACGGCTCCCACATCCGGACGCTGCTGCTGACGCTGTTCCAGCGCTACATGCGGCCGATGATCGAGGCGGGCCGGGTGTTCGCCGCGGTGCCTCCCCTGCACCGCGTCGAGCTCGTCCAGCCCAAGAAGGGCCAGGACAAGTACGTCTACACGTACTCGGACCGCGAGCTGCGCGACAAGCTGATGGAGTTCCAGAGCAAGGGCATCCGCTACAAGGACTCCATCCAGCGCTACAAGGGTCTGGGCGAGATGGACGCCGACCAGCTGGCCGAGACGACCATGGACCCGCGGCACCGCACCCTGCGCCGGATCAACCTCGCCGACCTGGAAGCGGCGGAGCAGGTGTTCGATCTTCTGATGGGCAACGACGTGGCGCCGCGCAAGGAGTTCATCTCCAGCTCCGCCGCGACGCTCGACCGGTCGCGGATCGACGCGTAGGTCGGCAATTCGTACCGGGGATTGGGTCGGGGCGCCGTGGCCGGAGGGGTGGGTGACGGCGGGCGAGTGACGGAGGGCGTGCGCCCTCCTCCCGCTGCCGGCCGGCCACCGGGTATCCGGCTGCCTGACCTGGTGCGATGCCCCGCCGTCCGGGCGGCTCTCCACCCCGGGGTGGAGAGCCGTGTCGGTGGAGATCCACCCATGATCCATCCTGGCTCCGATCTGGCGAGCCGGGCGTTTCCGTAGCGTCGAAGGCGTCGACGGCATCCGCTGCCGACCTCGCCCTTTCCGTTCACGGAGGCACTGATGTCCGGGCTCGTCAACGCGTTGGTGATCGTGGCCGTGGCCGCGCTCGTGGTCGTCCGGCAGCAACGCACCAGCCGTGTGCGGGCCGACCGGCGCTGGTGGCTCCTGCCCGGGATCCTGGCGGTCCTGGCCCTGCGCGAGCCGGGTCTGATCGACCCCCACCATCAGACCGGCGCGGCTGTGCTGGTGGGCGCCGAGCTGCTGGTCGGTCTGGCCGTCGGGGCCGGCTGGGGCTGGACCACCCGCATATGGGTGGAGACGGACGGCACCGTGTGGTGCAAGGGCACCCGGGCGAGCCTGCTCGTCTGGATCGTCGGCATCGGAATGCGCATCGGCCTCTTCGCACTCGGCGCGGCGCTCGGCATCCACCAGGGCAGCTCGGCCTTGATGCTGGCTCTGGCGGCCACCCTCCTGGTCCGCGCCGGGATACTGGTCTGGCGCGCGTCCTCGCTGGAACAGGGCGGCACGCCCAGGGCGGCGTACGGTGACCAGGTGCCCCGGTCCCTGCTGAAGGAGCGCGTGTGACCGAGAACGCACTGACGCACTGGCCCAGCCGTGAGGCACTCGGCCGAGCCGGAGTCTCGCGACCGCGGCGCGTGATCGCTTGGGCCGTGCGGGCGCTGGTACTGGGCGCGCTCCTCGAGGGCGCCTTCCACGGCGATGACGTGCGCGGCTGGGCCGTCGCCGCCGGCATCGGGGGAGTTCTGCTCGTGGGCCTTCTGTCCTGGGCGTTCTTCCGGACGACGCTCGCGCACCGGCTGTGGCCGTCCCTCGCGATCATGGCTCTGCTGCTCGGACTCGCGGTCGGAGCCGAGCTGTTGGGCTTCCGGTCACCGGCCATCGTCCTGTGGTGCGGCTGCGGCATCGCCGCCCTGGAGCGGCTGCCTCTGGGCGCGGCGCTGCCGGTCGCTTCCGTGGCCCTGTCCTCGTTCGCGGCGGTCAACGAGGACATGTGGCTGACCACCGCCGTCGCCGCCGGAGGCATGGCTCTCGCCGGGTACACGCTGAGGTTGGACGCCGAGGCCCGGGGCAATGCCCAGCGTCTGCTCGCCCAGGAGCGGGCGGCGCGGGTGGCCGAGGCGGAGTCGGCCGCGCTGGCGGAACGGGCCCGCATCGCACGGGAGATCCACGACGTGCTGGCGCACAGCCTCTCCGCGCAGCTGGTGCACCTGGAGGCGGCCAGGCTGCTGATCGAGCGGGGAGCGGAGCGCGAGCAGATCCTCGAACGGGTGGTGGCGGCCCGGGGCATGGCCCGCGACGGGCTCGACGAGACCCGCCAGGCGCTGTCCGCGCTGCGCGGCGAGCTGACACCTCTGGAGGATTTCCTCACTCAGCTCGTCGGCACGACCGACGGGGCGGACGTCACGGTCGCGGGAGAGCGCAGACCGCTGTCCGCCGAGGCGTCTCAGGCCGTGCGGCGCGTGGCCCAGGAGGCCCTGACCAACGTCCGCAAGCACGCCCCGGGCGCCAAGGTCCGGGTGCGGCTGGAGTACGGACCGCGTGAAGTGACCCTGGACGTACGGGACTCGGGAGGCTCGGCGGGTGAACTGGCGGTGGCGGGAGGCGGGTACGGTCTACTCGGGATGAGGGAACGCGCCGAGCTGCTCGGCGGCTCGCTCCGGGCCGGGCCGGAGGAGGAAGGGTTCGTGGTGACGTTGAAGGTGCCGGTATGACCGAGGAGGCGGGGCGCAGGCCCGCGCGGGTGGTGGTCGCGGACGATCAGACCATCGTCCGGGAGGGCATCGTGATGCTGCTCGGACTGCTGCCGGGAATCGAGGTCGTGGGCGCCGCGGGCGACGGCGAGGAGGCGGTGCGGCTCGTGGCCGAACTGGCGCCGGACGTGGTGTTGATGGACCTGCGCATGCCGCGCTGCGACGGCGCCGAGGCGACCCGTCGCATCCGGGCGCGGTATCCGGGGACGCAGGTCGTGGTGCTGACGACGTTCGCGGACGACGAGTCGCTGTTCCCGGCGCTGCGCGCCGGCGCACGCGGCTACCTCACCAAGGACGCGGGCGGGGACGAGATCGTCCGGGCGGTGCAGAGTGTGCTCGCGGGGGACGCCGGGCTGTCGCCGAGCATCCAACGGCGCTTGCTGGAGCGTCTGTCCGAGCCCGAGCCGCTCCCGCCGTCCGCCCCCGCCGAGGCACCGGACGGGCTCACCACGCGGGAGGTCGAGGTGCTGGAGCTGATCGCCGAGGGCCTCAGCAACCAGGAGATCGCCCGTGAGCTGCATGTCTCCACAGCGACCGTGAAGACGCACATCAACAACATGTTCGCCAAGATCGGGATCAAGGATCGTGCCCAGGCGGTGCGGTACGCGTACGGGAAGGGGTTGGTGCGGCCGCCCACCGTGTGAATCCCTGCCCGGTCACCTGATGGAGTGAAGCGCGCGGGGAAGAAGAGTCAGGGATCTTCCCGGTCTGTCCATCCTTGGGCATGCACTTCAGCACTGGCCGTGGCCGCGGTGGCGGGGACGGTTCCGAAAGACCCGGCGGGCGGCAGCAGGGCCCGGCGTCCGCGGAGGCACCCGGGGAGGTGCGGTTCGACGACCCCTGGTACGACGCGCTTGCCGCAGGCTGGGGCGAGTCGGGCAGCGTGAGCCCAGCGCCCGCCGCGGCGGTTCCGGGGGCGCGCCGGGAGGAGACGGACGACCGTCGCAGCGCGGCCGAGGTCTATCTGGACGTGCAGCGGAGCGCGGCGTTTCAGGAAGTGCGCAGCCGTTACCGGAGGTTCGTGGTGCCGGCGGTCATCGGATTCTTCCTCTGGTACGTGGCGTATGTCGTGACCGCGACGACCGCGCCCGGCTTCATGGCGCGGCGGGTCGTGGGAGTGGTGAACGTGGGTCTGCTCGCGGGGCTCGCCCAGTTTCTCAGCACCTTCCTGCTCACCTGGGCCTATGTCCGGCACGCGCGGTTGCGGCGGGACCGGGTGGCGCTGGAACTGCGTTGGGACACGCAGGAGTTGACGCGTGGTGCGAGGGGCGGTGCGGTGTGACCGGCAATCATCAGACGCTGGCGCTGCTGCTGTTCAGTGCCTTCATCGCGCTCACGTTGGGGATCACGACGTGGGTGAGTCGCAACCGGCAGGGTTCGGCGGAGGAGTTCTACGCGGGCGGGCGGCTGTTCTCACCGATGGAGAATGGTTTTGCTATCGCGGGTGACTACATGTCGGCCGCGTCCTTCCTCGGTGTCTCCGGGCTCATCGCGCTCTTCGGCTACGACGGGCTGCTGTACTGCGTGGGCTTCCTGGTGGCCTGGCTGGTGGTGCTGTTCCTGGTGGCCGAACTGGTGCGCAACTGCGGGCGGTTCACGCTGGCCGACGTGGTCGCGGCACGGATGAGTGAACGGCCCGTGCGGATCGCGGCGGGAACTTCGTCGGTCACCGTGTCCGTTCTCTATCTGGTGGCGCAAATGGTGGGAGCGGGCAGCCTGGTCGCGCTGCTGCTGGGCCGCACCGGGGAGGCGGCGCAGAGCTGGACCGTCGTCGGGGTCGGCGCCCTCATGGTGATCTATGTGTCGCTGGGAGGGATGCGCGCCACCACCTGGATCCAGATCGTCAAGGCGGTCCTGCTGCTGGGCGGCACGATCGCGCTGACCGTGCTCGTGCTGGTGCGTTTCCACGGCGACTTCGACCGGCTGCTGCTGACGGCCGCAGAGCGCAGCGGCCACGGGGACGCCTTCCTGGCGCCGGGGCTGAAGTACGGCGTCGACTGGACCGCGCGGTTCGACTTCATGAGCCTGGGCCTCGCGCTCGTGCTCGGCACGGCCGGGCTGCCGCACATCCTGTCCCGCTTCTACACGGTGCCGACCGCGCGGGCCGCACGGCGGTCGGTCGTGTGGTCGATCGGGCTGATCGGCGGCTTCTATCTGATGACGATCGTCCTCGGCTTCGGGGCGGCCGCGATCGTCGGCCCCGAAGCCGTACGCGCGTCGAACGCGGCAGGGAACACTGCCGTGCCGCTGCTGGCACTCGATCTGGGCGGCGGAGCCGACTCCACGGGCGGAACGGTTCTGTTCGCGGTCGTGGCCGCGGTCGCCTTCGCCACGATCCTCGCGGTGGTCGCCGGGATCACCCTCGCCTCGTCGGCGTCCGTGGCCCACGATCTGTACGCGACGCTCCGGCGCCGCCGCACGAAGCCCCGCAGCGAGGTCGCCGTGGCGCGGATCGCCGCCGTGGGCGTCGGCGTGGTCGCGATCGCCCTGGGCCTGCTGGCCCGTGACCTCAATGTCGCCTTCCTGGTGGGCCTCGCCTTCGCCGTCGCCGCGTCCGCGAATCTGCCCGTCCTGCTCTACTCGCTGTTCTGGCCGGGCTTCACCACGCGGGGCGCGGTGTGGGCCGTGTACGGCGGACTGGTCCCGGCGCTGGTGCTCGTCGTGCTGTCGCCGGTGGTATCGGGCAGCCCCGAGTCGTTGTTCCCCGGCATGGACTTCCAGCTGTTCCCGTTGCAGAACCCCGGCCTCGTGTCGATCCCGCTGGGCTTCCTCGCGGGCTGGCTCGGCACGGTCACCTCGGCGGAGGTCCCGGACGAGGCCCGGCACGCGGAGACCGAGGTGCGGTCGCTCACGGGGGCGGGAGCCGTGTAGAAGGCGGCGCCGGCATCGTCGTAGGAGCGCGGAGGCGGGCGCATGGCGATCAGGGCGCCACCCAGGCGTAGCGGTGTTCGGGGCGGCCGGTGTCTCCGTACTTGAGGGAGAGGCGCAGGCGGCCGGCCTGTTCCAGGTGGCGCAGGTAGCGCTGGGCGGTGGAGCGGCTCAGGCCGGTCTCGGCGGCGACCTCGTGGGCGGAGAGGGGGTGGTCGGCGCGGTGCAGGACGTCGCAGATCAGGTCGGTGGTGGGCTCGGAGTGGCCGGTGGGCAGGCCGGGGGTGGACGGTACCGGTGCGGTGCGCAGGGCCCCGAAGATCCGGTCGACCTGCTCCTGGCCGGCGAGGCCACGGCCGCCGACCCGGTCGACGGTGCGGCGCAGGGCGGCGTAGGAGTCCAGACGGGTGCGCAGGGCGGCGAAGGTGAACGGTTTCACCAGGTAGTGCAGGGCGCCCAGGCGCATCGCGGTCTGGACGGTCGTCACATCGCTGGCCGCCGTGATCATGATGACGTCGGTGCCATGGCCCTGCTCGCGCATGCGGTGGACGAGCTGGAGGCCGGTCTGGTCGGGCAGGTAGTGGTCGAGGAGCACCAGGTCGATGCCGCCCCGCTCGACGGAGGCGAGGGCCTGGGCAGCGCTGTGGGCGCGGGCGGCCACCCGGAATCCGGGAACCTTGCCCACGTACTTCGCGTTGATCTCTGCGACGCGGAAGTCGTCGTCCACGACCAGGACGTCAATCATCGGGCCTCTTTCCGTCAAGGCCAGGGGGGTGTTAAGCCCATGTTTCGGCTCCGCTGTTGTAGCGCGAGCAAAACGAGCACAAAAGTCTCCTGTAGGCAAAAGAAGCGCATGCGCTCACAAGGCTGATGCCGTGGCGGCGGTCACATCTACCGTCCCCGGCCATGAGCGCACACACCAGCCCCGCCATCGAGCTGCGGGGCGCGAGCAAAACGTTCAGGACCCCGTCCGGGGGCCTGCACACGGCCGTCCGCGAGCTCGACCTCACGATCGGGCGGGGTGAGTTCGTCGCCGTCGTCGGACCCACCGGCTGCGGCAAGTCGACCACCTTGACCCTGGTCAGCGGCCTGGAGGAGCCGACCGAGGGCGAGGTGCTGGTCGCCGGGGAGCCGGTCCGCGGCGTCGGCGACAAGGTCGGCTTCGTCTTCCAGCAGGACGCCACCTTCCCGTGGCGCACCGTCCTGTCCAACGTGATGGCCGGCCCCCGCTTCCGGGGCGTGCCCAAGGCCGAGGCCAAGCAGAAGGCGCGCGAGTGGCTCGCCCGCGTCGGGCTCGCCGCCTTCGAGGACCGCTACCCGCATCAGCTCTCCGGTGGCCAGCGCAAGCGCGTCGCGCTGGCCGCGACCTTCGTCAACGATCCCGAGATCCTGCTCATGGACGAGCCCTTCTCGGCGCTCGACGTGCAGACCCGGGCGCTGATGTCGGACGAGCTGCTGGAGCTGTGGGAGGGCACGGGCGCCTCCGTCGTCTTCGTCACCCACGACCTGGAGGAGTCCATCGCGCTGGCCGACAAGGTCGTCGTGATGACCGCCGGCCCCGCCACCGTCAAGCACGTCTTTGACATCGACCTGCCGCGGCCGCGCAAGGTCGAGTCGGTGCGCCTGGAGCCGCGGTTCATCGAGATCTACCGCGAGATCTGGGAGTCCCTCGGCGAAGAGGTCCGCATCACCCGCGAGAGAGGTGCCGCCCATGTCGCCTGACGTCCTGCCCGAGACCCAGGCCGCCCCGACCGTGGGCGAACCCGGCAACAAGACCGACCGCGCGTACTCACGCGCGCGTGCCGCCCGCAAGCGCAAGATCGTCGTGGGGCTGTCCCGCGTCCTGCTCCTGGTCGCCGTCCTCGGCCTGTGGGAGGGGCTGTCCCGGGCCGAGGTCATCGATCCGTTCAACTTCTCGATGCCGTCGAAGATCTGGGACCAGATCTCCACCTGGGTCATGCACGGCACAGCGCTCGGCTCCTTGGGCGAGCAGATCTGGTACACGCTCTACGAGGCGCTGCTCGGGTGGGTCCTCGGTGTGGTCGCCGGTGTGGTGTTCGGTATCGCCCTGGGGCGGATCACCTTCCTCGCCGATGTCCTTGGTCCATACATCAAGGTGCTCAACTCGATTCCCAGGATTGTCCTTGCACCCATCTTTGTGATCTGGTTCGGGCTCGGCCCGGCCTCCAAGGTCGCCTCGGCCGTGGTCCTGGTGTTCTTCCCCGTGTTCTTCAACGCCTTCCAGGGCGCCCGCGAGGTCGACCGCAATCTCGTGGCCAACGCCCGCGTCCTCGGCGCCAGCGACCGCCGGGTGACCCTTCAGGTGGTCGTCCCGTCCGCCACGTCCTGGATCTTCACCAGCCTCCATGTGAGCTTCGGCTTCGCCCTGATCGGCGCCATCGTCGGCGAGTACATCGGCGCCACCAAGGGCATCGGCCTGCTCGTCGCGCAGTCCCAGGGCACCTTCAACGCCGCCGGCGTGTACGCGGCGATGGTCATCCTCGCGGTCGTCGCCCTCGTGGCCGAGGGGCTGCTCACCTTCGCCGAGCGCCGCATCTTCCGCTGGAAGCCGTCGGGCTCCGACAGCTGACCCCGGCAGCACCCGCACCACCGCCTCACCCCTTCCCCGCTCCCGCACCGCCTCTCACAAGGACGTGAACCGCCATGCGCACCACCGCCAGATACGCCGCCCTGGCCGCCTCCGGCCTGCTGGCCCTCTCCTCCCTCACCGCATGTGCCAACGACGCCGCCAGCACCGCCTCCACCGGCTCCGACGCCAAGGGCGACGGCAAGGGCACGAAGGTCAAGATCATGGTCGGTGGCCTGGACAAGGTCATCTACCTGCCCGCGATCCTCACCCAGCGGCTGGGCTACTTCGACGCCGAGGGCCTCGACGTGGAACTGCTGAGCGAACCGGCCGGCGTCCAGGCCGAGACCGCGCTCGTCTCGGGCCAGGTGCAGGGCGCGGTCGGCTTCTACGACCACACGCTGGACCTTCAGGTGAAGGGCAAGGAAGTCGAGTCCGTCGTGCAACTCTCGCACGCGCCCGGCGAGGTCGAGATCGTCTCCGAGAAGGCCGCGGACGACATCACCTCGCCCAAGGACTTCAAGGGCAAGAAGCTCGGCGTCACGGGCCTCGGCTCCTCGACGGACTTCCTCACCAAGTACCTCGCCGTCAAGAACGGCGTCAAGGTCAGCGAGTTCACGCCGGTCGCCGTGGGCGCGGGCCCGACCTTCATCTCGGCGCTCGAGAAGGGCGCCATCGACGGCGGCATGACGACCGACCCGACCGTCGCCAACATCCTGGACAAGGGCGTCGGCAAGATCCTCCTCGACATGCGGACGCCCGCCGGTTCGGTGGCGGCGCTCGGTGGGCCGTACCCCTCGTCGAGTCTGTACATGCAGACGTCATGGGTGAACAGCCACAAGGACACCGTCCAGAAGTTGGCCAATGCATTCGTCAAGACGCTCAAGTGGATGTCCACCCACAGTGCCACCGAGATCGCCGACAAGATGCCCGCCGACTACTCGAAGGGCAACAAGGTGCTCTACGCGGCGGCGATCAAGAGCACGCTGCCCATGTTCACCGACGACGGCGTGATGCCCCAGGACGGTCCCGAGACCGTGGAGAAGGTCCTCAAGGCGTTCAACCCCAACATCCAGAACGCCGACGTCGACCTGAGCAAGACCTACACGACGGAGTTCGTCCAGAAGGCGGCCGGCTGACCGTCGAGACGCCGGCGGGCCCGCATCCGTACTCCCTGGGGGGTACGGCCCCTTCCCCCGCCCCGGCCGTGCCCTCAGGCGCGGGCCGCCCACACGTAACGGTGTTCCGGGCGGCCCGCGTCGCCGTATTTCAGGGTCAGCCGTGCCCGGCCGGTGCGCTCCAGGAGCTTGAGGTAGCGCTGTGCGGTCTGTCGGCTGAGCCCGGTCCGCTCGGCGATCTCCTGCGCCGACAGCGGCCCCTCCGCGTTCATCAGGGACTGCCGCACCAGCTCCGCGGTGGTCGGGGAGTGGCCCTTGGGCAGACCGGGTTCCGACGGTGCGGACAGCGCGCCGAAGATGCGGTCCACATCGGCCTGTTCGGCCTCCCCACCGCCGTCCAGGGTGCGGCGCAGCGCGGCGTAAGCCTCCAGCTTCGTGCGCAGGCCTGCGAAGGCGAACGGCTTGACCAGGTACTGCAGTGCCCCCTGCCGCATCGCCGCCTGGACCGTGGAGACGTCCCGTGCCGCCGTCACCATGATCACGTCGGTCTGGTGGCCGCGCCGGCGCATCTCCTGGACGACCTCCAGGCCCGTCTCGTCGGGCAGATAGTGGTCCAGCAGGATGAGATCCAGACGGGGCAGCAGCTCCATCTGGCGCAGGGCGTCGGCCGCGCTGTGCGCCTCGCCGGCGACGTGGAAGCCCGGCACCTTCTCGACGTACGCGGCGTTGACCTGCGCGACCCTGGCGTCGTCGTCCACGACCAGCACCTCGATCATCGCGACTCCTCCTCGACGGCGCTGTACACGCGGGCGCTCAGGGCGGGATCCGGTCCGGGATCCGGCGCCGGCTCGGCCAGCGCCTCCGGCAGGACGACGACGAACTCCGCGCCGCCGCCCTCCGCCTCGCCGACCGAGGCGCTGCCGCCCTGCCGCTCGGCGAGCCGCCGCACCAGGGACAGCCCGATGCCGCGCTTGCCGTGCGCGGGCGGCTTCTTCGTCGACCATCCCTCGGTGAAGATCAACTCACGCTGTTCGGCGGGGATTCCGGGGCCCGTGTCCCGCACCCGCAGCACGGCGGCACGTCCCTCGACGCGCAGCTCGACCTCCACGCGCGCGTGGCGCGTGCCCGCGACGGCGTCGAGCGCGTTGTCGACGAGGTTGCCCACGATCGTGACGAGCCCGCGCGGGTCGACCAGGCGGTCCGGGAGCCGCGTGCCGTCCGACACCCACAGAGCGACCCCGCGCTCGGCCGCGACGGTCGCCTTGCCCACCAGCAGGGCGGCGATCAGCGGATCCTGGATCTTCTCCGTGACCTGCTCGGCGGTGACCCGGTGGTCGCCCACCACCTCGCCCACGAACTCCACCGCGTCGTCGTACATCTCCAGCTCCAGCAGCCCGAGGAGCGTGTGCATGCGGTTGGCGTGCTCGTGGTCCTGGGCCCGCAGGGCGTCGATCAAGCCGCGCGTGGAGTCCAGCTCACGGCCGAGCTGCTCCAGTTCCGTGCGGTCGCGCAGGGTGGCGACGGCGCCACCGTCGTCCGTCGGCATGCGGTTGGCGACCAGGACGCGCTGGCCGCGCACGGTCAGCAGGTCCGTGCCCGTCACCCGGCCGGCCAGCACGTCGGCCGTACGGCCCTCGCCGAGCGCCTCGTCGGGGGTGCGGCCCACGGCCTCCGCCCCGATGCCCAGTAGGCGCTGCGCCTCGTCGTTGAGCAGCCGGACGCGGCCCGCGCGGTCCAGGGCCACGACGGCTTCGCGGATGCCGTGCAGCATCGCCTCGCGTTCCGCCAGCAGCGCCGAGATGTCCGAGAAGGCCAGGTCCCGGGTCTGGCGCTGGACGCGCCGGGAGATCAGCCAGGCGGCCAGCGCTCCCACGGCCAGCGCGCCGCCCGCGTACGCGAGCAGACCCGGGATCGCGTGGATCAGGCGGTCCCGGACGCTGTCGTACTCGATGCCCACGGACACCGCCCCGACGATCCGGTCGTCACGGTCGCGCAGGGGCACCTTGCCGCGCGCCGAGCGGCCCAGCGTCCCGGTGTCGATCTGCATGACCTCCTGGCCCGCCAGGACCTGCCGGGGGTCGGTCGAGACATGGGCGCCGATCTCCAGGGGGTCGGTGTGCGACCAGCGCACCCCGCTGGTGTTCATGACCACCACGTACTCGGCCCCGCTCGCCTTGCGGATGCGCTCCGCCTCCCGCTGCACCGGGCCGTCGGCCGTCGGCGGCGTGTGCTGGAGGTCCTCGGCGATCTGCGGCATCGCGGCGGTGGTCTGCGCGATCGCGAGCGCCCGGCGCATCGCCTGGTCGTCCAACTGATCGCTGAGGGGGGCGAGGAACAGCCCGGTCGCGAGCACCGCGACTCCCGCGGCGATCGTCACCTGCATCAGCAGCACCTGGGAGAACACCCGTCGCGGCAGGCCGAGCCGCAGTCGGCGTGCGGGGGGAGTGGAGCTCATGCACCGACGGTACGTGGACCGCCCGGGCGAGCCGTAGAGGTGTGGCATGGATCTCTTGAGGCCAGGCTGGACCGCCCCCGACACTCGCTTGATCGCTTGATCGGATCCATGGATCGCTTGACGGATCCGCGCATACCTTGGCGCTGTCAGCTCGCCAGCGCCGCGGCGGGTGTCAGCTCGCGTACCTCGGCCACTTCCATCCGCGCGGGCGATCCGAGCAGGGACGCCCCGCAGCTCTCGGGGCGGGGCGGCAGCGAGGCTCCGTGGGCCACGACGACCCGCCACCGGCGACCGTCCGCGTGCCCCACGGTCACTTCCCAGCGCGGGGCCTCCCCGACCGTCCGTACGACGGTGAGCGCCTCGGCCGCGTCCTCGCCGATCGCGGTGCGCACGGCCAGCTCGGCCGCCTGGCCGGGCCGCTCCCAGGCCGAGTTGCCCCGGCACCCCTCCATGACGATCCGTCCCTCGTGGGCGCCGTGCAGCACCTCCTTGACCAAGGGGGCCGACGCCCTGCCGTACGCGTATCCGTACGGCAGGACGAGCACGGTCGGGGAGAAGCGATGACCACCCAGATGGGTGACCTCCCAGACGCCCTCCACGCCCGAGCCGGCCAGTTCGGTGGCGAGCGGACGGCCCAGCAGGGCGCAGCAGCGGTCCCGCTTGCCGTTGGTGCAGACGAGCGCGAGCGGGCCGCCGGTGTGGGGGCCGCCCCGGAGCACGGTGTCGAAGGTGCGGTGGTCGCCCCGCTCCATCGCGCGGAAGTCGAGGTCGAGCAGCTGTCCGGGGTCGTTCGTCGTCGCGCTGTGCAGCCATACGCGTCCGGGCACGGTGTGCGCGGCGTACACCCGGCGCTCGCGCGGGGTGTGGAGGTCCGCGTGACGTCCGGGGCGGCGGATGAGCGCGATGCGCACGCCCGTGCCCTTGACGGCCCGCTTCAGGGCGCGCCCGAGCGCCGGATCCAGGTGGCTCGACGTGAGCGCCTCGGCACCCCAGGGGCCGGGCTGCTCCAGCAGGATCCACGTCCGTGCCGTGGCCGCGGTGCCGGAAATGGGCTCGCCTAGAGCCCGCGAGACGGTCGCACACGTACTCACAGAGGTGAGCCTAACCTGACTTGACGCCGGATGGCTTCCGGTCCCGGATGTGCCCTGCTCCGGGTGGTGTGAAGCGGGCCACGGCTGTCGCTGCGGCTGTGGCTGCCGCCGCGTTGCGCGGCTACGGCTACGGCTACGGCTACGGCTACGGCTACGGCAGCGGCTGGGGCGGCCTCGGTCCGACGTAGTGCCCGCTGGGCCTCATCCGCAGCGGCCGTTCGCCGTACTCCTCCAGGGCGTGGGCGATCCATCCGGCCGTCCGTGCGACGGCGAAGATCGTCTCGCCCGCGGTGGACGGCATGCCGCAGGACACGGTGAGGACGGCGAGCGCCAGGTCCACGTTGGCGTGCAACGGGGTGTGGCGGGCCGCGGTGGCGACGATGTCGCGGGCCGCGGCGAGCGCGGGCTCGGCCTCGGGGACGCCGTCCAGAAGGCCGAACAGCACCCGCGCGCGCGGGTCTTCGCCCGGGTATAGCCGGTGCCCCAGGCCGGGGATGCGCCGGCCGGCCCGCAGCTCGTCGGCGATCACGGGGCCCGCGTCACCCTCTTCGAGGGTCTCCAGCAGCAGCCGGTGGGCGAGCCCGCTGGCGGCGCCGTGCAGGGGCCCCTCGATCACCCCGAGACCGGCGGAGACGGCCGCGTACGCGTGGGCGCGGGCCGATGCCGCCACCCGGACCGCGAGGGTCGAGGCGGCGAGGTCGTGGTCGGCGAGCAGGCCGAGGGCCGTGTCCAGCAGGCGCAGTGACGCCTCGTCGGGGGTCCTGCCGCTGAGGCGTCCCCACAGCCGCTGGGCCAGGGAGCCCTCGTCCCGGCGCTCCCGCCCGCGCGGCGGCAACGCGGCGACCAGAGTGGGGATGAGGATCCGCGCGGTCGCGAGCACGGCCTCCTCGGACAGGTCGAAGCGCAGCGGGTCCGCGACCGCGGCGGCGATGGCGGCGACCCTCAACCGGTCGGTCGGAACGGCGTGTTCGGGCAGCGCGCCGACCGCGCGGCGGGCGACCTCCACAGCGGACTCGGGCGCGGTGAAGGTGACGCCGGGCCGCAGCTCGCCGGTCCACAGCCACTCCGCGACCTCTTCGTAGGAGTGATGCGTCGCCAGGTCCGTCGCGTCGACGCCCCGGAAGTAGTACCGGTCCTTGTCGATGAACGTGAGCCGGGTGCGTACGGACAGCTCGGCGCCGGAACCCGGAACGGCAGCGCTCTCCCGCCGGTTGCGCCGCGCGAGCGCCTCCACCTCCTTGGCGTCGAACGTGCTGGACCGGCTGCCGGGCACCCGGCGGCTGCTGAGCTGGCCCCGGCTGACGTACGCGTAGACGGTCTCGGGCTTCACGCCGAGCAGTTCGGCGGCCTCCTTGGTGCTCAGCCGTCGTTCGGGGTGGCCGGGGGCGGGTTCCTGATCACGCATGGGGGTCACCGTATCCGCAGAGACTCATGTATTGATTCAATCAATATTGACAGAACTTACGTCAAGTATGCACAGTCGAATCAAGTCGAGGGAGATATGAGCGAGGAATCATGACCGTCAACAGGGCCGCCACCGCACGCATCGACGCACCGCGCGGACTCGCCGGAGTCGTCGTCACCGACACCGAGGTGGGAGACGTCCGGGGGCTCGAAGGCTTCTACCACTACCGCCAGTACTCCGCCGTGGACCTGGCGCAGAGGCGCAGTTTCGAGGACGTCTGGCACCTGCTGATCCACGGTGAACTGCCGGACGCCGCACGTGCCGCCGATTTCGCCGCCCGTACCGCGGCCCTGCGGCATCTGCCGCCGGAGGTCTCGGCCGTCCTGCCCGCCGTCGCGCGGGCCGCCGAGGGCGGCAACCCCCTCGCCGGCATGCGGACCGCCCTGTCGCTGCTCGGTGCGGCCAAGGGCTTCCGCCCGGTCTACGACATCGACGCGGACCAGCGGCGCGAGGACACCCTGGTCGCGGCGGCCGCCGTACCCACACTGCTCACGGCCCTGTACCGGCTGGGGCGCGGCCTCGACCCCGTCGAGCCGCGCGACGACCTGTCGTACGCGGCGAACTACCTGTACATGCTGACGGGTGCCGAGCCGGACGCCGATCGGGCCCGTGCGGTCGAGCAATACCTGATCTCAACCATTGATCATGGATTCAATGCATCGACCTTCACCGCCCGCGTCATCGCCTCCACCGGTGCCGACGTGGCCGCCTGCCTCGTCGGCGCGGTCGGCGCCCTGTCTGGACCGCTGCACGGCGGCGCCCCCAGCCGGGCGCTGGACACCCTGGACGCGATCGGCACCCCCGACCGCATCGACCCCTGGATCCGCGCCCGCGTCCTCGCCGGCGAACGCATCATGGGCTTCGGCCACGCGGTGTACCGCACCGAGGATCCGCGCTCCCGCATGCTCCGCGAGACCGCCCGGCGTTTCGGCGGCCCGCGCGTCGCCTTCGCCGTCGAGGTGGAACGCCAGGTCGAGGCGATCCTGGCCGAGCTGAAGCCGGGCCGCGAACTCCACACCAACGTCGAGTTCTACGCGGGCGTGGTCATGGAGCTGTGCGGGCTGCCCCGCGAGATGTTCACCCCGACCTTCGCGGCGGCGCGGGTCGTGGGATGGAGCGCCAACCTCCTGGAACAGGCGCAGGACCCGAAGATCATCCGTCCGGTGGCGCGCTACGTGGGGCCGACGGCGCCGGCGGCGGTGCCCGCGGCGGCCTGAGCGGCCCCGCGAGCGGTGCTGCGAGCGGCCGCTCCGATCGCGGCCCGAACAGCCGCGGCGGCGCCCGGACGCGGCCCGAACACCCGCGGCAGTGCCCGGACGCGGAAACGGCCTGGTCGGACCCGGGGGGTCGACCAGGCCGTCGTCGCGGAGGGCCCGGGGGTTCGCTCTAGGCGTCGGGGATGTCCCTCTTGGCGCGGATCAGCGTCTCGCGGGTGATCACGACGATGCGTTCGTAGTCGGCCCTGGAGGCGTCGGCCGGAAGCAGGCCGTCGAGTTCCTCCGTGACGTCTCTACCGATCAAGGCGAAGCTGCCATCACTGAGTTCGAAGATGTCAGGACAGGTCTGGCCCGACACGCTGCCGCGAGCGCGCGGGGGGTCTCCGATCCGACGGACGATGGTCACCAATGGCTCAGCCTTTCGTGCAGCGACCTCGGGGTCATGAAGCTCTGGCCGCGCGCCCCGCATCGTTCCCGATTCAGGCGTCGGGAATGTCCGCCTTGGCGTGGATGAGGGTCTCGCGACTGATCGCGATGATGCGTTCGTAGTCGGCCCTGGAGGCGTCGGCCGGCAGCTCGGCGTCGAACTGGTCGGTGACATCCGTGCCGATGACAGCGAACCGCCCGTCGGACAGTTCGAAAATATCGGGACAATTGGCACCGGTCACACTTCCCCGCGCGCTGGGAGGGGTACCAATCCGACGGACGATGTGGCTCACTGTTCTGATTTTTCCTTGGTCTCGAGGCTTGATGCGCACTGTGCTGCGCGGTGCGATGCGGCCCTGTGGGGCCGCGGCCTCGACAACCGGGCGGCATGGAGCGACGGTTCCGCGGGGATCGACCCGTTACGCAGGATGCGCAGTAGTCAACCTTGTTGGCACCTGGGGCAACGCGGCGATTTATGGGTTCGTTATCGCCCAGTCGTGTGATGCGCCGACTCACTCGCTCGGCGGGTCGCCGACCACCCACCACTCGTCGATGTCGGCCTCCTCCAGCTGGACCAGTAGATCGTCGACCATGCGTCCGAGCCGGGCCTCCTCGGAGGTGCCGATGAGGGTCGCGCGGTGGGGTCGCGTCGCATACCAGTACTCCCGGAAAATGGTGTTCTGAAGCATGCTTCGGGCGAAGCCGAAGAACTCCTCGCGGGTCATGTTGCCCATGCGGTAGTAGCAGAGGGCGTTGGTGTAGAGGGCGTTGGCGAAGAGGAACTGCCGCTGTTTGCGGGGCGGGACGGTCCCGTCGTAGGCGTCGAGCACCTCGGCCAGTTCCGGATCGTCCATCGCCTTGCTCAACAGTTCCCAGTGCAGGCGCTGTTGATGGGCGAAGTTGGTCTGCTGATACGCCTGTGCGGTCCGCTCCAGCTGTTCGATCCGCAGGCGCAGCGCGTCCAGCGCACGGCGGTGGGAGGTCAGGGTGACGGCCGCGACGGCCGCCATGCCGATCCCCGCCGCCGCGGCGGCCCTCAGCCTCCGCAACCCAGAACTCTGTGTGGCCATGTCAACCCCCGAATCAGGCGGCCGTCCGCCGGTCGTCGGGATGCGGGTGGACTGACGGGGACCGGCGAGCGGTGGGCGGCGCTTGCCGTCTCCCAGGGTGCCGAGCGGCTCTGATCGGCGGGGGAGGCGGAGAGGAGGCGCACGGAAGGAAGTGAGGGTCGCACACCCCGGCGCCTTGCCCATCGTCTGCCCCCCAAGTGCTGCTAACAATCGTTCACTTCGCCGGGTTTCTCCGCCTCGTATCCTGGGACGGCACGCAAGTCTCGGCCGTGCGCCGGTCGTGAGCCGGGGCACGCACAGGTGTGAGAGAGGTCGCACGTTGGCGCAGCGTCACAGCCCGCGGCAGATCCCCGTCGTCGTGCTCGCCGGATTCCTCGGCTCCGGCAAGACGACCCTGCTGAACCATCTGCTCCACCGCAGCGGCGGCAGCCGGATCGGCGCGATCGTCAACGACTTCGGCGCCATCGAGATCGACGCCCTGGCCGTCGCGGGCGCCCTCGGCGACTCCACCGTCTCCCTGGGCAACGGCTGTCTGTGCTGCGCGGTCGACGCGAGCGAACTCGACGGCTACCTCGAACGGCTGGCCAGGCCCTCCGCCGGCATCGACGTCATCGTGATCGAGGCCAGCGGCCTCGCCGAGCCCCAGGAACTGGTGCGCATGGTGCTCGCCAGCGAACACCCCGGGATCGTCTACGGCGGACTCGTCGAGGTCGTCGACGCCGCCGAGTTCGACGCGACCCGCGCGCGCCACCCCGAGATCGACCGGCACCTCGCCCTCGCCGACCTCGTCGTGGTCAACAAGCTCGACCGGGCGACGGACGGCGAACGGGTCCTCGGGCTCGTCCGCTCGCTGACCGACGGCGCCCCCGTCGTGCCCGCCACCCACGGCCGCGTCGACCCCGAGTTCCTGTTCGACTGCCGACCGAGCGAGGAGCGCGTCGGGCAGCTCTCCTTCGACGATCTGCACGACCACGGCGAGGAGCACGAAGGACACCTGCACACCGCGTACGACAGCCTGTCCTTCTCCTCGCCCGTCCCGCTCGACCCGCGCCGGACGATGGCGTTCCTCGACAGCCGGCCCGACGGGCTCTACCGGATCAAGGGGTACGTCGACTTCGGGCCGTACGACCCCCGCAACCGCTACGCCGTGCACGCCGTGGGACGGTTCCTGCGCTTCTACCCCGAGCCCTGGGCGGAGGCCGAGGAACGCCTCACCCAGCTGGTGCTGATCGGCTCGGACATCGAGACCGCCTCCCTCGGCAAGGAACTCGACGCGTGCGCGCAGGACGCCTCCCAGCCCGACGAGCACGGCATGTGGGGCGTCCTGCGCTATGTGCGGGGCCCGGAGGAGGAGCCCGCCGAGCAGTTCGCGCGGGGATCGGGGGAGGAGCCCGCCGACGAGTCCACGTGGGGCTCGCGGGACGAGCCCGCCGACGAGGCGTAGGCGCGGGGCCCTGACCCACCGGCCGGGCCCCGCGCGTCGGTCATGCCGGCCGGGCCCACCGCGTCGGTCCGCCCCGCGCATCGGTCACGCCGGCCCGGCCACCACCGCGACCGTCTTCGGCAGGGACACGCCCGAGCCATCGCGGCGCGGGTCGATCTCCGGCAGGTCGGCCGGGGTGCCGTTCTTCTGCGCCGCGCGCGCCGGCAGCGGACCCGCCCAGGCCAGGGACAGGCAGTCCTCGCCCTTCAGGAACCGCTGGCAGCGCACACCGCCCGTCGCCCGGCCCTTGCGCGGGTACTGGTCGAACGGGGTCAGCTTGGCCGTCGTCTGCACCGAGTCGTCCAGCGTCCCGCGCGAGCCGGCCACGGTGAACACCACCGCGTCCGCCGCAGGGTCGACGGCCGTGAACGAGATGACCTTCGCGCCCTCGGCGAGCTTGATGCCCGCCATGCCGCCGGCCGGGCGGCCCTGCGGGCGGACCTGCGAGGCCTGGTAGCGCAGCAGCTGGGCGTCGTCGGTGATGAAGACCAGGTCCTCCTCGCCGGTGCGCAGCTCGACCGCCCCGACGATCCGGTCGCCCTCCTTGAGGGTGATGACCTCCAGCTCCTCCTTGTTGGACGGGTAGTCCGGCACCACGCGCTTGACGACACCCTGTTCCGTGCCGAGCGCCAGACCTGGGGAGGACTCGTCGAGCGTGGTCAGGCAGATGACCGTCTCGTCGCCCTCCAGGGACACGAACTCCGTCAGCGGCGCGCCGCCCGAGAGGTTCGGCGCCGACGCCGTCTCCGGCAGCTGCGGCAGGTCGACGACGTTGATCCGCAGCAGCCGGCCCGCCGAGGTGACCGCGGCGATCTCGCCGCGCGCGGTGGCCGGCACCGCGGAGACGATCACGTCGTGCTTGACGCGCCGGGCGTCCTCGTCCGCGGGCAGGGGCTCGCCGCTCGACGTACGGGCCAGCAGACCCGTCGAAGACAGCAGCACCCGGCACGGGTCGTCCGCGACCTGGAGCGGCACGGCGGCCGCCGGGGCACCGGAGGACTCCAGCAGGACCGTACGCCGCTCGGTGCCGAACTTCTTGGCCACCGAGGCCAGTTCGGCCGAGACCAGCTTGCGCAGCTCCGCGTCCGACTCCAGGATCCGGGTCAGCTCGGCGATCTCCGCGATGAGCCGGTCCTTCTCCGCCTCCAGCTCGATGCGGTCGAACTTGGTGAGCCGGCGCAGCGGGGTGTCCAGGATGTACTGGGTCTGGACCTCCGACAGCGAGAAGCGCTCCATCAGGCGCTCCTTGGCCTGCGCGCTGTTCTCGCTGGAGCGGATCAGGCGGATCACCTCGTCGATGTCGACGAGGGCGGTGAGCAGGCCCTCCACCAGGTGCAGCCGGTCGCGGCGCTTGGTGCGGCGGAACTCGCTGCGCCGGCGCACGACCTCGAAGCGGTGGTCGAGATAGACCTCCAGGAGCTCCTTCAGGCCCAGCGTGAGCGGCTGGCCGTCCACCAGCGCCACGTTGTTGATGCCGAAGGACTCCTCCATCGGCGTCAGCTTGTAGAGCTGCTCCAGGACCGCCTCCGGCACGAAGCCGTTCTTGATCTCGATGACCAGGCGCAGGCCGTGCTCGCGGTCCGTGAGGTCCTTGACGTCCGCGATGCCCTGGATCTTCTTCGAGCCGACCAGGTCCTTGATCTTGGCGATGACCTTCTCGGGGCCGACCGCGAAGGGCAGCTCGGTGATGACGAGGCCCTTGCGGCGGGCCGTCACGTTCTCGACGGACACCGTGGCGCGGATCTTGAAGGTGCCACGGCCCGTCTCGTACGCGTCGCGGATGCCGGCCAGGCCGACGATGCGGCCGCCCGTCGGCAGGTCGGGGCCCGGGACGAACTTCATCAGGGCGTCCAGGTCCGCGTTCGGGTAGCGGATCAGATGGCGGGCGGCCGCGACGACCTCGCCCAGATTGTGCGGCGGCATGTTCGTGGCCATGCCGACCGCGATGCCCGAGGAGCCGTTGACCAGCAGGTTCGGGAAGGCGGCGGGCAGCGCCACCGGCTCCTGCTCCTGGCCGTCGTAGTTCGGCGTGAAGTCGACCGTGTCCTCGTCGATCGACTCGGTCATCAGGCTCGTCGCCTGCGCCTGACGGCACTCGGTGTACCGCATGGCGGCCGGCGGGTCGTCGTTGCCCAGCGAGCCGAAGTTGCCGTGGCCGTCGACGAGCGGCACACGCATCGAGAAGGGCTGCGCCATGCGCACCAGCGCGTCGTAGATCGACGCGTCGCCGTGCGGGTGCAGCTTGCCCATGACCTCGCCGACCACGCGCGCGCACTTCACGTAACCGCGGTCGGGGCGCAGGCCCATCTCGTTCATCTGGTACACGATGCGGCGGTGCACCGGCTTGAGACCGTCGCGGGCGTCCGGAAGCGCGCGGGAGTAGATGACCGAGTACGCGTACTCGAGGAAGGAGCCCTGCATCTCGTCGACGACGTCGATGTCGAGGATCTTCTCCTCGAAGGCGTCGTCGGGCGGCGGGGTCTTCGTGCTGCGGCGGGCCATCGCTGCCGGCTCCTTGCTGAAGCGTGTGACGGGATCTGACGCGGACCATTGTGGACCGTGGCACTGACAACCCGGGCCAGGACCCGGTCACGGCCGCCCGGCCCGGCTCGCGGGATCACCTCCCCGCGGCTGCCCGCAGGCTACGCGATCCGCTCTCGGCGTATGTCCCGCGGGAACTTCGCCGACTGTCCGCACGCTTGCATACAGTGACAGGACCGGCAGGAAATCCGCGGTTCGATGACCGCGTCAGCGATCGAAGGGACGTACATGCCCATGGGTCACACGGCCACAGCCCAGGCAGGCTCCGGGGGCCTGACAGCGACCGAGCACCGCCTGGCCAACGGCCTGCGCGTGGTGCTCTCAGAGGACCACCTGACCCCGGTCGCGGCGGTGTGCCTCTGGTACGACGTCGGTTCGCGCCACGAAGTCAAGGGGCGTACCGGCCTTGCTCACCTTTTCGAGCACTTGATGTTCCAGGGCTCCGCCCAGGTCAAGGGCAACGGTCACTTCGAGCTGGTGCAGGGCGCCGGCGGCTCGCTCAACGGCACCACCAGCTTCGAGCGCACCAACTACTTCGAGACCATGCCCGCCCACCAGCTGGAGCTCGCCCTCTGGCTGGAGGCCGACCGCATGGGCTCCCTGCTGGCCGCCCTGGACGACGAGTCGATGGAGAACCAGCGCGACGTCGTGAAGAACGAGCGCCGCCAGCGCTACGACAACGTCCCCTACGGCACGGCGTTCGAGCGGCTGACCGCCATGGTCTACCCCGACGGCCACCCCTACCACCACACGCCGATCGGCTCCATGGCCGACCTGGACGCGGCCACGCTGGAGGACGCCCGCACGTTCTTCCGCACCTACTACGCGCCCAACAACGCCGTCCTGTCCGTCGTCGGCGACATCGATCCAGAGCAGACGCTCGCCTGGATCGAGAAGTACTTCGGCTCCATCGCCACGCACGACGGCAAGCCCGCGCCGCGCGACGGCACGCTGCCCGAGATCATCGGCGAGCAGCTGCGCGAGGTCGTCGAGGAGGAGGTCCCGGCCCGCGCCCTGATGGCCGCCTACCGCCTGCCCGCCGACGGCACGCGCGCGTGCGACGCCGCCGACCTCGCCCTCACCGTCCTCGGCGGCGGCGAGTCCTCCCGCCTCTACAACCGCCTGGTGCGCCGCGACCGTACGGCGGTGGCGGCCGGCTTCGGTCTGCTGCGGCTCGCCGGGGCGCCCTCCCTGGGCTGGCTGGACGTGAAGACGTCCGGTGACGTCGAGGTGCCGGTCATCGAGTCCGCCATCGACGAGGAGCTCGCCCGCTTCGCCGCGGAGGGCCCCACGACCGAGGAGATGGAGCGCGCCCAGGCCCAGTTGGAGCGCGAGTGGCTGGACCGCCTGGGCACGGTCGCCGGCCGCGCCGACGAACTGTGCCGGTACGCCGTGCTGTTCGGCGACCCGCAGCTCGCCCTGACCGCCGTCCAGCGCGTGCTGGACATCACGCCCGAGGAGGTGCGCGAGGTCGCCCAGGCCCGCCTGCGCCCCGACAACCGCGCGGTGCTGGTCTACGAGCCGATCGCCCCGGAGCACGTCGAGGACGTGGAAGGCACCGAAGACCCGGAGTCCGCGGCCACCGTGGAAGCCGACGACAACGAGGAGGCGGCCAAGTGACCGAGCTCGCCACGATGGAGTTCCACCCCCGGCCGCAGGCGGGCGAGGCCAAGCCGTGGGCGTTCCCGGCCCCCGAGCGCGCCACGCTCGACAACGGCCTGACGGTCCTGCACTGCCACCGCCCCGGCCAGCGGCTCGTCGCCGTGGAGGTCCTCCTCGACGCCCCCCTGGACGCCGAGCCGGCCGGCCTCGACGGTGTCGCCACGATCATGGCGCGGGCCTTCTCCGAGGGCACCGACAAGTACTCCGCCGAGGAGTTCGCCGCCGAGCTGGAGCGCTGCGGAGCCACGCTCGACGCCCACGCCGATCACCCCGGCGTCCGGCTCAGCCTGGAGGTGCCGGTCTCCCGTCTGCCCAAGGCGCTCGGGCTGCTCTCCGACGCCCTCAGGGCGCCCGCCTTCGCCGACAGCGAGATCGAGCGCCTGGTGCGCAACCGCCTCGACGAGATCCCGCACGAGCTGGCCAACCCGTCCCGGCGGGCCGCCAAGGAGCTCTCCAAGGAGCTGTTCCCGGCGACCGCGCGCATGTCGCGGCCGCGCCAGGGCACCGTGGAGACGGTCGAGGCCATCGACTCCGCCGCCGTGCGCGCCTTCTACGAGAGGCACGTCCGTCCCGCCACCGCCACCGCCGTGGTCGTCGGCGACCTCACCGACGTCGACCTCACCGCGCTCCTCGACGACACCCTGGGCGACTGGAGGGGCTCCGCGGGCACCCCCCGGCCCGTGCCGCCGGTGACCGCCGACGACACCGGCCGCGTGATCATCGTGGACCGGCCCGGCGCCGTCCAGACGCAGCTGCTGATCGGCCGGATCGGTCCCGACCGGCACGCGCGCGTGTGGCCCGCGCAGGTGCTCGGCACGTACTGCCTCGGCGGCACCCTCACCTCCCGGCTGGACCGCGTCCTGCGCGAGGAGAAGGGCTACACCTACGGCGTGCGCGCGTTCGGCCAGGTGCTGCGCTCCGCGCCGGACGGTTCGGGCGCCGCGATGCTCGCCATCAGCGGCTCCGTCGACACGCCCAACACCGGCCCCGCGCTCGCGGACCTGTGGACGGTGCTGCGCACGCTCGCCGAGGGCGGACTGACCGACGCCGAGCGCGATGTCGCGGTGCAGAACCTCGTCGGCGTGGCGCCGCTGAAGTACGAGACGGCCGCCGCCGTCGCGGGCACGCTGGCCGACCAGGTCGAGCAGCACCTGCCCGACGACTACCAGGCGACGCTCTACCAGCAGCTCGCCGCCACCGGCACCGTCGAGGCCACCGCGGCGGCCGTGAGCGCCTTCCCGGTGGACCGGCTGGTGACGGTCCTCGTCGGTGACGCCGCGCAGATCAAGGAGCCCGTCGCGGCCCTCGGCATCGGCGAGGTGAAGGTCGTAGCGGCCGAGTAGCCCGTGAAGGGGCCCCGGCGGACGGACGCGTCCTCCGGGGCCCCTTGATGTCCAACGATGTCCGAAGACAACCGAATTGGGGGAGAGATTGCCTGTCTGACCTGTGGCATGCGCTACAAAAGCCCCACTCCGTTTGGGAATCGAAGGGCGCGGCCTCTAGCGTCGTCCGGGCTGTTCGTCAGGCAGTGCGCCGCGCCCGCGGCACCGGACAGTCATCGCCGAGTCCCCGTACGGCGCGAGCCAGGGGAGCCGGGGACCCACTTGTGCAGTCCCTGGGGTGAATCGGGCGCCCGCGTGTGAAGGCGAGGGGGCCCGTAGGAGACCTTCCTGCTCCGAACCCGTCAGCTAACCCGGTAGGCGAGAGGGAAGGAAAGGACCGCTCGACTTCATGGCGTTCAGCTGCGCCACCGGTAAGCACCGTCGTCCCAGCCGGATGAAGCGCACCACCGCCCGCGCGGCGGGCATCGCGGCGCTCACCACCACCGGCGTCATGGCCACCGTGGCCTCCCCGGCCCTCGCCGCCGAGACCTCCGCCGAGCAGACCGGGCTGATCCCCGTCGTCGCCGTGAACGACGACGCCGCCCAGCAGATCGACGACCAGGCCGCCGCCCAGAAGCAGGCCGCCGATCAGGAGATCGCCCGCCAGAAGGCCGTCGCCAGGGCCAAGGCGGAGCGCCTGGCCAAGGAGCGCGCCGCCCGCGAGGCCGAGCGCCGGCGCCTCAACGCCTACGTGCTGCCGATCACCGGCTCCTACATCTCCACCGGCTACAGCGCCGGCGGCTCCCTTTGGTCCTCCGGCAGCCACACCGGCGTCGACTTCCACGCCGCGAGCGGCACTCCCGTGCACGCGGTCGGCTCCGGCACGGTCGTCGAGGCGGGCTGGGGCGGTGCCTACGGCAACCAGGTCGTGATCCGCATGGATGACGGCACGTACACCCAGTACGGCCATCTGTCGTCCATCGGCGTGTCCGTGGGCCAGCGGGTCACCCCGGGCCAGCGCATCGGCCACTCCGGCGCGACCGGCAACGCCACCGGGCCGCACCTGCACTTCGAGGCCCGCACCACCCCGGAATACGGCTCGGACATCGACCCGGTCGCCTACCTCCGCAAGCACGGCGTGAACGTCTGACGACGGACGGCGACAGATCGTACGGCCCCGGCTCTCCGAGCCGGGGCTTTCGTCGTTTCGGACGCCCCGCTGTCCAAAAAATATCCATGGATTCCGGCCCGCCATCGGAAATTCCGGCTCATTGCATTAGAGTCGCTGAACACGTCTATCGTCGACGTTTCACGGGGATTAATGCGGAGGTCGGTCATGCGCGTTCCTGCGCACTCGGTGTGCACGGCCATTCGGGACGACATCGTCGCGGGTGTCTACGAGCGCGGCAGCCGGCTCACCGAAGAACTCCTCGCGCGCCGCTACGGCGTCTCGCGCGTCCCCGTCCGTGAGGCGCTGCGCACGCTGGAGGCGGAGGGCTTCGTCGTCACCCGGCGGCACGCGGGCGCGTGCGTGGCCGAGCCGACCGAGCAGGAGGCCGCCGACCTGCTGGAGATGCGGCTGCTCCTGGAGCCGCTCGGTGCCTCCCGGGCCGCCCAGCGGCGCACCGAGGCCCATCTGAAGGTCCTGCGCGGCCTCGTCCGGCTGGGTCAGGAGCGGGCCAGGAGGGGCAACAGCGAGGATCTGCGCTCGCTGGGCGGCTGGTTCCACGAGACGCTCGCCCAGGCCTCCGGCAGCCAGGCCCTGGCGTCGACGCTCACCCAGCTCCGCCACAAGATCGCCTGGATGTACTCCGTGGAGGCCCCCGCCAGCCCGGTGGACTCCTGGGCGGAGCACGGCGCGATCGTGGACGCGGTGGCGCGCGGCGACGGCGAGCGCGCGCGTGCGGTCACGGCGCTGCACACCGAGCGTTCGACCCTCGCCCACCGGTTGCGTTTTTCCGGCGGCGGCGACCGCGCCGACCGTGTGAGGACTTCGCAACATCCCGTAAACATCTCGGGCCTGCGGCATTAACACGAGGGCCGTATACAAAGAAGAGATATTCCGTGGGCGTGTATTCGCACTGCCTTTTTTCGCGTGCGCCGTGAATTCCCGGTCGCGCGCCTTCCGTATGCCCGCGCGCCGATTTTCGCGTATGCCCCGGGTAATTCCCCGCAGGGCGGCGGCGAAGACCGAAAACGGCCGTCCGAGCCGCCCGGTGACAGCAGGAACGGCCGAGCCGCGGCGCCGGAGAAACGGCCGAGCCGCGCCACCCGGGGAGGGTGACGCGGCTCAGCCGTTGCCGGGAGCGGGCTCAGACGGTCTCGGGAAGCTCCTCAAGACCCTCGGAGACCAGCTTCGCCAGACGGTCGAGGGCGATGTCCGCGCCCTCGGCGTCGGAGGCGAGGACGATCTCCTCGCCACCCTGGGCGCCCAGGCCCAGGACGGCCAGCATGGAGGCCGCGTTGACGGGGTTGCCGTCGGCCTTGGCGATCGTCACGGGGACCCCTGCGGCCGTGGCGGCCCGGACGAAGATGGAAGCGGGGCGGGCGTGAAGGCCCTCGGCCCAGCCGACGTTGACGCGGCGCTCAGCCATGTGATGCTGCCCTTCAGGTTCTCAGGGTTGTCTAGACCAGTGTTCCACATCGTGACGCGTGCCCGAAGGGGTCGTTCGACCCCTTCGGGAGTGGCTGTCGGGCCGCGGCCTCGGACCGACGTTCGTCCTCCACAGACTGCCTCGCGCCGTTGTCGTACGCGAGCCGTACTCTGGGCCCCATGCAGAGCGCGACGGATCGGCAGGAGTACCCCGCCCACTGGGAAGCCGACGTGGTGCTGCGCGACGGCGGCACCGCGCGCATCCGCCCGATCACCGTCGACGACGCCGAGCGCCTGGTCAGCTTCTACGAGCAGGTGTCGGACGAGTCGAAGTACTACCGCTTCTTCGCGCCCTACCCGCGCCTGTCCGCCAAGGACGTCCACCGCTTCACGCACCACGACTTTGTGGACCGGGTGGGACTCGCGGCCACGGTCGGCGGCGAGTTCATCGCCACCGTACGCTATGACCGCATCGGTGCCGACGGTATGGCCGCCTCCGCGCCGGCCGACGAGGCCGAGGTCGCCTTCCTCGTCCAGGACGCCCACCAGGGCCGCGGCGTCGCCTCCGCCCTCCTGGAGCACATCGCGGCGGTCGCCCGCGAGCGCGGCATCCGCCGCTTCGCCGCCGAGGTGCTCCCCGCCAACACCAAGATGATCAAGGTGTTCACCGACGCCGGCTACACCCAGAAGCGCAGCTTCGAGGACGGCGTGGTCCGCCTGGAGTTCGGCCTCGAACCCACCGAGCGGTCCCTCGCCGTGCAGCGCGCGCGGGAGCAGCGCGCCGAGGCCCGTTCCGTACGACGGCTGCTGGTGCCCGGATCGGTCGCCGTGGTCGGCACCGGCCGCACCCCCGGCGGCGTCGGCCGCGGCATCCTGGACAACCTCAGGGAGGCCGGCTTCACGGGCCGCCTGCACGCGGTGAACAAGGCGTTCCCCGAGGACCTCAAGGAACTCGACGGCGTGCCCGCCCACCGCTCCGTGCGCGAGATCGACGGCCCCGTCGACGTGGCGGTCGTCGCCGTCCCGGCCGACCGCGTGCCCGAGGTCGTCACCGAGTGCGGCGAACACGGCGTGCAGGGCCTCGTCGTGGTCTCCGCCGGCTATGCGGAGAGCGGACCCGACGGGCGCGAGCGCCAGCGCGCCCTGGTCCGCCACGCGCGCGCGTACGGGATGCGGATCATCGGCCCGAACGCCTTCGGCATCATCAACACCTCCCCCGAGGTGCGCCTCAACGCCTCGCTCGCCCCCGAGATGCCCCGCCCCGGCCGGATCGGCCTGTTCGCCCAGTCCGGAGCCATCGGCATCGCCCTGCTCTCCCGCCTCCACCGGCGCGGCGGCGGTGTCACCGGCGTCACCGGCGTCTCGACCTTCGTCTCGTCCGGCAACCGCGCGGACGTCTCCGGCAACGACGTCGTGCAGTACTGGTACGACGACCCGGACACCGACGTCGCCCTGATGTACCTGGAGTCCATCGGCAACCCGCGCAAGTTCACCCGCCTCGCCCGGCGCACGGCGGCGGTCAAGCCCCTCGTCGTCGTCCAGGGCGCCGCCCCCCAGGGCCACGCCGTACGCGCCACGCGGCTGCCCCACGCGACCGTCTCCGCGCTGCTGCGCCAGGCCGGGGTGATCCGCGTCGACACCATCACAGAGCTCGTCGACACGGGCCTGCTGCTCGCCCGCCAGCCCCTCCCGGCCGGCCCGCGCGTGGCGATCCTCGGCAACTCCGAGTCCCTCGGCGTGCTGACCTACGACGCCTGCCTCTCGGAAGGACTGCGGCCGCAGCCGCCGCTCGACCTGACGACCCAGGCGTCGGCGGACGACTTCCACGCCGCGCTCTCGCGCGCGCTGTCCGACGACACGTGCGACGCGGTCGTGGTGACGGCCATCCCCGCGATCGGGGAGACGTCGCCCGGCGACGCGGAGCTGGCGGAGGCCCTGCGGTCCGCGGCGGCACAGGCGCCGGGCAAGCCGGTCCTGGTGGTGCACGTGGAGCTCGGCGGGCTGGCGCAGGCGCTGTCGGCGGCGACGAGCACGGCCCCGCAGACCGCCGCGAAGACACCCGCACCGCCCCTCGGCGCGGCGGGCGGTACCCAGCCCGTCCGCCCCGGGGACGGCTCCCAGGGCCGCACGGCACCGGCGGAGGAGAGCCGGCCCGCCGCGGCGCCCACCACCCGACTCATCCCCGCCTACCCCGCCGCCGAACGGGCCGTGCGGGCCCTGTCCGAGGCCGTGAAGTACGCCCAGTGGCGGCGGGACGTCGCCGAGCCCGGCAAGGTGCCCGAATACGAGGACATCGACGAGAAGGGCGCCGCCCGGCTGATCGACGGGCTGCTCGCGCGCGGGCAGGGACTCACCCTCGGCACCGACGACACGTGCGAACTGCTCGGCCGCTACGGCATCCGGCTCCGCCGGGCCGTCCCCGCACCCACGCCCGACGACGCCGTACGCGCCGCGCGCGACATCGGCTATCCGGTCGCCCTCAAGGCCTCCGCCCCGCACCTGCGCCACCGCGCCGACCTGGGCGGCGTACGCCTCGACCTCGCGGACGAGGAGCAACTGCGCCGGGCCTACGGCGAATTGACCGACCTGTTCGGGCAGCCTCAGGAGCTGCGGCCGGTCGTGCAGGCGATGGCCCCGCGCGGCGTCGACACCGTCGTACGGGCCGTGATCGATCCGGCGGCCGGAGCGGTGCTCTCCTTCGGCCTCGCCGGAGCCGCCTCCCAGCTGCTCGACGACACCGCCCACCGCCTGATCCCGGTCACCGACCGCGACGCGACCTCGCTGATCCGGTCCATCCGGACGGCACCGCTCCTGTTCGGCTGGCGCGGCTCGGCACCCGTCGACACCCCCGCCCTGGAGGAGCTGCTGCTGCGCGTCTCCCGCCTGGTCGACGACCACCCCGAGGTCGTCGCGGTCACCCTGGAGCCGGTCGTCGTCGCCCCGCACGGCCTGAGCGTCCTCGGCGCGTCCGTACGACTGGCCCCGCCGCCCGCGCGCGACGACCTCGGCCCGCGGACACTCCCGGTGTACTGAGACGACGACGAGCGGTCCCTCGCAGTCAGCGGGTCCCCGTAGGATGGACGTCATGGCCAAGACCAGTACGACGACCCAGGGGCTGCGTGCGGCGATCGAGCGCAGCGGCTACTACCCGGCCCTCGTGGCCGAGGCGGTGGAAGCCGCCGTGGGCGGCGAGCCCATCCGGTCGTACCTGGTCCACCAGGAGACCACGTTCGACCAGAACGAGGTGCGCCGGCACGTGACGGTGCTGGTCCTCACCGCCAACCGCTTCATCGTCAGCCACACCGACGAGCAGGCCGCCGACACGACCTCCCCGACGCCCTACGCCACCACCTCGACGGAGTCCGTGAAGCTCGGCCGGATCTCCTCCGTGGTCGTCAGCCGCGTGGTCGCCAACCCGGAGTCGTACACCCCGGGCACCCTCCCGCGCGAGGTCGTTCTGACGATCGGCTGGGGCGCCGTCTCCCGCATCGACCTGGAGCCCGCCGCCTGCGGCGACCCCAACTGCGACGCGGACCACGGCTACACGGGCAACTCGACGGCCGACGACCTCAGCCTGCGCGTCAGCGAGGCCGGCGACGGCCCGGAGACGGTGCGCCAGGCCCTCGCCTTCGCGCAGTCGCTCTCCGAGGCGACCGCGGACCTCACGCGCTGATGGCGCAGCCCGCCCCCTGGGACCACCCGGAACCGCTCGCCGTGACCTCCGCGCCCGTCCCCGAGTACGGTTCCGGCTCCCTCGCCGACCTGCTGCCGACCCTGGCGGCGGGCATGGGCGTCCCCGGCGTGACCGCGGCGCTCCCCGAGCTCACCGCGACCGACCGCGCCTGCGTCTTCCTGATCGACGGCCTCGGCTGGGAGCAGCTCAGGGCCCACCCCGACGAGGCCCCGTTCCTGACATCGCTGCTGGCGAGCTCCCGCGGCGGTACGGGCCGGCCCCTCACCGCGGGCTACCCGGCGACCACCGCGACGTCCCTCGCCTCCGTCGGCACCGGCTTGCCGCCGGGCGCCCACGGCCTGCCCGGGTACACCGTGCGCAACCCGGACACCGGCGAGCTGATGAACCAGCTGCGCTGGCAGCCCTGGACCTCTCCGGCGCTCTGGCAGCCGTACCCCACGGTGTTCCAGCTGGCCCACGACGCGGGCGTGCACGCCGCCCAGGTCTCCTCGCCCACCTTCCAGAACACCCCGCTCACCAAGGTCGCGCTGAGCGGCGGCACGTTCCACGGACGGCTGACCGGCGAGGAGCGCATGGACCTCGCGGCCGAACAACTCGCCGCCGGCGACCGCTCCTTGGTCTACACGTACTACGCCGAACTCGACGGCGCCGGCCACCGCTACGGCGTCGCCTCCGACACCTGGCGCGGCCAGCTCATGTACGTCGACCGGCTCGTCCAGCGCCTGGCCGAGCAACTGCCCCCGCGCAGCGCGCTGTACGTCACCGCCGACCACGGCATGATCGACGTGCCGTTCGACGAGGAGCACCGCATCGACTTCGACCTGGACTGGGAGCTGCGCGCCGGGGTCGCCCTGCTGGGCGGCGAGGGCCGCGCCCGCCATGTCTACGCGCTGCCGGGCGCCGAGGCCGATGTCCTGACGTGCTGGCGCGAGGTGCTGGGTGAGCAGTTCTGGGTGGCCTCGCGGGACGAGGCGATCGAGGCGGGCTGGTTCGGCCCGCACGTCGACACGCGCGTGTACGCGCGCATCGGCGACGTGGTCGCCGCAGCGCGCGACGACGTCCTGATCATCGCCTCGGAGCGGGAACCGAAGGAGTCGGCCATGGTCGGCAACCACGGCTCCATGACCCCTGTCGAGCAGTTCGTCCCCCTGCTCGAAGTACGCTCCTGAGGGGCGAGGCCCGAAGCCCACACGGCTGGAAGGGCCTACGCGCCGCAGTCCGCACGCCCCGTTCCTCTCCGCCGAAAGGTGTCCGACTCCTCATGCCCGAGCTGGTGTTCTTCTCCGGAACCATGGACTGCGGGAAGTCCACGCTGGCTCTCCAGATAGAGCACAACCGCTCCGCGCGCGGTCTGCAGGGCATGATCTTCAGCCGCGACGACCGCGCGGGCGAGGGCAAGCTGTCCTCCCGGCTCGGCCTCGTCACCGACGCCGTCGAGGTCGAGGACGGACAGGACCTGTACGCGTACATCGTCGAGCACCTCTCGCAGGGCGGTCGCGCGGACTACGTGATCGCCGACGAGGCGCAGTTCCTCGCGGAGGAGCAGATCGACCAGCTCGCGCGCGTGGTCGACGACCTGGGCATGGACGTCTACGCCTTCGGCATCACGACCGACTTCCGCTCCAAGCTCTTCCCCGGCTCCCAGCGGCTCGTGGAACTCGCCGACCGCGTCGAGGTCCTCCAGGTCGAGGCCCTGTGCTGGTGCGGCGCCCGCGCCACGCACAACGCGCGCACCGTGGGCGGCGTGATGGTCGTCGAGGGCGCACAGGTCGTCGTCGGCGACGTCAACCAGGCGGACGCCGTGGCCTACGAGGTCCTGTGCCGGCGCCATCACCGCCGCCGCATGACCGCCGCCTCCGCGCACGCGGCGGCACTCTCCCCGGACGTCCTGCCGGTCCAGCCGGCCTGAACCGCCGGCGGCCCGGCGTCGGCTCAGCGCGGACCCTGGATGAGGGCGAAGCTGGCTCCCTCCGGGTCGGACACCGTGGCCACGCGCCCGTGGTCGCTGTCGCGGGGCGGCGTGATCACATGGCCGCCCAGCTCCACGAGGCGGCTCACGGACGCGTCGGCGTCGGACACCTCGAAGTACGTCATCCAGTGCGGTCCCCGGTCCCGGGGCAGTGCGGTGCCCACGCCGTGGACGCCGGCGACCGGCCGTCCGCCGACGCACAGGGTGACGTGGTCGACGTCGGCGGAGACCTCGGCCTCCTCCTCGTAACCGAACAGCGTCTCGTAGAACTTGGCGACGTTCTCCGTCTCGAAGGTCAGCAGCTCGTTCCACGCGGGTGTGCCGGGCGTACCCGTGACGGCGGTGCCGTGGTGGGCCGCGGCCTGCCAGATGCCGAAGACGGCGCCGCAGGGGTCGGAGCCGATCGCCAGGCGCCCGGCGTCGGCGGCGTCCAGGGGACCGACGCCGATGGTGCCGCCGCACAGCCGTACCGTCTCGGCGGTCTGGTCCACGTCGTCCGAGGCGAGATAGGGCGTCCAGGCGACGGGCAGGTGCCGGTCCGGCGGGAGCTGGCCGATTCCGGCCACCTCGCGGCCGTCGAGCAAGGCCCGCGCATAGGGGCCGAGTTGCTGCGGACCGGGTTGGAATTCCCAACCGAACAGCTCGCCGTAGAACTCCTGGGTGGCCGCCAGCCCGTGCACCATCAGGCTCACCCAGCAGGGTGTGCCGGGCGCGTACCGGGCGTGCGCTTCGTCGGCCGACCCGCGTGCCTCGGTCATCGTCACTCTCTCCTCGGCCCCTCGTGGGGGCCGTGTCGCTACCGCCCTCGGCCCCCGTGCAGATGCTCGCACCACCGGTGGTTCCGCGCGCTCGGGCGCGCCGCCGCACGGTGGCCAGCGATCGGAGGATGCCCGTTGTGCGGTTTCCCGTCCGTTTCCGTGCGCTTGCCGAAGGATGTCGATCGGCTGTACGGCATGTGCCCGATCCCCTACGCCTCGTGATCGGACCTGCCCGGCGGAGCAGAGTAGCCGGACACGAGCGATCGGGCCACCCCGTGCGCCAGGATGGGGGCCATGAACGCCATCATCTCCGCATCCGACCTCGCCGCCGCCCTGACGGGCGGGAACCCGCCGGTCCTGCTCGACATCCGCTGGCAGCTGAGTCTGGCGAAGGCTGCCGGCGAGCCGCCGTTCGACGGCCGCGCCGCCTACGCGGCCGGGCATCTCCCGGGCGCCGTCTACGTCGACCTGGACCGGGAGTTGGCGGGCGCGCCCGGGGCGGCCGGCCGGCATCCGCTGCCGGACCTCGCGGAGTTCGGCGCGGCGATGCGCCGGGCCGGCGTGTCGTCCGCGCGACCGGTGGTCGTGTACGACGGCGGGCACGGCTGGGCGGCGGCCCGCGCGTGGTGGCTGCTGCGGTGGACGGGTCACCCGGACGTGCGGGTCCTCGACGGCGGGTTGCCGGCGTGGGAGGGGGAACTCTCCACCGACGTGCCCGCGCCGGCCGAGGGCGACTTCGTGCCGCGGCCGGCGGCCGCGGGCCTGCTCGACGCCGACGGCGCCGCCGTGCTCGCCCGTTCCGGGGTGCTCTTCGACGCGCGCGCGGGGGAGCGCTACCGGGGTGAGGTGGAGCCGATCGACCGGGTCGGCGGGCACATCCCCGGCGCGGTGTCGGCGCCCACGAACGAGACGGTGGGGCCGGACGGCCGCTTCCTGCCCGCGTCGGAGCTGAGGTCGCGTTTCAAGGCGCTGGGGGCCGTCGATGGCACCGAGGTGGGCGTGTACTGCGGTTCGGGCGTCTCGGGGGCGCACGAGGTGCTGGCCCTGGCGGTGGCGGGCATCCCGGCGGCGCTGTACGTCGGCTCCTGGTCGGAGTGGTCCTCGGACCCGTCGAGGCCGGTCGCGGTGGGCCCGGACCCGCAGTAGCAGGGCGGCGGCCGAACGACCGGACGAGCGCCCGCCCGCGTCCGCACACACGTGTGACCGAGCAAGCGCCCGCCCGCGTGGGTACCCGCGCGTGATGGACGAGCCCCGGTCTGCGGCCGTACACGCGCGTAATGCGTAAGCGTCCGCCCCGCGTCGGCACGCGCGCGTGATGCGCAAGCGCCGGCCCCCGTCGACACACGCGCGTGGCGCACAAGCAGCCGCTCGTATTCGCACACGCGCGTGACGGGGGACCACGGGTGGCGGATGAGGACGGCGGGGATCCACTCGGGTTCGCACCCGCGCGGGGCGGCAGTTGGAGGCGCCGAGTCGGCACGCGCGTGACGGGCGACCCCGGGTGGCGGATGAGGACGTGCGGCAGGCGGGGATCGCACCCGCGCGGGGCGGCAGTTGGAGCCGCCGAATCGGCACACGCGGGCGCGGCGACGCCGGAGTCCGCGCGCCCCGCCTCCCGCAGCGGCACCCTGCCCCGCACACGCGCCTGGCGCGGCAACCTCCGAGCCGGCGCGATGGGTTGTGCGGCAGCACCCCGCCCCGCATCCGACCATGGCGCGCCAACGTCCGATCCGGCGCGGCGGGTTGTGCGGCGGCATCCCGCTCCGCACGCGCGCGTGCAT
This sequence comes from Streptomyces sp. NPDC032126, assembly GCF_055580085.1. NCBI lineage: Bacteria > Bacillati > Actinomycetota > Actinomycetes > Kitasatosporales > Streptomycetaceae > Streptomyces > Streptomyces sp. NPDC032126. The sequence goes on from NZ_JBVIMA010000001.1 coordinate 136,355, forward strand.
GGCAGAAGGGGCCGCACCCGATCCATCCGGTGCGGCCCCTTCTCGTGCGCCTGTCTACTCCTGCTTCTTGCGCCGGGTCCCGAACACGATCTCGTCCCAGCTCGGGACCGCCGCGCGGCGACCCGGGCGGACGCCATCCGCCTCGGCCTGGCGGTCGGTGGCGCCGACCAGGCGGTCGCGGTGACTGCCGACGGAGCGCGGCATGAGGACGTCCGCGTAGGCGGAACCGGCGGAGGCGGCGGGCGCCGGGGGCTCCTCGGCGTCGGGTTCCTGTGCGGGTTCCTCGGGGGTCTCGGCCGGGCGCTCGGGCACGACCAGGTCGCCCCGGAAGCTCGGCACCGCCTCCAGCAGGCTGGTCAGCGAGTCCCGTTCGCGGTCGGTGCTCTCCTCGGCCGGTTCGGAGGCCTGCGCGGGCAGGCTCGGCCGCTCCCGGTCGAGGGCGCGGTCCAGCGGCCGGTCGCGCGGCAGCCGCGCGATGCGCGGGACGAACGGAAAGCTGGGCTCCGGTGCGGCGAGGTCGTCGGACTCGCCGATCAGCGAACGCGCCTCGTCGTCGACGGCCTGGACGAGCCGCCGAGGCGGGTCGTACGTCCAGCTCGCGGAGTGCGGTTCGCCCGCGACCCGGTAGACCAGCAGGACCTCCCAGGTGCCGTCGTCGCGGCGCCAGGAGTCCCACTGCACGGTGTCCTTCTCGGCGCCGCGCAGCAGCAGCCGCTCCTGGACGGCCTCGCCGAGCTGGGGTCCCGCGTTCTCTCCGGGCCGGCGCACGGGCGTCTTGCGGGCCCGCTCGGCCATGAAGGCGCGCTCGGCCAGCACGGGACCCTCGAATCGCCGTACGCGATCGACGGGGATGCCGGCCATCTGCGCGACTTCTTCCGCGGTCGCGCCAGCGCGTATCCGCGCCTGGATGTCGCGGGGGCGGAGATGGCTCTCCACCTCGATCTCGATCTGGCCGAGGCGGGGACGGTCGCCGCGCACGGCGGCGCGGAGCCGTTCGTCGATCGGAAGCGTGTACTCCGTGCTGTCCGCAGCCTTCAGCACCAGCCGTGTGCCGTCATTCGAGACGGCCACGACACGCAGTTCGGGCATGGGGACCTCCCGGGTGGTGCCTGCCGACGTCACGTGCGTCGCTGCTTCCGCTAGTCGAGTGTGGCCTGCCCGGGTGCAGCCTGCCACAACCTTGCCGAGTTGCCCGGCGTGTCGGGCACGGGCCCTGGATCGCCGTTATGGCACGGTTACCTATTCGCCACGCTAAGTGACCAACACCGTCACCCTGTGCAACAAGCCCCCTCCTGGCGGTCCAGCAAGGCCCCGGACGCCCTGGCGGGAGACCGGACCCAGGGCTCGCAACAGTACTCCATTCGGGCCACGTGCGTGGATTGGCGCGCCGCCCAACTTCTGGCAAGAGAGGGGACTTGGCCGCTTCTCGCGGGAATTTCGGGATCTTGGACGTGGCGTACTTCACGCAATCACCAGAAACGGAACTAATGGTTTCGTTCGTACGTCCCTTTCTCGTGCGGTTGGTTGATGAAGTACGGAAAGGCGGGCAGGCCCCGGGATGCGCGAAAGGTCCGATGTCGGGGAGGGGCGGATCGATCTGAGCGTCCCTCAGGTCGCGGGCAGCGCCGTGGCCGCGGTGGTGGCCGCCGAATTGGCCTCCTGCTTCGGTGTCTACGCCACCATCCTCGGCGCCGGTGTCGTCAGCGTCGTCGCCACGTGCGGCGGTTCGTTCTTCCAGCACTTCTTCCAGCGCACGGGCGAGCAGATCCGTGACGCCGCGGTGCCGTCCCGGCCGGGGGCGCACACCCCGCGGGCGCCGGGCGAGTTCACGCAAGGCACCGTCCACCGGGCCCGTATCAAGAGCTGGAGGCGGCCCGCGGTGGAGGCGGCTGTCGTGTTCGGGATCGCCATGGCCGGCGTCACGGGCTAGGAACTGGCCTCCGGTGACAGCCTCAGCAGAGGCTGGGGGACGACCGTCAGCGAGGCGGTCACCGGCCGGAGTTCGTCGTCGTCCACCTCCTCCGACGGCGGGTCCGACTCCTCCGGCGGCGGCTCCTCCCGCGGCGACTCCTCCACCGTCCCGCCCGCGACATCGCCGTCCGCCGACGGCGATGCGGCTCCTTCCGGCAGCGCCTCGGCGGACGACAGCCGTGACGGCGGCGGTGACGGTGGCACGAGCGGCGGTACGTCGTCCGGCGGCACGCCGGAGCCCACGGCCCCGGAGTCCGCTCGGGGCGCGGAGGACGACCCGTCGGCGACCGCCACGCCCGGCGCGTCCGCTACTGCCCCAGAACCCTCCGCAAGTAGTCGTTCTGGAACAGCCGGTCCGGATCAAGGCGGTCCCGCAGCGCGGTGAACTCGCCGAAGCGGGGATAGACCGAGGCGAGGTACTCCGCCTCGCGCGTGTGCACCTTGCCCCAGTGCGGCCGGCCCTCGTGCGCGGTGAAGATGCGCTCGGCGGCCGTGAAGTACCCCTGGTAGGGCGTCCCCTTGACCATGTGGACGGCGATGTACGCGCTGTCCCGGCCGGAGGCGGTGGACAGGGCGATGTCGTCGGCCGGCGCCGTGCGCACCTCGACGGGGAAGCTGACCCGCAGCCCGGAGCGCTCGATCATCGCCTTGAGCTCACGCAGGGTCTCGGTCACCGCCTCGCGCGGCACCGCGTACTCCATCTCCACGAACCGCACCCGGCGCGGAGACGTGAAGACCTTGTAGGGGATGTCCGTGTACGTGCGCGAGGACAGGGCCGTGCTGGAGATCCGGGCGATCGCCGGGACGGTGGCGGGCGCCGCCTGTCCGACCCACTGGGCCGCCTGGAAGACGCCGTTGGAGAGGAACTCGTCCTCGAACCAGGCCGCGAACCGCCCCACCGGCCTGCGCGGGCCCGCGCTGCGATTGTTGCGCTTGGTGTTGGTGTTGTCGGTGTGCGGGAACCAGTAGAACTCGAAGTGCTCGTTCTCGGCCCACAGTTCGTCGAAGTCGGCGAGCACCTTCTCGAACTGCATCGGCTCCTCGCGCGCGGTGAGCAGGAAGACAGGCTCCACGGCGAACGTGATCGCGGTGACGATGCCGAGGGCGCCGAGACCGATCCGCGCGGCCGCGAAGACCTCCGGATTCTCCTTCTCGGAGCAGGTCAGGACCGTGCCGTCGGCCGTCACCAGCTCCAGACCCCTGATCTGCGCGGCGATCGACCCGGACTCGCGGCCCGTGCCGTGCGTGCCGGTGCTGGTGGCGCCGGAGACCGTCTGCTCCATGATGTCGCCCATGTTGGTGAGCGACAGACCCTCGCGCGCCAGGGCCATGTTGAGTCTCTTGAGCGGGGTGCCGGCCTCGACCGTGACGGTCATGGCGTCCCGGTCAATGTTGCGTATTCCCGTCAACAGTTGAGGGCGGATCAAGACACCATCGGTCGCGGCGATCGACGTGAAGGAGTGGCCCGTGCCGACCGCCTTCACCTTCAGACCGTCCTCGGCGGCCTGCCGTACGGCCGCGGCCAGTTCCTCGACGGAGGCGGGCTCGACCTCGCGCGCGGGGCGGGCGACGACGTTCCCTCCCCAGTTACGCCACGTGCCGTTCCTGCCGCTCGCTGTGCTGCTCAACGGTGCCTCCCCGACCCGGAGCCGGCTTGCTGAGCCGGCGGTACCCCAGGAAACCGACCGAGACCGCGACGGCCCCGGACACCGCCGGAACCCCGTACCCGGCCCGCGCGCCGGCCGCGTCGATCACGGTCCCGGCGGCCGACGAACCGAGGGCGACCCCGACCGCGAGCCCAGTGCTCACCCAGGTCATGCCTTCGGTCAGTCGCGCACGTGGTACGTGCTCTTCGATGAGGGACATCGTCGTGATCATCGTCGGTGCGATGGACAGGCCCGCAACGAACAGCGCCACGGCCAGAAACGGCAAGTTTCCGACCAGTAGGAGGGGGATCATACTCACGGCCATCATGAAGACGCCCAGCAGCCAGCGGCGTTCCGGCGCTCCGCGGAAGCGCAGCAGCCCGAAGACCACCCCCGCCACGCAGGATCCGGCCGCGTACAGCGCCAGCACGACGCTCGCGGCGGCCTTGTGGCCGCGCTCGTCGGCGAACGCGACGGTGACCACGTCGACCGCCCCGAAGATCGCCCCGGTCGCCACGAAGGTGGCCACCAGCACCTGGAGGCCGGGCGAGCGCAGCGCCGTCCCGCCGCCGTGCCGCTCGCGCGGGTGCGGCTCCGGCTCGGTGGCGCGCTGCGCGGTCAGCCAGAACACGCCCACCGCGAGGAAACAGGCCGCCAGCAGCGGACCGGCCTCCGGGAACCAGGACGTGGACAGGCCGATGGAGATGATCGGCCCGAAGATGAAGCACACCTCGTCCACCACGGACTCGAAGGAGTACGCGGTGTGCAGCTGCGGAGTGCCCCGGTACAGGGCCGCCCAGCGCGAGCGGATCATCGCGCCCAGGCTGGGCACCGAGCCGATGCCGGCCGCGCACACGAAGAGCACCCAGTCCGGCCACTCGAAGTGCGCCGCCAGCAGCAGCCCCGCCGCCGCGGTCAGCGCCACGAGCGTCGCGGGGCGCAGCACCCGGCGCTGACCATGCAGGTCCACCAGACGCGATATCTGCGGCCCGATCGCGGCCGCCGACAGAGCGATGGTCGCCGACAGGGCGCCCGCGAGGCCGTAGCGCCCGGTGAGCTGGGAGACCATCGTGACGACGCCGATGCCCATCATGGACAGCGGCATCCGGCCCACGAACCCGGCGGCCGAGAAACCCTTGGAGCCGGGGGCGGCGAACAGGGCGCGATAGGGGCTGGGCACGGGCGTCTCCGGTCGGATCCGGTCACGCGCGGGCGACGGCGGCTCGGCTCGGCGTGAACATCGGCAGGAACATCTGCGTGAACATCGGCGGGAACATCTGCGAGAACAAGGCGGCTCGTAAGGTGCGGATCGTAAGGTGCGACCGCAGCCGATACAGCTTACGAGTTAGGTCACCCTAATGCACCACCGCGTCGGCGGCCCGAACGGCGTCCGCCACCCCGCCGATTCCCGGCTGTCAGCGCCGGGTGGCAGGATCGACCCATGCCAGACGCGCTCGATGCCAGCCCCTACGACGCCCTGCTGCTGCTCTCCTTCGGCGGCCCGGAAGGCCCGGACGACGTGGTCCCCTTCCTGGAGAACGTGACGCGAGGGCGCGGTATCCCCAAGGAACGCCTGAAGGAAGTCGGGCAGCACTACTTCCTGTTCGGCGGGGTCAGCCCGATCAACGACCAGAACCGCGCCCTGCTGGACGCCCTGCGCAAGGACTTCGCCGAACACGGCCTGGACCTGCCGATCTACTGGGGCAACCGCAACTGGGCCCCGTATCTGACCGACACCCTGCGCGAGATGGTCGCCGACGGCCGCCGTCGCGTCCTCGTCCTCGCCACCAGCGCCTACGCCTCGTACTCGGGCTGCCGGCAGTACCGCGAGAACCTCGCCGACGCGCTGGCCGCCCTGGAGGCCGAGGGCCTGCCGCTGCCGAAGATCGACAAGCTGCGCCACTACTTCAACCACCCGGGCTTCGTCGAGCCCATGATCGACGGAGTGATCGCCTCCCTGGCGGACCTCCCCGAGGACGTCCGCGCCGGCGCGCACATCGCCTTCACCACCCACTCCATCCCCGACGCCTCGGCCGACACCTCCGGCCCGGTCGAGGACCACGGCGACGGCGGGGCGTACGTCGCCCAGCACCTGGACGTGGCCCGGCTCATCGCCGACGCCGTCCGCGAGCGCACCGGCGTCGACCACCCCTGGCGGCTCGTCTACCAGTCCCGCTCCGGCGCCCCGCACATCCCGTGGCTGGAGCCCGACATCTGCGACCACCTGGAGGAGCGGCACGCCTCCGGCGTCCCCGCCGTCGTCATGGCCCCCATCGGCTTCGTCTCCGACCACATGGAGGTCCTCTACGACCTCGACACGGAGGCCACGGCCAAGGCCGCGGAACTGGGCCTGCCCGTGCGTCGCTCGGCGACCGTCGGGGCCGACCCGCGCTTCGCCGCCGCCGTCCGCGACCTCGTCCTGGAGCGCGCCGCGGCCGAGAGCGGCCGGCAGGTCACCCCGTGCGCGCTGGGCGCGCTGGGACCCAGCCACGACCTCTGCCCCGTGGGCTGCTGCCCGGCCCGTGCCCCGAAGCCCGCCGCCGCGGGCGCCGACAGCCCCTACGCGTGAGGAGCGACGTGACCGACCCCCTGCACACCGAACTGCTCGGGATCGCCCGGGAGGCGGCCCGTCGCGCCGGCGCGCTGCTGCGCGACGGACGCCCGGCCGACCTCGCGGTCGCCGCGACCAAGTCGAGCCCCATCGACGTGGTCACCGAGATGGACATCGCCGCCGAGAAGCTGATCACCACCTTCATCTCCGACCGGCGGCCCGATGACGGCTTCCTCGGCGAGGAGGGCGCGTCCAGCGAGGGCAGCAGCGGCGTGCGCTGGGTGATCGACCCCCTGGACGGCACGGTCAACTACCTGTACGGCCTGCCCACCTGGGCCGTGTCCATCGCGGCCGAACAGGACGGCGAGACCGTCGTCGGGGTCGTCGAGATGCCGATGCGCGGCGAGACGTACCACGCGGTCCGCGGCGGAGGGGCGCGGGCGACCGGCCCCTGGGACGGCGAGCGCGCGCTGACCGTCCGCCCCGCGCCGCCGCTGGACCAGGCGCTGGTCTCCACCGGCTTCAACTACGTCGCGGAGGTCCGCGCCCACCAGGCCGAGATCGCCGGCAAGCTGATCCCGCTCCTGCGGGACATCCGGCGCGGCGGCTCGGCCGCGGTCGACCTGTGCGACGTGGCCGCCGGCCGACTCGACGGCTACTACGAGCGGGGCCTGCACCCCTGGGACCTGGCGGCGGGCGATCTCATCGCCCGTGAGGCGGGCGCCCTGACCGGTGGACGCCCCGGAGAGCGCCCCGCACGCGATCTGGCGATCGCGGCCACCCCGGGCGTCTTCGAGCCCCTCCAGCGGCTTCTGGAGGACTTCGGCGCCTGGCACGACTGAGGCGCCCCCGGGCACCTGAACAAACCCCGACGGGACACGCGAGGGGACCCCGGCGCTGGATTCGCCGGGGTCCCCTCGCGTGCGTGCTTACGTATCGATCAGACGCGCGACGCGCCGACCTCCACACCGTGTTCGGCGGCGAGGCGGCGCAGGTCGTCGAGCTCTGCCTGCTCCACCTCGACGAGGAAGTCGTCGCCCTCGTCGCGGGCCCGCGTCAGGTCGGTCTCGGTCGCCCTTATGCGCTGCAGAAGTCCTGCGGTGAATGCGTCCATGCTGCGCCCCCTCGTCCTGGGTCGTGGGTCGATGGCACGGGGGTGTGCCGTTCGGAAGGGGCGATCACGTCTCCAACAGGTGCCCAGCGCAGCCCTGCCGGGCGGCGACGGTGCCGGACACCCACACCCGCTCTGCGGAAAGCGGATAGCGCTGTACCGCATGGTGTTGCGGCACAAGCAGAGCGTGATCGCGGGGTGTAAACCGTCCTCCCCCCGCTCCCCTCCGTGGAAACCTCAACCCGCCGAGAAAATCTCGTATTCCTCCGCCGCTTCCCTCGCCGCTTCCCTCGCCGCTCTCCCCGGCGCCCCCGGTCCCTTGCAGGTCGCGCCCACCCGCCTTACTGCCGACTTATGGCCGAAAAGGGCAGGATGGAGGTCCAACCCCAGCAGACCCCTGCCCACGCGCGCTCACGGAGCGCTACGCGGGTGGACACAGGAAGGACAAGCGACGTGCGCGTACTCGTCGTCGAGGACGAGCAGCTGCTCGCCGATGCGGTGGCCACCGGACTGCGCCGGGAGGCCATGGCCGTCGACGTCGTGTACGACGGTGCGGCCGCCCTGGAGCGCATCGGCGTCAACGACTACGACGTGGTCGTCCTCGACCGCGACCTCCCGCTCGTGCACGGCGACGACGTCTGCCGCAAGATCGTCGAGCTCGGCATGCCCACGCGCGTGCTGATGCTCACCGCGTCCGGCGACGTCAGCGACCGTGTGGAGGGCCTGGAGATCGGCGCCGACGACTATCTCCCCAAGCCCTTCGCCTTCAGCGAGCTGATCGCACGCGTGCGTGCTCTCGGCCGGCGCACCAGCGTGCCGCTGCCGCCGGTCCTGGAGCGCGCCGGGATCAAGCTCGACCCCAACCGCCGAGAGGTCTTCCGCGACGGCAAGGAGGTCCAGCTGGCGCCGAAGGAGTTCGCGGTCCTGGAGGTGCTGATGCGCTCCGAGGGCGCCGTGGTCTCCGCGGAGCAGCTCCTGGAGAAGGCCTGGGACGAGAACACCGACCCGTTCACCAACGTCGTGCGGGTCACCGTCATGACGCTGCGCCGCAAGCTGGGCGAGCCGCCGGTGATCGTCACCGTCCCCGGCTCCGGCTACCGGATCTGATCCCCGGTGGCCGCGACCCCCGTGCCTCCCCAGGCGCCCCCGAAACCCACCTGGGACCCGCGCCGCGCGGAATCCCCGTTCCCCTGGCTGCGCCCCACCATCCGCATACGGCTCACCCTGCTGTACGGCGGCATGTTCCTGATCGCCGGCATCCTGCTGCTGTCGATCATCTACCTGCTCGCCGCGCAGGCGCTCAACGCGGGCAGCGACCTGCCCTTCAAGATCGTCGAGGGCAAGGTCACCAGCGAGCTGTGCAACCTGCCCGAGAGCGCGTCGCCGAGCGCGTTCAACAGCGCCATGAACGACTGTGTCAACGAGCAGCGCCAGCACGCCCTGGACAGCCTCCTCAGCCGCTCGCTCCTGGCCCTGCTCGGCCTCGCCGTGATCGCCTTCGCCTTCGGCTACGCCATGGCCGGCCGCGTGCTGTCCCCGCTCGGCCGGATCACCCGGACCGCGCGCGCGGTGGCGGGCTCGGACCTGTCGCGCCGCATCGAGCTGGACGGCCCGGACGACGAGCTCAAGGAGCTGGCCGACACCTTCGACGACATGCTGGAGCGGCTGGAGCGCGCCTTCACCGCCCAGCAGCGCTTCGTCGGCAACGCCTCCCACGAACTGCGCACCCCGCTGGCGATCAACCGCACCCTGCTGGAAGTGCACCTCTCCGACCCCGGCGCGCCGGTGGAGCTCCAGCAGCTCGGCAAGACGCTGCTGGCCACCAACGAGCGCAGCGAACAGCTCGTCGAGGGTCTGCTGCTGCTCGCCCGCAGCGACAACCAGATCGTCGAGCGGCGGGCCGTCGATCTCGCCGAGGTGGCGGGCCAGGCCATCGACCAGGTGCACGCCGAGGCGGCGGCCAAGGGCGTGGAGATCCGCGGCAAGCGCGACACCGCCGTCGTCCAGGGCAATGGCGTGCTGCTGGAGCGGATCGCGCTGAACCTGGTGCAGAACGCCGTGCGCTACAACGTGCCCGAGGACGGCTGGGTCGAGGTCACCACCGAGGTCCAGCACGGACAGGCGGTCCTGGTCGTGTCGAACACCGGGCCGGTCGTCCCGGCGTACGAGATCGACAACCTCTTCGAGCCCTTCCGCCGGCTGCGTACCGAGCGGACGGGGAGCGACAAGGGCGTCGGCCTGGGGCTGTCCATCGTCCGGTCCGTGGCCCGCGCCCACGGCGGGCATATCGTGGCGCAGCCGCGCGAGGGAGGAGGGCTCATCATGCGGGTCACCCTGCCTCTCTGAGATCATGCCCCCGACGCATGCGGGGATGTTCGCTTTGCGCGGAATTCTCAGGTCCGCCGACCGGCCTTCCCGTGTGTGATCGATCACAAGGGCGAATTTCTGGCCATCTACTCTCCGTGATCATGAGGGCTGTCGGAAAGCCGGGAAAATCCGGGTTTTCGGGGGTCCTGATCACGGGAAGTACAGGGTGAGACGCCTTTGAACTGCGGCATTGGGACCGTGTACGGTCCGGTTCGCCATCCAAGCCGATCACTCTTGAGGGGTCCGGTTGGGTGTCGATTGAGTAACAGACCTTGATGTGAGGCAAAATCTCCGCCTCAGGTCGGGCACAAGTCCGGCCTCTCACGCGTTACGTGCGCTGGAGACACCGCAGACACCCAGAGGGGGAGAGCGACATGGCTACCGATTACGACACTCCACGCAAGACCGACGACGACGTCGACTCCGACAGCCTCGAAGAGCTGAAGGCGCGACGGAACGACAAGTCGGCGTCAGCCGTCGATGTCGATGAGTTCGAGGCCGCAGAGGGCCTCGAACTGCCGGGCGCCGACCTCTCGAACGAGGAGTTGGCCGTTCGTGTGCTGCCCAAGCAGCAGGACGAGTTCACTTGCATGAGCTGCTTCCTGGTGCATCACCGCAGCCAGCTGGCCCGCGAGAAGAACGGCCAGCCGATCTGCCGCGACTGCGACTGAGGACGGGTCGGCCGTGACTGGCTCGACCCCTCCCCGGAAGCGCCGCTTCCCCCTGCGGGGAGCGGACAAGGGGCCGTCGCACGGCCCCCACGGCATGCACGACGACGAGCGAGGCTCATCCGGTACGGGAGCGGTCCCTGCGGGATCGGCCTCGCTCGAAGCGGCAGGCGACCGGAGTGACCGCCCGGCGCCCACGGCGAGCCGCGTGCCCGTCGCGAAGCGGCGGGTCGCGGTGATCCGGGGCAAGGCACGGGAACTGGCCCGGGAAGGCGCCCGCAGGGGCGGCAGCCGCGCCAGGGCGGGGCTGTCCTACCTCGCCGACCGGATCATCGACATCGCCCCCAGGATCCCCGTACGGGACCTGCGGACGCTGCGCAGACACTTCCCCGGCCTCGGCCCGGAAGAGCTCGCGGACAAACTCGTGGCGGGAGCGGCCGCCGCCTCCTCCACCGTCGGGGCCGGTGTGGGCGCCGCCGCGATGCTGCCCGTGCCCCCGGCCATGCCCACCGAGCTGGCCGCGGAGATCACCGGAGTGGCGGCGATCGAGCTCAAGCTGATCGCGGAACTCCACGAGGTGTACGGCGTGCGGCCGCCGGGAAATCTCAAGGACCGCAGCACCGCGTATCTGCGCTCGTGGTCGGGCGAACGCGGCATCGACGTGCTCAAGCCGTCGTCGGTCAACTCCGCGCTCGGCGGCCAGATGAAGCGCGAACTGCGTCAGCAGATCATGAAACGCGTGGTGCGCGACCTGCCGAACCTCATGCCCTTCATGGTGGGCGCCGCCGTCGGCGCGCTGATGAACCGGCGGGACACCAAGAAGCTCGCGGCCAAGGTCCGCGCGGACCTGCGAAGAATCCAGGTTCCGTGGGACGCCCTGCCCGCCCTGCCCCCGCTGGAGACCCCGGAGCACCCGGTGACCTTCGAGGAGATCACCCGGGAACTGGGCGGCGAGGGACCCGAACAGCCGTCGTAGAGCAGCGCTTCGCGGCACCGAGCCCCTGGCGCGGTGTAGGGGTCAGGCGGTGGTTCCGCGCGCCGTCGCGAGGGCCTGTGCCAGGCGCTCCGGCTCCCGCGTCGACAGATAGAGGTAGGGCGTCGGGTCGTCCGGGTCGGTGACCTCCACGCGCAGCGCCGTGGGGATGTACGAGCGCAGCAGCAGGAAGGCGCGAGTGTCGGCCTTGTACGTGCGCCAGGCGCGCGCCTCCTCGCCCTGAAGGATCTCCGTGTCACCCAGCGCCGCGACGGGGATCTTCGCCTCGCCCGCGATCAGGGAGTCGCCCACCACCCGGATGCGGACCGAGCCGTACGAGCTGGCCACCACGGCCGCCGCGGCGGTGCCGCCGACCAGGCCGCCGAGCAGCGGCAGCGTGCCGAAGGGCAACAGGATCAGGGCCAGCGAGACGCCCACGAGGAAGGAGACCAGCCACCACGAGCGGGGGGCGGTGAGGCGTTCTTCGTACGGGGTGGCGGAGAGCTGCATGAAACCAAGCTTGGCACGGTGTCCGGTTGTCGCCGACTCGCGGGTAAGGTCTGCGGCTGTGAGTGGTACTTCCGCAGCTCTTCAGCCCCCGGCCGACGCCGTGAAACCGGTGCGGCACCCCGACGCGCCCGTACCCGGCGAGCTCCTCGGTGCCCACTACGAACAGTGTTTCGGATGCGGCGGCGCGCAGCCGCACGGGCTGCACCTGGAGGCACGGGCCGGCGAGGGCGTCTGCGTCACCGCCGAGTTCACCGTGCAGCCCGCCCACCAGGGGGCACCCGGCCTCGCGCACGGCGGGGTGCTCGCCACCGCGCTGGACGAGACGCTGGGCTCGCTGAACTGGCTGCTGCGGACCATCGCCGTGACCGGACGGCTGGAGACGGACTTCGTACGGCCCGTGCCCGTGGGGACGACGCTGTACCTGGAGGCCGAGGTCACCGCCGTGGCCGGGCGGAAGATCTACTCGACCGCCACCGGGCGGATCGGCGGCCCCGACGGGCCGGTCGCCGTCCGCGCCGACGCGCTCTTCATCGAGGTCGCCGTGGAGCATTTCGTCCACCACGGCCGCGAGGAGGAGATCCGCGCCGCCATGAGCGACCCGGACCGGATCCGGCGCGCCCGCGCCTTCGAGGTGAACCCGTGAGCCGTGCCCCCCTGCAGGTCCTCGTCCGGCGCGTCGACCCGGACGTACCGCTTCCGACGTACGAGCATCCCGGCGATGCCGGAGCCGATCTGCGCACCACCGAGAGCCGTGAACTGAAGCCCGGGGAGAGGGCCGTTCTGCCCACCGGGGTGTCCATCGCGCTCCCTGAGGGGTACGCGGCCTTCGTGCACCCTCGTTCGGGGCTCGCCGCCCGGTGCGGCGTCGCCCTCGTGAATGCCCCCGGGACGGTTGATGCCGGGTACCGTGGGGAGATCAAGGTGATCGTGGTGAATCTCGACCCGCACGAGTCCGTACGGTTCGAGCGCTTCGACCGGATCGCCCAACTGGTCGTCCAGCAGGTCGAGAGGGTCCGCTTCCAGGAGGTGGCGGAGCTTCCCGACTCGGCGCGCGCCGAAGGGGGCTTCGGCTCCACCGGCGGCCACGCCGCCGTGGGCGGTCCTAGCAGCACAAGCGGTGACGCCGCCGACGGCGGCACAACGGGTGGGAATCGATACGCTTCGGTCGTATCCGACCGGGAAGGACAGTGACGTGTTCGGACGTCGCAAGAAGAAGGGTGCCGCCGAGGACGCGGCCGGCGAGGCCGAGCAGGTCGTCGACAGTGTCGACACTGAGGCGGACGACGAAGAGGCCGAGCGCGAGCGCGTGAGGCTAGAACCCGAGCCGCGGCCCGACGGGCCCTGGGACAGCACCGAGGTGCGCGACCCCGCCGAGGGCCGCGTGGACCTGGGTGGACTGTTCGTGCCGGGTGTCGACGGCATGGAGCTGCGGGTCGAGGTCGCGGGCGACGCGATCGTCGCGGCGACCGTCGTGCTGCGCGACAGCGCCATCCAGCTGCAGGCCTTCGCGGCGCCCAAGCGCGAGGGCATCTGGGGCGAGGTGCGCGAGGAGATCGCCGCCGGCATCACCCAGCAGGGCGGCATCATCGACGAGGTCGAGGGTCCGCTGGGCTGGGAGCTGCGCGCCCAGGTGCCGGTGCAGCTGCCGGACGGCACGGGTGGCTTCCACGTCGTGCGGTTCGTCGGCGTGGACGGTCCGCGCTGGTTCCTGCGCGGTGTCATCTCGGGTCAGGGCGCGGTGCAGCCGCAGGCCGCCGGGCTGCTCGAACAGATCTTCAGGGACACGGTCGTGGTCCGCGGCGAGGGTCCGATGGCCCCGCGCGACCCGATCGTCCTGAAGCTGCCGAACGACGCGCAGATGGTGCCGGAAGGCGTCCAGCAGGAGGAGGGTTCCCGCTTCTCCGGAGGCATGGGCCAGCTGCAGCGCGGTCCGGAGATCACCGAGGTCCGCTAGGCGCTCCGCGGGGAGAGCCGGTCGAGCGCCGCTCGGGAGTCATTGGAGAGCCGCATCTTTCGGGGTGCGGCTCTTTCGCATGCGTGACCTCTTCGCGTGAGCCGATCTGGATTCGTGTGAACCGATTCGGGGGTCCGGTCCGATGAAGGGATGAAGGATCGAGGGATCCGGTGGAAGCAGGGACCGGGAAGCTTTCGGGAAGCATTGAGGACCGGGCGGAAGATCGCGATACTGACGCCCGGTCCACGGGGGAAACGGGGAGGACATATGAGCCAGGTCGTCACGCAGACGATGGTCCGGGTGGAGAACGTCCACAAGTCGTACGGCGAGGGAGCGGCCGCGGTCCATGCCCTGCGCGGGGTCTCCTTCGAGATCCCGCGCGGCGAGCTCGTCGCCCTCAAGGGGCGCTCGGGGTCGGGGAAGACCACCCTGCTCAACATCGTCGGCGGGCTGGACACACCGGACCAGGGCAGTGTCTCGGTCGACGGCCTCGACCTGTCGCAGCTCGGCGAGGACGGCCTGCTGTCCCTGCGCCGGGACCGGATCGGCTTCGTCTTCCAGTCCTTCGGTCTCATCCCGATCCTCACGGCCGCGGAGAATGTGGGAGTGCCGCTGCGGATGCGCCGCGCCGCCGCGAAGGAACGGGAGGAGCGGGTCCAGCTGCTGCTCTCCCTCGTGGGGCTCGCCGACCATGCCGCGCAGCGGCCCGGTGAGCTCTCCGGCGGCCAGCAGCAGCGAGTCGCCATCGCCCGTGCCCTGGCCAACAGCCCCTCGCTCCTCATCGCCGACGAGCCCACCGGCCAGCTGGACGCGGAGACCGGCCACGCGGTGATGGAGCTGCTCCGGGCGGTCGTCCGCAGCGAAGGCGTCACGGCCCTGGTCGCCACCCACGACACGACCCTGCTCGACCTGGCCGACCGGGTGCTGGAGCTGAGGGACGGGGAGATAGCCGAGGGCGAGGAGTAGCGCTGGCAGGGAGCCGGGCGGCTGCGTGGGGGTGCCTTGATCGGAGCCGCGCGGCGCGCCCTCGATCGGTGCTGCGCTCGACGGGTACCGGGCGGGGCGGCTCGGCGTCATGGGGGTCTGGGGGGCGTCCAGGGCGTCGTGGGTCCCCTACTGGTCCGGCACCGCGCATCCCGGTGTCCTGGAGGTGTGCGGCGTGCTGTGCCCTGGCTGTGGGCGTCCCGCTCGTGTGACACTCCGGCGCCCCGAGGCTTCGGCCTACCCCGTGGGCGCGCGCCACGTTCGACGTCCCTCCGCTCGGTGTCCCGTCCCCCGCGTCAGAGTTGTGTCAAAGACGTCCCCTGGCCCACCTCTCGTGACAAATGTCGGGTTCCGTGGTCGTAGGGTCGTCGCTGCGTACGGAAGATGCACGGGAAGACAATGAGGCCATGGCACGCGGCAAGCTTCGGATCTACCTGGGTGCGGCGCCGGGCGTAGGCAAGACGTACGCCATGCTGTCGGAGGCCCATCGGAGGATCGAGCGGGGCACGGACTGTGTGGTGGCGTTCGTGGCCCATCACGCCCGCCCGCGCACCGAGGTGATGCTGCACGGGCTGGAGCAGATCCCCCGCAAGGAGCTCCCGTACCGGGGCACCGCCTTCAGCGAGATGGACGTGGACGCGGTGCTGGCCCGCCACCCTCAGGTGGCACTCGTGGACGAGTTGGCGCACACCAACGTCCCGGGTTCGCGCAACGCCAAGCGGTGGCAGGACGTGGAGGAGCTGCTGGCGGCCGGGATCGATGTGATCTCGACGGTCAACATCCAGCACCTGGAGTCGCTGGGCGACGTGGTGGAGTCGATCACCGGGGTGCGGCAGCAGGAGACCGTGCCGGACGAGGTCGTACGGCGGGCCGACCAGATCGAGCTGGTCGACATGTCGCCGGAGGCCCTGCGCCGTCGGATGGCGCACGGGAACATCTACCAGCCGGACAAGGTCGACGCGGCCCTGTCGAACTACTTCCGGCCGGGCAACCTGACGGCGCTGCGGGAGCTGGCGCTGCTGTGGGTGGCCGACCGGGTCGACGAGTACCTCAAGCAGTATCGGCGCGACCACCGGGTCTCGGCGATCTGGGGCTCGCGGGAGCGGATCGTCGTCGGGCTCACGGGCGGTCCCGAGGGGCGGACGCTGATCCGGCGGGCGGCGCGGCTGGCGGAGAAGGGCGCGGGCGGCGAGGTGCTCGCCGTGTACATCGCCCGCAGCGACGGACTGACCGCGGCCTCGCCGAAGGAGCTGGCGGTGCAGCGCACCCTGGTCGAGGATCTCGGCGGCACGTTCCACCATGTCGTCGGGGACGACATACCCGCCGCGCTGCTGGACTTCGCGCGTGGGGTGAATGCCACGCAGATCGTCCTCGGGTCGTCGCGGCGCAAGGCGTGGCAGTACGTCTTCGGGCCGGGCGTCGGGGCCACGGTGGCCCGCGAGTCGGGGCCCGACCTGGACGTCCACATCGTCACCCACGACGAGGTGGCCAAGGGGCGGGGACTGCCGGTGGCCCGGGGCGCGCGGCTCGGGCGGGCCCGGATCCTGTGGGGCTGGCTGGTCGGGCTGGCCGGGCCGGCGATCCTGGCGGTGCTCCTGAGCGGGATCGACCTCGGCCTCGCCAACGACATGCTGCTGTTCCTGTCGGTCACCGTGGCCGCGGCGCTGGTCGGCGGGCTGTTGCCGGCCCTGGGCTCGGCGGCGCTCGGATCCTTGCTCCTGAACTATTTCTACACACCGCCGCTGCACCGGTGGACGATCGCCGACCCGAAGAACATCGTGGCCATCGTGATCTTCGTCGGGGTCGGTGTGTCGGTGGCGTCCGTGGTCGATCTGGCCGCGCGGCGCACGCATCAGGCGGCGCGGCTGCGGGCCGAGTCGGAGATCCTCTCCTTCCTAGCCGGGAACGTGCTGCGCGGTGAGACCAGCCTGGAGGAGTTGCTGGAGCGGGTGCGGGAGACCTTCGGCATGGAGTCGGCGGCGCTGCTGGAACGGGAGAGCGATCTGGCGCCGTGGACCTGTGCCGGGCAGGTGGGGTCGGGTCGGCCGGTGGAGCGGCCGGAGGACGCGGACGTCGACATGCCGGTCGGCGACCACATGGCGCTGGCGCTGACGGGGCGGGTGCTGCCGGCGGAGGACCGGCGGGTGCTGGCCGCGTTCGCGGCGCAGGCGGTGGTGGTGCTGGACCGGCGGCGGTTGCAGGAGGAGGCGGACCAGGCGCGGGCGCTGGCCGAGGGCAATCGGATCCGCACGGCGCTGCTGGCGGCCGTCAGCCATGACCTGCGCACGCCCCTCGCGGGGATCAAGGCGGCCGTGTCGAGCCTGCGGTCCGACGACGTGGCCTGGTCCGAGGAAGACCAGGCGGAGCTGCTGGAGGGCATCGAGGACGGCGCCGACCGGCTCGACCACCTCGTGGGCAACCTGCTGGACATGTCACGGCTCCAGACCGGCACGGTGACGGCGATCATCCGGGAGGTCGACCTCGACGAGGTGGTGCCGATGGCACTGGGCGGGGTCCCGGAGGGCAGCGTGGAGCTGGATGTGCCGGAGACGCTGCCGATGGTCGCCGTCGACGCCGGGCTGCTGGAGCGGTCGGTGGCCAATCTGGTGGAGAACGCGGTCAAGTACAGGCCGCCCGACACGGCCGTCGTCGTGGCCGCGAGCGCCATGGCGGACCGGGTCGAGGTGCGCGTCGTCGACCGGGGCCCCGGGGTGCCGGACGAGGCGAAGGAGCGGATCTTCGCGCCCTTCCAGCGGTACGGCGACGCACCGCGCGGCGCCGGGGTGGGGCTGGGGCTGGCGGTCGCCCGTGGCTTCGTGGAGGCGATGGGCGGCACGCTCACCGCCGAGGACACGCCGGGCGGCGGACTCACCATGGTGCTGAGCCTGCGGGCGGCGACGAGCGGCGCGGAGGGGGCCGCCGCAGCCGACACCGGGCCGATGGGTGAGGCCGCCGGGCGGACGGGTGAGGCCGTGCCCGTCGCAGGCGAGCTCCCCTCCGGGCGCCCCCAGGACACCGCCACCGGTGACCCGGGCTCCCCGCACGCCGACCATCCCGCGCCCCCCGACCATCCGGCACGACCGGAACACCCCGCCCCACCCGAACACCCCGCACACCCTGAAAGGCAGGCTTCATGACCCGGGTGCTCGTGATCGATGACGAGCCGCAGATCGTGCGCGCCCTCGTGATCAACCTCAAGGCACGCAAGTACGAGGTGGACGCGGCACACGACGGAGCCAGCGCGCTGGAGCTCGCGGCCGCCCGCCACCCGGACGTGGTGGTCCTCGACCTGGGGCTGCCCGACATGGACGGCGTCGAGGTGATCAAGGGGCTGCGCGGCTGGACCCGGGTGCCGATCCTGGTGTTGTCCGCCCGGCACTCCTCGGACGAGAAGGTCGAGGCGCTGGACGCGGGCGCGGACGACTACGTCACCAAGCCGTTCGGCATGGACGAGCTGCTGGCCAGGCTGAGGGCCGCCGTGCGCCGGGCCGAGCCGGCGGGCGGCGAGGACGACGTGCTGGTGGAGACCGACGGGTTCACCGTCGACCTGGCCGCGAAGAAGGTCAACCGGGGTGGCAAGGACGTCCGGCTCACGCCCACCGAGTGGCATCTGCTGGAGGTGCTGGTGCGTAACACCGGCCGGCTGGTCAGCCAGAAGCAGCTGCTCCAGGAGGTGTGGGGACCGTCGTACGGGACGGAGAGCAACTACCTGCGCGTCTACATGGCCCAGCTGCGCAGAAAGCTGGAGGCCGACCCGTCGCACCCGAGGCACTTCATCACCGAGCCGGGGATGGGATACCGGTTCGAGAAGTGAGGCGAGCCCTGCTGACGGGGGGTACGGCTGTGTCGGTGCACCCCGGTACGCTTCAGATATGAGTGCTGTTCCTCGTTCCGAAAAGTCGGTGAGCCGGTTCCGGCGCATGCTCGACCGGCTCTCCTCGTCGCAGGAGGACCTGGAGTCCGAGGAGCTGCGGGAGGACGCCGAGACGGCCGGTTGTACCCGTATCGGTGACTGCCAGGACCGGCAGATAGTGACGGTTACTGGTACCTTGCGCACGGTCACCCTGCGGCCGCGCGCGGGAGTCCCGGCCCTGGAGGCCGAGCTGTTCGACGGTTCCGCCGCGCTGGACGTGGTGTGGCTCGGCAGGCGCTCCATCGTGGGCATAGAGCCGGGGCGCAAGCTGATCGCGTCCGGCCGGATCTCGATGAGCAGAGGCCGCCGGGTGCTGTTCAACCCGAAGTACGAACTGAGACCCCTCGGTAGGGAGTAGCCGGTGACGTCGCTCGACAAGCCGACCCAGGACACCCAGCAGGACGACGCCCGGGCGGTGACGGAGGCCGCGCTGTTCGAGGCGTTCGGCGGGGTCCGGGGCATGGTCGAGACGGTGCTGCCCGGGCTCCTCTTCGTCACGATCTTCACGATCAACAAGGATCTGCACTGGTCGGCCATCGCCGCGCTGGCGGTGTCCCTGGTGCTGGTCGTGGTCCGGCTCGCCATGAGGGACACCGTGAAGCACGCCTTCAGCGGTGTGTTCGGCGTGGCCTTCGGCGTGGTCTTCGCGATGTTCACCGGGAACGCCAAGGACTTCTATCTGCCGGGGATGTTGTACACCCTGGGGCTGGCGCTGGCGTACATCGTGACGACGCTGTGCGGGGTGCCGTTGATCGGGCTGATCCTCGGGCCGGTCTTCAAGGAGAACCTCTCCTGGCGCACCCGCAATCCCGGGCGCAAGACGGCTTACGCCAAGGCCAGTTGGGCCTGGGGCCTCATCCTGCTCGCCAAGTGCGCGATCCTGTTCCCGCTGTACTGGTGGGCGGACACGACCCAGTTCGGCTGGGTCCTCATCGCTCTGAAGATTCCGCCGTTCCTGCTGGCCGTATGGCTGACGTGGGTGTTCCTCGCGAAGGCGCCCGCGCCCATCGACGTGTTCGCCGAGATGGAGGCGGAGGAGCAGGCCGAGCGGGAGCGGAAGGCGGCGGCCTCGTCGGCCGAGTAGGTCACCCCGATCCGAGAAAGGGCGCCCCTCGATCGAGGGGCGCCCTTCCGCGCGTTCGCATGATCCCGCGTCAGCCGGTGGTGTCCTCCCGGCGCACCGACAGCAGGTCCTCCAGCTGTTCTTCCCGGGCCTGCGCGGCCACGAAGAGGAGCTCGTCGCCCGGCTCCAGGGAGTCCTCGCGGGACGGGGTGAGGACGCGGGTGCCGCGGATGATGGTGACCAGGGAGGTGTCCTCCGGCCACTCCACGTCGCCGACCTGGGTGCCGGCCAGCGCCGACTCCTCCGGAAGGGTCAGTTCCACGAGGTTGGCGTCGCCGTGGCTGAAGCGCAGCAGGCGGACCAGGTCGCCGACGCTCACCGCCTCCTCGACGAGCGCCGACATCAGGCGCGGGGTGGAGACGGCCACGTCCACGCCCCACGACTCGTTGAACAGCCACTCGTTCTTGGGGTTGTTCACGCGGGCGACGACGCGCGGGACGCCGTACTCCGTCTTCGCCAGCAGGGAGACGACCAGGTTCACCTTGTCGTCGCCCGTGGCGGCGATCACCACGTTGCAGCGCTGGAGCGCCGCCTCGTCCAGGGATGTGATCTCGCAGGCGTCGGCCAGCAGCCACTCCGCCTGGGGCACGCGCTCGACCGAGATCGCGGTCGGCGCCTTGTCGATGAGCAGGACCTCGTGGCCGTTCTCCAGCAGCTCGCCCGCGATCGAGCGGCCCACGGCGCCGGCTCCGGCGATGGCGACCCTCATCAGTGACCGCCTTCCTCGGGACCCTTGGCGAACGCCGCCTCGACCTTCTCGACCTCGTCCGTCCGCATCATCACATGCACCAGGTCGCCCTCCTGCAGCACCGTCTGCGAGCTGGGCAGGATCGCCTCGCCGAGACGGGTCAGGAACGCCACACGGACCCCGGTCTCCTCCTGCAGCTTGCTGATCTTGTGTCCGACCCACGCGTTCGAGGTGTGCACCTCGGCCAGCTGGACGCCACCGGTCGGGTCCGTCCACAGCGGCTCGGCGCCGGAGGGCAGCAGCCGGCGCAGCATCTGGTCGGCGGTCCAGCGGACCGTGGCGACCGTCGGGATGCCCAGGCGCTGGTAGACCTCGGCGCGCCGGGGGTCGTAGATCCGGGCGGCGACGTTCTCGATGCCGAACATCTCGCGGGCCACGCGGGCCGCGATGATGTTGGAGTTGTCGCCGCTGGAGACCGCGGCGAAGGCGCCGGCCTCCTCGATGCCCGCCTCGCGCAGGGTGTCCTGGTCGAAGCCGACTCCGGTGACCCGGCGGCCGCCGAACGAGGAGCCGAGACGGCGGAAGGCGGTGGGGTCCTGGTCGATCACGGCGACCGTATGCCCCTGCTGCTCCAGGGTCTGGGCGAGAGCGGAGCCCACTCTGCCGCAGCCCATGATGACGATGTGCACGACCGTCCTTCCGGTGTCAAGAGTCGTTGACTTGGTCTTAACAGCGTCTCAGACCGGCGACCAAGCTACACATGCGCGGTGCCGCGTGGGCACCCCTGTACCACCCCTGCGCGGCCCCGCCGACCTGTCCCGTTCGGCATATGGGTGGGGGAGGTGGACGTCCCCCGGTGGCCAAGGCTTACGATTACCAGTTGTGTCCAAACTGACCGACGTGCCCAAGCGGATTCTGATCGGGCGCGCCTTGCGCAGTGATCGGCTCGGAGAAACGCTCCTGCCGAAGCGCATCGCCCTACCCGTCTTCGCCTCCGACCCCCTGTCCTCCGTGGCCTACGCGCCCGGGGAGGTGCTGCTGGTCCTGTCCATCGCGGGTGTGTCGGCCTACCACTACAGCCCGTGGATCGCCGTCGCGGTCGTCGTCCTGATGTTCACCGTGGTGGCGTCCTACCGGCAGAACGTGCACGCCTACCCCAGCGGCGGCGGCGACTACGAGGTGGCGAACACCAACCTCGGCCGCAAGGCGGGCCTGACGGTCGCGAGCGCGCTGCTCGTCGACTACGTCCTCACCGTCGCCGTCTCCATCTCCTCCGGTATCGAGAACCTCGGCTCCGCGGTCCCCTTCGTCGTCGAGCACAAGACGGTCTGCGCCGTCGCCGTGATCGTGCTGCTGACGCTGATGAACCTGCGCGGCGTGAAGGAGTCGGGGAAGCTCTTCGCGATCCCGACGTACGTCTTCGTCGCGGGCGTCTTCATCATGATCGCGTGGGGTGCCTTCCGCGGGCTCGTCCTGGACGACACCCTGCGGGCGCCGACGGCGGACTACCACATCAAGGCCGAGCACCAGGGGCTCGCCGGCTTCGCGCTGGTCTTCCTGCTGCTGCGCGCCTTCTCCTCCGGCTGTGCCGCGCTCACCGGCGTCGAGGCGATCTCCAACGGCGTGCCCGCCTTCCGTAAGCCCAAGTCGAAGAACGCGGCGACCACGCTCGCGCTGATGGGCCTGCTCGCCGTCACGATGTTCTGCGGCATCATCGGCCTCGCCCTGGCCACCGATGTGCGCATGGCAGAGAACCCGGCCACCGACCTGCTGAAGAACGGCGTGGCCGTCGGCACCGGCTATGTCCAGAACCCGGTGATCACCCAGGTCGCCGAGGCCGTCTTCGGCAAGGGCAGCTTCTTCTTCATCGTGCTCGCCGCGGCCACCGCCCTGGTGCTGTTCCTGGCCGCGAACACCGCGTACAACGGCTTCCCGGTGCTGGGCTCGATCCTCGCGCAGGACCGCTATCTGCCCCGCCAGCTGCACACCCGCGGCGACCGCCTCGCGTTCTCCAACGGCATCGTGCTGCTCGCCGGCGCGGCCACCCTGCTGGTGTGGATCTACGGCGCCGACTCCACGCGGCTGATCCAGCTGTACATCGTCGGCGTGTTCGTGTCCTTCACGCTCAGCCAGACCGGCATGGTCCGGCACTGGAACCGCCATCTGGCCACCGAGACGGACCAGGCCAAGCGCCGCCACATGATCCGCTCCCGCGCGATCAACACCTTCGGCGCCTTCTTCACCGGACTGGTCCTGGTCGTCGTCCTCCTCACCAAGTTCACCCACGGCGCCTGGGTCGCCCTGCTCGGCATGGTGATCTTCTACGGGACGATGACGGCGATCCGCCGCCACTACGACCATGTGTCCGAGGAGCTCGCCGCCCCCGAGGGCCCGAGCGACGACAGCGTACGGCCCTCCCGCGTGCACTCCGTCGTCCTGATCTCCAAGATCCACCGGCCGGCCCTGCGCGCCCTCGCCTACGCCAAGCTGCTGCGCTCGGACAGCCTGGAGGCGCTCAGCGTCAACGTCGACCCGGCTGAGACCCAGGCGCTGCGCGAGGAGTGGGAACGGCGCGGCATCGACGTACCGCTGAAGGTGCTGGACTCGCCGTACCGCGAGATCACCCGGCCGGTCATCGAATACGTGAAGGGGCTGCGCAAGGAGTCGCCGCGCGACGCGATCTCCGTGATCATCCCCGAGTACGTCGTCGGCCACTGGTACGAGCATCTGCTGCACAACCAGAGCGCTCTCCGGCTCAAGGGGCGGCTGCTGTTCACGCCCGGTGTCATGGTGACGTCGGTGCCGTACCAGCTGCAGTCCTCCGAGGCGGCGAAGGTCAGGGCCCGCAAGCGGCAGGAGTGGAACGCGCCGGGCTCGGTGCGGCGCGGGCCGGCCGAGGAGCGGGCGAAGGAGTCCTCCAGTCGGACGTAGACTGGTGGGCTGTTGACCGGCCGTTCGTCCTCACGTCTCTGGAGTCACCCCGCCATGCAGGCAGAACCGAAGAAGTCGCTGGTGGGCCAGGAGTACGAGGTCGAGGTCGGCCCCGTCGCCCACGGCGGCCACTGCATCGCCCGTACGTCCGAGGGCCAGGTGCTGTTCGTCCGGCACGCGCTGCCCGGTGAGCGGGTCGTGGCCCGGGTGACCGAGGGCGAGGAGGACGCGCGGTTCCTGCGCGCCGACGCCGTCCAGGTGCTGGAGGCGTCCAAGGACCGCGTCGAGGCGCCCTGCCCCTTCGCCGGGCCCGGGCGCTGCGGCGGCTGCGACTGGCAGCACGCCAAGCCCGGCGCCCAGCGCCGGCTGAAGGGCGAGGTGCTCGCCGAGCAGCTGCGGCGGCTCGCCGGCCTCACGCCCGAGGAGGCCGGCTGGGACGGCACGGTGATGCCGGCGGAGGGCGACAAGCTGCCCGCCGGGCAGGTGCCGCAGTGGCGCACCCGTGTGCAGTACGCGGTGACGCCCGACGGTCACGCCGGTCTGCGTCGGCACCGTTCGCACGAGGTCGAGCCGGTCGACCACTGCATGATCGCCGCCGAGGGCGTCAGCGAGCTGGGCATCGAGAAGCGCGACTGGACCGGCATGGCGTCGGTGGAGGCGATCGCGGCGACCGGCTCGCAGGACCGCCAGGTGATCCTCACGCCGCAGCCCGGCGCACGGCTGCCGATCGTGGAGCTGGACCGGCCCGTTTCCGTCATGCGGGTCGGGGAGAAGGACGGCGGCGTCCACCGCGTCCACGGCCGCCCCTTCGTGCGCGAGCGCGCGGACGGCCGTACGTACCGGGTCGGCAGCGGCGGCTTCTGGCAGGTGCACCCGAAGGCGGCCGACACCCTCGTCACCGCGGTGATGCAGGGCCTGCTGCCACGCAAGGGCGAGATGGCGCTGGACCTGTACTGCGGTGTGGGCCTGTTCGCGGGCGCCCTCGCCGACCGGCTCGGCGACAAGGGCGCCGTCCTCGGCATCGAGTCCGGCAAGCGGGCCGTGGAGGACGCGCGCCACAACCTCGCCGGTTTCCCGAGGGTGCGCATCGAACAGGGCAAGGTCGAGTCGGTCCTGCCGCGCACCGGGATCACCGAGGTCGACCTCATCGTCCTGGACCCCCCGCGCGCGGGCGCCGGCCGGAGCACCGTCGAACACCTCATCTCCCTGGGCGCCCGCCGCATCGCCTACGTCGCCTGCGACCCGGCGGCCCTGGCCCGCGACCTCGGCTACTTCCGGGACGGGGGGTACCGGGTGCGGACGCTGCGGGCTTTCGATCTGTTCCCGATGACGCATCACGTGGAGTGCGTGGCGATTCTGGAGCCCGCGGCGCGTTGAGACGTCGTCGGCCCCGTCGACGAACAGCAGGTCCAGACGACGCCCGCCAGGAAGACATCCCATGACTTCTTGACAGGACACGGACATCGCGGCAGTGTCACTTCCAGGAAGTGAGCCGCCCATATCCCTTTGGCGAGCCAACAGCGAGCAAGGGGACGCCAGCCTATGAGACTTTCACACGTGCATCGACGCGCACCCACGAGAGCGCGCCATACCTGGACTCAGGCAGGCCAACAACAGCCCGTGGAGGATGACTTCCCATGCTTCGATCCCGGCACCTGAAGTTACGCCTGCTCGGCCTGCTCTTGGCGCTCGGCGCTGCGATCGGGGTTGTGCTGCCCGCCGCGCCCCAGGCTGCCGCCGCCTCGCTCACCCAGATCACGAACTTCGGCACCAACCCGACCGGCCTGCAGATGTACGTCTACGTGCCGAACAACGTCAAGGCCAACCCGTCGATCCTCCTGGCGCTGCACGGGTGCCAGGGCTCCGGACCGTACCTGTACTCCAGCACCGATTTCGGATCGCTGGCCGACCGGTACGGATTCATCGTCATCTATCCCTCGACCAACCCCGGCGGCAGTTGTTGGGACGTCTCGTCCGACCAGGCGCTGAAGCGCAACGGCGGCAGCGACCCGGTCGGGCTGATGTCGATGATCACGTACACCGAGCAGCACTATGGCGGGAACCCCAACGCCGTGTACGTCACCGGCGAGTCGTCCGGCGGGATGATGACCAACGTCATGCTCGCGGACTACCCGGACGTGTTCAAAGCGGGCGCGGCGTTCATGGGCGTGCCGTACCACTGCTTCTACACGGGTACTGTGCGCGGCTGGAACGGGCCGTGCGCCGGAGGCCAGGTTTCCATGACCGCACAGCAGTGGGGCGGCCTGGTGCGTAATGCCGATCCCGGCTATGCCGGGCCGCGCCCCCGCGTGCAACTGTGGCACGGCACCGCCGACACCACCCTGAGCCACAACAATCTCGGTGAAGAGATCAAACAGTGGACGAACGTACTCGGGGTGAGTCAGACCCCGTCGTCGAGTGACACCCCGGTCGCCAACTGGAACCGGACCCGGTACAACAACAGCTCCGGCAGCACGCAGGTCGAGGCGTACAGCATCGCCGGCGCCGGGCACCAACTGCCGATCCAGGGCACGCAGATGGCCGCCTACGCCCTTCACTTCATGGGGCTGGACGGCGGCGGCTCCACCACCGGCACCACGGGTGCGCTGCACGCGGTGGGTGCGGGCAAGTGCCTGGACGACCCGAACTCGACCAAGACCCTGGGCACTCAGCAGCAGATATACAGCTGCAGCGGCGGGGCCAACCAGACCTGGACGCACACCTCGTCGAACGAGCTGACGGTCACGGTCGGAGGCAGCACCCTCTGCCTGGACGCCGACGCCAAGGGCACCACCAACGGAACCAAGGCGATCGTCTGGTCCTGCAACGGCCAGGCCAACCAGCAGTGGAACATCAACTCCAACGGCACGATCACCAGCGCCCAGTCCGGCCTGTGCCTGGATGTGGCCGGAGCTTCCACCGCCAACGGCGCTCCGGTCCAACTCTGGTCATGCTCGGGCGGCAGCAACCAGCAGTGGGCCCTGGGATAGTCGACCTCCGACGCACACGAAGGGGTGAAGCCGCGCCAAGGGGCTGGCGCGGCTTCACCGCTTTGTCTGGGCAGGCCTCTCAGGTGCGGGTCCAGCGCTGGTTGCTGCCGCTCGAGCAGGTGTACAGCTGGAGTTGGGTGCCGTTCGCGGTACCGTTCCCGACGGCGTCGAGGCAGAGACCGGACTGGACTCCGACGATGGATCCGTCGGAGTTGAGGCGCCACTGCTGGTTGGTGCCGCCCCAGCAGCTGTAGATCTGGACCTTGGCCCCGTTGCCGGTACCGGCTGCGTCCAGGCACTTGTTGCCGTAGACCCTGAGCTCACCGGCGCTGGTGGATGTCCACTGCTGGTTGGTGCCGGTGTTGCAGTCCCACAGCTGGACCTGGGTGCCGTCGGTCTGGCTGGAGTTGGGAACGTCCACGCAGCGGCCCGAACCGACGCCCTTGATCTGTCCGCCGCCGCCCGACGGGGGAGGCGTGGTGGTGCCGCCGTTGAGCGCGTTGAGGACGGAGGTGTAGGCCGGCTTCTTGCTGCCGTCGCCGTTGAACAGCAGCGGCGTCTGCTCCGATCGCCAGGAGTCGCTGTCGCGCACGCCCCAGACGGTGACGCCGAGGCAGCGCGAGACGGCCAGGCAGTCGTTCACCACGTTCGCGTACGTCGTGGGCGAGGCGCCCTGGATGTCGAGCTCGGTGACGGCCACGTCCACGCCGAGAGCGGCGAAACTCTGCAAGGTGGTGCGGTAGTTGCTGTTGTACGGGCTGTCGTTGTTGAAGTGCGACTGGAAGCCGACGCAGTCGATCGGTACGCCGCGCTGCTTGAAGTCCTTGACCATGTTGTACACGGCCTGGGTCTTGGCCCAGGTCCAGTTGTCGGTGTTGTAGTCGTTGTAGCAGAGCTTGGCGGCCGGGTCCGCGGCGCGCGCGGTGCGGAAGGCGACCTCGATCCAGTCGTTGCCGGTGCGCTGGAGGTTGGAGTCGCGCCGGGCGCCCGAATTGCCGTCGGCGAAGGCCTCGTTCACGACGTCCCACTGGGCGATCTTGCCCTTGTAGTGGGCCATCACGCCGTTGATGTGGTCGATCATCGCCTGGCGCAGGCTGCTGCCGCTGAGGCTCTGCATCCAGCCGGGCTGCTGGGAGTGCCAGGCCAGTGTGTGGCCGCGCACCCGCTTGCCGTTCTGCACGGCCCAGTTGTAGACGCGGTCGCCGGCGCTGAAGTTGAACTGGCCCCGCTGCGGTTCGGTGGCGTCGATCTTCATCTCGTTCTCGGGCGTGACCATGTTGAACTCACGGCTCGCGATCGAGGTGTACGCCGAGTCGCCCAGCCTGCCCGAGGCGATGGCGGTGCCGAAGTAGCGGCCGCTCTGCGCCGCCGCGGCGCCGAGCGTGTTCTCGGCGGCGTGTGCGGTCGGCGCTGCGGACAGTGCGGTGGCCGCACCGAGGACGCCGACGACCAGCGCCGGCAGCAGGCCGCGGATCGTCCGGCGGGTAGCGGCTCTGGGAAGGGCGTATGAGCCCATGGCTGTGCCTCCGAGGGAGAAATCGCTGATCGACTGAAGCTCCGGGGATTGCGTCGCCCGGTCCCGTGGGCGACGTACGGCGGGCGGCGGGCGTGTTCCACGTCTCGATACAGGCATGGGGTTACTCCAGCGCGGCTCAACCGGGGGCTCGTCACACGGCGTCACATGCCTCTCTCCCACTGCCGGAAGAGCCAGGGTGCGCTGGTGCGAACCTCACCGGAACGGAAACGGTGTGGCGCGGGTGTGGTGCGCGGTTCTGCCGTGCAGCTGGTCGCTGATCTGCCGGGGACCATGGATCGCCCGGCCGATACAGCCCGGAACCTCGAACCAGCGCCGGTTTCTCAGACAGAGATGATTGAGGCGTGACCGTGGATGGTCAATACTCTTCGCCGAAGAAATTTCCGATTGTCATTCGAAACTTTCGCTCGCACGGTGAGGGGGCAGCAGCCCCGGTGCTGCCGTCCGCGGCGGGTGGATTCGGCGGGTCAAGACGCTTACGAGTCAGTCATTTGAGGGCGTGGCGTGACCTCGTCGGCGCGCGGTGGTACGAATGTTTCGGAGCCTATGGCGATACATGCGAGAGCTATTGACGCCGTTCGCAGGTTCCCTATCATTCAGGTTTGCTCGACGCTCCGACCCTTGTTCGATATCGCGAACGTAGGCGTATGTCATGGCCCCGCCAGCCGGCGAACCGGAACCGCCTACCCAAGGTTGAGGAAGTATCCATGCATCGAGGAAGTTTCAGCCGCAGGCATCCCTCAGCGGTGCTCGCCGCCGTGGTCGCGGCCCTGGCCGCCTTGGCGGCGATGCTCGTCGCCGCCCCGGCCCAGGCGGCTTCCAGCGGCGCTTTGCGCGGTGTTGGTTCCGGCCGCTGTCTGGATGTGGCGGGCGCCTCCCAGACCGATGGCACGTCTCTGCAGATCTATGACTGCTGGGGCGGGACCAATCAGCAGTGGACGTTGACGGACAGCAATCAGCTGACCGTGTTCGGGAACAAGTGCCTGGATGTTCCTGGTCATGCCACCACGGCCGGTACCCGGGTGCAGATCTGGTCCTGTTCCGGTGGTGCGAACCAGCAGTGGCGGGTGAACTCCGACGGCACGGTCGTCGGCGTGGAGTCCGGGCTGTGCCTGGAGGTCGCGGGCGGCGGTACAGCCAACGGCACGGCGGTGCAGCTGTGGAACTGCACCGGCGCCGGCAACCAGAAGTGGACCGGCCTGTCCGGGACGACCCCGCCGGGCTCGTGCTCCCTTCCCTCGACCTACCGGTGGACGTCGACGGGTGCGCTGGCGCAGCCGGCGAACGGGTGGGTGGCGCTGAAGGACTTCACCACCGTGGTCTACAACGGCAAGCACCTGGTCTACGGCTCGAACGTGTCGGGCTCGTCGTACGGCTCGATGGCCTTCGCGCCCTTCACGAACTGGTCGGACATGGCCTCGGCCCGCCAGACCGGGATGAGCCAGGCCGCGGTGGCGCCGACGCTGTTCTACTTCCAGCCGAAGAACATCTGGGTGCTGGCCTACCAGTGGGGCCAGTGGCCCTTCATCTACCGCACCTCCAGCGACCCCACCAACCCCAACGGCTGGTCCGCGCCGCAGCCGCTGTTCACCGGCAGCCTCCCGGGCGGTGCCGCCCCGATCGACCAGACGCTGATCGCCGACGGCCAGAACATGTACCTGTTCTTCGCCGGTGACAACGGCAGCATCTACCGGGCGAGCATGCCGATCGGGAACTTCCCGGGCAGCTTCGGCTCGTCGTACACGACCGTCATGAGCGACACGGTCAAGAACCTGTTCGAGGCGCCCGAGGTCTACAAGGTCCAGGGCCAGAACCAGTACCTGATGATCGTCGAGGCACGCGGTGCGAGCGAGCAGCGCTTCTTCCGCTCCTTCACGGCCACCAGCCTGAGCGGTTCATGGACCCCGCAGGCCGCCACCGAGTCCAACCCCTTCGCCGGCAAGGCCAACAGCGGCGCCACCTGGACCAACGACATCAGCCACGGCGACCTGGTCCGCACCAACCCCGACCAGACCAAGACCATCGACCCCTGCAACCTGCAACTCCTCTACCAGGGCAAGTCCCCCTCCGCGAGCGGTCCTTACGACCAACTGCCGTGGCGGCCGGGCGTCCTCACCCTGCAGCGCTGAACCAGTCCGTGCACCTCGGCGACGGCCGGCCTCATCCAGATGGGGCCGGCCGTCGCCTTTGTCGCCATGAGGCAGCGCCGGGGAAGCCGATGAACCGGGGCCGTAAGGGTCCCGTCAAAGGTGGGGGCGTGGCCGTAAGAGGGGCGTCAACGGGGCGTCTGATCAGGCCGGAGAGGGGGTTTCCTCGAACCGTACCTGTTCCGCACCCGAACCTCTTCAGGAGTTCACGATGGCCGATCTGGCCTTCGTCGTCACCGCGCTCGCGGGCTTCGCGCTGGTGGCTCTCGTCGCCCGGGGGGTGACGAAGCTGTGACCGCCGAGAACGTCGTCGGCCTGATCGTGGCCGTCGCTCTGCTGGGCTATCTCGTCCTCGCCCTGATCTTCCCGGAGAGGTTCTGAGCACCGGCATGAGTCCAGAAGTCGCGGGCTTCCTCCAGTTGCTCGCCCTCATCGGCGCGCTGGCCCTCGCCTACGTCCCCCTCGGCACGTACATGGCCAAGGTGTACTCCTCGACCAAGCACCTGCGGGTGGAGAAGTGGATCTACCGGGCCATCGGCGCCAACCCCGACGCCGAGATGACCTGGCCCGCGTATCTGCGCGGTGTCCTGGCCTTCTCCGCCGTGGGTGTCCTCTTCCTCTATCTGCTCCAGCGGCTCCAGGGCGTGCTGCCCGGTTCGCTGGGCTTCTCCTCGGTGAACCCGGCGCAGTCGTTCAACACGGCTGTCTCCTTCGTGACCAACACCAACTGGCAGTCGTACTACGGCGAGCAGACCATGGGTCACGTCGTGCAGACCGCCGGTCTGGCCGTGCAGAACTTCGTCTCGGCTGCCGTCGGTATCGCCGTCGCGGTGGCGCTGGTGCGCGGGTTCGCGCGCTCGCGCACCGGTGAGCTGGGCAACTTCTGGTCCGACCTGGTGCGCGGCACGCTGCGCATCCTGCTTCCGGGTGCCGCGATCGCCGCCGTCGTGCTGGTGGCGTGCGGTGCGATCCAGAACTTCTCCGGCGTTCACGCGGTCGGGCAGTTCATGGGCGGGTCGCAGCAGTGGAACGGCGGCGCGGTCGCCTCGCAGGAGGCCATCAAGGAACTGGGCACCAACGGCGGCGGCTACTTCAACGCCAACTCCGCCCACCCCTTCGAGAACCCGACCCCGTTCACCAACCTGTTCGAGATCTTCCTGATCCTGGTGATCCCCTTCTCGCTGACCCGCACCTTCGGCGTGATGGTCGGCAACGTGAAGCAGGGCTACGCGATCCTCGCCACGATGGCCACCATCTGGCTGGGCTTCACCGTCCTGATGATGTGGACGGAGTTCGCCCACCACGGCCCGGCGCTGCAGGCGGCGGGCGGGGCGTACGAGGGCAAGGAGGTCCGCTTCGGCGTCGGTGCCTCGTCGATCTTCGCCACGTCGAGCACGCTCACCTCGACCGGTGCGGTGGACTCCTTCCACTCCTCCTTCACAGGACTCGGCGGCGGCATCACCCTGCTCGGGATGATGCTGGGCGAGATCGCGCCCGGCGGCACCGGCTCCGGCCTCTACGGCATGCTGATCATGGCGGTCATCGCGGTGTTCATCGCCGGTCTGATGGTCGGCCGCACCCCCGAGTACCTGGGCAAGAAGATCGGTGCCCGGGAGATGAAGCTCGCCGCCTGCTACATCCTGATCACTCCGGCGCTGGTGCTGGTGTTCACGGCGGCCTCGATGGCGCTGCCGACCCCGCCGCACTCGATGCTCAACTCGGGCGCGCACGGCTTCTCCGAGGTGCTGTACGCCTTCACGTCGGCGTCGAACAACAACGGTTCCGCCTTCGCCGGTCTGAACGCCAACACCGACTGGTTCAACACCATGACCGGGCTCGCGATGCTGCTGGGCCGCTTCCTGCCGATGGTGTTCGTCCTGGCCCTGGCCGGCTCGCTCGCCGAGCAGACGCCGGTGCCGGTGACCGCCGGCACCCTGCGCACCGAGAAGCCGCTGTTCACCGGCCTGTTGGTGGGCGCCATCCTGATCATCACGGGTCTCACGTACTTCCCGGCCCTCGCGCTGGGCCCGCTGGCCGAGGGGCTGGCGTCATGACAACCGACGTAACGAAGCAAGAGGACTCGATGTCCACAGCCGCCCCCACCAGGGCGCCGCACAGCGACGTCCCCACCGGGCACCAGCCGGCCGAGGGCCGTGTCGGCGCCGGTCTGTTCGACCCCACGGCGCTGATCACGTCGCTGCCGGACGCCTTCCGCAAGCTCGACCCTCGGGTGATGGTCAAGTCGCCCGTGATGTTCGTGGTGTGGATCGGCTCCGTGCTGACGACGGTGTTCTCCCTCAAGGATCCGACCGACTGGTTCGGCTGGACGATCAGCGCCTGGCTGTGGCTGACCGTGGTCTTCGCCAACCTGGCGGAGGCGGTCGCGGAGGGCCGGGGCAAGGCGCAGGCGGACACCCTGCGCAAGGCCAAGACCGACACCGTGGCGCGCAAGACCGACGGGAGCGTGGTCGCCGGTACGGAGTTGAGGATCGGTGACCTGGTCGTCTGCGAGGCCGGCGACGTCATACCCGGTGACGGCGACGTCGTCGAGGGCGTCGCGTCCGTCGACGAGTCGGCCATCACCGGTGAATCCGCCCCGGTCATCCGGGAGTCCGGTGGTGACCGGTGCGCGGTGACGGGCGGTACGAAGGTGCTGTCCGACCGGATCGTCATCAAGATCACGACGAAGCCGGGCGAGACCTTCATCGACCGGATGATCAACCTGGTCGAGGGCGCGGCCCGGCAGAAGACGCCCAACGAGATCGCGCTGAACATCCTGCTGGCCTCGCTGACCATCGCCTTCCTGCTCGCGGTGGCCACCCTGCCGCCGTTCGCCGACTACGCGGGTACGCATCTGACGATGGTGGTGCTGGTCGCCCTGCTGGTGTGCCTGATCCCGACCACGATCGGCGCGCTGCTGTCGGCGATCGGTATCGCGGGCATGGACCGCCTGGTCCAGCGCAATGTGCTGGCCATGTCGGGGCGCGCGGTCGAGGCCGCCGGTGACGTCTCCACCCTGCTGCTGGACAAGACCGGCACCATCACCCTCGGCAACCGCCAGGCCGCCGAGTTCCTGCCGGTCAACGGCACCACCGAGGCCGAGGTCGCCGACGCGGCCCAGCTGTCCTCGCTGGCCGACGAGACCCCCGAGGGCCGCTCCGTCGTCGTCCTGGCGAAGGAGAAGTACGGTCTGCGCGAACGCCACCAGGGCGAGCTGGTCGGCGCCGAGTGGATCGAGTTCACCGCCCAGACCCGTATGTCGGGAGTGGACGTCGACGGGCGCAAGATCCGCAAGGGCGCGGCCGGTTCGGTGATCGCCTGGGTCGAGGAGCAGGGCGGCACGGTCGCCGAGGACGCGGACGCGACGGCCGACCGCATCTCCGAGGGCGGCGGCACCCCGCTGCTGGTCGCCGTGCACGACGACGCGGGCGCCCGGGTCCTGGGCGTCATCCACCTCAAGGACGTCGTCAAGGACGGCATGCGCGAGCGGTTCGAGGAACTGCGCCGCATGGGCATCAAGACGGTCATGATCACGGGTGACAACCCGCTGACCGCGAGGGCGATCGCCGAGGAGGCGGGCGTCGACGACTTCCTCGCGGAGGCGACTCCCGAGGACAAGATGGCCCTCATCAAGCGGGAGCAGGCGGGCGGCAAGCTGGTCGCGATGACCGGCGACGGCACGAACGACGCCCCGGCCCTCGCGCAGGCGGACGTCGGCGTGGCGATGAACACGGGGACGTCGGCCGCCAAGGAGGCCGGCAACATGGTCGACCTCGACTCCAACCCGACCAAGCTGATCGAGATCGTCGAGATCGGCAAGCAACTGCTGATCACCCGGGGCGCGTTGACCACGTTCTCCATCGCCAACGACGTCGCGAAGTACTTCGCGATCATCCCGGCGCTGTTCGCGGCGGTCTACCCGGGCCTGGACAAGCTCAACATCATGCACCTGTCCTCGCCGAACTCCGCGATCCTGTCCGCGGTCGTCTTCAACGCGCTGATCATCGTCGCCCTGGTGCCGCTCTCCCTGAAGGGCGTGCGGTACCGGCCGATGAGCGCGGACAAGATGCTGCGGCGCAACCTCGGGATCTACGGCATCGGCGGCCTGATCGCGCCCTTCCTCGGCATCAAGCTCATCGACCTGCTCCTCTCCCTCATCCCCGGAATCGGCTGAGTCATGAACAACTCCGTCACGAACACGGCCCGGTTGCTCGGGGCGGGTCTGCGTGCCCTTCTCGTACTGACCCTGGTGACGGGCGTCGTCTACCCGCTGGTCGTCACCGGCATCGCCCAGGCGCTGTTCCACGACCAGGCGAACGGCTCCGAGATCACGTCGCGCGGCAAGGTCGTCGGCTCCTCGCTCATCGGCCAACAGGGCTACAGCCTCGACTACTTCCAGTCCCGTCCGGCGAACGGCCTCGGCATCAACTCGGTCAACACCCGGTACCAGCTGATCCTTTCGGGCGCGACCAATCTCTCCGCCGACAACGAGAAACTCGTCGCGTCGGTCGAGGAGGCCAAGGCCAAGGTCGTCAAGGACAACTCGACGGCCGACTACAAGGTCCTGCCGTCCCAGGTCCCCGCCGACGCGGTCACCTCCTCCGGCTCCGGACTGGACCCGGACATCTCCCCGGCGTACGCGGAACTCCAGGTGCACCGCGTGGCCGAACGCAACCACCTGCCGGTCGACGCGGTCGAGAAGCTGGTCGAGGCCCACACCGAGGGCCGCACCCTCGGCTTCATCGGCGAGCCCCGGGTGAACGTCCTCGAACTCAACATCGCCGTCAGGGACCTCGCGGCATCCTCGGGGGGTCACGCGGTCAGCGGCTCGTAATCGAACCAGTCGAAGTGGACGACGCCCTCGGCGGCGTACAGGCCGATGACGCGGCCGGTGAAACCGCCGGCCACCTCGGTCGACAGATAGCGGCCGTCGAGCGTCGCGAGCGAGGTGAAGGTGCCGTCCGGCAGTTCGAGGCCCAGGGAGACGACGTCGGGACCGGTGCACGGGCCGTGCGGGGCGGGCGGCTCGGTCATCCGCACGCCGAGGACGACCGGGCCCGGGGGCACCGGCCGGGTGGCCACGACCGTACGCACCGAGCCGACCCGTGA
This sequence comes from Streptomyces sp. NPDC032126, assembly GCF_055580085.1. Lineage (NCBI taxonomy): Bacteria > Bacillati > Actinomycetota > Actinomycetes > Kitasatosporales > Streptomycetaceae > Streptomyces > Streptomyces sp. NPDC032126. The sequence goes on from NZ_JBVIMA010000001.1 coordinate 171,525, forward strand.
GATCACCCGCACCTCGGTGCCGTCCGCCTCGACGCCGTAGTGGTGCCGCTCGTCGAGGCGGACGGCGAGCCCGCCGCACCCCCGCGCCGGGTCGACCGACGCGCGCGCCCGGCACACGGGATGCTGCTGGCGCCGGCCGATGAAGACGGCGTCCGGCGCGTCGAGCGAGGCGCCACGGGCCCGCAGCGTCAGTGAGCCGGGGCGTTCCTTCGTCGTGCAGTGCTCGGCGGGCCGGTCGCGCACGGAGATCCAGGACGGATGCAGTTCGGTGAGGTCGAAGTCGTCGTGGTACGGCTCGCCGGGCCCGTCGTCGCCCGGCGTGACGATGTCGCCGACGACCGGCCAGCCGTCCTCCCAGGTGACCGGGGCGAGGAACGTCTCGCGGCCGAGGACGTGCCAGCCGGGCGTCCCCCCGTGCGGCCGCACGCCGAGGAACACCAGCCACCAGGTGCCGTCCGGGGCCTGTACCAGGTCCCCGTGCCCGGTGTTCTGGACGGGGTGGTCGGTGCCGCGGTGGGTGAGGACGGGGTTGGCCGGGCACGGCTCGAAGGGACCGCTCGGGGTGCGGCCGCGGGCGATGGAGACCCCGTGACCGCGCTCGGTACCGCCCTCCGCGATGAGCAGGTACCAGTACTCGCCGATGCGATACAGATGCGGCGCCTCCGGGGCCTTGGCGCCGGGAGCGCCGGACCACAGCCCGCGGGGCTCGCCGAGCGTGCGGCCGGTGTACGGGTCGATCGGGACCTGCGACACCCCGGCGACCGTGCACCAGCAGGTGCCGTCCTCGTCCCAGGCGAGGTCGGGGTCGATGCCCTGGACGCCGGGCAGCCAGGTCGGGTCGGACCAGGGGCCCGCCGGGTCGGTGGCGGTGACGAGCAGATTCCCGCCGCCCTCGGCGCAGTTGGTGACGATCAGCCAGAAGCGGCCGTCGTGGTGGCGCAGCGTGGGGGCGTAGATCCCGCCGGACGACGGCATGGAGGCGGGCAGGCGCAGCTGCTCCGGCCGGTCGAGGGCGTTGCCGATCTGGGTCCAGTGGGCCAGGTCGCGGCTGTGGAAGAGGGGGACGCCGGGGAAGTACTCGAAGCTGGAGCAGGCGAGGTAGTAGTCGTCGCCCACGCGGCAGACGCTGGGGTCGGGGTGGAAGCCGGGGAGCACGGGGTGGGACACCCGAGAGGTCCTCTCATCGAGCCGAAGTATCGAAGCGCTTCACTTGGAGAAAGTTCTGGATGAAAGCTAGTGACAGGTTTCGCGCGAAAACAAGGGGCGTGAGCGAGTCGAAGCGCTTCGCCTTCCGCGTCCTGCCCGGCGTCTGGGCCGACCTGGGCCTCCCCGTCACCGGCCCGCTCTTCGACCTCGACTGACCCGCCCGCCCCACGATTGGGGGGTGCCGACCCCGGGTACACGGGCGGCGCCGACCCGCGAGGGGGAGCCATGCCGACGATGTCCGAAACGGTCCTGGTGCCCGACGGCGCCGCCGCCGTCCGGGGCGACCTGGTCGTGCCCCCCGGCGCGCGGGCCGTGGTGCTGTTCGCGCACGACAGCGGCGGCTCCCGTTACAGCCCCCACCATCGCGCCCTCGCCGTCGGCCTGCTCTCCGGGGGCCTCGCCACGCTGCTGATCGACCTCCTCACCGAGGACGAGGAACGCCGTGACCTGCGCACGGCCCAGTACCGCTTCGACTTCTCGCTGCTGGGCGACCGGCTCGTCGCCGCGATCGACTGGCTCGGCGAGCGGGACGGCCTGCGCGACCTGCCCGTCGTCCTGCTCGGCTCCGGCACGGGCGCGGCCGCCGCGCTCGTCGCCGCCGCCCGGCGCCCCGGCCGGGTGCTGACCGTCGTCTCGCGGGGCGGCCGGCCCGATCTCGCGGGAGAGGCCCTGGGCGCCGTCCACACGCCCGTACTGCTGCTCGTCGGCGGCCGGGACGTGCACGTCCTGCGGCTCAACCAGGAGGCGGTACGACGGATGCCCGCACCGCACGCTCTGCGCGTGGTGCCCGGCGCGAGCCACCTCTTCGAGGAGCCCGGCGCCCTGGACCGTGTCTCCGATACGGTCCGCCAGTGGTGCGACGAGCGGCTGCGCGCCGCCCGCCGCGCCCGGCGCGGACAGCCGGGAGGAGCACATGCGGTTCCATGACCGCGCCGAGGCCGGACGCGAACTGGCCGCACACCTGCGGGAGTCGGCGGAGCGGGAGCGGTGGCCCGACCCCGTCGTCCTGGCCCTGCCGCGCGGCGGCGTCGCCGTCGCCCGCGAGGTCGCCCGTGCCCTCGGCGCACCGCTCGACGTGCTCGTCGTGCGCAAGATCGGGGCGCCCCGCCACGAGGAGTTCGGTGTCGGCGCGCTCGTGGGCGACGACCCCCCGCTGTTCGACGAACGGGCGCTGGACCGGCTCGGCCTCAGCGAGAGCGACCTCGCCGCGACGGTGGAACGGGAGCGGGCCGAGCTGCGCCGGCGCGAGCAGCGCTACCGCGCCGGCCGCCCCGCCCCCGACCTGCGGGGCCGTACGGTCATCGTGGTCGACGACGGTCTGGCCACCGGATCGACGGCCCGCGCCGCTCTGCGCTGGGCGCGCCGCCGGTCGCCCGGCCGGCTGGTGCTCGCGGTGCCGGTGTGCGCGCCGGACTCCGCCGCGCTGCTGGCCGACGAGGCCGACGACGTGATCTGCCCGCACCGGCCGCGCGCGTTCATGGCGGTGGGCCAGTGGTACGAGGACTTCGAGCAGCTGACGGACGAGGACGTACTGGAGGCGTTGCACGCCGTGGGAACGGGCCGTGGCCAGGGTCGCGGCCCCGACGGAGGTGGTGAGCGATGACCCGGCGGATACGCGACGTGATGTCGCCCGACGCGGTGTCCGTGGAGCCGATGACCTCGGTGGAGCGGGCCGCCCGCCTGATGCGCGAGCGGAATGTCGGCGACGTCCTGGTCGCCTACGACTGTGATCTCTTCGGTGTCCTGACCGACCGGGACATCGTGGTCCGGGCCCTCGCCCAGGGGCTCGACCCGCACAGCACCCCGGTCGGTTCGGTGTGCAGCCGGCCCCCGGTGGTGACGCTGACGCCCGACGACACGACCGACCGGGCGGTGGAGCTGATGCGGCGTCATGCGGTGCGCCGCCTGCCGGTCGTGGAGCGCGGCGGCTGCCCGGTCGGCGTCGTCAGCCTCGGAGACCTGGACGAGAGCGAGCACCCGTACCCGGCCCTGGCGGACATCAGCAGGGCCGACCCGAACCGCTGAGCGGTGCGTCCGCTGTTGAGCGTTGCGCCGGCGTCTCAGACCGGGCGCGACCGTCCCATACCGTGAGAGACGCGCCGCTCAGGGATGCCCCCCGTCTCAGCCTCGGCGCCACCGTCCCACGGCCCCCGCGGCTCCCGCCGCCAGGCCCGCCCCCGCCAGTCCCACCCCGGTCAGGGTCAGGGCGCGGGTGGTGCGGCTCGGTGGGGTGGGGCGGGCGTCCGGGGCCGTGGCGTAGGCGCTGCCCTCGGCGGCGGGCAGGCCCGTGGCCAGGAGTTCCGCGAGGTGGACCGCCTCGTGGCCGCCGCTGTCCAGCTCATGGATCTGGGTGCGGCAGCTGAAGCCGTCCGCGAGGACCACCGTCTCCTCGTCGGCGTCCCGCAGGCGGGGCAGCAGCACCCGCTCGGCGCAGGCGCGGCTGACGTCGAGATGACCGCGCTCGAAACCGAAGTTGCCGGCCAGCCCGCAGCACCCGGAGTCCAGCCGCTCGGCGTCCACCCCGGCGCGGCGCAGCAGGTCGCGGTCGGCGTCCCAGCCCATGATCGCGTGCTGGTGACAGTGCACCTGGGCGAGCGCCGGCGTGGCACGCACGCGTGGGGGCGCGTAGCCCGGGCTGTGCTCGGTGAGCAGCTCGGCCAGGGTGACCGTCCGGTCGCCCAGCCGCCGTACGTCCTGGTCCGTGGGGAACAGGTCGGCGGCGTCGGCGCGGAAGACGGCGGTGCAGCTGGGTTCCAGGCCGACGACGAGACCCCCGTCCCGGACATGCCCGGCGAGCCGGCGGACGGTCCGTTTCAACACCCGCTCGGCGACGCCGAGCTGGCCGGTGGACAGCCAGGTCAGGCCGCAGCACAGCGGTTCGCTCGGCAGGGTCACCCGCCAGCCCGCGTGCTCCAGCAGCCGGACCGCCGCCCGGCCGACGTGCGGGTGGAAGTGGTTGGTGAAGGTGTCCGGCCACAGCAGGACCGTGCCGCGTGCGCCGTCGCCGTACGGCTCGTGACGGGCGTACCACTGCTGGAGCGTCTCGGCGGCGAACAGCGGCACCTCGCGGTCCTCGACACCCGCCAGCGCCACGGCGGCCCGGCTCAGCGGCGGGGTGTGCGTGAGCGCGTTGACGAGCGGGCCGAGCCGGGCCCGGCCGACCGACTGCGCGACGGCCGGCAGCCAGCCCATCGACCAGTCGGAGCGGGGCCGGCGCCAGGGGCGGCCGGCGTAGTGATGGGCGAGGAACTCCGCCTTGTACGTGGCCATGTCGACGTCGGCCGGGCAGTCCTTGCGGCAGCCCTTGCAGGCGAGGCACAGATCGAGCGCGTCCCGGACGGCGGTCGAGCGCCAGCCGTCCCGCACCGGCCCGTCACCGTGTCCGTCGAGCATCTCGAACAGCAGCCGTGCCCGCCCGCGCGTGGAGTGCTCCTCCTCGCGGGTGACCTGGTAGGACGGGCACATGACCGTGCCGCCCGGAGTGTCCAGGCGGCGGCATTTCCCCACGCCCACACACCGGTTGGCCGCCTGGGCGAAGGAGCCGCCGTCCTGGGGGTAGCGGAAGTGCAGGTCCCGCGGCTCGTACGGCGCCCAGTGGCTGCCGAGCCGGAGGTGCTCGTCCAGCCCGTACGGCGCCACCACCTTGCCCGGGTTCATGCGGTCGCCGGGGTCGAACACGGCCTTGAGCCGGCCGAACGCCTCCACGATCCGCTTCCCGAACATCCTCGGCAGCAGCTCGCCCCGGCTCTGCCCGTCGCCGTGCTCGCCGGAGAAGGACCCGCCGAACTCCACGACCAGATCGGCCGCCCGCTCCATGAAGCGGCGGTAGGCGGCGACCCCGTCGGCGGTGTACAGGTCGAAGGGGATCCGGGTGTGCACACACCCCTGCCCGAAGTGCCCGTACAGACTGGGGCCGGTGTCGCTGAGGAAGCCGAACTCCTCGAAGAGTGCCCGCAGTCGGCGCAGATAGGCGCCGAGCCGGTCGGGGGCCACCGCCGAGTCCTCCCAGCCCTCGAAGGTGTCGGGCCGGCCCGGGATGTGCGCGGTCGCCCCGAGGCCGGCCTCGCGCACCTGCCACAACTCCTCCTCGTGGGACGGCTCGTCGAGGAACGCGACCTCGGCGTCGTGCTCGCTCTCGTCCAGCGCGTCGAGCATCCGGTGGGCGTGCTCGTCCGCCTCCGCGACCGTGTCCCCGCCGAACTGGACCATCAAGTAGGCGTCCCCGTCGGGAAGTTGGGAGATCGCGTCGGGGTTGAGACGCTTGATCCGCTCGTCGCGGATCAGCCGCTGGTCGACGCCCTCCAGCGCGATCGGCTCGTACGGCAGGATCGCGGGCACGGCGTCGGCGGCGCGCGTGATGTCGTCGAACCCCAGGACGACCAGGGTGCGTTCGCGGACCACGGGCACCAGCGTCAGCTCCGCGCGCACCACGGTCACCAGCGTCGACTCGCTGCCGACGAGCAGCCCGGCGACGTCGAAGCCGTGCTCGGGGAGGAGCCGGTCCAGGTTGTAGCCGGAGACCCGGCGGGGGATGTCGGGGAAGCGGTGGCGGATCTCGTCGGCGTAGGTGTCGCGCAGCGCGCGCAACTGCCGGTACACGGCGGCCCGTAGATCGCCCTGCCGCTCGATCCGCGCGTACTCCTCGTCGTCCGTCACGCCGCACCAGAAGCGGGTGCCGTCGTACAGCAGCACCTCCAGGCGGGTGATGTTGTCGACGACCTTGCCGTACGCCTGGGCCGTGGCACCGCAGGAGTTGTTGCCGATCATGCCGCCGATCGTGCAGTTGGCGTGGGTGGCCGGCTCGGGGCCGAAGCGCAGCCCGGTCGGCGCCAGTCGCCGGTTGAGTTCGTCGAGCACGATGCCGGGCTGGACGACGCAGGTGCGGGCGTCGGGGTCCACGGACTCCAGGCGGTTGCAGTACTTCGACCAGTCGAGGACGACGGCGGTGTTGGTGCACTGCCCCGCCAGACTGGTCCCGCCGCCCCGGGACAGGACGGGCGCGCCGTGCTCACGGGCCACCGCCACCGCCGCCACGGCGTCCTCGGGTGTGCGCGGCACGACGACACCGATCGGCGTCTGCCGGAAGTTGGAGGCGTCGGTCGCGTACGCGGCCCGGCTCCCGGCGTCGAACCGCACCTCCCCGGCCACCCGCTCGCGCAGCGCGGCCGCCAGCGCCTCCGCGTCGACGGACGGCGCCGGTGGCCGTCGGTTCACCGGAGCGGGCAGGTCTGCGGCGGCCATGGAACCCTCCTTCGGGACGGGCGACGAGGCTCGCGGCGACGGACGGCGCCGGGGCGGCGGCGGGCGATGGGCGCGGCGGCGCGGACCCGTGCCCGTGCGCACCGCCGCCGACCCGACCGACGCCGCCCCACCGCGTGTCCCGCGCGGCAGCGCCCGGGTACCCCGGGGGCGTGCGCTCAGTCGTCGGCGCGGACGGCTCCCGCCGCCTCGGTTCCGGCCATCCCGTCGGTGCCTTCCGCGTCCTGCGGATCCAGCAGCAGCCCCCGCACCGCCGCCCGCTCGTGCGGGCCGACGACATGGGAGAGGGCGCCGGAGACCGTCTCGGCGAGCGTGGCGGAGGTTTCCGTCAGAAGGCGGCGGGCCTTGTCGGTCAGGGCGACCTCGACGCCGCGCTTGTCGCCGCAGACCGACTGGCGGGTGATCATCCCGAGCCGCTGGAGGCAGGCGATCTGATACGTCAGCCGGGTCTTGGGGCGGCCCAGCAGTTCGGCGATCCGGGTCATGCGCAGCCCCTCGCCGGGCCGCAGGGCCAGCAGGCACAGCACCAGGAACTCGTCGTGCGAGACACCGAGCCGCTCCTTGACGACCGAGCGCAGCCGCTGTTCCACCGCTCCGGTCGCCGCGAGCAGCAGCATCCAGGCGTGCAACTCGTCGGGGAGCAGCCCGCCTCCCTGCGCGGACGGACACGCGGGCAGGTCGGCGGGGCGGTTCTCGGGGTCTGACATGGGTCGATTCTAACTGTCGTCCAAATTTGCACTACCGGGTTGTTCAGTTTTGGATAGTCAGCTAGCGTGGAGGTCTCATCCAAATTTGGACTTTTGAGGTTTGGACTGTCGGGGCCGTGGCGTACGGCCCCGCCCCCCCCCGCGAACCCCCGAGGAGTACGACCATGACCGCCGCCGTGGAAACCGGGCTGTGGCAGCTCGACCCGAGCGCCTCCACCGTCGCCCTGAAGCACAAGACCTTCTGGGGCCTGGTCACCGTCAAGGGCGGCTTCGGCTCCGTCGCCGGCCGGGGCGAGGTCGGCGCCGGTGGCAACGCCACCGGCACCCTCACCCTGGACGTCGCCTCCCTCGACACCGGTAACGCCAAGCGCGACACCCACCTGCGCGGGGCCGACTTCTTCGACGCCGACAAGCACCCCCAGATCACCTTCGCCGTGCGCTCCGCCGAGCTCCAGGGCGGCGACAGCGTGCGGATCTTGGGACAGCTGACCGTGCGCGGCATCAGCCGGCCGTACGAGCTGACGGCGCGGCTGCGCGAGACGACCGCCGACGCGCTCGTCCTGGACGCCGAATTCACCGTGGACCGCGAGCAGTTCGGCATCACCTGGAACCAGCTGGGCATGATCCGCGGCCTGACCACGATCAACAGCACCCTGCGCTTCACCCGCGCCTGACGCACCCTGGGCGAGCCCGCCGCACGCCCCCGAGCATCGCGGGCCCCCGCATCTCCCCGCGTCCCCGCCGCCCTCGCCTCCGGGCCGGACGGCGGCCGCGGGCCCGAGAGGGTACGGTGTGACGTCTGTGCCGGTCGCGGCCCGTGTCGCTGTTGGGCCGTACGGGTGACGTGGCGTAAGAATTGGCTGGTGCAGGCATGGAGTGCGAGTCAGTTCGGGGGGAGCCGGTGAACCGATACGACGTCACCGATGAACAGTGGGAAGGGCTCGCCCAGGTCGTTCCGCTGCGGGGCCGTGACGCGTGGCCGTCGGCGGTGGGCCATCGCGCGCTGCCCGACGCGGAGACGGAGACCCGGCGCCGGTTCGTGGTCCTGCGCGTCAATGTCTTCGCCGACGCGCGCGAGGTCGCCGAGACCCTGATGGCGGGCATTCCGGTCCTGCTGGACCTCACCGGCGCGGAGACCGAGGTCGCCAAGCGCGTGCTCGACTTCTCCACCGGAGTCGTCTTCGGCCTCTCCAGTGGCATGCACCGCGTCGACCGCAATGTGTTCCTCCTGACCCCGCCGGGCACCGAGGTGAGCGGGATCATGGAGGGCGCGGGCATCCCGGGGACCTGACACCCGCCCCCCCGGCTGCCGGGCCGGGGTCGCCCGTTCGTGGGACGGCGCCCCGGGCGGAACGGTTCGGCTCACCGCCGGAGCCATAGCGTCCGCCTATGACGGTTCCGCGTATCTCGTCCGGCCCCTTATCCGCTCAGCCTTCCGGTGACGTTCCCCGTAGGGGCCCGGGCGGAGTGCCCCTCACCGGCCCCGGTGACATTCCCCGTACCGCCCCCGACGGCGACGAAGGACCGCGCGTACCCGCTCAGGGCGCGGTCCGGGAAGGGGGCCGGGTGCGGGTCGAGGGGGCCGATCCCCTCGACGGGGCGGCGCATCCCGTGCGGCCCCGGATCACCGAGCTGCGGCTGTCCGCCTTCGCCCGGCACCGGGGCGTCGGGCTGCCGTTCGGCGCCGTCACCGTCCTCGCCGGACCCAGCGGCAGCGGCAAGACGAGCGCCCTGCGGGCCTACGAGGCGCTGGCCCGGCTCGGCGGTGGGGCCGGGATCGGCGAGGTGTTCCCCGATCCCCTCGCGTGCGTGCCCGAAGGGGCCCGGCCCGACGCCCAGCGGCGGCGCGGTTTCCGCATCGGCTGCACGGCGGACGGGCCGCTGGGACCGGTCCGGCTCGATCTCGCCGTGCAGGCCGAGCCCGATCTGCGGATCGTCGGCGAGCGTCTGACCGCCGGGGGAGTCACCCTGCTGGAGACCGCCCTGCGCGACCCGGCCCGGCGCACCGTCCAGGCCGCCTGGCACACCGGGGGCGGCGCGCCCGTCACCCGCGCCCCCCTCCCCGACGACCGCCTGGGCACCGCCCTGCTGCCGCTGCGGGTGGCCGGCCGCACCGACGGCCAGCGTCAGGTCCTCGCCGCCGCCGAACAGATGGTCGTCGCCCTGCGCTCGGTCTACGCCTGCGACCCCCGCCCCGACCTGATGCGCACCCCCGTCCCCACCGGCTCCGGACGGCTGCTCACCGGGTGCGACAACGTCGCCGACGTGCTGTGGCGCACCCGCGCCGAGTGCGGTCGGCGCCACGCGCGGTTCGTGGAGTTCGTCCGGGCCGGCTGCGGCGGACCCGTCGTCGACGTGCGCTCCGAACTCCTTCCCGGCGGCACCGTGCGCGGCGTCCTCGACCGCGGCGACGGCTCCGTCACCGACCTCGCCCGCCTCGGCGACGGCGAACTGCGCCATCTCGCCCTCGCCCTGGTGCTGTTCACCGGCCCCGGCGTGCTCGACCTCGACGCGCCCGGCGAGGTACCCGACGCGATGCGCACCCTCACCGTCCTCGCCGACGGCTTCGGCCGCGCCCTCGACGCCCATCAGCGCTCCGCCCTGCTCCGGCTCGCCGCCCGCATGGCCGATCGCGGTCACATCCGCTGCGTCGCCGCCCTGAGCGACGCCGAAGGGGCCGCCGGGACGCCCGGGGTGACGGTGGTACACCTGGAGCCGTGACAGCAGAGAAGACCCCGCTCGACGTCGCCGCACTCCAGCGCCGCCTCGCCGAGTTCGCGGCCGCCCGTGCCTGGCAGCCGTACCACACCCCGAAGAACCTCGCCTCCGCGCTCAGCGTGGAGGCGTCCGAACTCGTCGAGATCTTCCAGTGGTTGACGCCGGAGGAGTCCGCGCGCGTCATGTCCGACCCGGACACCGCGCACCGGGTCACGGACGAGGTCGCCGACGTCCTCGCCTATCTCCTCCAGCTGTGCGAGGTGCTGGGCGTCGACCCCCTCGCCGCGCTGGCCGCGAAGATCGAGCGGAACGAACGGCGGTTCCCGCTGCCGGGGGAGGACGCCGAGGAGTAGTCCCGGACCGGCGGGCCACAGGTGGCCCGCCGGTGGGCATGGCCAACTCCCAGGAGCGCCACCTTCCGCTATCGCTCTGAGTAATCGTTCAGCCGTCCGAAACCGATTTGTTGTCCACAGATTTCCGTCTTCCTCTGGCTTTTCGTCCCACAGACCCTCACTCTGGGTAGTGGACACGGGAGTTCGGGCGCACGTGCGAGAAGCACGTCGGGGACGGACGGGGGCGGCGCATGGACGCGATGCGGCTCATCAGGGCGAGCAGACACGCGCTGGCGGTCGGCGGTGGCGAACCGGAGACTCTGGCGGAGGTGTGGCAGGCCCAGGCACTGGCCCAGGCGATCGGCAGCCGCCTGGCCGTCTCCGGCCCGCCCGAACTGCGCGGGGAGGCCCTGGGGCTGACGGAGCTGGCCGGCCGGGGCTGCGGAGTGCTGGACGCCCCGGACCTCGATCCGGGCGATCTGCGCGCCGCCCAGCTCACCGCGCTGGACGACGCCCGCCAGACCCTCCTCGACCTCGGCGGCCTGCTCGGAGAGGTCGGCATCGCCCTCGTCGGCCTGGCCAGTTCGGCCCGCGACGAGGGCACGTACTGGCAGTGCATGGAGGCGATCGACGCGGCGGACGAGTCACGGGACCGCGTACTGGAGATGCTGCGCAAGCTGGCGGCGAGGGAAGAGGCCTTACCCGAACGGTGAGGCGTGCTCCGCGAGCGGTGAGAGGCGAACGTCTTGCGTCAGCCGATCTCGCCCTCCTCGGCCGACGGCGCCCGCACGGCCCCCGCCGACTGGAGATCCTCCAGCGCCGACAGGTCCGCGTTCAGCGCCGCCATCAGCTCCTCCATCTGCTGCAGCAGCCCCTTCGGCTGACCGGCGCGGCCCACGGTTTCCTCGGACATGACGGCCTCCTCGGCCCCCCGGCCCCCCTCTCACGGAGGGCCGACGCGGGTGACGTCCCGATGGCGCGGCCGCCGGGCACGGGGCCGGGCGGTCCGGCTCCGACGGGCCAACGATCACCGCCGGGCCCGGTCACTGGCCCGGCACCCCGGCGCCGTGCCCGGCGGACTTTTTCACCCCGGGCGGGGACGTACGCCACGTGGGGGACCGGTGGGGTTGACGAGGGCGCCGACAGGCAGGATGGAAGGCATGGATCTGCGCATCTTCACCGAGCCCCAGCAGGGGGCGAGCTACGAGACCCTGCTCACCGTGGCGAAGGCCACCGAGGACCTCGGATTCGACGCCTTCTTCCGCTCCGACCACTATCTCAAGATGGGCGACGTGGACGGCCGGCCCGGACCCACGGACGCCTGGATCACCCTTGCCGGCCTCGCCCGCGAGACCCGCCGCATCCGCCTCGGCACGCTCATGACGGCGGCCACCTTCCGGCTGCCCGGCGTGCTCGCCATCCAGGTCGCCCAGGTCGACCAGATGTCCGGCGGCCGCGTCGAACTCGGCCTGGGCGCGGGCTGGTTCGAGCAGGAGCACACGGCGTACGGCATCCCGTTCCCGGCGGAGAAGTTCGGCCGCCTGGAGGAGCAGCTGGAGATCGTCACCGGCCTGTGGGACACACCGGCCGGCAAGACCTACGACTTCCACGGCACGTACTACGACCTCACCGACTCGCCCGCGCTGCCCAAGCCCGCGCAGGCCAAGGTGCCGGTGCTGATCGGCGGTCACGGCGCGAAGCGCACCCCGCGCCTGGCCGCCCGCTACGCCGACGAGTTCAACATGCCGTTCGCCTCGGTCGAGGACAGCGAGCGGCAGTTCGGCCGGGTCCGGGCCGCCGCCGAGGAGGTCGGCCGCAAGGGCGACGACCTCGTCCTCTCCAACGCGCTCGTCGTCTGCGTCGGCAAGGACGAGCAGGAGATCGCCCGCCGCGCCGCCGCCATCGGGCGCGAGGTCGACGAGCTGCGCACCAACGGCCTGGCGGGATCCCCCGCCGAGGTCGTCGACAAGATCGGCCGCTACGCCGAGATCGGCTCCCGCCGGATCTACCTCCAGCTCCTGGACCTGTCCGACCTCGACCACCTGGAACTGATCGCGTCCCAGGTGCAGGCGCAGCTCTCCTAGAGAGTCGGAAGGAAAAGCCCCTTGAGCGGGCGGCGGCCGTGCTTCGGGCCGGACATCGTTGTCCCGGTCCGGAGCGCGGGCCCGTGGTCTGTGACACGGCTGTGACCGGAAGTGTGGCTTCCGCCACGGTCGGGCGTCCGTGCCCCTGATGGGGTGGGCGGATGCGCAGAGCCACCCCCCTCCTGCCGGCCCTCGCCGCGCTCGTACTGCTCACGGCGTGCGGATCCGAGCAGGCCGACGTCCGGGCCGACGACCCCGGCGCGGCCCTCCCGGCGTCCCGTACGCCGGTCACCGACCCGCCCGTGGACGGCGTCCGGATCACCTCCCTGACCCTCCCGACGGCCACCCCTTCCGCGAGCGCCCCGGACACCTCCGTCCACGCCGACCCGCTCCCCGGCGCCTCCGGGGTCTCGGCCGCGTACGAGGTCACCAACAGCGGCGCCGAGGCGATGACGTACACGGTGCTGTTCAGCTTCACGACGAGCGCCGGCGGAGCCATGTCGAACCAGAAGGTGACCGTGCCCGGCGTGAAGGCCGGGGCCACCGTGCGCGGGACGGTCACGATGCAGACCCTGCCGCCGGGCGCGGAGCGCGTCGAGCGGGTGAAGGTCGCCCAGGTGACCAAGGTCCCCGCGGCCGAGGCACCGGCCGGGCCCGGCGACTGCCCGCCCTCCGGCGTCCGGCTCACGGCCGACGACGGCGACGCGGCGATGGGTCTGCGCGTGGTGGGCCTGCGCCTGGACAACTGCGGCACCCGCGCCTACACCCTGGACGGCTACCCCGAGTTGACCCTCCTCGACGAGGACCGCCGGCCGGTCCACAGCGTCCGGATCGTGCACGGCAGCGGCGGGATCAGCACCGGAACCGGCTTCGACGACCCACCCCGGCCGCTCACCCTGAAACCCGGCCAGAGCGCGATCTCCGGCCTGATGTGGCGCAACACCACCGAGTCCGGCGACCCGGTGAACGTCCCCTACGTGAGGGTGCGGGCCAGAACCGGCGCCGACCCGGTGACGGTGACGCCCCACCTGGACCTCGGCACCACCGGCAAGCTCGCCGTACGCGCCTGGACGAGCGCACCTCGGTAAGCGGTGGGCCGCTGCGGCCCGGCGGAAAATCCCGCGTGCCCGCCCCGCGTTCTCCGTACGCTGGGCGGGACGAGACATTCCCAGCTCACACGCCATATCGAGGCAACCACCGTGTTCCTGACCATCACCACCACCGGCACGCCGGAACGCCCCGCGACCGACCTCGGCTTCCTGCTGCACAAGCATCCCGACAAGGCGCAGTCGTTCTCCACCTCCTACGGCAGGGCGCACGTCCTCTACCCCGAGGCGGACGACCAGCGCTGCACGGCGGCCCTGCTGCTGGAGGTGGACGCGGTGGCCCTGGTCAGGCGCGGCAAGGGCAAGGGCCGCGGCGGCGCCCCCGACGCCGCGCTCGCGCAGTACGTCAACGACCGCCCGTACGCGGCCTCCTCGCTGCTCGCGGTCGCCCTCAGCAGCGTCTTCTCCAGCGCGATGCGCGGGGTGTGCACGGCCCGCCCCGAGCGCGCCGCCGAGCCGCTGCCGCTGGTCGTCGAGGTGCCCGCGCTGCCCGCCCGCGGCGGCCCCGACCTCGTACGCCGGCTCTTCGAGCCGCTCGGCTGGACCGTCACCGCCGACCCGGTCGCCCTGGACGGCGAGTTCCCGGAGTGGGGCGACTCGCGCTACGTCCGGCTGCGGCTGGAGTCCGGGACGCTGACGCTCGCCGAGGCGCTGCGCCACCTCTACGTGCTGCTGCCCGTCCTCGACGACGCCAAGCACTACTGGGTCGCCCCCGACGAGGTCGACAAGCTGCTGCGCGTCGGCGAGGGCTGGCTGCCCGACCACCCCGAGCAGAAGCTGATCACCAGCCGCTATCTGTCCCGCCGCTGGTCGTTGACCCGGCAGGCGATGGAGCGCCTGGAGCTGGTGCGGCTCGCCGAGAGCGACGACAGCGAGGTCGAGGACCTCGACAACGCGGTCGAGGAGGAGACCGAGGCCGAGGAGAAGCCGACCCCGCTCGCCGTGCAGCGCCGGGAGGCGATCCTGGCCGCGCTGCGCGAGTCGGGCGCCGCACGGGTGCTCGATCTCGGCTGCGGACAGGGGCAGTTGGTGCAGGAGCTGCTGAAGGACACGCGGTTCACGGAGATCGTCGGCATGGACGTGTCGATGCGCGCGCTGACCATCGCCTCCCGCCGGCTCAGGCTGGACCGCATGGGCGAGCGGCAGGCGTCACGCGTGAAGCTCCTCCAGGGCTCGCTCGCGTACACCGACCGCCGCGTCAAGGGCTACGACGCCGCGGTGCTCAGCGAGGTGATCGAGCACCTCGACCTGCCCCGGCTGCCCGCCCTGGAGTACGCGGTGTTCGGCTCCGCCCGGCCCCGCACGGTCGTCGTGACCACCCCGAACGTCGAGTACAACGTCCGCTGGGAGACCCTCCCGGCCGGGCATGTCCGCCATGGCGACCACCGCTTCGAGTGGACCCGCGAGGAGTTCCGCGCCTGGGCCGGCGCGGTCGCCGAACGGCACGGCTACGCCGTGGAGTTCAGGCCCGTTGGACCGGACGACCCGGAGGTCGGACCGCCCACCCAGATGGCCGTGTTCCGGATGACCAGCGAGAAGGAGGCGAAGGCGGCATGACCGAGACAGCAGTGGAAGCAGTCGAGCAGGGGCGCGTGCTGCCCGTCACCGACCTCTCCCTCGTCGTCCTCGTCGGCGCCTCCGGCTCGGGCAAGTCCACTTTCGCCCGGCGGCACTTCAAGCCCACCGAGGTGATCTCCTCGGACTTCTGCCGCGGCCTGGTCTCCGACGACGAGAACGACCAGAGCGCGACGAAGGACGCCTTCGACGTGCTGCACTACATCGCGGGCAAGCGGCTCGCGGCCGGCCGCCGCACGGTCGTCGACGCGACGAGCGTCCAGAAGGAGGCCCGCCGTCAACTCCTCGACCTGGCACGGCAGTACGACGTGCTGCCCATCGCCATCGTGCTGGACGTGCCGGAGGAGGTGTGCGCCGAGCGCAACGCGGCCCGCACCGACCGCGCCGACATGCCCCGCCGGGTCATCCACCGCCACACCCGCGACATGCGCGCCTCCCTACGCCACTTGGAGCGCGAGGGCTTCCGCAAGGTGCACGTCCTGCGGGGCGTGGAGGAGGTCGAGCACGCCACCGTCGTCACCGAGAAGCGCTTCAACGACCTGACCCACCTCACCGGCCCCTTCGACATCATCGGCGACATCCACGGCTGCTCCGGCGAACTGGAGGCGCTGCTGGGCAAGTTGGGCTACATCGACGGCAGGCACCCCGAGGGCCGCACCGCGGTCTTCGTCGGTGACCTCGTCGACCGAGGGCCGGACAGCCCCGGTGTGCTGCGCCGCGTGATGGCGATGGTGAAGTCGGGCGACGCGCTGTGCGTGCCCGGCAACCACGAGAACAAGTTCGGGCGTTTCCTGCGCGGCAAGAAGGTCCAGCACACGCACGGACTCGCCGAGACCATCGCGCAGATGGACGGCGAGAGCGAGGAGTTCCGGCAGGAGGTCAGGCAGTTCCTCGACGGCCTGGTCAGTCACTACGTCCTCGACGGCGGCCGGCTGGTGGTCTGCCACGCCGGTCTGCCGGAGAAGTACCACGGCCGCACGTCCGGCCGGGTCCGCTCGCACGCCCTGTACGGCGAGACCACCGGGGAGACCGACGAGTTCGGGCTGCCGGTGCGCTACCCGTGGGCGGAGGACTACCGGGGCCGCGCGGCCGTGGTCTACGGCCACACCCCGGTGCCCGAGGCGACCTGGCTGAACAACACCATCTGCCTGGACACCGGCGCCGTCTTCGGCGGCAAGCTGACCGCGCTGCGCTGGCCGGAGCGCGAACTGGTCGACGTACCGGCGGAGCGGATGTGGTACGAGCCGGCCAGGCCGCTGGCGTCCGAGGCGCCGGGCGGGCACGAGGGGCGGCCGCTGGACCTCGCGGACGTGTACGGGCGGCGGGTCGTCGAGACCCGGCACCAGCCTCGGATCACCATCCGTGAGGAGAACGCGGCGGCGGCCCTGGAGGTCGTCAGCCGTTTCGCGATCGACCCGCGCCTGCTGCCGTACCTCCCGCCGACCATGGCGCCGACGGCGACCTCGCAGGTCGAGGGCTATCTGGAGCATCCGGCGGAGGCGTTCGCGCAGTACGCGGCGGACGGCGTCGCGCGGGTCGTGTGCGAGGAGAAGCACATGGGCTCGCGGGCGGTGGCGCTGGTGTGCCGGGACGCGGAGGCGGCGCGCGGGCGGTTCGGCGTCGACGGGCCCACGGGCTCGCTGTACACCCGGACCGGCCGCCCCTTCTTCGACGACGCGGCGGTGACCGAGGAGATCCTCGACCGGCTGCGGGCGGCGATCGGCGAGGCGGGCCTGTGGGCCGAACTCGACACCGACTGGCTGCTGCTGGACGCCGAGCTGATGCCCTGGTCGCTGAAGGCGCACGGCCTGCTGCGCTCGCAGTACGCCGCGGTCGGCGCCGCCTCCGGGGCGGTGTTCCCGGGCGCGCTGAGCGCGCTGGAGGGTGCGGCGGCCCGGGGCGTGGACGTGACCGCGCTGCTGGAGCGTCAGCGGGAACGGGCGTCGGACGCGGCGGCGTTCACGGCGGCGTACCGCCGCTACTGCTGGACGACCGAGGGACTGGAGGGGGTCCGGCTGGCCCCCTTCCAGATCCTCGCCGTCCAGGGCCGCAGCCTCGCGCCGCTGCCGCACGACGAGCAACTGGCCCTGCTGGACCGCCTGGTGGAGCACGACCCCACCGGTCTGCTGCAGACCACCCGCCGCCTCTACGTCGACACCGGTGACCCGGAGTCGGTCCGCGCGGGCGTCGACTGGTGGCTGGAGATGACCGGCCGGGGCGGCGAGGGCATGGTCGTCAAGCCGCTCGGCGCGCTGGTCCGCGACGGCGAGGGGCGCCTGGTCCAGCCCGGCATCAAGTGCCGGGGCCGGGAGTACCTCCGGATCATCTACGGCCCGGAGTACACCCGTCCCGACAACCTGGCCCGGCTGCGCGGCCGCTTCCTCAACCACAAGCGGTCCCTGGCGATCCGCGAGTACGCGCTCGGTCTGGAGGCGCTGGACCGGCTGGCCGAGGGCGAGCCGCTGTGGCGGGTCCACGAGGCGGTGTTCGGTGTGCTGGCCCTGGAGTCGGAGCCGGTGGACCCGCGGCTGTGAGGCCGGCCCGTCCGGGGTCACCCCACCAGCCGCAGCCGTAGCCCGCACACGCCGACCTCGACCGTCTGTCCCCAGGTCAGTGTCAGCGCGTCGGTCTCCATGCCGTCGCCGAAGACGATCAGCCGTTCGGACTCGACGGTGAGGCGCAGGCGGGCTGCGGCGGTCAGTTCCCCGGCGACCAGCGAGGTGCCGGTCGCCGGGGAGGGCCAGGCCTCGCGGACGAACCACAGCAGACGGTTCTCCGTGGGGGAGGGCAGGCGCAGCGGGGCCCGGCGTTCCTGCCACACCGAGCGGATCCAGCCCGTCGCCCCCGTGCCCGTGCCGACGAGGACCCCGGAGGATGCCTGGGCCTCGACGACACCCCCGTCGTCCTCCAGGCCCAGGCGGTAGCGGGCGGTCTGATGACCGGCGGGGCCGACGTAGATCTCGTTGAGCGCGATGAGCCGCTGGGTGTCGTCGGCGACGGCCTCGACCATGGTCAGTCCGGTCGTCGCCGTGCCGCCCTCCAGGGCCGCCGGCAGCAGCCGGACCGCGTCGATCGGGGCGTGCCGGACGAGGACGCCCGGGTTGCGGCCGGGATCGGTGTCGATGCCCACCACGGGCTGTCCGGACAGGTACTTGGCCACGTTCGCGACGAGTCCGTCCTGGCCGACGACGACGACCACGTCCTCGGGTGCGAACAGGAAGCGGTCCAAGTCGGCGCGCTCGACCAGTGATTGACGCCATGTCAGGGGGATCGCCGCGGTCACCTCGGCGAGCGCGCGCCGGGTGCGGCGGTGGCGGTCGGCGACCTCCTCGATGTCCCGGCCCCGCGAGGCGAGGAAGAAGGCGGCCTGGCCGTGCGTGCCGTGCCGGGCCACCAACTCCTCGTACTCCGTGGTCCGATGGACCAGTACGGCCCGCGGGGCGAGGCTCACTCCCCTCCTCCCAGCTTGGCGAGCAGCCCGGTGAGCACGTCCGGCGAGATCGTCACGCTGTCGATCTGCGGCAGGTTCTCCGCCAGCCGCGTCCCGGTGAGCGCGTGCAGCGTGGCCACGTCGACATCGGCGTGGACGCGCAGCCAGGCCGCCTGGGCCAGGGCCCGCGCCTCGCCCACCTCGCGCGCCGCCTCGGCCTCCGCCCGAGCGATCCGCACCGTCCGGGCCGCCTCCGACTCGGTCAGCCTGGCCGTGCGGGCCGCCTCGGCATCCGCCAGCCGCTCGGTGCGCCGTGCCTCGGCGTCGGCCAGCCGCACCTGCGTGGCCGCCTCCGCCTCGGCCAGCTTCACCGCCCGGGTCGCCTCGGCCTCGGCGAGGCTCACCGAGCGCGCCGCCTCGGCCTCGGCCAGTTTCACCGTGCGGGTGGCCTCCGCCTCGGCCCGTACCTTGTCGGCCGCCGCGCTCTCCTCGGCCTCGCGGCGTGCGTTGGTGCCGCGCTGTTCGACCAACTGCTCCTCGCGGCGGGCCAGTTCGATCTTGCTGGCCAGTTCGTTCTCGGCGATGGTCCGCTCCCGTTCGACCGCCACCGCCCGCCGCTCGTACGTCGCCCGGTCGGCCTCCTGCTGGATCTGCTCGCGGGCCGGGGTGCGCAGCGCCCGCTCCACCTCCGGCTCCGGCCGCAGGGCGACGACCCGGACGGCCACCACCTCGATGCCGGTGGCCGGCAGCCGGGGTTCGGCCGCCAGGCCCGCCGCGATCCGCTCGCGCACCGCCGTCACACCGTCGACGAGCGCCGACGACAGGGGCGTACGGGCGAGGACGGCCAGCGCGTGCTGCTGGGCCGTCTCGGTGAGCAGACCGCCGAGCTGCTCCAGGGGCGCGCCGCGCCAGACGCCGGTGTCCGGGTCGACGGAGAAGTCCAGGCGGGCGGCGGCCAGGGCCGGGTCGCTGATCCGGTAGGTCACCGTCGCCTGCACGGCCACGTCCTGGAAGTCGGACGTACGGGCATGGAAGGTCATGGCCAACTCCCGGTCGTCCACCGGGATTTCGGAGAGCGCCGCGGTGAGTGAGCGGAACCAGAAGCTGAGCCCCGGCCCGTCGTGCACCAGCTTGCCCGAGCGGTGGTGACGGATGTGCGCGGTCGGTGCTCCGCGCAGATGGCGCCAGCCCAGGCGCCGGGTGATGTCGGCCATATGAGTCCCCTCGCGATGCCTCGCCCGCCTTGTCGTCAGTACGACGATATTCATGGCGCCGCTTGTCGTCAAGGGGACGAAAAGGGCTGGTGTGTTCGACGAGAACGCGCGGAACCGGGGTGAAGCGGCGCCCCGGTGGTCAGGATGGGTACATGGGATTCCATGTCGACTCCGAGGCCGGGCGGCTGCGCCGCGTCATCCTGCACCGGCCCGATCTAGAGCTCAAAAGGCTCACCCCCAGCAACAAGGACGCCCTTCTCTTCGACGACGTGCTGTGGGTGCGCCGGGCGCGCGCCGAGCACGACGGGTTCGCGGACGTGCTCCGCGACCGCGGCGTCGCCGTGCACCTCTTCGGCGACCTGCTCACCCGGACCCTGGAAGTGCCGGAGGCGCGGGCGCTCGTCCTGGACCGGGTCTTCGACGAGAAGGAGTACGGGCCCCTCGCCACCGACCACCTCAGAGCGGTCTTCGACACCCTGCCCGCCGACGCGCTCGCCGAGGCGCTCGTCGGCGGCATGACCAAACGGGAGTTCCTGGAGGAGCACTCCGAGCCGATCTCCGTGCGCTTCCACGTCATGGAGCTCGACGACTTCCTCCTGCGCCCGCTGCCCAACCACCTCTTCACCCGGGACACCTCCGCGTGGATCTACGACGGTGTCTCCATCAACGCCATGCGCTGGCCGGCCCGGCAGCGCGAGACCGTCCACTTCGAGGCGATCTACCGGCACCACCCGCTGTTCCGCGACGAGACGTTCCACATCTGGTCCGAGGGGCAGGCCGACTACCCGTCCACCATCGAGGGCGGCGACGTCCTGGTGATCGGCAACGGGGCGGTCCTCATCGGCATGAGCGAGCGCACCACGCCCCAGGCCGTCGAGATGCTCGCCCACAAACTGTTCGCGGCCGGCTCCGCGCAGACCATCGTGGCCCTCGACATGCCCAAGCGGCGCGCCCTCATGCACCTCGACACCGTGATGACGATGGTCGACGGCGACACCTTCACCCAGTACGCGGGCCTCGGCATGCTGCGCTCGTACACCATCGAGCCGGGCGTCGGCGAGAAGGAGCTCAAGGTCACCGACCATCCGCCGGAGCACATGCACCGCGCCATCGCCGCCGCCCTCGGCCTCAGCGAGATCCGGGTGCTGACCGCCACCCAGGACGTGCATGCCGCCGAGCGCGAGCAGTGGGACGACGGCTGCAACGTGCTCTGCGTCGAGCCCGGCGTGGTCGTCGCCTACGAACGCAACTCCACCACCAACACCCATCTGCGCAAGCAGGGCATCGAGGTGATCGAGATCCCGGGGAGCGAGCTGGGCCGGGGGCGGGGCGGCCCGCGCTGTATGAGCTGCCCGGTGGAGCGGGACGCGGTGCCGTAGGCGGGAGGGCCGGAGCCGATACGGCTCACGACCCCGCCTCTGTATATAAATGCTGAACATCGTATAGACTTCCAGAGTTCCTCCGTTCGATTCGTCTCACGTCCCTCTGGAGCGCCCCCATGGCGACTGTCCCGACCGCCCTCGCCGGCCGCCACTTCCTCAAGGAGCTGGACTTCACCGAGGAGGAGTTCCGCGGCCTGGTCGAGCTGGCCGCCGAGCTGAAGGCCGCCAAGCGGGCCGGGGCCGAGACGCGGTACCTGACCGGGAAGAACATCGCGCTGATCTTCGAGAAGACCTCGACGCGCACCCGCTGCGCGTTCGAGGTCGCCGCCGCCGACCAGGGCGCCGCCACCACCTACCTCGACCCGTCCGGCTCGCAGATCGGGCACAAGGAGTCCGTGAAGGACACCGCGCGCGTCCTCGGCCGGATGTACGACGGGATCGAGTACCGCGGCCACGGCCAGGGCGTGATCGAGGAGCTCGCCACCTACGCCGGGGTCCCCGTCTTCAACGGGCTCACCGACGAATGGCACCCCACCCAGATGCTCGCCGACGTGCTCACCATGACCGAGCACAGCGACAAGCCCCTGTCCCGGATCGCCTACGCCTACCTCGGCGACGCCCGCTACAACATGGGCAACTCCTACCTGGTCACCGGCGCCCTGCTCGGCATGGACGTCCGGATCGTCGCGCCCAGGCTGCTGTGGCCGGACGAGACGATCGTCGCGCTGGCCCGGCAGCTCGCCGACGCCTCCGGCGCCCGGATCACGCTCACCGACGACGTGAAGGAGGGCGTGCGCGGCGCCGACTTCGTCGCCACCGACGTCTGGGTGTCGATGGGCGAGCCCAAGGCGGTCTGGGACGAGCGCATCGCGCTGCTCGGCCCGTACGCGGTGACCATGGACGTGCTGCGCGCCACCGGCAACCCGGACGTGAGGTTCCTGCACTGTCTGCCGGCCTTCCACGACCTCGGCACCAAGGTCGGCCGGGAGATCTACGAGAGCCACGGCCTGGACTCGCTGGAGGTCACCGACGAGGTCTTCGAGTCGGAGCACTCGGTCGTCTTCGACGAGGCGGAGAACCGGCTGCACACCATCAAGGCCGTCCTGGTCGCCACCCTCGCCTGACGGCGGCTACGCCGGACGCGGCCGCCACTGGGGCGGCACCGCCGCCAGCCGGAACCACACCGCCTTGCCCTGGTCGGTGGGGCGGTGCCCGCACGACGAGCTGAGGGCGCGGATCAGCAGCAGGCCGCGCCCGTGCTCCTGCCACGGGTCGGGCGCGCCGCCCGCGGGACGGGTCAGATCGCCGGGCGGCGCCGGATCCGAGTCGTGCACCTCGACGCGGCAGTCGCCCGGCAGCAGCTCCACCACCAGCTCTATCGGGCCGGTCCCCGCGGTGTGCTCCACGGCGTTCGCCACCAGCTCGGCCGTGAGCAGCTCCGCGGTGTCGCTGTCCGCGCCGTGCTCCAGATCGGCCAGCGCCGTACGGACCAGGGCCCGGGCCACCGGCACGGCCGCGGCGGTGCGCGGCAGCGCGATGCGCCAGGAGGCGGGGGCTGAGGGGCGTTCGTGCACGTCGAGTCCGTTCATGGCGCAGGTTCCCGTGATCGTCGTCATCAGGCGGTCCTGCTTTCAACCTTAGGAATGGTACGGCCGCCTCCGGCAGGGGCGCACGGCGGGCGTCGTACGGGGCGTTCGGCCCCGCTGTCGGGCGGCTTACCCCGGTCAACGATCGGTGTCGCGCGTCCGATCCCGTTGTTACCGCCTTATCGACGAGCGGTGACACCCGGGCCGGCGGTGACACAAAGCGTTGTGTCGCACTCATGACGACAGTCACGGATGAGTGATAACTTCGAAGGGTGAGTCCCTTCCTCGGATCCGCCGCCCGCACCGCCGACTGGGAACACCTTCGCGTCGAGCACGCCGACGGCGTCGCCACGGTCACCCTCGCCCGCCCCGACCGGCTCAACGCGCTCACCTTCGGCGCCTACGCCGACCTGCGCGATCTGCTCGCCGAGCTGTCCCGCGAGCGGTCCGTCCGGGCCCTCGTGCTGGCCGGCGAGGGACGCGGCTTCTGCTCCGGCGGCGACGTCGACGAGATCATCGGCGCCACGCTGTCCATGGACACCGCCCAGCTGCTCGACTTCAACCGGATGACCGGGCAGGTCGTACGGGCCGTACGGGAATGCCCCTTCCCGGTGATCGCCGCCGTGCACGGCGTGGCGGCCGGCGCGGGAGCGGTCCTGGCGCTGGCCGCGGACTTCCGGGTCGCCGACCCCACGGCCCGCTTCGCCTTCCTCTTCACCCGGGTGGGCCTGTCCGGCGGCGACATGGGCGCGGCCTATCTGCTGCCCCGGGTCGTCGGCCTCGGTCACGCCACCCGCCTGCTGATGCTGGGCGACCCGGTCCGGGCGACCGAGGCGGAGCGCATCGGCCTGATCAGCGAACTGACCGAGGAGGGCGGAGCGGGCGCGGCCGCCCAAGAGCTCGCCCGCCGCCTCGCCGGGGGCCCCGCCCTGGCGTACGCCCAGACGAAGGCCCTGCTGACGGCGGAACTGGACATGCCGCTGGCGGCGGCCGTGGAAATGGACGCGGCGACCCAGGCCCTGCTGATGAACGGCGACGACTACGCGGAGTTCCACGCCGCGTTCACGGAGAAGCGGCCACCGAAATGGCAAGGGACCTAGGCATGCTCTCGGCCCAGGGGACCGTGCCACCGGAAGGGTCGCCCGACCACCCCCTCCGCGTCGCGATCGTGGGCGGAGGCCCTGGCGGCCTCTACACCGCCGCCCTGCTCAAACGCCACGACCCCGCACGAGAAGTGACCCTGTGGGAACGCAACGCCCCCGACGACACCTTCGGTTTCGGCGTGGTCCTCTCCGACGAGACCCTCGGCGGCATCGAACACGCCGACCCCGAGGTCTACGCCGCCCTGCAGCGGGACTTCGTCCGCTGGGACGACATCGACATCGTCCACCGCGGCACCCGCCACCGCTCGGGCGGCCACGGCTTCGCCGCCCTCGGCAGAAAACGTCTTCTGGAGATACTCCACGACCGCTGCCGCGCCCTCGGCGTGGAACTCCGCTTCCGCACCGAGGCCCCCGACGCCGGCCGGCTGGCGCAGACGTACGACCTGGTCGTGGCCGCCGACGGGGTGCACAGCGCGACCCGCGAGGCCTACCCGGCCGTGTTCCGGCCGACGATCACGTCCCACCGCTGCCGGTACATCTGGCTCGCCGCCGACTTCCCCTTCGACGCCTTCCGTTTCGAGATCGCCGAGACCGAGCACGGCGTCATGCAGCTGCACGGCTACCCCTTCTCCGCCGACGCCTCGACGGTGATCGTCGAGATGCGCGAGGAGGTCTGGCGTGCCGCCGGATTCGACGCGATGGACGAGCGGGAGTCCGTCGACACCTGCGCGAAGATCTTCACGGAGGCGCTCGGCGGGCGGCCGCTGACCTCCAACAAGTCGGCCTGGACGACCTTCCGCACGGTCGTCAACGAACGCTGGTCGCACGGCAACGTCGTCCTCCTCGGCGACGCCGCCCACACCGCCCACTTCTCCATCGGCTCCGGCACCAAGCTCGCCGTCGAGGACGCCCTCGCCCTCGCCGCCTGCCTGCGACGACAGCCCTCCCTTCAGGAGGCGCTGGCGGCCTACGAGGAGGAGCGCAAGCCGGTCGTCGCCTCCACCCAGCGGGCCGCGCGGGCCAGCCTGGAGTGGTTCGAGAACCTGGGGCTCTATCTCGACCAGCCGCCCCGCCAGTTCGCCTTCAACCTCCTCACCCGCAGCCGCCGCGTCACCCACGACAACCTGCGGCTGCGCGACGCGCACTTCACCGCCGCCGTGGAACGCGAGTTCGGCTGCCCGGTGGACACGCCCCCGATGTTCACACCGTTCCGGCTGCGCGGGCTGACCCTGCGCAACCGGGTCGTCGTGTCCCCCATGGACATGTACTCCGCCACCGACGGCGTCCCCGGCGACTTCCACCTCGTCCACCTGGGCGCGCGGGCGCTCGGCGGGGCGGGGCTGGTCATGACCGAGATGGTGTGCGTGAGCGAGACGGGCCGGATCACGCCCGGCTGCGCCGGCCTGTACACCGGACGGCAGGGCGAGGCGTGGCGGCGCGTCACCGACTTCGTGCACGAGCGGGCGCCGGGGACGGCGATCGGGGTGCAGCTCGGGCACAGCGGGCGCAAGGGCTCGACGAGACTGATGTGGGAGGGGATGGACGAGCCGCTGCCCGAGGGCAACTGGCCGCTCGTGGCCGCCTCTGCACTGCCGTACAAGGCGGGCAGCCAGGTTCCGCGCGAACTGTCGCTGGCCCAACTCACCGACCTGCGCGAGCAGTTCACCGCCGCCGCCTGGCGGGCCGCTCGGGCCGGCTTCGATCTGCTCGAACTCCACTGCGCGCACGGGTACTTGCTGTCCGGCTTCCTGTCGCCGCTGACGAATCGGCGGACCGACGGGTACGGCGGGTCGCTGGACAAACGGTTGCGGTTCCCGCTGGAGGTCTTCGACGCCGTACGAGGGGTGTGGCCCCAGGAGCGGCCCATGACCGTGCGGATCTCCGCCACCGACTGGGCGGCGGGCGGGAACACCGGGGAGGACGCGGTGGAGATCGCCCGCGCGTTCGCCGCGCACGGGGCCGACGCGATCGATGTGTCCACCGGGCAGGTGGTGGCCGAGGAGGCACCGGAGTTCGGGCGGTCGTACCAGACGCCGTTCGCGGACCGGATCCGGCACGAGGTGGGGGTGCCGGTGATCGCCGTCGGCGCGATCTCGTCCTGGGACGATGTGAACTCGCTGATTCTCGCGGGGCGGGCGGATCTGTGCGCGTTGGCCCGGCCACATCTGTACGACCCGCACTGGACGTTGCACGCGGCGGCGGAGCAGGGGTATGCGGGGGCGGGTGTGCGGTGGCCGGAGCCCTACCTGGCCGGAAGCCGCCGCCCCCAAACCGGCCGCCGAGGCTGAGGCTATGCCCCCCTACCACCCGACTCGGTGGGGCGAGAGGTGGCGTGGGTGACTCCCGCGAACTGGGCTCCCGCGTCCCGCAGGCGTTTGTGCAGGGTGTGGAAGACCTCTGTCGAGCGGGCGCCCGGCCAGTCCTGGGGCAGGAGTCGGGGGGGTAGGCCGGGGTCGGTGTACGGCAGGTGGCGCCAGGAGTCCAGGGCGAGGAGGTAGTCGCGGTAGGCCTCCTCCGGTGGGGTGTCCGGCCGCCGCTCCCACGCGTCCCGCACCCGCTCGTGCCGGTCCAGGAACGCCTCGTGCGCCTTGGCGATCGCCGCCAGGTCCCACCAGCGGGCCACCGCCTCGACGGTCGGCGCGAAGCCGAGATGCTCGCCGCGGAACAGATCGACGTACGGATCGAGGTGCAGCCGCTGGAGCGTGTGCCGGGTCTCCTCGTAGAGGCGGGCCGGGGCGATCCAGACACCCGGGGTCGCCGTGCCGAAGCCGAGCGCGGCGAGCCGGGACCGCAGCACATGCCGCTTCTGCCGCTCCGACTCCGGCACCGAGAACACCGCCAGCACCCAGCCCTCGTCCTCCGGCGGCGCGGTGGCGTAGATGCGCCGATCGCCGTCGTCGAGCAACTGCCGTGCCTCCGGCGACAGTTCGTACCCCGCCGCGCCCTCGGCCGTCCGGGCCGGCACCAGTAGCCCGCGCCGTTTCAGCCGGGACACCGAGGACCGTACGGAGGGCGCGTCGACGCCCACCGCGGCGAGCAGCCGGATCAGCTCGGCGACGGGCACGGGGCCCGGCGCGAAGCGGCCGTAGGCGCCGTAGAGCGTGACGATCAGAGACCGGGGAGCATGCTGGTCTGACACGTTGATCATTTTAGGTCGTCGGCATCACTGCCGGTCGCCTTCGGTGCGCAGCCGGAAGCGCTGGAGCTTGCCGGTGGCCGTGCGGGGCAGCGCGTCCAGGAACACGATCTCGCGCGGGCACTTGTACGGCGCGACCTCCTCCTTGACGAAGGCGCGCAGTGCGTCGGCGTCCCGCGCCGCGCCCTCCCGCAGCACCACGAAACCGACCACGACCTGCCCGCGCGCCTCGTCGGGCCGGCCCACGACGGCCGCCTCGACGACGTCCGGGTGGCGCAGCAGCGCGTCCTCGACCTCCGGCCCGGCGATGTTGTACCCCGCTGAGATGATCATGTCGTCGGCGCGGGCGACGTACCGGAAGTAGCCGTCGCTCTCCCGGACGTAGGTGTCACCGGTGATGTTCCAGCCGCCGCGCACGTAGTCGCGCTGGCGCGGGTCGGCGAGGTAGCGGCAGCCGACCGGGCCGCGCACGGCGAGCAGTCCGGGCTCACCGTCGGGCACCGGTTCGCCGTGCTCGTCCTGCACGCGCGCCCGCCAGCCGGGCACCGGCACCCCGGTCGTGCCCGGGCGGATGGCGTCGTCGGCCGCGGAGATGAAGATGTGGAGCAGTTCGGTGGCGCCGATGCCGTTGATGATGCGCAGCCCGGTGCGCTCGTACCAGGCCCGCCAGGTGGCCTCCGGCAGGTTCTCGCCGGCGGAGACGCAGCGGCGCAGATGGGACAGGTCGTACCCGGCCTGCTCGGCGAGCATCGCCCGGTAGGCGGTCGGGGCGGTGAACAGCACGGACACCCGGTGCTCGGCGAGCGCCGGCAACAGCTCCCGCGGGCCCGCCTGTTCGAGCAGCAGCGCGCTGGCGCCGGCCCGCAGGGGGAAGACGACCAGGCCGCCCAGGCCGAAGGTGAAGCCGAGCGGGGGACTGCCCGCGAAGACGTCGTCCGGCCGCGGCTTGAGGACGTGCCGGGCGAAGGTGTCCGCGATGGCGAGCACGTCCCGGTGGAAGTGCAGACATCCCTTGGGGCGGCCGGTGGTGCCGGAGGTGAACGCGATCAGCGCCACGTCGTCGGCCGCGGTGTCCACGGCCCGGTACGGCGTGTTCGGCGCCGGGCGGCGCAGCAGGTCGTCGGGGCCGTCACCGCCGTAGGTGGTGATCCTCAGGCCCGGCACCTCGGCCTTGGCGAGGTCGTCGACGCAGCGGACGTCGCACAGCGCGTGCTCCACCCGGGCGATCCCGCACATCGTGCGCAGCTCGTGCGGGCGCTGCTGGGCGAGGACGGTGACCGCGATCGCGCCCGCCTTCAGCACCGCGAGCCAGCAGGCGGCCAGCCAGGGCGTCGTGGGCCCGCGCAGCAGCACCCGGTTCCCGGGGACGACGCCCAGCTCGCCGGAGAGGAGATGCGCGAGCCGGTCGACACGGGCGCGCAGTTCGCCGTACGTCCAGGTGGTGGCCGGGGTGTGGAAGGCCGGGCGGTCCGGGTCGGCGTGGCCGAGGAGTTCGGCGGCGCAGTTCAGCCGTTCGGGGTAGCGCAGCTCCGGCAGGTCGAAGACCAGCTCGGGCCACTGCTCGGGGGGCGGGAGGTGGTCGCGCGCGAAGGTGTCGACGTGGGCCGAGACGTTCATGGCGGTTCGCCCCCTCAGGGCCTGTCCGGCGGATCCCGCCGGGCTCGCTCCTGGAGCGTATCGTGTTGGTGACGACAGTCAACAGGGCGCGATATGGTCGGGGGAGCGTACGGGAGAGGGGACCGGCGATGTCCGCATTCTCGCTCGAACCGGCACAGACCGCCTGGCGTGCCGAACTGACCGCCCTGGCCGCCGACCGGCTGCGCCCGCTCGCCGAGAAGGGCGAGCCCGGCCGCGTCAACCGCGCCCTGCTCACCGAACTCGGCCGGCTCGGGCTGCCCGCCCGCCTGTTCACCTCCGGCGCCGTCGACCTCTGCCTGATGCGGGAGGCACTGGCCTACGCCTGCACGGAGGCGGAGACCGCCCTCGCCCTCCAGGGGCTCGGCGCCCACCCCGTCCACGCCCACGGCACCCCGGCCCAGCGGGACCGCTGGCTGCCGGCGGTGGGCGAGGGCGCCGCGGTGGCCGCCTTCGCGCTGAGCGAGCCGGGAGCGGGCTCCGACGCCGCCGCGCTCACCCTGACCGCCGAGCCCGACGGCCCGTCGAGCTGGCGGCTCACCGGTGAGAAATGCTGGATCTCCAACGCCCCCGAAGCCGATTTCTACACCGTTTTCGCGCGGACGACCGCGGGCGCCGGCGCCCGCGGCGTCACCGCCTTCCTCGTCCCCGCCGACCGCCCCGGCCTCACCGGCCGCCCCCTCGACATGCTCTCCCCGCACCCCATCGGCGCGCTCGGCTTCGACGCCGTACCCGTCACGGCGGACGACCTGCTCGGTGACGTCGACGGCGGCTTCCGCGTGGCGATGGACACGCTCAACCGTTTCCGGCCCAGCGTCGGCGCCTTCGCCGTCGGCATGGCCCAGGCGGCCCTCGACGCCACCCTCGACCACACCGCCCGGCGCGACGCCTTCGGCGGCACCCTGAGCGACCTCCAGGCCGTGGCCCACCAGGTCGCCGAGATGGCCCTGCGCACGGAGGCGGCCCGGCTGATGGTGTACGCGGCGGCGACGGCGTACGACAGCGGCGACCCGGACGTCCCGCGGCGCGCCGCGATGGCGAAACTCCTCGCCACCGAGACCGCGCAGTACGTCGTGGACGCGGCCGTCCAACTCCACGGCGCCCGGGCGCTGGAGCGCGGGCACCTGCTGGAACACCTCTACCGGGAGGTGCGGGCACCCCGCGTCTACGAAGGCGCGAGCGAGGTCCAACGGGGCATCATCGCCAAGGAGTTGTACAGACGGAGGGAGACGCGGTGAGCGTACGGCGAGTCAACCCGCCGGAGTTGTCCCCGCCGGCCGGCTTCTCGCACGCCGTGGTCGCCACCGGCTCCCGGGTGGTGTTCCTCGCGGGCCAGACCGCGCTCGACGGCGACGGGAAGGTCGTAGGGGCGTCGTTGCCCGAGCAGTTCGAGCGGGCGCTCGCCAACCTGCTGGCCGCGCTGGCCGCGGCGGGCGGCTCGGCCGCCGATCTGGCACGCGTCACCGTGTATGTCACCGACGTCGCCGACTACCGGGCCCACGCCCGTGACATCGGCGTCATCTGGCGGCAGTCGGCCGGGCGGGACTACCCCGCCATGGCGGTCGTCGGGATCGTCCGCCTGTGGGACGAGCAGGCGCTCGTGGAACTCGACGGATTCGCGGTCCTGCCGGACTGATGATCTGCGGGCAGGCGGTGCGGGGCGACGACACGGCCGTCGGGCAGCAGCTCACCGGAGTCGTCGAAGACGATCGTGCCGTCGCACAGCAGGGACCAGCCCTGCTCGGGGTGGGCGGCCACGATGTGCTGCGGGGCGAGGGGCTCGGTCGAGGTCTGGTGGGAACACATGGCGCACCTCCGCGTCGAGGGCCTGTCCGGTGGGGCCGGCCGTGCGGGCCGTCCCCTCTGGATCGACCATG
Source organism: Streptomyces sp. NPDC032126 (assembly GCF_055580085.1). Classification (NCBI taxonomy): domain Bacteria; kingdom Bacillati; phylum Actinomycetota; class Actinomycetes; order Kitasatosporales; family Streptomycetaceae; genus Streptomyces; species Streptomyces sp. NPDC032126. The sequence continues at coordinate 201,875 of NZ_JBVIMA010000001.1, forward strand.
CGCCCGTCCCGGCGGGCCCCGCCAGAGGGCGGCGCCGAGCGTGACAACACCAGGACACACCCACGACCGTACGTCGACGAAACGTCGCGGACTCGCCACCGAAGGAGTGACGATCACGGCCGTCGGGGCGCTCGACCGGTACCAGTGGAAGCCCCCACACCTGGAGGTTCTCCCATGGCGTCGTCCTTCCCGTCCCTGCGCACGCTCCTCGGCCCCGCCGCCGTGGCCGCCCTGCTGCTGATGGCCGTCCCGGCCTCCGCCGACCCCGACGAGACGGTCACCGTCGACCCGACCGGCCGCATCGCCGCAGACGGCACCGTCACCCTCTCCGGCACCTACCGCTGCCTCGGCAACTCCGGGCCGGTCTTCGTCAGCTCCTCCGTCGACCAGGACGCGGCGGACGACGTGCGGTACGGCATCGGCGGCAGCCGGGCGGTGTGCGACGGCGCGGTGCACACCTGGCAGAACACCGGCCGCCCGTCGCCGGACACGCTGAAGCCCGGCGCGGCCCGCGTCGAGGCCACCCTGATGGAACTGCGCCCCGACAGCGGCCTCCCCCTGCCCCACTTCCACGCGAGGACCGCCCAGGACGTGGCCCTGGTAACCGGCTGAGCCCCCGAACGGGTGGGCCGGCCTCACACCCAAAACCCCGGCCCACCCCGAAAGGGGCGCGGGGAACTGCGCGAGAACGCCCCACGCACCCGCACCCGAACGACAACCGCCAGGGGCGCTGGGAACCGCGCGAACACCCCCACGCACCCGCGCCCGAACAGCTACAGCTTCGACCCCACCGCCAACAACTTCTCCAGCTCACCGGCCGCGGCCTCCGCCCCACCCGCACTGCCCAGCCGCGCAGCGACCCGCTCGGCCTGCGGCTTCCGCGCGACAGCGCCCCGCACGGCCGCCCGCAACCGCTCCGCGTTCAGCCGCCCCGGCAGCAGCCGCGTCCCCGCCCCGGACAGCTCCACCCGCCGCGCGACCTCCAACTGGTCCCGCCCGAACGGCACCACGCACACCGGCACCTCCGCCAGCAGCGCCTTCTGGGTGATTCCCATCCCGCCGTGACACACCACCGCGGCCGCCCTGCGCAGCACCAAGCTGTGCGGCACGTACCGGAACAGATGGGCGTTGGCCGGGGCGCGGAAACTCGCGGGGTCCACCGACGCCGTCGTGGCGACCACGTCGTACGGCTCGTCGGCCAACGCGTCCAGGGCCGTCTGGACGAGCTTGGCGTCGTCCTGGAACACCGTGGAGACCGTGACCAGGACGACCGGCCGTTCCAGCCGGGCCAGCCACTCCGGCTCCTCCTCGTCCGCGGCCGTGTCCCAGCTGCTGGGCCCCACCATGCGCACGGACGCCGGCAGTTCGGTGCGCGGGTACTCCAACGGCTCCGCGGTGTACGACAGGACAAGCGGCGCCGTCATGTACAGATCCGGAACGTGTCTCACCTTCGGCAGCCCCAGGCTCCGCCGCAACCGGTTCACCGGCGGCAACGCCATGTCGAACAGCGGGACGGCCCCCTGCCGCAGCACCTCGTCCCGCAGCTTCCCCGGCCAGCCGGCCGCGGGCTTCAGCCCCAGCCCGAACGGCGGCGCGTCCCGGGTGGTCAACGGCAGCAGGAAGGTGGCCAGTTGGGCCCACGGCAGCCCCGACGCCTCGGCGGCGGCCGCCGCACCCCAGCAGTTGTTGTCCAGGGCGATCACATCGGGCCGTATCTCCGCTATCGCCTTCTGGATGTCGACCACCTCGTACCGCGACCGGTGGACGTACATCGCGACCGAGCGCCGCAGCGCGCCGATCGGGGTGCGCGCCTTCCAGGTGTCGTCCTCACGCGCCTCGATCTCGGGGGCGATCGGCAGCGCCGTGAAACCCTGTTTGCGCAGGGTTTCCAGGAGCGGTTCCTCGGCGCAGACGACCGCCTCGTGCCCCCGGCGCCGCAGCTCGTTCAGGGTGGGGATCAGCGGGTACACATGGCCGCTGCCGGGTGCGGTGTAGAAGAGAAACCGGCTCATGACGGAAGACCTCTCTGCTCGTGTGCTCGTGGACCGACGGGGGCTTCTCGCCCGGGGTGTTCAGTGCGCGGTCGTCACCTCCGCCGCGGGCCGCTCGGCATCCGGCGCGGGTTCGCCGGGGAAGTCGCGCCGGCGCATCAGGGCGAAGCCGAGCAGACCTCCCACGACGGCGACGACGCCGCCGACGCGCATGACGAGGTCGAGGCCCGCGACGAAGGCGTCGTTGGCAGCGCCGGCCACGAACGCGCGCCGGTCGGGCGGGACCGCGCCCGCCACCTCGGTCAGCCGGCCCGCGGCGACCGCCTCCGCGAGCTGGTCCGCGACCCGGTCCGGGAACCGCCCGGAAGCGGTGACCGTCGCCGAGAAGTCGCTGCTCATCCGGGCGTGGGCGACCGAGCCGAGGGCGGCCACGCCCAGGGCGACACCGCCCTGCTGGAAGGTCTCGCTCATACCGGAGGCCATGCCCGCCCGGGACACCGGCACCAGGGCGACGGCGGCGGCCGCCCGGACGGGGTTGAACACGCCCATCCCGAAGCCGGCCAGCAGCATGCCGGGGAGCAGATCGGTCCACGGGGAGTGGGCGGTGACGCCGTCGGCGGCCAGCATGCCGAGCCCCAGCGCGACACAGCCGACGCCGACGAGCAGCCGGGCCGGGACCCGGTCCGCCACGGTGCCCGACACGGCGGCGGCGACGAACACCGCCAGGGTCAGGGGGAGATAGCGCACCCCCGTGTCGTACGCGGAGAACCCGAGGACGTACTGCATGTACAGGACCTGGAACAGGATGGCCGTCATCAGCGCGGCGTTGGCCGCCACGGTCGCGATGGCCAGCCCGTTGAAGGAACGGATCCGGAACAGACCGAGGTCGAGCATCGGATCGGTCCGCCGGCGTTCGATCAGCACGAAGACCGGCAGCAGCACCCCGGCGCCGGCGAACAGCCCGAGGATGAGCGGATCGGTCCACCCCCGCGCCTCGCCCCGGATGAGCGCGAAGACGAGCATGGTCAGCGCGAGGGAGAACACCGCGAGGCCGGGCCAGTCGATGCGCCGGCGCTCGGGGTCCCGCGACTCGGCGACCCGGGTGAGCATGACGACGGTGACCAGGACGCCGATCGGCACGTTCAGCAGGAAGATCCACCGCCAGCTGATCGCGGTGAGCGCCCCGCCGAGGAGCGGTCCCACGGCCACGGCGAGGCCCGTGACGCCGCCGGAGATGCCGAAGGCGACGGCGCGCTGCCGGCCGTGGAAGTCGTTCGCGATCAGCGCCGGGGCGACGGCGTACATCACCGCTCCGCCGATCCCCTCCACGCCGCGCGCGAGATTCAGGGTCAGCGGGTCGCCGGCCAGGCCGCACAACAGCGACGCGACCGTGAAGACGGCGAGGCCGACGACGAAGACGCGGCGCCGGCCGAGCCGGTCGGCGAGGGTGCCGGCGGCGAGCAGGAAGACGGCGAGGGTGAGGGCGTAGGCGTCGATGACCCACTGAAGGTCGAAGAAGCTGGAGTCCAGCGACCGCTGGATGTCCGGCAGTGCCACGTTCACGACGGTGACGTCGAGCAGCAGCATGAAGGTGGCGACGGAAACAGCGCCGAGCATCCACCACTTGCCGGGACGTACGCGGGACTTCGGCATCTCAGGTACTCCCGTGGGGGAACGAGGTGACGAGACATGGCGCGACGGAGCCAGGTTGACACCTCGACCTTAGGAAGACGACCAGCAGCAGCTGCCCAAGTCGGATGCAAGAGAGTGTTAAGACGTGTTTCTTTGGTTTCTCTTGGTGTTCGGGATGTGCCCGACCCGGCCCGGGCCGTCCGCAATGCCCGGCCCGGACCGTCCGCAATGCCCGGACCGGGCCGGTCGCAACGGCCGGTCCGGGCCGGGTGGGCGTGAACGGGGGCCGGGGGCTCAGATGTCCCGGAAGATCTCGATCTGCGCGCCGATCGTGTTCAGGCGTTCGGCCAGGTCCTCGTAACCGCGGTTGATGACGTACACGTTGCGCAGCACCGAGGTGCCCTCCGCCGCCATCATCGCCAGCAGGACGACCACCGCGGGGCGCAGGGCCGGCGGGCACATCATCTCGGCGGCGCGCCAGCGGGTCGGGCCCTCCACCAGCACCCGGTGCGGGTCGAGGAGCTGGAGGCGTCCGCCGAGGCGGTTGAGGTCGGTCAGATAGATCGCCCGGTTGTCGTAGACCCAGTCGTGGATGAGGGTCTTGCCCTGGGCGACGGCCGCGATCGCCGCGAAGAACGGCACGTTGTCGATGTTCAGGCCCGGGAACGGCATGGGGTGGATCTTGTCGATCGGCGCCTCCAGCTTGGAGGGCCGGACGGTGAGGTCCACCAGGCGCGTACGGCCGTTGTCCGCGAAGTACTCCGGGGTGCGGTCGTGGTCGAGGCCCATCTCCTCCAGCACCGCGAGCTCGATCTCCAGGAACTCGATCGGCACGCGCCGCACCGTCAGCTCCGACTCGGTGACGACGGCGGCGGCCAGCAGGCTCATCGCCTCGACCGGGTCCTCGGAGGGGGAGTAGTCCACGTCGACGTCGATCTCCGGCACGCCGTGCACGGTCAGCGTGGTGGTGCCGATGCCCTCGACGGCGACGCCCAGCGCCTCCAGGAAGAAACACAGGTCCTGGACCATGTAGTTGGAGGAGGCGTTGCGGATGACGGTCACCCCGTCGTGCCGGGCGGCGGCCAGCAGCGCGTTCTCCGTCACGGTGTCGCCGCGCTCGGTCAGCACGATCGGCCGGTCCGGGCGCACCGAGCGGTCCACGAGGGCGTGGTACTGCCCCTCCGTCGCCGCGATGTCGAGGCCGAAGCGGCGCAGCGCGATCATGTGCGGCTCGATGGTCCGGGTGCCGAGGTCGCAGCCGCCGGCGTAGGGCAGCTTGAAGTGGTCCATGCGGTGCAGCAGCGGGCCGAAGAACATGATGATGGAGCGGGTGCGCACGGCGGCCTCGGCGTCGATCGCCGCCATGTCCAGCCGGGCCGGCGGCACGATCTCCAGGTCCACGCCGTCGTTGATCCAACGGGTGCGTACGCCGATGGAGTTGAGCACTTCCAGCAGGCGGTAGACCTCCTCGATGCGCGCGACCCGGCGCAGCACCGTACGGCCCTTGTTGAGCAGGGAGGCGCACAGCAGGGCCACGCACGCGTTCTTGCTCGTCTTGACATCGATGGCACCGGACAGCCGACGGCCGCCGACCACGCGCAGATGCATCGGGCCGGCGTAGCCCAGCGAGACGATCTCACTGTCCAGGGCTTCACCGATTCGGGCGATCATCTCAAGGCTGATGTTCTGGTTGCCGCGCTCGATGCGATTGACGGCGCTCTGACTGGTGCCGAGCGCTTCGGCCAGCTGCGTCTGTGTCCAGCCCCGGTGCTGCCGGGCGTCACGGATGAGCTTGCCGATGCGTACGAGGTAGTCGTCTGCCATGAGGTTGAGGTTATCTCAGATATGAGATGGCGCCTGACGGGGGGTCCGTTCGGGTGATACCCGTGAGCCTCCGTCAGGGCCACTGGGAACAACGGGTACCCCGCAATCGGCAACGTAGTGCCAAATCATCCGATATCCGGATCGGGCATGCCGTGCGGCATGGAACCCCGGCCCGTGCGTGTCCCTCTCACCTCCCGAAAGGGGGAACGCACATGAGGATCCAGATGCGGCGTGCCGTCATCGCCGCCGCACTCGTCTGCTCCTGCTGGTTGACCGCGTGCGGTACGGAGCGCGTGGACGACTCGGCGGGCGGCTCATCGGACATCTCGTCGGCCGGGCCGGGCAAGTCGTGCGACGTCGTGGGAGAACCGGACACGACGGACGAGGGAGGGGAACTCCCGGACACGACGTCGGACGACACCGGTCAGGAGTTGCCGGACGCCACGTCGGACGATGCCCAGGAACTCCCGGACACGACGTCGGACGACGCCGGGAAGGAACTGCCGGACACCACATCGGACGATGCCCAGGAGCTGCCGGACACCACATCGGACGACGCCGGCAAGGAGCTCCCGGACACCACATCGGACGACGCCGGCAAGGAGCTCCCGGACACCACGACCGACGATCAGGGCTCGCCCGTGGAGGACACCACCGAGGACGGTGGTCTCGGGGAGGGCCGTTGGTTCTCGATGACCCGGGAATTCCTCGCGTATCTCAAGACCGGCGCCCCGAAGGCGGACGCAGCCCTCGCCGCCCATGTCGAGAGTGTCAGCGTCTGTACCACCGGCGGCGCCGGGTACACCCTGTCCCGGATGCATGTCGACTACGGCGTGGAGGAGGACAAGGCCCTGGAGCGGGCCGCCGGGGTCTTCGCCCACTGGCGGCAGTCCACGTACGGCGACCACGGCCATGTGGACGTCCTCGCTCCCGCGAAGATGACCGCCGAAAAGGACTGGTAGCCCCGTGTGACCACCGCCGAGCCGGGTCGGGCATGACCATCCCGCCCCCATGTACTAGAGTTATCTCGACATCGAGATATCTGCCGAGGCGTACCGCAGCCGCCACCCTAGTGAGGGTTACCTAACTTAGCCTTACCTTAGCGGATCGGCCAAGACGTCGTGGCGGCAGGATTGCGGTGGGAACGCGCACATCAATGAAGGAGACTGTCGTGTCGGCGAACAGCTTCGACGCCCGCAGCACGCTGCAGGTGGGCGACGAGTCGTACGAGATCTTCCGGCTGGACAAGGTGGAAGGCTCGGCTCGCCTTCCGTACAGCCTCAAGGTTCTGCTGGAGAACCTGCTCCGCACCGAGGACGGCGCGAACATCACCGCCGACCACATCCGTGCCCTCGGCAGCTGGGACTCCCAGGCCCAGCCGTCGCAGGAGATCCAGTTCACGCCCGCCCGCGTGATCATGCAGGACTTCACCGGCGTGCCCTGTGTCGTGGACCTCGCCACCATGCGCGAGGCCGTCAAGGAGCTCGGCGGCGACCCGGCGAAGATCAACCCGCTCGCCCCGGCCGAGCTGGTCATCGACCACTCCGTCATCGCCGACAAGTTCGGCACCAACGAGGCGTTCGCGCAGAACGTCGAGCTGGAGTACGGCCGCAACAAGGAGCGCTACCAGTTCCTGCGCTGGGGCCAGACCGCCTTCGACGAGTTCAAGGTCGTCCCGCCGGGCACCGGCATCGTCCACCAGGTGAACATCGAGCACCTGGCCCGTACGGTCATGGTCCGCAACGGCCAGGCCTACCCGGACACCCTCGTCGGCACCGACTCGCACACCACCATGGTCAACGGCCTCGGTGTGCTGGGCTGGGGCGTCGGCGGCATCGAGGCCGAGGCCGCGATGCTCGGCCAGCCGGTCTCGATGCTCATCCCGCGCGTCGTCGGCTTCAAGCTGACCGGTGAGCTCACCCCGGGCACCACCGCCACCGACCTGGTGCTGACCATCACCGAGATGCTGCGCAAGCACGGCGTCGTCGGCAAGTTCGTCGAGTTCTACGGTGAGGGCGTCGCCGCGACCTCCCTCGCGAACCGCGCCACCATCGGCAACATGTCCCCGGAGTTCGGCTCCACCGCCGCGATCTTCCCGATCGACGCCGAGACCCTGAACTACCTCAAGCTCACCGGCCGCTCCGAGCAGCAGGTCGCGCTCGTCGAGGCGTACGCCAAGGAGCAGGGCCTCTGGCTGGACCCGAAGGCCGAGCCGGACTTCTCCGAGAAGCTCGAACTGGACCTGTCCACGGTCGTCCCGTCCATCGCCGGCCCGAAGCGCCCGCAGGACCGCATCGTCCTCGCGAACGCCGCCGAGCAGTTCAAGACCGACGTACGCAACTACGTCGACATCGTGGACGAGGCGGGCCAGGAGTCCTTCCCGGCCTCCGACGCCCCGGCCGTCGCCCCGAACGGCGCCCCGTCCAACCCGGTCACCGTGACCGCCCCCGACGGCTCGACGTACGAGATCGACCACGGTGCGGTGACGGTCGCCGCCATCACCTCCTGCACCAACACCTCCAACCCGTACGTCATGGTCGCCGCCGCGCTGGTGGCCAAGAAGGCGGTCGAGAAGGGCCTGACCCGCAAGCCGTGGGTCAAGACCACCCTCGCCCCGGGCTCCAAGGTCGTCACCGACTACTTCGACAAGGCGGGCCTGACGCCGTACCTCGACAAGGTCGGCTTCAACCTCGTCGGCTACGGCTGCACCACCTGCATCGGCAACTCCGGCCCGCTGCCGGAGGAGGTCTCCAAGGCCGTCAACGACCACGACCTCGCGGTCACCTCGGTCCTCTCCGGCAACCGCAACTTCGAGGGCCGGATCAACCCCGACGTCAAGATGAACTACCTGGCGTCCCCGCCGCTGGTCGTCGCGTACGCCATCGCGGGCTCCATGAAGGTCGACATCACGCGTGACGCCCTGGGCACCGACCAGGACGGCAACCCGGTCTACCTCAAGGACATCTGGCCCTCCGAGGCCGAGGTCAACGACGTCGTGGCCAACGCCATCGGCGAGGACATGTTCAACAAGTCCTACCAGGACGTCTTCGCGGGCGACGCCCAGTGGCAGGCCCTGCCGATCCCGACCGGCAACACCTTCGAGTGGGACCCCGAGTCGACGTACGTCCGCAAGCCCCCGTACTTCGAGGGCATGACGATGGAGACCACCCCGGTCTCCGACATCACGGGCGCCCGTGTCCTCGCCAAGCTGGGCGACTCGGTCACCACCGACCACATCTCCCCGGCCGGTGCGATCAAGGCCGACACCCCGGCCGGCAAGTACCTCACCGAGCACGGTGTCGAGCGTCGTGACTTCAACAGCTACGGCTCGCGCCGCGGCAACCACGAGGTCATGATCCGCGGTACGTTCGCCAACATCCGCCTGCGCAACCAGATCGCGCCGGGGACGGAGGGCGGTTACACCCGCGACTTCACCCAGGCCGACGGCCCGGTGTCGTTCATCTACGACGCCTCGCAGAACTACCAGGCCGCCGGCATCCCGCTGGTCGTCCTGGCCGGCAAGGAGTACGGCTCCGGCTCGTCCCGCGACTGGGCCGCCAAGGGCACCGCGCTCCTCGGCGTCAAGGCCGTCATCGCCGAGTCGTACGAGCGCATCCACCGCTCGAACCTCATCGGCATGGGCGTCCTGCCGCTCCAGTTCCCGGAGGGCGCCTCGGCCGAGTCCCTCGGTCTGACCGGCGAGGAGACCTTCTCCATCGCGGGCGTCACCGAGCTCAACGAGGGCCGCACGCCGCGCACGGTCAAGGTCACCACCGACACGGGCGTCGAGTTCGACGCGGTCGTCCGCATCGACACCCCCGGTGAGGCCGACTACTACCGCAACGGCGGCATCATGCAGTACGTGCTGCGCAGCCTGATCCGCAAGTAAGCGGCTCAGCAGGGCACGTGAGGGCCGCATCCCCGGGAAACCGGGGGTGCGGCCCCGCCGTTTACCCCTCCCTCAGGACGCGCTCCCCGTTTACACCCGCCCCCATTCGCGCTACCTTCCGCCACGGGAGGTGGGAGCGCTCCCATCGGACCGGAACCCGCCCGGAGCGCTTCCGCCTCCTGTACGCGCACACCCCCCACCCGCACGGTCCGTACACGAAGGGACGGACTCATCTGTCATGATCCTGACAAAAATGATCTCGGCGTCCACCTCGGCCTTACGTGCCAGGGCCCTCCTCCTCGTCCTCGTCTCCCTGCTCGCCACCGTTCCCGCCCTCGGCCTGGTCGTCACGGCCGGCGGCAAGGCGGAGGCCCACGGCACCCCGATGAAACCCGGCAGCCGCACGTTCCTGTGCTGGCAGGACGGCCTCACCGACACCGGCGAGATCAAGCCGGTCAACCCGGCCTGCCGCAACGCCCAGCAGGTCAGCGGCACCACGCCGTTCTACAACTGGTTCTCCGTGCTGCGCTCGGACGGCGCCGGCCGCACCCGTGGCTTCGTCCCGGACGGCCAGCTGTGCAGCGGCGGAAACCCCAACTTCACCGGCTTCAACGCCCCCCGCAACGACTGGCCGCTCACCCATCTCACCTCGGGTGCCACCGTCGACTTCTCCTACAACGCCTGGGCCGCGCACCCGGGTTGGTTCTACGTCTACGTCACCAAGGACGGCTTCGACCCGACCAAGACCCTCACCTGGGACGACATCGAGGCCCAGCCCTTCCTCTCCGCCGACCACCCGCCGCTGCACGGCACCCCGGGCACCGTCGAGGCCAACTACTCCTGGACCGGGAAGCTTCCGGCCAACAAGTCGGGCCGCCACATCATCTACATGGTCTGGCAGCGCTCGGACAGCGCGGAGACCTTCTACTCCTGCTCCGACGTCGTCTTCGACGGCGGCCACGGCGAGGTGACGGGTATTCACGAGCCCGGCAATCCCACCGACCCGGTCCCCGGCACCTGCTCCGCCACCCGGAGGACGACGGGGACGTGGAGCGGCGGCTACCAGTCCGAGGTGACCGTCACCAACACCGGTGACGTCCCGATGCTCGGCTGGATGGTCGACTGGAACCTGCCCGCGGGGCAGTCGGTGGCCAGCCTCTGGAACGGCAATCCCACCTACAACGGCCAGGCGGTGATGGTCCACAACGCCGACTGGAACGGCTCGTTGAGTCCGGGTCAGAGTGCGACCTTCGGCTATGTCGTCTCCGGCTCCGGCGGCGACAGCGCCACGACCCTGCCCTGTCGGGTCGGCTGACCGGATCGCTCGGGGCGGACCCGGTGGAGTGAGCCGATGGTCCACCGGGTCCGCGAGCCCGGCCGACCCCCACGGGGGAGAGGGGCCGACCGGGAGGAGCCCCGGCCGGACGGTGCCACGGACGGGGGGAGGGGAGGTCGGGTCGTAGATGTGGTCTACACCTGACTGTACCGCCTCAACGGACAACGATGTCAAATCAGTTGGGGTGGCGGGCACGTCGGTGAGATGAACGAGCGGGGGACGCCCCCCGTTACCCCGCCAGGGGCAGCCCCTCAACCTCGCGCCTGCTCCAACACATCGGCCATCCACAGCAGTTGGAGCCGCACCTGTGCCCCCTCGCCCCCCTCGTGACCGTTGAAGGCATAGGCGTGGATCTCCCGGCGCGGATCCTTCCCCGTGAGCTCGCCATAGCGGTTGTACGCCGCGTACGCCCCGCTCGGCGGGCACACCGTGTCGCGCAGGCCGGTGCCGAAGTGGGCCGGGGCGTGGGCGCGGCGGGCGAAGGAGATGCCCTCCAGATAGGACAGGGTGCGATAGGCGGCGTGCTCGGCACCCCGGTGCACGGCGAGGTACGCGGCGATCTCGCCGTAGGGGCCGGCGTCGGTGAGGTCCAGGGCCCGGCGGATGCCGCACAGCAGTGGCGCGGTGACGACCGCCGCCGCGAGGTCCGGCACCAACCCGGCGACGGCCAGCGCGAGTCCGCCGCCCTGGCTGTTTCCCACGACCGCCGTACGGGTCGGGTCGACCCCGGGGAGCGAACGGACCGCCGTCACCGCGCGCACCGCGTCGGTGATCAGCCGCCGGTAGTGATGGTCGCGGGGGTCGAGCAGCCCGCGCACGGCGGGGCCGGGGCCGCCGGGGGCGCCGGCGTGCGGGTCGGGGGTGGCGCCGCCGTCGCCGTACTGGTCGCCCTGGCCGCGGTTGTCCATCAGCAGATGCGCGTAGCCGGCGTTCACCCAGGTCAGCCGGTCGTGGGGGAAGCCCCGGCCGCGCCCGTAGCCCGCGTACTCGACCACCGCCGGGAGTGGATCAGACGCGTCGGCGGGCAGGCTGAACCAGGCCCGGACCGGGTCCCCGGCGAAGCCCCGGAAGGTGACGTCCCAGGTCCGGGTGAGCCGCAGCCCGGTCTTCACCGGTCGCACGTCGGCCAGCGGATCGTGCCGGGACGCCTCGTCGAGGGTCTGCTGCCAGAACGCGTCGAAGTCGGCGGGCTCCCCGGGATCCGGGCGGTGGAGTTCCAGCTCCGGCAGCGGCAGGTCGAACGCGGGCACGGCGGCACCTCGCAGGGGTCGTGGGCGGGCGATCGTTGCGTACACGGCACAGAAATTTGCGGACGGGCCGGCTGTCAACTCCCGCGTTCTACCCCGGCCGTCAGGGAAAGCAACGTCCCGCCCGCCCCCGGGATCCACCCCCGCACCACCCATTGACAGCGCTTTCCGGGTGCCCGTAAGTTGCCGCGAAGTTACCGGTAAGAGCTCGAAAGTTTCGGTTCCGCATCTCCGCCCCAGGAGGACCGAGCATGAGCACGTCCACCACACCGGCCCCACCCCCCGGCACCCAGGACCCGCCGCCGACGCGGGCCCGCACCCGCCCCGCCCGGCCCCCGGGCCGCCCCGGCTGGCGGCGGGCGCTGCGTCGCGACTGGCAGCTGTACTCCCTGGCCGTGCTGCCGCTGGTGTTCTTCCTGCTGTTCCGCTATCTGCCGATGATCGGAAACGTCATCGCCTTCCGCCGCTTCGAGCCGGGCGGTTCGATCTTCGGCGAGCAATGGGTGGGCCTGCGCTACGTCCGCATGTTCCTGTCCGACCCCACGTTCTGGCAGGTCTTCCGCAACACCCTGTGGCTGGGCGCGCTGACCCTGGTCTTCTGTTTCCCGGTCCCGCTCGTCCTGGCGCTGCTGCTCAACGAGGTGCGCCGCACGGCACTGAAGCGCTTTGTGCAATCGGTGTCGTATCTGCCGCACTTCCTGTCGATCGTCATCGTCGCCGGCATCACGATGCAGATGCTCGCCACCGACGGACCGGTCAACCACGCCCTGGGCTGGTTCGGCCACGACCCGATCCGCTTCATCCAGGAACCCGGGTGGTTCCGCACGATCTACGTCGGCTCGGAGATCTGGCAGACCGCAGGCTGGGGCACGATCCTCTATCTGGCCGCGCTCACCACCATCGACGACGACCTCTACGAGGCCGCCCGCATCGACGGCGCGAACCGCTGGCAGCAGACCTGGCACGTCACCCTGCCCGGCATCCGGCCCACCATGATCACCCTGCTGATCCTCAACATCGGCACCTTCATGGCGGTCGGCTTCGAGAAGATCCTGCTGCTCTACAACCCGCTGACGTATCAGACCTCCGACGTGGTCTCCACCTACCTCTACCGCGCCGGCGTCGAGTCCAACAGCTTCAGCTACGCCGCCGCGATCGGCCTCTTCGAGGCGATCATCGGCCTCGTCCTGATCACCTCCGCGAACCAGCTGTCGCGCCGCACGGTGGGGACGAGCCTGTGGTGAGCCCCGTACGGCCCTCCGTGCACCGCCCCTCGCGCGGCTACCGCGTCTTCCAGGGCGTCAACGGAGTGATCCTCACCCTCGTCGTCGTGGTGACCCTCTACCCCTTCGCCAATATCGTCGCCCGCTCCTTCAGCGGCGAGCGCCAGATCCGGGCCGGGGAGGTCACGCTGTGGCCCAAGGGGTTCGACCTCACCACCTACCGGATCGTGTTCTCCGACAGCACCTTCTGGCGCGGCTACGGAAACACCGTGTTCTACACGGTGGTGGCGACCGCCGTCGCCATGGTCCTCACCACCTGCTATGCCTACGTCCTGTCGAAGAAACACCTCAGGGGCCGGGGTCTCCTCGTCGGGGTCGCCGTGTTCACCATGTTCTTCTCCGGCGGCCTCATCCCCAACTATGTGCTGGTCACCAGCCTCGGACTGAAGAACTCCGTGTGGGCGATCGCCCTGCCCAACGCCATCAGCGTCTTCAACCTGCTGGTGATGAAGGCGTTCTTCGAGAGCCTGCCCACCGAACTGGAGGAGGCCGCCGCCATCGACGGCCTCAGCACGTACGGCATCCTGCTCAGGGTCGTGCTGCCGCTGTCCAAGGCGGTCATCGCGACGATGGTGCTCTTCTACTCGGTGTCCTTCTGGAACTCCTGGTTCCAGGCCTATCTGTACATGGACCGGAACGACCTCATGCCGGTCACCGTCTATCTGCGCAACCTCATCGCCGGTGCCACCGGAGCCACCAACGCGGGCGCCAGCACCGAGCAGGGCAGCCAGGTCGCCGCCAACATCCAGGCGGTCACGATCGTCCTCACCTCGCTGCCGATCCTCAGCGTGTACCCGTTCGTCCAGCGCTACTTCGTGTCGGGCGTGATGCTCGGCGCGGTCAAGGGATAGGGCTGGGGCTCTCTTGCGGCCAACCCCCCTTTCATCAGCCGTACCCCCACGGGAACAAAGGAGTGTCCGTGAAGAACTCCCTTGAGAACAGCGGACAGTTGTCGCGGCGTCAGATTCTGGCCGCCGCCGGATTCATCGGCCTCGCCGGCCTCACCGGCTGCGGCAGCGGTGACGACGGGGGCGACGGCAAGGACCTGTCGAAGAAGCAGAACGGCGCGATGAAGGACTACCGGGCCGGACAGCAGTTCAAGGCGACCAAGCCGCTGTCCTTCTCCCTCCTGCACAACGACAACCCGAGCTACCCGATGAAGAACAGCTGGCTGTTCTGGAAGGAACTCACCCGCCGCACCGGCGTCACCCTGAAACCGATCTCCGTCCCCTTGAGCGACTACGAGAAGAAGCGCAGCCTCCTCATCGGCGCCGGCGACGCCCCCTTCCTCATCCCCAAGACCTACCACCCCTCCGAGGTCGCCTTCGTCTCCTCCGGCGCCATCCTCCCCGTCAGCCGGTACATCCATCTGATGCCCAACTTCCGGGACAAGGTGAAGAAGTGGCGGCTGGAGCCCGAACTCGACTCCATCCGCCAGTCCGACGGCAACTACTACCTGCTGCCCGGACTGCACGAGAAGGCCAAGTCCGGCTACTCGCTCGCCCTGCGCACCGACGTCCTCGACCGGCTCGGCCTGAGTCTGCCCACCACCTGGGACGAGGTGTACGACGTCTTCAAGGCGATCAAGACCGAGTACCCCGACCGCTACCCGTTCTCCGACCGCTGGAGCACCAACACCACCTTCCCCGCCGGCGCGTTGCTCGGCTACCTCGGCCAGGCCTACGGCGTCCGCGCCGGATGGTCGTACGACAACGTCAGCTGGGACGCGCAGAAGGGCGAGTTCGTCTTCACCGGCGCCCAGGAAGGCTTCCGCCAGGTCATCGAATATCTGCGGAAGCTGGTCGCCGAGAAGCTCATGGACCCGGAGAGTTTCACCCAGACCGACGACGACGCGGTCAAGAAACTCCTCGCCGAGAAGTCCTTCGCGATCAGCGCCAACCCGCAGGAGCTCGTGCAGAACTACCGCTACAACCTGGGCAAGCAGGTCAAGGGCGCCACCATCGAGATGGTGCCGGTGCCCATCGGCCCGGCGGGCCCCGTCCTGCTCGGCGGCGGCCGCCTGGAGAACGGTGTCATGATCTCCAGCAAGGCCCTCAAGAGCGACGACTTCGTCGCCATGATGCAGTTCGTCGACTGGCTGTGGTACTCCGACGAGGGCCAGCGCTTCGCCAAGTGGGGCGTCCAGGGCAAGACCTACACCTACACCGGCGGCCACTACCGGCCGGCCGAGGGCATCAGCCTGATGGGCTCCGACCCCGACGCCCCCAAGGACCTGCAGAAGGACTTCGGCTTCTTCAACGGCGTGTTCACCTACGGCGGCAGCTGGGAGCTGGTCTCCTCGTCCTTCGGCCCCGACGAGAAGAAGTTCCAGGACGCCATGGCCCAGCGCCGGCAGCTGCCCGTCGACCCGGCCCACCCCCTGCAGTCCGTCGAGCAGGAACAGGCCACTCTCTGGGACACCCCGCTCAAGGACCACGTCACCCAGAACACCCTCCAATTCGCCCTCGGCAAGCGGCCGTTGTCCGAATGGGACGACTACGTCTCCGAGTTGAAGGCCAAGAACATGGACCAGTTGCTCTCCCTGCACAACAAGGCCCACGAGCGCTACAAGAAGGAGAACGGGTGATCCGCGTCCCCGACACCGCCCTCGGCCGCCTCCCCGACGCCTGGCGCTTCTGCGTCGGCACCGGCCGCGCCGACCTCGCCCTGCGCCGCGACTACCAGGACTCCCTCGCCCGGCTCCAGCAGGACATCGGCTTCCGTCACATCCGGGGCCACGGCCTGCTCAGCGACGGCATGGGCGTCCACCGGCCCTACACCTGGCAGGGCACCCGGCACGTCCACCACTCCTTCACCTACGTCGACCAGATCATCGACGCCTACCTCGCCCTCGGCATCCGTCCCTTCCTCGAACTCGGCTTCATGCCACCCGAGTTGGCCTCGGGGGACCGGACCGTCTTCTGGTGGCGCGGCAACGTCACCCCGCCCCGCGACCACCGGGAGTGGGCCGACCTGGTCCGCGCCACCCTCGTCCACCTCGTCGACCGCTACGGCCTCGACGAGGTGCGCACCTGGCCCATCGAGGTCTGGAACGAGCCTAACCTGCCCGACTTCTGGCAGGACGCGGACGAGAAGGCCTACCACCGGCTCTACGAGATCACCGCGCACACCGTCAAGGAGGTGGACGCCGCCCTCCAGGTCGGCGGCCCCGCGATCTCACCCGGCGCCGACCCCTGGCTCGTCCGGTTCGCCGAGTTCACCGCCGAACACGAGGTCCCCGTCGACTTCGTCTCCCGTCACGCCTACACCTCCGGGCCCGCTCAGCACGTGCCCTTCGGCTCCCACCAGACACTCGCCCCCGCCGGCGACCTGCTCACCCAGTTCGCCACCCCGCGCGAACAGCTCAAGAACACGCGCTACGCCGAACTGCCCGTCCACATCACCGAGTTCAACTCCTCCTACTGCCCCGACAACCCGATCCACGACACCGCCTTCCACGCCGCCTACCTGGCGCCCGTGCTCGCCGCCGGCGGCGAGCACGCCGACTCCTTCTCCTACTGGACCTTCAGCGACGTGTTCGAGGAGGCGGGCGTCCCCACCGCCCTCTTCCACGGCGGCTTCGGCCTCCTCACCCACCGGCAGGTCAGAAAACCGACGTACCACCTGTACGCGTTCATGGCCCGCATGGGCGCCGACCTGCTGGCCCGCGGCGACGACCACCTGGTGACCCGCCACCCCGACGGCCGGGTCACCGTCCTCGCCTGGGCCCCCGTCGACCCGACCGGCCGCACTCCCGGCCCCGACCGCCACGACCTGCGCCTGTCCGTGCCCGTCGCCCCACGAGGCGAAGCCTTCGTGCGCCGCTCCACCGTCGACGAGGAGCACGGAAACGCCTACACCGCCTGGCGCCGCATGGGCAGCCCGCGCTCCCCGAAACCCGGCATGCTGGACATCCTGCACGAGGCCGCCGAGCCCGCACGCGGCCACAGCCGACTGCCCCTCACGGACGGCCGCGCCGACCTGCGCCTGACCCTCGCCCGCCACGAGATCACCCTCGTCGAACTGACCCCCCTGGTCGACGAGACCCCGCCCTGGTGGGACGAACACCGGCTCCTCGCCCGCGACGAGGAGACCTCATGACCGGGGAGGAGACCTGATGAGGGGGGAGGCAACCGCATGAGCAGCGCCGTCACCGACTTCGGGACGGGCTCCCTGTCCCGGGCCGCCGCCCTCGTCCACACCCTCCTCACCACCCAGCTCCTGGTCCTCACCACCACCTCACCCGGCCTGGCCGTGCTGCTCCTCCTCGGCCCCGACCCGGCCAACCTGCCCCTCGCCGCCCTCTGCCTGCTCCCGCTCGGCCCGGCCGCCTCCGCCGCCGTCTACGCCCTGCACCACCGCGGCCGCGACCTCACCGACCTCCACCCGGCCCGCGTCTACGCCCGCGGCCTGCGCCTCAACGCCCTGCCCGCCCTGAAGCTCTGGGCGCCCCTGCTGGCCTGGCTGACACTCATCGCGTTCACCCTCACCCACTTCGCCGCCACCGGACTGCCCGGCTGGTGGGCCGCGCTCCTCGCCCTCATCGGCGTCACCGCGCTGCTCTGGGCCGCCCACGCCCTGATCCTCACCTCCCTCTTCGCCTTCCGCGCCCGCGACACCGCCCGTCTCGCCGGCCACTTCCTGCTCCACCGGCCCCGCGTCACCCTCGGCGTCCTCTCCCTGCTCGTCCTGACCGGCGGCCTCACCGCCGCCCTCACCGCGGCCGCCCCCGCCCTGCTCACCACCCCCCTCCTGCTCTCCCTGCTGCACACCAGCCGCCCGGTGATCACCGAGACCCGGGAGGACTTCACCGCATGACCGCCTGGTGCCGTCAGTAGATCCGGCGGCCCCGCGCGTCCGGCACCCCCGACTTCCTCAGGAAGTAGCTGTTGACCTGGTCCCGCCACTCCCGCGCCGACCGCAGCTGCTCCTCGAACCGCTCCGCCACGCGCGCGTG
This sequence comes from Streptomyces sp. NPDC032126, assembly GCF_055580085.1. NCBI lineage: Bacteria > Bacillati > Actinomycetota > Actinomycetes > Kitasatosporales > Streptomycetaceae > Streptomyces > Streptomyces sp. NPDC032126. The sequence goes on from NZ_JBVIMA010000001.1 coordinate 220,034, forward strand.
CCGCGCGGGATCCACCAGCCCCGCGAGGCCCGACCACACCCGGCGGGCCTCCTCGGCCTCCGCCACGCCCTCGAAGCGCGTGTCGTAGATGTGCTGGATCACCGTCTTCCCGCTGTGCAGCACATGCCCGTACGGGACGTGGTGGAAGAACAGCAGCAGTTCGTCGGGGCAGGTGTCGGGCGACTCGTACACCTCGGACCACGGCTTGGCGTACTGCGCCGCGTAACCGGTTCCCGTGGCCGCGCTGCGGTCGACGCCGACGCCGTCCCGGTCGGCGAAGTGATAGGTCCCCCAGGGGCTGTACTCGTAGCCGTCGACGCTCGGCCCGTAGTGGTGTCCCGGCTGCATCATGAAGCCGACACCCAGGGGCGCGGTGTACTTCTCGTACGTCCGCCACGAGCCGGACAGCACCGCCCGCAGCCCGTCGGCCAGCCGCTCGGGCGCGCCCGGGAAGGACAGCCCGATCCACTCGTCCAGGATCCGCCCCGGGTCGGCGCCGGGCTGCCAGGCCAGCCGCCCGAAGGTGTAGAGGTTCGCCTGCGCGAGCGGATGCCCGGTCCAGAAGGGATCGTCACCGGCGTTCGACACCGCGACGAAGGCATCGGCCGCGCCCCCGATGTCCCCGGCGGACGCCCCCTCCGGCCGGAACCGCAGCACCTCGCTCCACATCGGCCCCAGCCAGCACACATGCCGTTGCTGCCCGGTGTACTCCTGCGTGGCCTGGAACTCCACCGCGACCCTGGTGCGCGGCAGCGCGGCCAGCACCGGTGACACCGGCTCACGCACCTGGAAGTCCATCGGCCCGTGCTTCACCTGGAGGACGGCGTTGTCCGCGAACTCCCCGTCCAGCGGGGCGAAATGGTCGTACGCGGCACGCGCCCGGTCCGTCGAGCGGTCCCGCCAGTCCTGCCGGTGGTCGTAGACGAACGCCCGCCACAGGACCGTACCGCCGTACGGGGCGAGCGCGGCGGCCAGCAGGTTCGCCCCGTCCGCGTGCGTGCGTCCGTACGCGAACGGCCCCGGCTGCCCCTCCGAGTCGGCCTTGACGACGAAGCCGCCGAAGTCCGGGATCACGTCGTACACGCGGCGGACCGCGTCGGCCCACCACCGCCGGACGTCCTCGTCGAGCGGATCGGCGGTGTCGAGTCCGCCGAGCAGAAGCGGCGAGGCGAAGGACACGGACAGCAGCGTACGGATCCCGTACGGCCGCAACGCGCCCGCGATGTCGGCGACGTCACCGATCCGCTCGGTCAGCAGCCGGGCCTCGGCCGCGTGCACGTTGACGTTGTTGACGGCGACCGCGTTGACCCCGCACGCGGCGAGCAGCCGCCCGTACCATCCGACCCGCTCCAGTTCCCCCCGAGCCCGCCCGTCCCGCCAGAACAGTGAGCCGCCCGCGTATCCGCGCTCCACCTGGCCCATGACCGGATGCACGGCCACGTTGTCCCAGTGGTCCAGCATCCGCAGCGCGACGGCCGGCCGATGCGTCTGCGTCGCCCAAGTCCCCCGGAACGCCCCTTCACCGAGCCGCACGACGTGGAACAGGCCGTACAGCAGCCCGCGTCGACCACCCGCCGAGACGGTCGTCGTACCCCCCGAACGCGCGAACGCGAACCCCTCGTCACCGAGGTGGTCCGCGTCCGTCGTCTCCAGCACCAGGTCGTACGAGGCGCCGGGCTCCCCCTCGCCCCGCACCACCTGCCCGCCGAACCGCTCGCAGGCGTCGGCGACTTCACCGTGCACGGTGTCCGTCAACGGCCCCGAGCCACGGATCAGCGTCCGCCGGCCGCCCAACGGCCGGAAGGCCTCGGCCGGCAGCCAGGCGGGATCGACTCCCTCGGGCAGGACGGGCACGGCGAACGGCATGGTCCCTCCAGACGGGGCGTCGTCGTCCACGGACTTGTCGACTCACGGCGAGGCCATTCTGGGTCACGGGTGACGCGCGGGACAGACGGTGTCGCCCGCCGGACATCGGATCAGGACAACAACTCCACCTCCGCCAGGGTGGATTGGCGATCCAGGACCAGGCGGTACCGCGCGTACGTGCCCGGCCGCGCGACGGTGAAGGGGCGGGTCTGGCGGTCCCACGAGAAGGACTCCCCGGCGCGCCGGTCCAGATCGGTCCAGGTGCGGCCGTCCGCCGAGCCCTGCAGCACCCAGCCCGTGGGGGCGTCGGCGCGGCCGGCCGAGGTCAGCGTGTACTGGACGGCCCGGGTGGCCGCGGTGACCGGGAGGGCCGTGGTGGTCACCCGGGAGGAGGTGGCGGAGGTGTTGTCGGACAGGGCTCCCTCGCCCCGCAGCCGGTCGGTGCGCGGGTTCGGCACCTTCTCGTCCTGGGTGATCGACACCGGTGCCGCGTTCTTTCCGGTGCCCCAGGCGGACGGCCGCGGGCCCATCGCGAACTCCAGCGTCGCCCCCTTCGCCAGCAGCGCGTGCGGCAGGGAGGTCGATGTCCAGGGCCTGCCGTCGACCTTCAGACCCTGCACGTAGACGTTCCGTGCGCTGTTGTTCGGCGCCTTGATCACCAGGTCGCGGCCGTTGTCCAGATGGACGGTCGCCTTGGTGAACAGCGGTGAGCCGACGGCGTAGTCGCCGCTGCCCGTCACCAGCGGGTAGAAGCCGAGGGCGGAGAACAGGTACCAGGCCGACTGCTCGCCGTTGTCCTCGTCGCCGTGGTAGCCCTGGCCGATCGCGCTGCCGACGTAGAGCCGGGACAGCACCTCGCGGACCTTCGCCTGCGCCTTCCAGGGCTGCCCCGCCGCGTCGTACAGGTAGATCGTGTGGTGCGCGACCTGGTTGGAGTGCCCGTACATGCCCATCCGGACGTCCCGCGCCTCCGTCATCTCGTGGATGACCCCGCCGTAGGATCCGGCGAACTCGGGGGAGGCGGTTTCGGGCGTCGCGAAGAAGGCGTCGAGTTTCCGCGCGAGGCCGGCCCGGCCGCCGTAGAGGTTCGCGAGGCCGCGGCTGTCCTGCGGGGCGGTGAAGGCGTAGCCCCAGCCGTTCGTCTCCGTGTAGTCGTACCCCCACACCCGAGGGTCGTAGGAGGACGACGGCACCCGCCATCCGCCCTTCTCGTCGCGGCCCTGGAAGAAGCCGGCCCGCGGGTCGAAGAGACGGACGTACCCCCGCGCGCGGTCGAGGAAGTACGCCGACTCCTCCGCATAGCGTTTCTCGCCCGTTCTCCGGTACAGGGCCTGACCCATCCGGGCGATCCCGTAGTCGTTGAGGTATCCCTCCAGCGCCCACGACAGGCCCTCGTGCGTCGCCGTGCTCGTGTAGCCGAGGAAGGGTGAGGTGGCCATGCCCTTGCGCCCCACGCCGGAGGACGGCGGCACGACCGTCGCGTTCTTCAGCGCCGCCTCGTACGCCGCCTTCGCGTCGAAGGAGACGCCCTTGACGTAGGCGTCGGCGAAGGCGACGTCCGACGAGGTGCCGGTCATCAGATCCGCGTACCCCGGGGACGACCAGCGCGAGGTCCAGCCGCCGTCCTTGTACTGCTGCACGAACCCGTCCGTCAGCACGCCCGCCTGACTCGGCGTCAGCAGGCTGTAGGCGGGCCAGGTGGTCCGATAGGTGTCCCAGAAGCCGTTGTTGACGTACACCCTGCCCTCGACGATGTTCGCGCCGGTGTGCGTCGGGGTGTCCGGACCCGTCGCGGGCGAGAAGGGCGACGCGTACCGGAACGCCGAACCGACCTTCTCGAAGCCGGAGTTGGGATACAGATACAGCCGGTAGAGGCTGGAGTAGAGGGTCGTCAGCTGGTCCGTGCTCGCGCCCTCGACCTCCACCTTCCCCAGCAGCCGGTCCCACTGCCGCCGGGCCTCGGACCGCACCGTGTCGAAGTCCGTGCCCTCCGGGATCTCCTGCCGCAGGTTCTCCCGCGCCTGGTCCACGCCGATCAGCGAGGTCGCCAGCCGCAGCGTCACCGTCCGGTCGGGTCCCGCGTCGAACCGCAGATAGCCCTTGACGCCGTCGACCGCCCCGTCGGTCACCGGCGCGTCGAACTCGCCGTATACGAAGAGCCGGGTCGCGCCCGTCGACAGCCCGGACTTGACGTCGGAGTATCCGGTCACGACGCCGGCCGTGGTGTCGAGGGTCAGGCCGGCCTGATCGGTGACATTGTCGAAGATCACGCTGGCGTCGTCGCCCGGGTAGGTGAAGCGCAGGGCCGCCGCGTGATCCGTCGGCGCCAGCTCCGCCCGCAGCCCGTTCTCGAACCGCACCCCGTAGACGTACGGCCGCGCGACCTCGTCGGCGTGCCGGAAGGCCAGCGCTCGCGCCGTGCGGCCGGTGTCCGGGACGCCCGGCGCGGCGGACGGCATCACCTGGAACGTCTGCCGGTCGCCCATCCACGGGCTCGGCTCATGACTCGCGCCGAACGCCTGGATCTCCGGCAGGTTCCGCTCGTCGTTCCCCCGCGCGTAGTCGTACAGCCAGCTCAGCGAGGACGCGTTCGTCACCGGGGTCCAGAAGTTGAACCCGTGCGGCACGGCCGTCGCCGGAAACGTGTTTCCACGGGAGAAACCGCCGCTGGACAGCGTTCCGCGCGTGGTCAGGGCGTAGTCCGCCTTGTGGGCCCGGACCGGCTCGGGCACCGCCGGGCGCAGCGCGATGTCGTCCACCCAGCCGCGGAACCGCGCCGGTCCGGCGGGGGAGTCGTAGGCGAGCAGGATCCGGTCCACGGTCTTTCCCGCCGCGACCCGACCGATCGACGCGACCACGTCGTTCCACTGGTTGACGTACAGCACCTTCGCCGCGCCCTGCCCGCGCGGAGTGAGCGGGAAACCCTGCGCGTCGGTCGCGCCGAGGTCGCTGAGATGGGTGCCGTCCGTGAAGGCCAGGTCCACGGCGACATGTGTGGCGGCGTAGTCGCGCTCACCGTCCGCCATGGCCGGGAAGATCCGGTACGACAGCCGGGTCCGCGCCCCCACCCGGACGTCGACGTCGAACACCTTGTTGTACGAGTAGGCCCGCCCGGTGGCGGTGTGACGCCCGCTGTAGCGCAGGGCCTTCAGGCCGGTGAAGCCGGCCCGCGCCTTCGCGGTGGGGGAGCCGCTGGGGCCGTGGTCGACGACCGTCAGCATGTCGGGCGGCACCGGACCGCTCCCGCCGCCGGTGCCGAACCGCACATCGGCGAGCTGGAGGAGGTCGGCGCCGTGATTCCTCGTGATGTCGATCCGGAAGTGCCGGTAGGCGGCCGGCCCGTCCACGGCGTATGTCCGGGTCTGGAACCGTTCGCCGAAGGTTTCCCCGGTGCGGGTGTCGAGGGCGGTCCAGTCGGAGCCGTCCGCCGAGCCGCTCAGCGTCCAGTCCGCCGGATCGCGTTCGGCGGCGTCGTTGGCGGAGGTCAGCGCGTAGGAGGCCAGGGCGACCGGCTCGTCCAGGTCGAACTCCAGCCGCCCGGTGGGCGCGAAGGTCAGCCACTTGGTGCCGGCCTCGCCGTCGAGCAGGTTCTCCTTCACCTCGCCGCCGCCCGTGTTCTCCGCGCTCGCCCGGATCTCCGTGACGCGGTCGGTGACATCGCCGGGGAGCCCGCCGCCGTAACCGCCGTCGACACCCGAGGACCGCTTTCCCCCGCCGGGGCCCGTGTCGACCGTGCTCACCCAGTCCGGGGCGGGCTCACCGGCCTCGAAGGAGGAGGCGAACGCCCGGGCGGGTAACGGCGCGGGCGGCGGCGGGGCGACCGCGACCGCCGTCCCCGGCGCGCCGACGGACATCAGGAGGGCGGCCGTGACGACGACCGCCCGAAAACCATGGAACCGTCCACCGCGTCGCTGCATGCGCGAGCACTCTCCCTGCACTGGCTGGACAACGTTGTCTGGCTCGGGGTGCGGGAAACAGTAGGGGGCCAAGTGAGGAGGGTTGTCAAGGACGTTGAGTGGGCAATGTGCTGCCCATGACGCGAATTCCTCCGGCCCCGCCCCCGCGCCCCGCCCGTATTTCCAGCAGGTCTCAACTCGGAAAAGACCAGCGGCCAACCCTGCATTCGATCTTGCCCAGTCGGCGGGAAGTGGACTATACCTGTCGGCGTTTCCTGCACGACCCAGCTTGACCAGACCGCGGTGCCCGGAGGATCCGGTTCACCGCCTGAGTCCTGGAGAAGGCGAGGACTTGAGCATGGGATCCACTTCCGCAGAGAACTCCCGGCCGACCGGAGTCGGCCGCCGCGATCTGATCAAGCGGACCGCCGCAATCGGCCTGATCTCCGTTCCCGCGACGGGATTTCTGTCCGCGTGCGCCAGCAGCGGCGGCGGCGACGAGGACAAGGCGAAAGCGGGCAAGAAGACCGCGAAGAACCCGCTCGCCGTGAATGAGACCGAGCAGCTGGAGTTCGTCCTGTTCGACGGCGGTTTCGGCAAGGAGTACGCCGAGGACGCCGTCAAGATCTACGAAAGAGCCTTCCCCAAGGCCAAGGTGAAGTTCTCGGCCACCCAGAAGATCCAGTCCACGCTCCAGCCCCGCTTCAACCAGGGCACCCCGCCCGACCTCATCGACAACTCCGGCGCCGAACAGATGGACATGGGCGTCCTCGTCGGCAAGAAACAGCTCGCCGACCTCACCCCGCTGCTCGACGCGCCCTCCTACGACGACCCGAACAAGAAGGTCCGCGACACGCTGCGCCCCGGCATCGTCGAGATGGGTCAGTTCGACGGCGCCCCCGTCTGGATCCTGTACTACGCCTACACGGTGTACGGCGTCTGGTACTCGCAGAAGGCCCTGGACGCGCTCGACGAGCAGTACCCGCAGACCTGGGACCAGATGCTCGCGGTCTGCGCCAAGGCCAAGAAGCAGGGCATGGCGGGCTGGACCTACGCCGGCAAGTACCCGTACTACCTGCCCTTCTCGCTCTACCCGATGATCGGCAAGGTGGGCGGCCGCGAAGTCCTCGACGCCATCGACAACCTGGAGCCGAACGCCTGGCGGCACCCGGCCGTCAAGGCCTGTTTCGAGGCGTACTACGAGCTGTACCGCAAGGGCTACGTCCTGCAGGGCACCCCCGGCCTGGACCACATCCAGTCGCAGACCGCCTGGGCCAAGGGCAAGGCCCTGTTCATCCCCAACGGCTCCTGGGTGGAGAACGAGTCGGCGAACGTCATCCCCGCCGACTTCGACCTCGCCGTCTCCGCGCCCACCGGCATCGACAGCTCCGACAAGATGCCCTTCGGCACCATCTGGGCCTCCGGCGGCGAACCCTTCGTCGTACCGGCCAAGGCCGGCAACGGGGCGGGCGGCATGGAACAGCTGCGCATCATGCTCAGCGAGGCGTCCTCCAAGAACTTCACCGCCAAGGTCAAGTCGCTCACCGCGTACAACGGCGGCACCGACGGCATCACCCTCACCCCCGGCCTCAAGTCCGGCGTCGCGGCGCTGGAGAAGGCCGGTCAGAACGTGGTCAATCCCCGTCTCCAGGACTGGTACGTCCAGTTGCAGAAGGAGAAGATCGGCGTGGCCGGACTCGGCGAGATGATGGCCGGCCGGCTCACTCCCGCCGAGGCCATCAAGAAGATCCAGGGATTCGCCGACGAGGCCGCGAAGGACACGTCGATCAAGCACTACAAGCACCAGTAGGCAGCAGAAACCCGTTTCCGCAACGCACCGGAGTGGCGATGCAGCACGGCAAGTACCGGTTCATCGTGGGGTTCCTCGCGCTGCCCCTCGGACTGTACGCGCTCTTCGTGATCTGGCCCTTCATCCAGTCCATCTACTACTCGTTCACGGACTGGACCGGTCTGAGCCCCGAATTCAAGATGGTCGGCCTGGACAATTACCGGCGGATGCTCCACGACGACATCTTCTGGAAGTCCTTGCGGCACAGCTTGATGTTCGCGATCGTGCTGCCGCTCGTGACGATCGGTCTCGCGCTGTTCCTCTCCTTCATGATCAATGTGGGCGGGCGCAGAAGGAAGGGCGGCCCCGCCATTTCCGGCGTGCGGGGCTCGTCCTTCTACAAGATCGTCTATTTCTTTCCGCAGGTGCTGTCGATTGCGATCGTCGCGCTGCTGTTCGCCTTCGCCTACAACCCGGACAGCGGCGCGATCAACTCCGTCCTGCGGGGCATCGGCCTGGACGGCGTCCAGCCGCTGTGGCTGGGCGATCCGAACCTCGCGCTGTGGTGCGTGATGGCGGTGCTGGTGTGGTCGTCGGTCGGCTTCTTCGTCGTGCTGTTCTCCGCCGGCATGGCGTCGATCCCCTCGGACCTGTACGAGGCGGCCCTGCTGGACGGGGCCGGCCGCGCCACCACGTTCTTCCGTCTCACCCTGCCGCTGCTGTGGGACACCGTGCAGTCCGGCTGGGTCTATATGGGCATCCTCGCCCTGGGCGCCGAGTCGTTCGCGGTCGTGCAGATCATGACGACCGGGCCGGGCGGCCCCGACTACTCGACCACGGTGATGACCCTGTACGTGTACCAGAAGGCGTTCCGGGACGGTCAGGCCGCCTACGCCACCACCATCGGCGTCGCCCTCCTCGTCGTCACGCTCGCGTTCGCCGCGGTCGTGCTGCGGCTGGGCCGTCGCGAGCGGCTGGAGTACTGAGGATGAAGACGACGCAGAGCCCCGCCGAGGTGCCGGCCGGGTCCGGCGCGCCGGTCGTGAAGGTGGGCCCGCCGGCCGAGCGGCCGGCGCGCGGACGGCGGCGCGAGGGGCGCATCCTCAATGTCTTCTCGCACGGCGTGCTGGTGATCTGGGCCGTCATGGTGGTGCTGCCGCTGGTGTGGGCGGTGATGACGTCCTTCAAGGACGACGCGTCGATCTTCGGCTCGCCCTGGTCGCTGCCGGACAAACTGCACTTCGACAACTGGTCGCGGGCCTGGACCGACGCCAACATGAGCGACTACTTCCTCAACACCGTCCTGGTGGTGGGGGGTTCCCTCATCGGCACGCTGGTCCTGGGCTCGATGGCGGCCTATGTGCTGGCCCGGTTCGACTTCCCCGGCAACCGGTTCATCTACTTCCTCTTCGTCGGCGGCATGAGCTTCCCGGTCATGCTCGCCCTGGTCCCGCTGTTCTACGTGGTGAACAACATGGGCCTGCTCAACACCATCCACGGGCTGATCCTGGTGTACATCGCGTACTCGCTGCCGTTCACGGTGTTCTTTCTCACGGCGTTCTTCCGCACGCTGCCCACCTCGGTCGCGGAGGCCGCGTTCGTGGACGGCGCCTCGCACACCCGGACCTTCTTCCAGATCATGCTGCCCATGGCCAAGCCGGGCCTGATCAGCGTCGGCATCTTCAACTTCCTCGGCCAGTGGAACCAGTACATGCTCCCCACGGTCCTGAACACCGACCCGGACAAGCACGTCCTCACCCAGGGCCTGGTGCAGCTGGCGGTGAGCCAGGGCTACAAGGGCGACTGGTCGGGCCTGTTCGCGGGCCTGGTGATGGCGATGCTGCCGGTGCTGGGCGCGTACATCGTCTTCCAGCGGCAGGTGGTCACGGGGCTGACGGCGGGGGCACTGAAGTAGTTCCTTCAAGCTCCGATCACAAGCAGCCCTCACAAGCCTCAAATCCCATCACACCGGCCCACACCGCTCACGCTTCCGCGCCCCGGAACCCCGCCTTCCACCACGCCCCGCACCCGTCTCCCCACGCACCGCGACCTCACGGCCCGCGCTTGTTCGACCCAGCGGATGCTGTTCAACCTCTTGACGGGAGGCAACCCGAACGGCTCAGCTTAGAGTTCACTAGTTGGACATAGACGGGGTCTCATCGAAGCGGCCCCGCGCGCAGGAGGTCGTCGTGGAGACTCCGGGGTCGCAGTCGTCGCTGCATCGGGCCAACCTGGAGCGGGTCGTACGAGCCGTCCGGCTGGCCGGTTCCCTCACCCAGGCGGAGATCGCCCGGACCACCGGCCTGTCCGCGGCGACCGTCTCCAACATCGTCCGGGAGCTGAAGGACGGCGGAACCGTCGAGGTCACGCCCACATCGGCCGGTGGCCGACGCGCCCGGGCCGTCTCCCTCAGCGGTGACGCCGGGATCGTCATAGGGGTTGATTTCGGCCATACCCACCTTCGGGTCGCCATCGGCAACCTCGCCCACCAGGTGCTGGCCGAGGAGTCCGAGCCGCTCGACGTCGACGCCTCCTCCAGTCAGGGCTTCGACCGGGCGGAGCGGCTCGTCACCCGGCTGGTGGAAGCCATCGGGGTGGATCGCGGGAAGATCGCCGGCGTCGGCCTCGGCGTGCCCGGGCCCATCGATCTGGAGTCCGGAACCCTCGGCTCCTCGGCCATCCTGCCCGGCTGGATCGGCACCCGACCCGCCGAGGAGCTGCGTGAACGCCTGGGCGTGCCGGTGCATGTGGACAACGACGCCAATCTCGGCGCCCTCGGCGAGATGGTCTGGGGCAGCGGCCGCGGTGTGCGCGATCTGGCGTACATCAAGGTCGCCAGCGGTGTCGGCGCCGGTCTCGTCATCGACGGGAAGATCTATCGCGGCCCAGGTGGCACTGCGGGAGAAATCGGACATATTACACTTGATGAATCCGGACCGGTCTGCCGCTGCGGGAACCGGGGCTGCCTGGAGACCTTCGCGGCCGCACGCTATGTGCTGCCGTTGCTCCAGCCCAGTCACGGCACCGACCTGACCATGGAAGGCGTCGTACGGCTGGCCAAGGACGGGGATCCGGGCTGCCGTCGGGTGATCGCCGACGTCGGCCGCCATATCGGCAGTGGAGTCGCCAACCTCTGCAACCTTCTGAACCCGAGCCGGGTGGTCCTGGGCGGTGATCTCGCCGAGGCCGGTGAACTGGTGCTCGGGCCCATCAGGGAGTCCGTCGGTCGCTACGCCATCCCCAGCGCGGCACGTCAACTCTCCGTTCTCCCCGGGGCACTTGGGGGTCGCGCGGAGGTGCTCGGAGCACTCGCCCTCGCATTGAGCGAGATGGGTGATTCGACCCTTTTGGACGGGACTGGGGTGGGGCCCCTGTCCACCGCGGCACCCGCCTTCACTTAGAGAACGAATGACGCCGTTGCCATCTCGTTAAGTATTTACTTCTTGACGTCGAACTTGCGGCCGAGTTGACTTCGAGCCACCTCGGCCGCAGCGTTGCGGCCCTGTCAGGGAGGCACAACCCAATGAACGCAACGATGCGTAGAGTCGTGATCGGCGCCACCGCCGTGTCCATGGCCCTGTCGATTGCCGCGTGCGGCAAGGCGGGCGACAAGGACAACAACGACTCCGGCAGCAGCAGCTCCGGCAACAAGTCCATCGGCCTGCTGCTCCCCGACAGCGTCACGGCCCGGTACGAGAAGTTCGACAAGCCGTACTTCGAGGCCAAGGTCAAGGAGCTGTGCTCCGACTGCACCGTCGAGTACGCGAACGCCGCGGCCGACGCGAACAAGCAGGCGCAGCAGGTCAGCACCATGGTCACCAAGGGCGTGAAGGTCATCGCGATCTCCGCCCAGGACTCGGCCGCCATCAAGTCCTCCATCCAGGCCGCCGTGGCCAAGGGCGTCAAGGTCGTCGCGTACGACCGTCTCGCCCAGGGTCCGGTCTCCGCGTACGTCTCCTTCGACAACGTGAAGGTCGGCGAGCTGCAGGGCCAGGCGCTGCTCGACGCGATGGGCGCCAAGGCCACCCCGTCGGCGAACGTCGTCATGATCAACGGTGACGACGCCGACCCGAACGCCGCCCAGTTCAAGGAAGGCGCGCACAAGACCCTCGACGGCAAGGTCAAGATCGCCTACGAGCAGTCCGGCCTGTGGAAGGACACCGTCGCCGCGGAGAAGATGTCCGCCGCCATCACCCAGCTGGGTGCGAAGAACATCGCCGGTGTCTACTCCGCCAACGACGGCATGGCCGGTGGTATCGCCAACACCCTCAAGGGCGCCGGTATCAGCAACACCCCGCTGACCGGTCAGGACGCCGAGCTCGCCGCCATCCAGCGGATCGTCGCCGGCACCCAGTCCGCAACGGTCTACAAGGCCTACAAGCCGGAGGCCGACGCCGCCGCCACGATCGCGGTCGACCTGCTCCAGGGCAAGGACATCAAGAGCCTCACCTCCACCACGCTGACCAGCGGTTCCGGTGACAAGGTTCCCTCGCAGCTGCTGACCCCGGTGTCGGTCACCAAGGCCAACATCAAGGACACGGTCGTCAAGGACGGTCTGTACACCGTCGCGCAGATCTGCACCGCCCAGTACGCCGCCGCCTGCAAGGCCGCCGGCCTGCAGTAAGGCACCCGACGCCGACCGGCGGTCCCCGTGACCGCCGGCGGCCCCGCGAGACCCCTCCGACGCCCGCCCCACCTTTCCACCCCGCTGCGGGGCGGGCGTCGGATGGAGACCGTTGCCAAGTGCAGCGGGTTCGCGCATGTTCGTTCTGTAAACCTTGTGCGTCACCGTCGCCGCCCCCGCGGCCGACGCGCCCCGCACATCCCTCCGCGCCTTACCCCAAGCGCGGCATCCCCGCCGGTCAGGCGGCGAAGGAGATGGTTCACGTGTCCGCTACGCCCGTGCTGGCGTTGCGCGGAGTCTCCAAGCGATTCGGTGCGGTCCAGGCCCTCACCGACGTCGATCTGGAGGTCCACGCCGGAGAAGTCGTCGCCCTGGTCGGCGACAACGGCGCAGGAAAGTCGACGCTGGTCAAGACGATCGCCGGCGTCCACCCCATCGATGAGGGCGTCATCGAGTGGGAGGGCAAGCAGGTCAGCATCAACAAGCCGCACGACGCCCAGGGACTCGGCGTCGCGACGGTCTACCAGGACCTCGCCCTGTGCGACAACCTCGACGTGGTCGGCAACCTCTACCTCGGACGTGAGCTGCTCCACCGCGGCGTCATCGACGAGGTGACGATGGAGAAGAACTCCCGCGAGCTGCTGTCCACGCTCTCCATCCGCATCCCGAGCGTGCGCATCCCGATCGCGAGCCTCTCCGGCGGTCAGCGCCAGGTCGTCGCGATCGCGCGCGCCCTGATCGGCGAGCCCAAGCTGGTCATCCTCGACGAGCCCACCGCCGCCCTCGGTGTCGAGCAGACCGCCCAGGTCCTCGACCTGGTCGAGCGGCTGCGCGAGCGCAACCTCGCCGTCATCCTGATCAGCCACAACATGGCCGACGTCAAGGCGGTCGCGGACACCGTCGCCGTCCTGCGCCTGGGCAAGAACAACGGCTCCTTCCCCGTGAAGGACACCAGCCACGAAGAGATCATCGCCGCGATCACGGGTGCCACGGACAACGCCGTGACCCGTCGTGCGGGGCGTCGCAGCACGGAGGCGGCAAAGTGAGCGACACGTCGAAGACCGTGAAGGGCGACTCCGCCAAGGTCGGCAAGACCGACGGCGCGGTCGCGGACCAGAACACCGTCGCGCCCGCCGACGACCCCACGGCCGCCGGTGTCCCCGTCGTCGACCCGCGTCTGCTGGTCCGCGAAGAGGGCTTCAAGGGCTACATCACGGAGTTCAAGCGCAAGATCAAGGGCGGTGAGCTGGGCTCCCTGCCCGTCGTCATCGGCCTGATCATCATCTGGATCATCTTCCAGGCGAAGAACGACCGCTTCCTGAGCGCCGCCAACCTGTCGGACATCAGCTACTTCATGTCGGCCACCGGCATGCTGGCCATCGGCCTGGTGTTCGTCCTGCTCCTCGGCGAGATCGACCTCTCCGTCGGTTCCGTCAGCGGCCTGGCGTCCACCCTCTTCGCCGTCTGGGTCGTCGAACACGGCATGAACGTCTGGCTGGCCCTGGTCCTCGCGATCGCGAGCGGCATCGCCATCGGCGCCCTGCACGGCTGGTTCTTCGCCAAGGTCGGTGTGCCGGCGTTCGTCGTGACCCTGGCCGGCTTCCTCGGCTGGAACGGCCTGATGCTGTGGCTGCTCGGTTCGAGCGGCACGATCAACATCCCGAACGACGAGGGCCCGGTGAAGCTGCTCGGCCAGAGCTCGTTCTTCATGGACCAGGCGATCATCGGCGCCTACGTGCTGGCCGGCCTCGGTGTCGTGCTCTCGCTCGTCGGCAACTTCGGTGAGCAGCGCCGCCGCAAGGCCGCGGGTGTGCCGTTCCGGCCCACCGGCGAGATCCTCGTCCGCGTCGGTCTGCTGGCGATCGCGTCCTTCGTCGCGGCCGCCGTGCTGAACAACGCGCAGGGCGTCTCCAACGCGCTGGTGATCTTCCTCGCGGCGCTGGTGATCGTGGACTTCGTGCTGCGTCGTACCACGTACGGCCGCAAGGTCTTCGCGGTCGGCGGCGGCATCGAGGCGGCGCGCCGTGCCGGTATCAGCGTGCCGTTCGTCCGGATCAGCGTGTTCGCCATCTCCGGTGGTTTCGCGGCGATCGGCGGTATGTTCTTCGCCGGTCAGACGGCGTCCGCCACGCTGAGCGCCGGTGGCGGCAACACCCTGATGCTGGCGATCGCCGCCGCGGTCATCGGTGGTACGAGCCTCTTCGGTGGCCGTGGTTCCGTGTGGTCCGCCCTGCTCGGCATGCTCGTGATCCAGTCGATCACGACCGGTCTCAACCTGCTGAACATGAACACCTCGATCCAGTACATGATCACTGGTGGTGTTCTGCTCGGTGCGGTCGTCATCGACTCGGTGTCGCGTCGTAGTCAGAAGGCGGCTGGGCGGGCCTAGCCTCGCGCTCTCGCCGTACGGGGTGCGGTGGGATTGCGTCCGGGCCGCCGTCGTGGCTTGTCGCGCAGTTCCCCGCGCCCCTTTCGGGTCGGACGTGTTGCCCGGCACTCACAAGGTGTCGGGCATCGTCGTGTCATCGGACCGGGCCACATTAGACTCGGGCGAGCCCGGCAACAGCTCGAACAGCTTTTACTGCAAGGAGGCACGGGTGCCGCTGCTGACCCGCATCACGGGACCGCGCGATCTGGACCGGCTCAGCCTGGAGGAGCTGGACCAGCTGGCAGGGGAGATCCGGACCTTCCTCGTCGACGCCGTCTCCAAGACCGGCGGCCACCTCGGCCCCAACCTCGGCGTCGTCGAGCTGACCATCGCCCTGCACCGCGTCTTCGAGTCGCCGAAGGACAAGGTCCTCTGGGACACCGGCCACCAGTCCTATGTGCACAAGCTGCTCACCGGCCGCCAGGACTTCTCCCGGCTGAAGATGAAGGGCGGCCTGTCCGGCTACCCCTCGCAGGCCGAGTCCGAGCACGACGTCATCGAGAACAGCCACGCCTCCACCGTGCTCGGCTGGGCCGACGGCCTCGCCAAGGCCAACCAGCTGCGCAAACGCGACGCCCACGTCGTGGCCGTCATCGGTGACGGCGCGCTCACCGGCGGCATGGCCTGGGAGGCGCTCAACAACATCGCC
Organism: Streptomyces sp. NPDC032126; assembly: GCF_055580085.1. NCBI lineage: Bacteria > Bacillati > Actinomycetota > Actinomycetes > Kitasatosporales > Streptomycetaceae > Streptomyces > Streptomyces sp. NPDC032126. The sequence continues at coordinate 235,286 of NZ_JBVIMA010000001.1, forward strand.
GACGCCAAGGACCGCCCGCTGGTCATCGTCGTCAACGACAACGAGCGCTCCTACGCCCCCACCATCGGCGGCCTCGCCAACCACCTCGCCACCCTGCGCACCACCGACGGCTACGAGCGGTTCCTGGCGCGCGGCAAGGACCTCCTGGAGCGCACCCCGGTCGTCGGCAAGCCGCTCTACGAGACCCTGCACGGCGCCAAGAAGGGCCTGAAGGACTTCATCGCCCCGCAGGGCATGTTCGAGGACCTCGGCCTGAAGTACGTCGGCCCCATCGACGGCCACGACATCGAGGCCCTGGAGTCCGCGCTCGCCCGCGCCAAGCGCTTCGGCGGCCCGGTGATCGTGCACTGCCTCACCGAGAAGGGCCGCGGCTACCAGCCCGCCCTCCAGGACGAGGCCGACCGCTTCCACGCCGTCGGCAAGATCCATCCCGACACCGGCCTGCCCATCGCCTCCTCCGGCGCGGACTGGACCTCCGTCTTCGGCGAGGAGATGGTCGCCCTCGGCAAGGAACGCGAGGACATCGTCGCGATCACCGCCGCCATGCTCCAGCCGGTCGGCCTCGACAAGTTCGCCAAGGCCTTCCCCGAGCGGGTCTACGACGTCGGCATCGCGGAGCAGCACGGCGCCGTCTCCGCGGCGGGCCTGGCGACCGGCGGACTCCACCCCGTCTTCGCCGTCTACGCCACCTTCCTCAACCGCGCCTTCGACCAGGTCCTCATGGACGTCGCCCTCCACAAGTGCGGGGTGACCTTCGTCCTGGACCGGGCCGGTGTCACCGGCACCGACGGTGCCTCCCACAACGGCATGTGGGACATGTCGATCCTCCAGGTCGTCCCCGGCCTGCGGCTCGCCGCCCCGCGCGACGCCGACCAGGTCCGCGCCCAGCTCCGCGAGGCCGTCGCCGTCGACGACGCGCCGACCGTCGTACGGTTCTCCAAGGGCGCCGTCGGCCCCGCCGTGCCGGCCGTGGGCCGCGTCGGCGGCATGGACGTGCTGCGCGAGCCGGGCACCGACCGGCCCGACGTGCTGCTCGTCTCGGTGGGCGCCCTCGCCCCGATGTGCCTGGAGATCGCCGACCTGCTCGACAAGCAGGGCATCTCCACCACCGTCGTCGACCCGCGCTGGGTCAAGCCCGTCGACGAGGCCATGGCCCCGCTCGCCGAGCGCCACCGCGTGGTCGTCACCGTCGAGGACAACTCCCGCGTCGGCGGCGTCGGCTCCGCCGTCGCCCAGGCCCTGCGCGACGCCGGCGTCGACGTCCCGCTGCGCGACTTCGGCATCCCGCCGCGCTTCCTCGACCACGCCTCCCGCGCCGAGGTGATGGCCGAGATCGGGCTGACCGCCCCGGACATCGCCCGCCAGGTGACCGGCCTCGTCTCCAAGCTGGACGGCCGGTTCGACCGCCCGACCGCCGAGGTCGACTCGGTGGAGCCCGCGCGCGACTGACCGACATGCCGCCGATGGGCCGGTTTCACCCCTGTGAGAGTGGTGAAATCGGCCCATTCGCGTGAAGGGCCCCGTGCCGGGGCATACGTACCACGCCCCCTCTCGATCATGTCGGAGGACGACACAGCGTGGGAGGTACGCCCGTGAGCAGCACCCTCTTCCGGACGAAGAAGGTAGAGCAGTCCATCCTCGACACCGAGGAACCCGAGCACGCGCTCAAGAAATCCCTGTCCGCACTGGACCTCACGGTCTTCGGCGTCGGCGTCATCATCGGCACCGGCATCTTCGTCCTCACCGGCACGGTCGCCAAGAACAACGCCGGTCCCGCCGTCGCCCTGGCCTTCGTCGCGGCCGGCGTCGCCTGCGCGCTCGCCGCGCTCTGCTACGCCGAGTTCGCCTCCACCGTTCCGGTGGCCGGCTCCGCGTACACCTTCAGTTACGCCTCCCTCGGCGAACTGCCGGCCTGGATCATCGGCTGGGACCTCGTCCTGGAGTTCGCGCTCGGTACGGCGGTGGTCGCCGTCGGCTGGTCCGGCTACATCGCCTCACTGATGGACAACGTGGGCTGGCATCTGCCGGACGCGCTGAGCGGCCGAGAGGGAGCCGACGGCTTCGGCTTCGACATCCTCGCCGCCGCCCTCGTCCTGGTGCTGACCGGCATCCTCGTACTCGGCACGAAGCTCTCCGCCCGGGTCACCTCGCTCGTCGTCGCCGTCAAGGTGACCGTCGTCCTCACCGTGATCATCGCCGGTGCCTTCTTCATCCACGGCGAGAACTACGACCCCTTCATCCCGAAGGCGCAGACCGTCGAGGCGGGCAACAGCCTCAAGTCGCCGCTCATCCAGCTGATCTTCGGCTGGGCACCCTCCAACTTCGGCGTCATGGGCATCTTCACCGCCGCGTCCGTCGTCTTCTTCGCCTTCATCGGCTTCGACGTCGTCGCCACGGCCGCCGAGGAGACCAAGAACCCGCAGCGGGACATGCCCCGCGGCATCCTGGGATCCCTGGTGATCTGCACGGTCCTCTACGTCGCCGTGTCGATCGTCGTCACCGGGATGGAGCACTACACCAAGCTGTCCGTGAGCGCGCCGCTCGCCGACGCCTTCAAGCACACCGGGCACCCCTGGTTCGCGGGCTTCATCAGCTTCGGCGCCGCCGTCGGCCTGACCACGGTCTGCATGATCCTGCTGCTGGGCCAGACCCGGGTCTTCTTCGCCATGAGCCGCGACGGACTGCTGCCCCGCTTCTTCTCCCACGTCCACCCTCGGTTCAAGACCCCCCACCGGCCGACCATCCTGCTCGGCGTGCTCATCGCGATCCTGGCCGGCTTCACCAGCCTCAGCGAACTCGCCGAGCTGGTGAACATCGGCACGCTCTTCGCCTTCGTCGTCGTCGCGATCGGCGTGATCATCCTCCGCCGGACCCGCCCCGACCTGCACCGCGCCTTCCGCACTCCGTGGGTGCCGGTCGTCCCGATCCTCTCGGTGTGCGCGTCCCTCTGGCTGATGCTCAACCTGCCCGCCGAGACCTGGCTCCGCTTCGGGATCTGGATGGTGATCGGGTTCGTCGTCTACTTCCTGTACGGGCGCAGGCACAGCCGTCTGGCCCGGGGCGAGCAGACGACGGTGGGTCAGGTCGTCAAGGACGACCGGGGGGAGACGGGGGACATGTAGGCGTCGTTCGGCGGGGGGCCGGTGGGGGGTTCCGAGCGCGGTCGCCTCATCCTCGTACCGTACGAGGCCCCGCCACCGCCGCCCCCAGCTCGCCCACCCGCCGCCGCAGTTCCCGATCCGCCGTCACCACCAGGCACGGACGGTCACCCCGGTCCGCGACCAGCTCGACCACGCGGTCGTCACCGCTGCCCGGCGCCGACTCCACCCGTACCCCGGGCACCGACCCCACACCGCGCGCCGCGCCCTCCACCACCAGCACGATCTCCACCGCCCCCGGCCGGCCCGGCACCCCCTCGGCCGCCAGCCGGTCCCGCAGCCGCTCCGCGGCCCCCCGCCGGTCCCGCCACCATCCGTCGGGCACCGATCCGACGACATTCGCCGCGTCGACGATCACCAGCTCGGGCACGCTGTCATCCATGCGCCCAAGCCTCGCACGCCCCGGCGCCCCCGTACGCCGTCCCCGAACCCCGCCCCGACGGTCCGTCCCCCGAGCCCGCCGACATACAGTGAGCGGGTGAACGGCGACTGGCTCATGCGTGGCCGCGATGGGCGGCTCAGTGTCTATCTGGCGTCGCAGGACGCCGTACTGTGCCGGGCGGAGCAGGTGCCCGGCGGCGCCTGGGCGGCCCCGCGCCGCGTCGGCGGCGAGCAGCAGGTGCGGCAGGACTTCGCCGTCGGACACGGCGTCGACGGCTACGGCCACCTGGTGTCCTGGCGGCCCACCGTGCCCGGCGAGTCCGGCCTGGTGCACTCCGCCCACTTCCGGGCCCTGCTGTCCGCCCTCGACTGGACGCCCATCGGCCACCCCAACAAGAAGGGCGACCGCACCAGCACCCCGGCCGTGGCGGTGGACGCCCAGGGCCGCGCCCATGTCTTCGTCCGCAACTTCGGCACCGGACTCAGCATGGTCGCCCAGAAGGAGCGCGGCGGCTGGGACCCGTGGCGCGACCTCAAGGGCCAGGGCACCCAGGGCCCGCCGGTCGCGGTGACCGCGGAGAGCGGCTGCGTGGAGGCGTACGCGGCCGTGGACGGCGGCGCGCTCTACTACCGGCAGGCCGAGCCGGGCACGATACCCGTACTGGAGGAGCGGCTGGAGGCGCCGGTGCGCCCCGGCACCCTGCGCGCCCTGGCCACCTCCCCGGAGCACACCACCCTCTTCTACACCGACGACTCCGGCGATGTGTGCGCCTGGCGTCCCGGCGGCAAGCCGGTGGCCGTCGTCGCGTCGGCCGGGCCCGGCCCCGTCGCGGCGATCCGCTGCGAACTCGACGGCCACGACTGCACGTTGCTCGCCCAGCGCTCGGCGAGCGGCCGGGTCGCCTTCGCCGCCTACCCGACCGAGGAGGAGGCGGCCGGCGCCTGGTGGACCGAGTCCGGGCCCGAGCTGGAGCCCGACGCCGAGGTGGCCCTCGCCGAGGACCACGAAGGCCGCACCGTCGCCGCGAGCCTCTCCCCGTCGACCGGCCGCCTCCTGATCACCCGCCGCAAGGACGAGCCGGGCCTCGCCCTGACGGCCTGGCAGGAAGTCTGAGAACCGGGAGGAAGATCCCGGCCGGGTCGGTGTCGGCGTCGGAGGAACGCGCGAAACGCAGAGGGCCCCCGCCGCCGCGGAGGCCCTCTTCGCTGGTGTTCTGCGACCGTTACGCCGAGACCGACGCCACGCCCGGAGCCAGGAACCGCTTCCCGTTCACCCGCTCCGACACGCCCTCACGGTCCAGGTACGGCGTGATGCCGCCCAGGTGGAAGGGCCAGCCGGCGCCGGTGATCAGGCACAGGTCGATGTCCTGCGCCTCGGCGACCACGCCCTCGTCGAGCATGAGCCCGATCTCCTGGGCGACGGCGTCCAGGACGCGGTCACGGACCTGCTCCTCGGTCAGGACGACATCGCCCTGCTTCAGCAGCGCGGCGACCTCGGGGTCCAGCTCCGGCTTGCCGGAGTCGTAGACGTAGAAGCCGCGCTTGCCCGCCTTGACGACCGCCGCGAGGTTCTCGGAGACCGTGAAGCGGTCCGGGAACGCCCGGTTGAGGGTCTCCGACACATGCAGACCGATCGCCGGGCCGACCAGCTCCAGCAGGACCAGCGGGGACATCGGCAGGCCCAGCGGCTCCACCGCCTTCTCCGCCACCTCGACCGGGGTGCCCTCGTCGATGACGTTCTGGATCTCGCCCATGAAGCGGGTGAGGATACGGTTCACGACGAAAGCGGGAGCGTCCTTGACCAGAACCGCGGTCTTCTTCAGCTTCTTGGCCACGGCGAACGCGGTCGCGAGCGACGCGTCGTCGGTGGCCTCACCGCGCACGATCTCCAGCAGCGGGAGGACCGCGACCGGGTTGAAGAAGTGGAAGCCCACGACCCGCTCGGGGTGCTTCAGCTTCGACGCCATCTCCGTCACCGACAGCGAGGAGGTGTTGGTGGCCAGGATCGCGTGCGCCGGGGCGACCGCCTCGACCTCCGCGAACACCTGCTGCTTGACACCGATCTCCTCGAACACGGCCTCGATGATGAAGTCCGCGTCCGCGAAGCCCTCGGCCTTGTCGAGGACACCGGTCACCAGCGCCTTGAGGCGGTTGGCCTTGTCCTGGTTGATCCGGCCCTTGCCGAGCAGCTTGTCGATCTCGGCGTGCACATAGCCCACGCCCTTGTCGACGCGCTCCTGGTCGATGTCGGTCAGCACGACCGGCACCTCCAGACGGCGCAGGAACAGCAGCGCGAGCTGGGAGGCCATCAGACCGGCGCCGACGACGCCGACCTTGGTGACCGGACGCGCCAGGTTCTTGTCCGGGGCGCCCGCGGGGCGCTTGCCGCGCTTCTGCACCAGGTTGAACGCGTAGATGCCGGCGCGCAGTTCGCCGCTCAGCATCAGGTCGGCGAGCGCCTTGTCCTCGGCGTCGTAGCCCTGCTGCAGGTCGCCGTTGCGGGCGCCGTCGATGATGTCCAGGGCGCGGTAGGCGGCAGGGGCCGCGCCGTGCACCTTGGAGTCCGCGATGAAACGGCCCCGGGCGACGGCCTGGTCCCAGGCCTCACCGCGGTCGATCACCGGGCGCTCGACCTCGATGTCGCCCTTGAGGACCCGCGCGGTCCACAGCAGCGACTGCTCCAGGAAGTCGGCGCCCTCGAACAGCGCGTCGGCGATGCCGAGGTCGAAGACCTGCTGGCCCTTGAGCTGCTTGTTCTGGTTGAGGCTGTTCTCGACGATCACCGAGACGGCCTTGTCGGCGCCGATCAGGTTCGGCAGCAGCGTGCAGCCGCCCCAGCCGGGGACCAGGCCGAGGAAGACCTCGGGCAGGGAGAACGCGGGAAGCGCCTTCGAAACGGTCCGGTAGGTGCAGTGCAGACCGACCTCGACGCCACCGCCCATCGCCGCGCCGTTGTAGTACGCGAACGTGGGGACCGCGAGGGCCGACAGGCGCTTGAAGACGTCGTGGCCGCCCTTGCCGATGGCGAGGGCGTGGTCGTACTCCTTGAGGATCTCCATGCCCTTGAGGTCGGCGCCGACGGCGAAGATGAACGGCTTGCCGGTGATACCGGCGCCGACGATCTCACCGGCCGCGGCCTCCGCCTCGACCTGGTCGATCGCGGTGTTGAGGTTCGCCAGCGAGGCCGGACCGAAGGTGGTCGGCTTGGTGTGGTCGAAACCGTTGTCCAGCGTGATCAGCGCGAAGCGCCCGGCGCCGAACGGCAGGTCGAGGTGGCGCACGTGCGCCTGCGTCACGACCTCGTCGGGGAACAGCTCGGCCGCGTTCTTCAGCAGCTCAGCGGTGGTGCTCACTTGTCCCCCTCGAAGTGCGGGTTCTCCCAGATGACCGTCGCGCCCATGCCGAAGCCGACGCACATGGTGGTCAGGCCGTAGCGGACCTGCGGCTGCTCCTCGAACTGGCGGGCCAGCTGCGTCATCAGACGGACGCCGGAGGAGGCGAGCGGGTGACCGAAGGCGATCGCGCCGCCGTACTGGTTGACGCGCTCGTCGTCGTCCGCGATGCCGTAGTGGTCGAGGAAGGCCAGGACCTGGACGGCGAAGGCCTCGTTGATCTCGAACAGGCCGATGTCGGAGATGGACAGACCCGCCTGCGCGAGCGCCTTCTCGGTCGCCGGGATCGGGCCGTAGCCCATGACCTCCGGCTCCACGCCCGCGAAGGCGTAGGAGACGAGGCGCATCTTGACCGGCAGGCCGTTCTCGCGGGCGAAGTCCTCGGACGCGATCAGGGACGCGGTGGCGCCGTCGTTCAGACCGGCCGCGTTACCGGCGGTGACCCGGCCGTGGACGCGGAACGGCGTCTTCAGACCCTGGAGGTTCTCCAGCGTGGTGCCCGGGCGCATCGGCTCGTCGGCGGTGACCAGGCCCCAGCCGGTCTCGCCGGCCTCGGCGTTGGTGCGGCGCACCGAGATCGGCACCAGGTCCTGCTGGATCTTGCCGTTGGCGTACGCCTTGGCGGCCTTCTCCTGCGAGCGCACCGCGTACTCGTCGGCGCGCTGCTTGGTGATCTGCGGGTAGCGGTCGTGCAGGTTCTCGGCGGTCATGCCCATGAACAGCGCCGACTCGTCGACCAGCTTCTCGGAGACGAAGCGCGGGTTGGGGTCCACGCCCTCGCCCATCGGGTGGCGGCCCATGTGCTCGACACCGCCGGCGATCGCGATGTCGTACGCACCGAAGGCGACCGAGCCCGCGACCGAGGTGACGGCGGTCAGGGCGCCGGCGCACATGCGGTCGATGGAGTAGCCGGGCACCGACTGGGGGAGACCGGCCAGGATGCCGGCCGTGCGGCCGAGGGTCAGGCCCTGGTCGCCGATCTGCGTGGTCGCCGCGATGGCCACCTCGTCGATCTTCTTCGGGTCGAGACCGGGGTTGCGGCGCAGCAGCTCCCGGATCGCCTTGACGACGAGGTCGTCGGCGCGGGTCTCGTGGTAGATGCCCTTCGGGCCCGCCTTGCCGAACGGGGTGCGGACGCCGTCGACGAAGACGACGTCCCTGACGGTACGAGGCACGATGGCTCTCCTCCAGGGTGCGGGGTGGCACTGCGGCGACGCGCAAGCGCTGAGCGCGCGCTCAGGTTCATGCTACTTGTGAGTAACGTTGATGCCCAGTCCCCAGGGGCACAGCGGCGAACGTCACATCCGCAGCCCCGTCTCCGCCGCCACCGGCAGCCCGGACCCTTCCTCTCCCTGTCGTCCCAGGATCTTGGCGTGATCTCGATGCCCCGGTTCCGCTTCAAGGGCCCGGTCGGTGCCTTTCCCTAGGCCCCCTTGACGGACAGCGCCTCGACGAGCACCGGCGCCACCAACTCCACCTGCCAGGCCCGTGCCCCGTACGCCGCGAGCAGAGCGGTGACCGACTCGCCGTCCACCTGCTGCGGCGGCTCCCAGCAGACTCTGCGCACGGTGTCCGGCGCGATCAGGTTCTCCTGGGGCATGTTCAGCTCCTCGGCCACCGCGGAGACCGCGGCCCGGGCGGCCGACAGCCGCGCCGCGGCCGCGGGGTCCTTGTCGGCCCAGGCCCGGGGCGGCGGCGGCCCGGCAACCGGTTGCCCCGGCTGCGGCAGCTGCGCCTCGGGCAGTGCCCTGGCCCGGTCCACCGCCGCCTGCCACTGCTCCAGCTGCCGCCGCCCCACGCGATGCCCGAACCCGTTCAGCGCGGCCAGCGCGTGCACGTTCACCGGGACGGCCAGCGCCGCCTCGACGATCGCCGCGTCGGAGAGCACCTTGCCCGGCGACACGTCGCGCCGCTGCGCGATCCGGTCCCGGGTGAGCCACAGCTCCCGCACGACGGCCAGCTGCCGGCGGCGCCGCACCTTGTGCATCCCGGACGTCCGGCGCCAGGGATCCTTGCGCGGCTCGGCGGGCGGCGCGGACGCGATCGCGTCGAACTCCTGCCGGGCCCACTCCAGCTTCCCCTGCCGGTCCAGCTCCTTCTCCAGCGCGTCGCGCAGGTCGACGAGGAGCTCGACGTCGAGCGCGGCGTAGCGCAGCCACGGCTCGGGCAGCGGGCGGGTGGACCAGTCGACCGCGGAGTGACCCTTCTCCAGGACGAAGCCGAGCACGCTCTCGACCATCGCGCCCAGTCCGACGCGGGGGAAGCCGGCGAGACGCCCGGCCAGCTCGGTGTCGAACAGCCGGGTCGGCACCATGCCTATCTCACGCAGACAGGGCAGATCCTGGGTGGCGGCGTGCAGCACCCACTCGGTGCCGGACAGCGCCTCGCCGAGGGCGGACAGATCGGGGCAGGCCACCGGGTCGATCAACGCGGTGCCCGCGCCCTGCCGGCGCAGCTGGACGAGGTAGGCCCGCTGGCCGTAGCGGTAGCCGGAGGCACGCTCGGCGTCGACGGCGACGGGGCCGGAGCCGGCGGCGAAGGCGGCGATCGCCTCGGCGAGGGCGGCCTCGTCGGCGATCACGGGCGGAATGCCCTCACGAGGTTCCAGCAAGGGTGTCGGCGCCCCCGGAGCAGTCGATCCGCCGTCGTCCGGAGGGGCGCCTCCGGTGGTTCGCAGTGAGCTGGCTGCTGCGGTTTCTTGGGCGTCGGTCACCGGTCAAGGGTATCCGTGCGGGGACGGCACCCGCCGACGGAACGTTCCGTCGACGGGCACCGGAGGGTCGTAAACCGGTCAGGTCGGGGAAAGACGGGGTTCACGGCCGGGTGGGGACGTGGGCGGGGCCGGCGGCCCGTCCTGATCACGTCGGAGCGGACGGAGAAGGGGAGGGGAACAGGGGGAGCGCGCGAAGGGGAGGGGACGGGAGGGGGACGAGCGGGGTCAGTGGATGATCCCGGTGCGCAGCGCCACCGCGACCATGCCGGCGCGGTCGCCGGTGCCCAGCTTGCGGGCGATGCGGGCGAGGTGGCTCTTGACGGTCAGCGCGGACAGGCCCATGGAGACGCCGATCGCCTTGTTCGACTGGCCCTCGGCAACGAGGCGCAGCACCTCGACCTCGCGGCCGGACAGCTCGCGGTAGCCGCCCGGGTGGCTCGGGGCACCCGGGGGGCGGCGGTGCAGGCGGGCGGCGGCCGCGCCGATGGGGGCGGCACCGGGCCGGGTGGGGAGCCCGACGTTGGTGCGGGTGCCGGTGACGACATAGCCCTTGACGCCGCCCGCGAGGGCGTTGCGCACGGCGCCGATGTCGTCGGCGGCGGAGAGGGCGAGCCCGTTGGGCCAGCCCGCGGCGCGGGTCTCCGACAGGAGGGTGAGGCCCGAGCCGTCGGGCAGGTGGACGTCGGCGACGCAGATGTCGCGGGGGTTGCCGATGCGGGGACGAGCCTCCGCGACGGACGAGGCCTCGATGACATCGCGCACGCCGAGCGCCCAGAGGTGACGGGTGACGGTGGAGCGGACGCGCGGGTCGGCCACGACCACCATGGCGGTGGGCTTGTTCGGGCGGTAGGCGACCAGGCTTGCGGGCTGCTCGAGGAGAACGGACACCAGGCCTCCTGGGGGGCGGGATGGGGACGAACCCTGCTTTCAAGGTCACAGTCGTCTTCGGCACCGACCCCGGCGTCCTTTAGAGAATGATCACGATCTAGTGAGTAACAATCCGTGCAATTCGGACACGCGATCGATCATCCGAAGATCGAATCGGTTCGGACGGGCACGATCGAGCCCGTTTGGGTGGCGAGATCGGGCCGGGTGAGTCGGAAAGTGTCCGTATCGACAAAGAGATCCCCAAGATGTGCCCGTGCGGGGTTGAACAGCGGATCAGATGACCGGAGGGAACGGGAGGGGCGGGAGGGGGCGGCTCAGCGGGACTGGGGGTCCCGCCGCTGCGGCAGCGTCACCACCGACGCGTCCCCCGGACCGGCCGGCGGCAGCCCCGCGACCTGCGCCAGCAGATCGCACCAGGACGCCAGATGCCCGGCCGTGTCCGGCACCCCGCCGAGGCCCTCCCGGGGCGTCCACGAGGCACGGATCTCGATCTGCGAGGCCGCCGGGCGCGCGGACAGCCCGCCGAAGTAGTGCGAACTCGCGCGCGTGACGGTGCCGCTCGGCTCGCCGTACGTCAGCCCGCGCGCCTGCAGCGCGCCGGTCAGCCAGGACCACGACACGTCCGGCAGCAGCGGGTCGGCCGCCATCTCCGGCTCCAGCTCGGCCCGGATCAGCGTCACCAGCCGGAACGTCCCGCGCCAGGCGTCGTGCCCGGCCGGGTCGTGCAGCAGCACCAGCCGGCCGTCCGCCAGATCCTGCTCGCCGTCGACCACCGTCGCCTCCAGGGCGTACGCGAACGGGGCGAGCCGCTGGGGCGGCGGGGTCGGCTCGATCTCGATCTGCGGTCGCAGCCGCGCCGCCCGCAGCGCCTCGACGGCGGCCCGGAAGGGCAGCGGAGCCGTCCTGGTCCCATCCCGGTCCCCCTCGTTCTCGTCGTCCATTCCGCCAGCGCCGTCCGACAGTCGTCCCTGAGCCGCAGCCATGCGGGGAAGATTAAGGGGAACGGGGCCTTCGCGCAGGGCAAGACACCCGTCGGGGTGCGGCCGGGTCGGCCTTCGCGCCGTGGGAGACTTGCCGACGTGAGTGCCAACGGAAGCCCCACGGGCAAGCAGCCGACAGCGACGTACGACAGCCCCTTCCTGAAGGCGTGCAGGCGTGAACCCGTCCCGCACACGCCGGTGTGGTTCATGCGGCAGGCCGGGCGCTCGCTGCCGGAGTACCGCAAGGTCCGCGAGGGCATCCCCATGCTGGAGTCCTGCATGCGGCCCGAGCTGGTCACCGAGATCACGCTGCAGCCCGTGCGCCGGCACCACGTCGACGCGGCGATCTTCTTCAGCGACATCGTCGTCCCGCTCAAGGCCATCGGCATCGACCTCGACATCAAGCCCGGCGTCGGCCCGGTCGTCGAGCAGCCGATCCGCACCCGCGCCGACCTCGCGCGGCTGCGCGACCTCACCCCCGAGGACGTCCCCTACGTCACCGAGGCGATCGGCCTGCTGACCGGCGAGCTCGGCGCCACCCCCCTCATCGGCTTCGCCGGCGCGCCTTTCACCCTCGCGAGCTACCTCGTCGAGGGCGGCCCGTCCCGCACGTACGAGAACGCCAAGGCGATGATGTACGGCGACCCCGAGCTGTGGGCCGACCTGCTCGACCGCCTCGCCGACATCACCGCCGCCTTCCTCAGGGTCCAGATCGAGGCGGGCGTCAGCGCCGTGCAGCTCTTCGACTCCTGGGTCGGCGCCCTCGCCCCCGCCGACTACCGGCGCTCCGTCATGCCGGCCTCGGCGAAGGTCTTCGACGCCGTTTCGGGCTACGGCGTCCCGCGCATCCACTTCGGCGTCGGCACCGGCGAGCTGCTGAACCTCATGGGCGAGGCCGGCGCGGACGTCGTCGGCGTCGACTGGCGCGTCCCGCTCGACGAGGCCGCCCGCCGCGTCGGCCCCGGCAAGGCGCTCCAGGGCAACCTCGACCCGACGATCCTTTTCTCCACCCGGGAGGCCGTCGAGGCCAGGACGCGCGAGGTCCTCGACGCGGCCGCCGGACTGGAGGGCCATGTCTTCAACCTCGGCCACGGCGTCCTGCCCTCCACCGACCCGGACGCCCTCACCCACCTCGTGGACTACGTCCACACGCGCACGGCCCGCTGACGGCATCTCCCGTACGAGGCCCCCGGACCGCGCGGTCCGGGGGCCTCGTACGTCACCAACCGGGACGGGCCCGTCTGCCGAACAGCAGGCCGCGCGGCTCCGGCGGCTGGGGCGTGCCCGCCTTGAGCGGCCAGGCCAGCAGCATGCCCGCGAGGAAACCGACCACATGGGCGGCGTACGCCACCGTGCCCGCGTCGGAGACGCCCTCGCCGGAGGAGTACACCGCCTGCAGCGCGAACCAGAAGCCCAGCACCAGCCAGGCCGGCAGCCGCAGCGGCAGGAAGATCAGGAACGGCACCAGGACCCACACCCTGACCCTCGGATACAGCACCAGATAGGCGCCCAGGACCCCGGCGATCGCGCCGGACGCGCCGATCAGCGGGTCCGCCGAGCCGTCGTTGAGGAGCGCGAAGCCGTACGACGCCGCGTAGCCGCAGGCGACGTAGAACAGCGCGAAGCGGACGTGGCCCATGCGGTCCTCGATGTTGTTGCCGAAAATCAGCAGGAACAGCATGTTGCCCAGCAGATGCAGCCAGCCGCCGTGCAGGAACATCGCCGTGAAGACGCTGAGCGCGGGCGACTTGTCGTAGTCCGGCGGGCCCACCACGCAGCCCGCCCCGTGCGGGCCGACCCCGACGTCGCCCGTGGGGACCAGTGGCGGCATCTGATGGTGGATCAACTCGCGGGGTACGGCCGCGTAGTGCTCCAGGAACGCGTGCAGATGACAGGACTGGGCCAGGCTGCTGTCCCCCGCCACGGAGCCGGCCAGGCCGGGCATGAACAGGAAGACGAAGACGTTCGCTGCGATCAGCGCGTACGTCACCCAGGGGGTGCGGCGCACCGGGTTCACGTCATGGACGGGGATGACCACAAGGAAGTACTGCCCCCGATCCGTTCGGCGAATCGGTGAACACGCCGCCGCGCCCGTGCGTATGAGGGGGCAACCGACGTGAGGATCAGGCGATGAACGACCGAGTTACTCCTCCGATGCACGCTCTGCCCGACGGCGAGGCGGAGCTGTCCCTCGTGGTGCGGCTGCCGTGGGAGGACGTGGCCCGGCTGGGCCAGGAGGCGGCTCGCTTGGCCGCGCAGACGCAGCGGCCGGTGACGCTCGACGAAGCCGTCAGCCATCGGCTGCGGTCACGGCCGGCCGCGGCGGCCCACGCCAAGCCGGTCGAGCAGGCCGCGGCAGCCGTCTCCGCCCTGCCACGGATCAGCGGGACGGCCTAGAGCCCAGCGTTCGGCTCTTGCCGGGTCGCGGGGTCCTAGGTCCGAACCCTCGCCGCCGCCTTTCTCGCCGCCACCAGGACGGGGTCCCACACCGGTGAGAAGGGCGGCGCGTAGCCGAGGTCCAGGGCGGTCATCTGTTCCACCGTCATGCCGGCCGTCAGGGCCACCGCGGCGATGTCGACCCGTTTCGCCGCGCCCTCCCGGCCCACGATCTGCACGCCCAGCAGCCGGCCCGTGCGGCGTTCCGCGAGCATCTTGACCGTCATGGGGTTCGCGCCCGGGTAGTAGCCCGCGCGGCTCGTGGACTCGATCGTCACCGCCTCGAACTGCAGACCCACCCTGCGCGCGTCCTTCTCCCTCAGACCCGTGCGGGCGATCTCCAGGTCGCAGACCTTGCTCACCGCCGTGCCGACCACGCCGGGAAACGTGGCGTAACCGCCTCCCACATTGGTGCCGATGACCTGGCCGTGCTTGTTGGCGTGGGTGCCCAGGGCGACATGGCGCTCCTGCCCGGAGACGAGGTCGAGGACCTCCACGCAGTCGCCGCCCGCCCAGATGTTCTCGTGGCCGCGCACCCGCATCGACAGATCGGTCAGCAGGCCCCGGTGGGCCCCCAGGGGGAGGCCGGCGGCCTCGGCGAGCGCGGTCTCGGGGCGCACGCCGATGCCCAGCACGACCACGTCGGCCGGATACTCGGCGTCCCGCGTGACCACGGCCTCGACCCAACCGTCGTCGTCCGTGCGCAGCTCGGTGACCTCGGCGTCGTTGACCATGGTGATGCCCAGGCCCTCCAGCGCCTCGTGCACCAGGCGGCCCATGTCCGGGTCCAGGGTGGACATGGGCTCGCTGCCCCGGTTGACGATCGTGACCTCGTAGCCGCGGTTGATGAGCGCCTCCGCCATCTCCACGCCGATGTAGCCCGCGCCGACGACGACCGCCCGCCGCCCCCGCGCGCGTGTCAGGCTGTCGAGGAGGGCCTGGCCGTCGTCCAGCGTCTGCACGCCGTGCACCCCGGCGGCGTCGGCGCCCGGCATGTCCGGGCGGATCGGGTGCGCGCCGGTCGCGACGACCAGCCGGTCGTACGACGTCCAGGAACGCTCCCCGGAGTCCACGTCACGCGTGCGTACCCGCTGCCCGGCCACGTCGATCTCCGTGACCTCGGTGCGCAGTCGCAGGTCGATGCCGCGCGAACGGTGCTCCCGTGCCGTACGGGCGATCAGCCGGTCGCGTTCGGGGACGGTGCCGCCCACCCAGTAGGGGATGCCGCACGCCGAGTACGACGTGAAGTGGCCGCGTTCGAACGCCACGATCTCCAGGGCGTCCGGGCCCTTCATCCGACGGGCCTGGGACGCGGCGGACATGCCCGCCGCGTCCCCGCCGATCACGACCAGCCGTTCCCGGGCGGGCCCGCCGCTGCCGCCCCCGCCGTGCGCGTTGCCGCTCATGCTCATGCGAACACGCTACGGGCGCGCGGCATGCCGGGTCCCGTCAGCCCCGCCAGTACCGTCAGTCCCGCTCACCGCGTCGCGGCTCCTCCTGCGGAACGGCGGGCGTCACCGCGGGCGCGGGTTCCGGCTCCGGCGCGGAGGTGGGCTCCGGCGCGGCGACCGGGCGCGCGGCGGCCGCGCGGCGCCTGCGGGGCCGTACGACACGCAGCCACAGCAGGGCCAGCAGCGCGGCCAGGGCCGCGAAGGGCAGGACCGCGCCGAGCGCCATCGCGATCCACCGCAGGGTCGCCACGAACGCGTCCCAGCCGCCGCTCAGCGCGTCCACGAAGCCCGGCTCGTCGTTCCCGGTGTCCTTCGGCGTCGGCTTCTCGTCCAGGGTGAGGGTGATCGTCGCCATGGCGGTGCGGTCCTTCAGGGACGCCTGCCGGGCGAGCAGCGACTCCAGCTCCGCCTCGCGGTTGCTCAGCTCGCCCTCCAGCACGAGGACGTCGCTGAGCTTGGTGGCCCGCCCCATCAGCTCGCGCACCCGCGCGACGCTGGCGCGCTGCGACTGGACCCGGCTGTCGACGTCGACGACCTCGTCGGTGACGTCCTGGGCCTTCGCGGTGCGCTCCATCAGCCTGCCCGTGCCCTGGAGGTCGGTGAGGACCGTCTCGTACGCGGCGACCGGCACGCGCAGCACCACGCGCGTGTGCTCGTCCCCGTCCTCGTCGCGGGTGGTGGTCTCGTCGCCGACGTAACCGCCCGCTCCCTCGGCCGCCGCACGGGCCGCCGCGAGGGCCTTCGGTACGTCCCCGACCTGCACGGTCAGGGTCGCCGTTCGGATGATCTGGTTCGCCGTGAGCTTGGGCGCGGCCGGGGCCGTGGCCTTCGAGCCGGCGGCCCCGGCGGCCCCCGAGCCCTCCTTGGCGTCCGCCGGACCGGCCATCTCGCCGCCGGCGGCCGCCTTCGCGTCGGAGCTGCTCGCGCCGGTGTCGTTCGCGCCGCTGCAGCCCGTGAGGGCGAGGCAGGCGGCGAGCAGGAGACCGGCCAGGACCGGGACCGGACGTCGTGCGGGATGACGTGTGCGCATACGGGCTTGACCCCCCAGGGTGTTGTGACGACTGACGCTCCTTGGACGCCGCACGGGGCCGGGACGTTTGACGCGGGCGCGTTCCGAAGCGGTCACGGTCCGGACTCGGCGGGGCGACACGGGTCCCGGCCCCGGGGTCCAAAGGCCCCTGGCACGACTGTCAGTGACGTCTGAGAAGGTGGAGCCATGAGCGCACCCCACACGGCCACCGGGCAGCACGTCGTCGTCATCGGAGCCGGCATCGCGGGCCTCGCCGCCGCGCACCGGCTGCTGGGGCGCGGCGCGCGCGTGACCGTGCTGGAGGCCTCCGGCCGGGTCGGCGGCAAGCTGCTGGCCGGCGACATCGCGGGCGTGCGCGCGGACCTGGGCGCCGAGTCGATGCTGGCCCGCCGCCCCGAGGCGGTGGGCCTCGCACGCGAGGTGGGCCTCGCCGACCGGCTCCGGCCGCCGGCCACCGCGACGGCGTCGATCTGGACCCGCGGCGCCCTGCGCCCCATGCCCAAGGGGCATGTGATGGGCGTCCCGGGCACCGCCGCCGCCCTCGCCGGCGTCCTGTCCTACGAGGGACTCGCCCGCATCGAGCGCGACGCCGACCTGCCCCGCACCGAGGTCGGCGACGACGTGGCGGTGGGGGAGTACGTGGCGGCGCGCCTCGGCCGCGAGGTCGTCGACCGCCTCGTGGAGCCCCTCCTCGGCGGGGTCTACGCCGGAGACGCGTACCGCCTCTCGATGCGCTCGGCCGTCCCCCAGCTCTTCCAGGCCGCCCGCACCCACACCTCGCTGACCGAGGCCGTCCGCGCCATCCAGGCCAGGGCGGCGGCCGACCAGCAGACCGGCCCGGTGTTCATGGGCCTCGACGGCGGCATCGGCACCCTGCCGCTCGCCGTCGCCGACGCGGTCCGCGCGCGGGGCGGCGAGATCCGCGTGGGCAGCGCGGTGCACGGCCTGCGCCATACGGGCGACGGCTGGGAGGTGTACGCCGACGACCGCACCGTCGAGGCCGACGCGGTGGTCCTCGCCGTCCCCGCGCCCGCCGCCGCCCGGCTGCTGTCCGCCGAGTCCCCCGGCGCCGCCGCCGAGCTGCGCGCCATCGAGTACGCCTCCATGGCCCTGGTCACCCTCGCCTACCGCCGCGCCGACGTCGCCCTCCCCGAGGGCAGCGGCTTCCTCGTGCCGCCCGTCGACGGCCGCACCATCAAGGCGTCCACGTTCGCCTCCCAGAAGTGGGGCTGGATCGGCGCCCAGGACCCCGACGTGATCGTCCTGCGCACCTCCGTCGGGCGGTACGGCGAGACGGAGATCCTCGGCCACGAGGACGCCCACCTGGTCGACGTGTCCCGGCACGACCTGCGTAAGGCCGTCGGCCTCGACGCCGCCCCCCTGGAGACCCGCGTCACCCGCTGGACCGACGGCCTGCCCCAGTACCCGGTCGGCCACCACGCGCGCGTGGCCCGCATCCGCGAGCACGTGGCCAAGCTCCCCGGCCTCGCGGTGTGCGGCGCGCCGTACGACGGCGTCGGCATCCCCGCCTGCGTCGCGAGCGCCCACGCGGCGGTGGACCAGCTGGCAGGAGACCCGGGCGGTGTGCAGGAGCTCACCGCCCACCCGGTGCAGAGTCTGCACGGAGGAGCGGGAGAATAAGGGGCATGAGTGACGACGCCCCCACCACCGAGGCCGGCAGGATCCCGAACAAGGGCAAGCTGGCCAAGGACCTCAACGAGGTCATCCGCTACACACTGTGGTCCGTCTTCAGGCTGAAGGACGCGCTGCCCGAGGACCGCGCGGGGTACGCGGACGAGGTCCAGGAGCTGTTCGACCAGCTCGCCGCCAAGGACGTGACGATCCGCGGCACGTACGACCTGTCCGGGCTGCGCGCCGACGCCGACGTCATGATCTGGTGGCACGCCGAGACCAGCGACCAGCTCCAGGAGGCGTACAACCTCTTCCGCCGCACGAAGCTGGGCCGCGCCCTGGAGCCGGTCTGGTCGAACATGGCGCTGCACCGCCCCGCCGAGTTCAACCGCTCGCACATCCCGGCGTTCCTCGCCGACGAGACGCCGCGCGACTACGTGAGCGTGTACCCGTTCGTGCGCAGCTACGACTGGTACCTGCTCCCCGACGAGGACCGCCGCCGCATGCTCGCCGACCACGGCAAGATGGCCCGTGGCTTCCCGGACGTCCGCGCCAACACGGTCGCGTCGTTCTCGCTGGGCGACTACGAGTGGATCCTGGCCTTCGAGGCCGACGAACTGCACCGCATCGTCGACCTCATGCGCCACCTGCGCGGCTCGGAGGCCCGCATGCACGTCCGCGAGGAGGTGCCGTTCTACACGGGCCGCCGCAAGTCCGTGGCCGACCTGGTGGCGGGCCTGGCGTAAGGGCTGTTGTCGAACGCCGGTGGTCACCCGCGCCCCGAAAGGGGCGCGGGGAACCGCGCGATCAGTCCAGGACGACCCGCGGACGGCATCACCGAGCGGCCCGAGGCTCAGGCGCCGGATGCCCCGCACAGGCCGCGCGTCGAACCGGCAGCCGCCCCTCCAGCAAATACGCCTCAAGGTGCCCGTTGACGCACCGATTCGGCCCGCCCGCGATCCCATGGGTCCCGGCGTCCCGCTCGGTCACCAGCACCGACCCGGCCAGCCGCCGATGCATCTCCAGCGCCCCCTCGTACGGCGCGGCGGCGTCCCGCTCCGCGGCCAGGATCAGGGTCGGCGGCAACTCACCCGGTCCGGTCCGCACGTCCAAGGGGCGCTGCCGGGCCACGGGCCAGTACGCGCAGGGCAGGTTCGCCCACACGTTGTCCCACGTCTCGAAGGGCGCCACGCGCGCGAGCCGCGTGTTGTCCCGGTCCCACACCCGCCAATCGGTCGGCCAGGGCCCGTCGTTGCACTCCACGGCCGTGTAGACGGCCTTGGCGTTCTCCGCCTCCGCCGCCGCCTCCGCGACCGGCCCGGCCTGCGCGATCAGCTGCCGAGGATCGCCCCTGAGGTAGTCCGACAGCGCCCGCGCGCGGTGCGGCCAGTAGTCGTCGTAGTACCCGGCCTGGAGGAACGCCCCCTGCAACTGGCCGGGTCCGACCTTCCCGCCCGCGGGCTCCGCCGCCAGCCGGGCCCGCGCCCGCTCGTAGCTGCGCTGCACCGCCTCCGGTGTGTCGCCGAGCCCGTACACGTCGTCGTGCGCGGCGATCCACTCCCGGAAGTCCGCCCAGCGGCTCTCGAACGCCGCCGACTGGGCCAGGTTGCCGCGGTACCAGATCTGCTCGGGGTCCGGGTTCACCGCCGCGTCGAACACCATCCGCCGTACGTGCGTGGGGAAGAGCGCGGCGTACAGCGCCCCGAAGTACGTGCCGTACGACGCCCCCATGAAGGTCAGCCGCTCCTCGCCGAGCGCGGACCGCAGCACGTCGAGGTCGCGGGCGTTGTTCAGCGAGTTGATGTGGCGCAGCGCCTCGCCGCCGCGCTGCGCGCACCCGCGCGCGTACGCCTTCGCCTCGGCGATCCGCTCCCGCTTGAACGTCTCCGAGGGGTGCGTGGGGGCCGGCGACGGGCCCTTGAAGAAGTGTTTCGGGTCCTGGCAGGACAGCGGTGCCGAACGGCCCACCCCGCGTGGGTCGTAGCCGACCAGGTCGTAGGCCGCGCCGATGCGCTTCCACTCCGGCAGCAGGCCGATCAGCGGGAAGTACAGGCCCGAGCCGCCCGGCCCGCCCGGATTGAACACCAGCGCGCCCTGCCGGGGCACCCGGCGCTTGCTGTTGTGCGGGTCGCGGTGGGTGGCCTGCACCCGGCTGACGTTCAGCCGGATCTGCCGGCCGTCCGGACGGGCGTAGTCGAGGGGGACCGTGACGGTGCCGCACCGCATGCTGCCGGGCATGTCCTGCGCCCCCGGGCACGCGCCGAAGGTGATCCCGGCGGCCTCGGCCCGGGCGGCCGCGAGCGCGACGCCGCGCGCCTCGGCGGCGGCCCGTGAGCCCTGGGGGACGCCTCCCGCGGGGACGGCGGTGAGGGTGGCCAGGAGCAGGGCTCCGGCGGCCGAGTAGAGGGCGGCGGCTCTCATCGCGTGTCCCTTCGGTGCGCGGCGGCGACAAAAGGGATGTTTGGTTCGACCGTCGGGGAAGGCAAGCACCGCCCCCGGGTGTCGGCCCCAATGCCCCCGTGCGCCCCCGGAGGGCGCCGGGGGCCTCGGTCAGTCGGGCCAGGGGGTGGTGCGGGCGGTGAAGGCCGCCCGCAGGTCCGGTTCGCCGACCGCGCGGATGCCTCGTACGGCGACGGAGGTCAGATACGTACGGTCGTCGTCGCCGGCGTCCATGTCCGCCGTCCCCCGCGTCAGCGCGCCCAGCAGCCGCTGCCCCGCCGGGGAGGCCCAGCGCGCGTACGGATGGACCTCCACGCGCGCGATGGCCAGACAGCTCAGCGTGAGGGCGAGCGGCAGCGCGAACCAGAGCGCGATCTGCGAGCGTGGCACTTCCGAGGGGACCGGCGTGAGCAGCGCGGCCGCTCCCAGCGCCAGGACGACGGCGGCGGCGATCCGCACCTGCCGCACCCCGGTCGCCACCGTCGTACGCGCCCCGTCGGGCACCGCGAGGCCCGCGCCGACCAGCCGGTCCGCGATCGAGCGGACGGCGTCCGCGGTCGCCGCCGCGGCGCGCACGGGCGCGATCCGGGACTGCCCCTCGGGACCGATGGCCCCTATGACGGACCGTTCCATCTCGTCCCGCCCGAGCGGATCCACGACCGTCGCCCAGCCGGTGTGGGCGAGCAGCAGCCGCCGCTGGCGGGCCATGGACACCAGGGTCAGCTCGGCGACCCTGCCGGGCCCGCCGGACAGGAACGCCGCCTCGTACAGCGTCAGATCGTGTCCCCGGCCCGCGTTCTCGTCGTCGGCGGCCGCCGCCCGTACGGCGGCCAGGCACAGCCGCGTGCACGCCGCGCCCGCGACGGCCCACGCCGGCAGCAGGAGAAGGACCCAGAACATGCCGTGTTTCTATGACAGACGCCCTGGCATGGCCATGGCCTGTTCACCATCCGGACGGAGCGTTGTGGATATGTGACGTTCCGCTTCCCTGAGGGGACCTGGCTTCCCGGCCGGTCAGGAGCCTTCGGGTGGCGGGCCGCTGACGGCCGGCGGCAGGGAGTAGCTCGGGGACGGCGTGGGCTCCTGCGGGGCCGGGGCGACCGGGACCGCCGGGGCGGGGTCGTCCACCGGGCCCGGCGGACCGGAGGAGAACGTCAGCGACGGCGTCGCGCCGGAGGCCAGGGCGCGGGCCAGGGCGTCGTAGTCGACGTATCCGGTGGCCTCCAGGACCTTGATGTGGTCCAGGACGGTCGCGTTGGCGTCGTCGGCGAGGTCGCGCACCAGCGAGTTGCGGGTGCCGGCGCGCACCTGCGCGACCACCGAGAACACCCGGCCGTGCGCGAGGCGCAGGATGTTGGCGAAATCGCGGTCGTAGGCGGTGCCCTGCGCCGCGGAGAGCTCCGCCAGCCAGCCCTTCTGCTCGTCGGTGGGCTCGTTGGGCAGTTCCAGGCCGAGGCGGGAGGCCACGCCGCGGACCCGCTCGTCGAGGAAGGCGTGCCCCTCGATCAGATGCTGCCCCGCGGTCCGTACGGCCTGGGTGGTGCCCTTCTGCTGCGCCTGCCGGCCGGCCGGCAGTTCCCACAGGCCCGCCAGTCGCACCTTGGTGATGAACTCGCGGTCGAGACCGGACAGCGGGCCGTACCGCGTCGACACCGTCTGGGTGTTCAGCACGTCCAGTCCCGTCCCGGACCGGTCGGCGTACGACCAGATCGGGAAGATCAGCGCCGCCAGGGTCGCCGTCAGGCCGGTGATGATGAGGCCGGTGCCGCTGAAGAGACCTCTGCCCTTGATCGGGGGTCGTGGTCGCGATCGCATGGTGCCTCCTGCTCATGGCACCGCACGCTGGTTCGTTTCGGGTGCGGGATTGGCATATTACTGCGGGGTCCGTGCCAACTTCCGCACTCGGGTGCAGGGTTGAGATGGGGCATTGGGGGTGAAACGGGGCAGGGGAGCGGGTGGCATAGGTGCAGGAAGGCGGGTGAATCGGGCGGTCGGGTGCGTCGGTGGGCTGCGGGTGTTAGTCCGCGCACAGCGAGGAGCCCGGCCGTACGACCGAACGCTCACCGGCCGATCAGCGAGCGCCCCACCCGTGCCAGCCGTGAGCGGCGTCGCGGGGCCGGGCCCGAGCGGTCCAGCCACCACTGCCTCAGGGCCCGCTTGGCACGGCCCTCCTTCAGGCCGGTGTTCAGCAGCAGATGCTCGGCGAAGTCCAGGGCGTCCCGGCGGTAGCCGCCGCGCAGGGGACGGGTGTGGGCGTAGGCGAGGAACGCGGGGCGGAAGTCCGGGCCCAGGATGTCCGGCAGTTCCGGGGCCACCTTCGCCACGATGTCCGCCCGCTTCGAGGCCAGCGCCCGGGACTGCACGGCGAGCCGCGCCCGGTCGAAGCCCTCCGGCGCGGGAGTCCCCGCGACCAGCGCGGAGAGCAGCGCGGTCAGCGCGAGCGCGAGCCGCTGCCGCACGGGCTCGCCGACGGCCGGGGCGGTGCGCGGGGCCGACGTCAGGGCGGCCGTCTCCGCTGCCGCCGCTGCCCCCGTACGCGCGCGGGTGCCCGTCTCCACCGCCTCGCGGATCGCGGTCAGCTCCCGCTCCAGTTCGGCCGGTTCGGGGAAGTTCTCGTCGCGTTCCAGGAGCACCCCGGGCGGGCTGACGCGGGAGGCGAGGTCCGTGAGGACGTCGAGGACCGGGCCCGGTACGGGGTGGGCGTGGCTGTCGTGCCACACGCCGTCCCGCTCGAAACCGCCCGCGACATGCACATACGCGATGGCCTCCAGAGGCAGCTCGGCGAGCGCCTTGGCCGGGTCCTCGCCGCGGTTGACGTGGTTGGTGTGCAGGTTGGCCACGTCGATCAGCAGGCGCACACCGGTGCGGTCGGCCAGCTCGTACAGGAACTGGCCCTCCGTCATCTCCTCGCCCGGCCAGGCGATGAGGGCCGCGATGTTCTCGACGGCCAGCGGCACCGGCAGCGCCCGCTGCGCTATCCGCACGTTCTCGCACAGCACGTCGAGGGCGTCGCGGGTGCGCGGGACGGGCAGCAGATGGCCGGCTTCCAGGCGCGGGGAGGCGGTCAGCGGCCCGCCCGCGCGGACGAACGCGATGTGCTCGGTGACCAGCGGCGAGCCCAGCGCCTCGGCCCGCTCGGCGAGGGCCGTCAGCCGCCCCTCGTCCGGACGGTCGGCGCCGCCGAGCCCCAGGGACACGCCGTGCGGCACGACCGTGACGCCGCGCTCGCGCAGCCGCAGCAGGGAGTCCGGCAGATGGCCGGGGCAGACGTTCTCGGCGACGACCTCGACCCAGTCGATGCCGGGCATCCGCTCCACCGCGTCCGCGATCTCCGGACGCCAGCCGATCCCCGCTCCGAGCCGCGCCCCGCGTCCCCCGTGTCCCCCGTGTCCTTCGCGCACCGCCATGGCCACTCCTTCGGTCCCCCCTGGTGGTGACGGGGGTATGACCCCGCCCCGGGGGCCCGAACCGCCCGCGGGGCACCTTCAGAGCAACATTTGAGGTTCCGCCGCCGCGCGACGCGCCCGGTAGGGGGGTGCGGGGCGGATGGTGGGCCCGTGGGGTGGGTATCCAACCGCTTCGAGGGGGGAGCGCGTTGACTCGACGACTGCTGCACGGCACGTGGGGAGGGCTCACCCGTTGGACGGCCGCCCTGGTCGTGCTCACCGGCGCGACCGCGCTGTCGGCCGCGGCCACCGGGCACGGCTCGCTGTGGATCGCCGTCTTTCCCGGGCTCGGCCTGTCGATCGCCGGCCTCGTCGCCCAGGTGCTGGTGGACAACCGCAACAAGTCCGACGCCCGGCCGCTCTGGACGGCCCACCGGCCGCCCTACCCGGGCCTGGAGGCGTTCACCGACGAGGACGCCGCCGTGTTCTTCGGGCGGGCCGCCGAGACGGAGGAGCTGACCGACCGGCTGCACCCGGCCGTCCCGCGAGCCCGGCAGGCGTTCGTCGCCGTGGTCGGGCCGTCGGGCAGCGGCAAGTCCTCGCTCGTCCAGGCCGGTCTGATCCCGGCCCTGTCACGGCGCCGTACGGCCTGGCTGGTGGTGCCGCCGCTGCGGCCCGGGGACGATCCTCTGCGCGGCCTGGCCCACGCGATCGCCGCCGCGCTCGGGCCGGGTCCCGGGGGCATGACTCCTTCGGCGGTCGAGGAACGGCTGCGCGAGGGAGGCGCCGGGGAACTCGTCCGGCTGGTGGACGAGGTGCGCTCTGCCCGGCGTCACCGGGGTGCGGCGGCCGTTCTGCTGGTGGTGGACCAGATGGAGGAACTGTTCACCCAGGCCGCACCCGACGCCCGTGAGGAGTTCCTCGGCCTGCTCCGGACGGCGCTGGAACGCGATCCCGCCCTCTGGGTCGTGGCCACCGTCCGTTCCGAGTTCCTGACTCCCTTGCTGGCGTCCCCCTTCGCCTCCCTCGTGCAGCGGCCGGTGATGGTGGGAGCCCTCGGCAGGGACGCGCTCGGGCAGATCGTCGAGGAGCCGGCGGCCCTCGCCGGGCTGCGCTTCGCGCCCGGGGTGGTGGCGCGCATGGTCGACGACACGGGCAGCGGGGACGCGCTGCCGCTGCTCGCCTTCACCCTCCAGCAGCTCTTCCTGCGGGTGCGCGAGAGCGGCGTCGTACGGCGAGAGGACTACGAGCGGCTCGGCGGGGTCAGCGGCGCGCTCGTCCGGCAGGCCGAGAAGGTGTCCGCCGAACTGGCCGGCCGAGGGATCAGCGAACCGGACGTCCTGCGGGTCGTCTCCCGCTTCGTGACCCTGGAGGGCGCCGAGCCCACCCGGCGCCGGGTCCGGCGCGACGCCTTCGGCTCCGCCGAACTGGTCGTCGTCGACGCCTTCGTGGAGGCGCGGCTGCTGACCACCCGGCCCGACGGCGACTCCGTCGTCGTGGACGTCGCCCACGAGGCGCTCTTCCGGCACTGGGTCCCGCTGCGCCAGGACCTGGACGCCCGGGCCGACCATCTGCGCAGACGCTCCCAGGTCGAGCGCTGGGCCCAGGACTGGGAACGCAGCGGGCGGGAGCACAACCACCTGCTGCGCGACGAACGCCTGCGCGCGGTGATGCGGTGGGTGGAGGAACAGCCCGGGCTGTGGGAGGAGAGCTCACTGGCACGCGAGTTCCTGGAGACCTCGCGCCGCAACGACACGGCCTGGCTGGAGAGGCTGTCCGACTCGATCGCGCACCAGGCCCTGCTCACCACGGAGGTCGATCCGGAACTGGCGCTGCTGCTCGCCGTCACCGCCGTCGAGGAGTGCGCCCCGCGGCGCGCCGCCTTCGCCGCGCTCCACGCGGCGCTGGAGGCGTCCCGGCAGCGCGCCGTGCTCACCGGGCACACCGGATGGGTGTGGGACGTGGCCTGGTCCCCGGACGGGCGCCGTCTGCTGTCCGCGTCCCACGACCACACCGCACGGCTGTGGGACGCGGAGCGGGGCGAGGAGACGGCCGTGCTCCGGGGCCACTCCCGGCAGGTCGAGGCCGTGGCCTGGGCGCCGGACGGGACCTCGCTGGTGACCGCGAGCCAGGACGGCACCGCCCGGATCTGGGACGCCGAAACCGGTGAGGAACGCGCCGTGCTCCTCGGCCACGAGCACCGGATCACCTCGGTGGCCTGGTCGCCCGACGGTGCCACGGTGGCCACCGGCGCCCGCGATCACACGGTGCGCCTGTGGGATCCGCGCACCGGGCAGTCCACCGCTGTTCTGACGGGTCATCAGGACTGGGTCACATCCGTGCGTTTCTCGCCGGACTCCACCCGACTCGCCTCCGCGGCGGGTGACCGCACCGTGCGTCTGTGGGACCTGTCGGCGCCCGGACCCGAGCGGGCGGTGACCGAGGTGACCGGGCACCGCGGCTGGATCGACTCGGTGGACTGGTCCCCGGACGGGACCCGGCTGCTCACCGGCGCCCGCGACCGCACCGCCCGTATGTGGGACGCGGCCGAAGGCGTACAGCGCCTGGTCCTGCACGGCCACCGGCACGACCTCACCGCGGTGATGTGGTCGCCCGACGGCGGCCGGGCCGTCACCGCCTCCCGGGACACCACGGCCCGGCTGTGGAGCGCCGACGACGGCGCCGCCCGGCAGGTGCTGCGCGGGCACAAGGACTGGGTGACGGCCGCCGCGTGGTCCCCGGACGGCGTCCGGATGGCCACCGCCTCCCGGGACGCCACCATCCGGCTGTGGGACGCCCGCCCCAGCCCCGAACGGCTCCTGCTGGCCGGCCACACCGGATGGGTGCGCACCGTGTCCTGGTCCCCGGACGGCACCACGATGGCAACCGGCTCCCGGGACGGAACCGCCCGCGTCTGGGACACCCGCACCGGCGCGCAGACCGGCCTGCTGCGCCACGAGGGCGAGGTGCGCGGCTGCCACTTCTCGCCCGACGGTCGTTTCCTGGTCACCGGCTCCTACGATCGCGCGGTACGCGTCTGGGACACCCGTACCGGCGCCGTACACCTGACACTGACGGGACATCAGGAAGGCGTGCGCCGGGCCGTGTTCAGCCCGGACGGCGAGCGCGTCGCCAGCTGCGGCCGGGACGACACGATAAGGGTGTGGGACCTGCGCACCGGTGCGCCGCCGACGGTGTTCGAGGGGCACGAGGCGATGGTGCGCTCGCTGACCTGGTCGCCGGACGGACGCCATCTGCTGAGCGGCTCCAACGACGCGACGGCCAGGGTGTGGCGGCTCGCCGACGGGACACAGCACGCTCTCCTCGACGCGCACGACGACGGGGTCAACGGCGTCGGCTGGTCGCCCGACGGGACGCTCATGGCGACGGCGTCACGCGACCGCACGGTGCGGGTGTGGCGCCTGCCCGATCCGGGCGGCCCCGATCCGTCCCGGTCACCAGGAACGCCCGAGCTGTTGCGTCTGCTGCCCCAGGAGGACGTCGTCCGGGACCTCGCCTGGTCGCCGTGCGGCACCCGGCTGGCCCTCGCCTACGACGACTGCACCGCCCGGGTGTGGCACCTCGCCGAGGGAGTCGAGCTGGCCGTCCTGCGCGGTCACGAGGCATGGACCGAGGGCGTCGCCTGGTCCGCGGACGGCACACAGGTGGCGACGGCGTCGGGAGACGGCACGGCACGGGTGTGGCACGCGGTCCGCGACAAGGCCGAACTGCTCGCCCTGGCACACAGCCGGGTCTCCCGCGGCCTGACCGCGGAGGAACGGCACGGCTTTCTCCTCCCGGACACGCCGTCGCCACCGGACTGAGACGTTTCCGCCGCGGTTCGCTACCGCAGCGCGGGATGGTCGGCGACCACCGTGCAGGAGCCCGGGGCGATCTCGGTGAAGCCCGCGTCGCGTACCAGCGGCAGTCCGCTGTCCACCAGCTCGCGCCACCGCTCGGCCTCGGCGGTGCGTACGGCGAGGGGGAAACCGGCGTCCCGCCAGGCCGCCCGCTCCTCGTCCGGCAGTTCCCACCAGGCGAGCTGCGCCCCGTGCCCGGCCTGGGCCATCGCCTTGCCGGCGGACATGCCGAGTTCGGGGTTCAGCCACAGCACGGGCACCCCGGGCTCGGCCTCGGCGGGCGTCTCGGGATCGTCGAGATCGGTTCCGGAGACCTGAAGCTTCACGAGATCCTTCGGCCATCCGTCGAGCGGCACCGGCGGGAAGACCCGTACTTCGGCGGACTTCCCCGTCACGGTGATCCCGGGCAGCGCCTCGGCCCGCCGCCACTCCGCACCCCGGGCCCGCCGTACGACCTTGCGGATCCGGGCGCCCTCCCAGTCCCCCACGGCCCGCGCCCACTCACCGTCCCCGCCCGACCGCTCGTCGCAGAGCAGGAGCAGCACGGCACGCGCCGCGGTCTCCAGGGCGTCGGTACGGGCCGGGGGCGCGGCCTTCTCTATCCGTACGACCAGGGGCAGCACGAACTGCGGCGCCTCGTCCCGGGTACCGGCTTCGGGCTGAAACGGACTGTCACTGACTGACTCGCTCACACCGGCCACCCTAAAGGGGCACGCGCGGGCACCGGGAACCGCCGGTCAGCCCGAACACGCCGTCCGCTGTGCCTCCTGCCACTCGCACACCGGGCACAGCGTGATCCCCTTGTACGACTCGGGGTACTCCGTCGGCTCCCGGCACAGCACGCACTCCGCGTACGGCGGGCCGTCGGCCCTAGGGGGCCTGGCCGCGTCGATCACGCAGTACTCGTCGTCGCTCATACGCCCAGCGTACGGGGGTCAGCGCCGGGTGTTCGCGGCGCCGATGAGCTGGGACACCTTGACGAACCGGTACCCCTGCCGGCGCAGCTCGGGCACGATCTCCCGCACCGCCCGCTCGGTCGTCGGCGCCGCGCTGCGCGTGCAGTGCATGACCACGACCGACCCCGGCCGCACCCCCTCCAGCACCTGCCGGGCCACGGCCCGCGCGTCGGTCGCGAACGCGTCCCCGCTCACCACGTCCCACTGCACGGCCGTCACCCCCGTCCCGCTCACCGCGCGCAGCGCCCGCCGGTCGTAGCAGCCGCCGGGGAAACGGAAGTACGGCATCGCGTCCGGCACCCCGGCGCTGCGGAAAGCGGTGTACGCGCGTTCCACGTCCGCCCGCATCCGGTCCTCGGAGACGGTCGGCAGGCCGTAGCAGTCGGCCGTGAAGGCGTAGTGGCTGTAGGAGTGGTTGGCGATCTCGAACAGCGGGTCGCGGTCGATCGAGCGAGCCTGGTCCGGGTACTGCTCCGCCCAGCGGCCGGTCATGAAGACGGTTGCGGGAACGTCGAGCGTGCGCAGGGCCCGGATCAGGCCGGGGTTGTCGAAGTGTTCCCCGGCCGCCGCCCGCGGCCCCTGATCCGCGGTCATGTCCGCGTCGAAGGTGAGGGCGACCACCTTGTCCCGGGTGACGGCGTGCCGGAAGACGGGGGTCAGACCGGCGGGGCCCGGCGCGAGCGTCGGCGGACGGGACGGGGTGACCGCGGCGGGGGAGGCGGGGCGGGCGGCCCGGGGCGGCTGGGCGCCGCCGCATCCGACGAGGGCGGCGCCCAGGGCGCAGACGGTGACGACATGACGTACGGGAAAGATCACCGTATGACGGTATGACCGGAAAGCGGCGATCGTCGGGGCGCGGTGTGCGCCTCTCCGGCGATGTCACCCGGCCGGGTCCGCCGGCGGCGCAGGCGTCAGGTGTCGAGGGCCCGCGGCTCAGGTGTCGAGTGCCTGCGGCGGCTGGGGCGGTGCCTTCTCCAGGAAGCGCAGCAGCTCCACCGGGATCGGCAGCACGAGCGTCGAGTTCTTCTCGGCGGCCACCGCCATCACCGTCTGGAGCAGCCGCAGTTGGAGCGCGGAGGGCGTCTCCGCCATCTGCTGGGCCGCCTCGGCGAGCTTCTTGGACGCCTGGAGCTCGGCGTCGGCGTTGATGACCCGGGCCCGGCGTTCCCGGTCGGCCTCGGCCTGGCGGGCCATGGACCGCTTCATCGTGTCCGGCAGCGACACGTCCTTGATCTCGACCCGGTCGATCTGCACGCCCCATCCGACGGCGGGGCTGTCGATCATCAGTTCAAGGCCCTCGTTGAGCTTCTCCCGGTTCGACAGCAGGTCGTCCAGCTCGCTCTTGCCGATGATGGAGCGCAGCGAGGTCTGCGCCATCTGCGAGACCGCGAAGCGGTAGTCCTCGACGTTGACGATGGCCGCCGCCGCGTCCACCACCTTGAAGTAGACGACGGCGTCGACGCGCACGGTCACGTTGTCCCGGGTGATGCCCTCCTGTGCGGGCACGGGCATCGTGACGATCTGCATGTTGACCTTCCGCAGCCGGTCCACGGCCGGGACGATCAGGGTGAACCCCGGACCGCGCTCCGCGCCGCGCACCCGCCCCAGCCGGAAGACCACGCCGCGTTCGTACTGCTTCACGACCCGCGCGGCCGCCCACAGATAGACCAGGCCCGCGACGCCGGCCACCGCGATCGCCCCCAGCAGCGCCTCCACCATGGCGACCTCCTCCACGAGAGGCCTGAATGTCCGCTCCTGTAACGATATGCCCGCTGTACGGTCCCGGGCCACGATCCTCCGGGCCACGATCCCGCGTCACGGCCGGGACCGTTCCGTTCGCTCAGATGTTCGTGACGAGCGGCTTCGCGTCGCGGGCCAGGGCGGTGAGGCGGGAGATCGCCCGGAAGTACTTCTTGCGGTAGCCGCCGTTCAGCATCTCCTCGCTGAACAGCTGGTCGAACGGCTGTCCGGACGCCAGCACCGGCACCTCGCGGTCGTACAGCCGGTCGGCCAGGACGACGAGCCGCAGGGCCGTCGACTGGTCGGGCACCGGGCCGACGTCCGTGAGGCAGACCGCGCGCACGCCGTCGGTCAGCGCGCCGTAGCGGCTGGGGTGCACCCGCGCGAGGTGCGCCAGCAGGTGCGGGAAGTCGTCGAGCGAGGCGCCCTCGGTGGCGTACGCGACCTTCGTCACCTGTTCGTCGGAGAACGGCGCCGGCGCCTGCGGCAGGCCGCGGTGGCGGTAGTCCTCGCCGTCGATCCGCAGGGCGCGGAAGTGCGCCGACAGGCCCTGGATCTCACGCAGGAAGTCGGCGGCCGCGAACCGGCCCTCGCCGAGCTTGCCCGGCAGGGTGTTGGAGGTGGCGGCGAGCGCGACCCCCGCCTCGACGAGCTTGCCGAGCAGCGTCGACACCAACACGGTGTCGCCGGGGTCGTCCAGCTCGAACTCGTCGATGCACAGCAGGCGGTGCCCGGAGAGGGTGCGTACGGTCTGCTGGAAGCCGAGGGCGCCGACCAGGTTGGTCAGCTCCACGAACGTGCCGAAGGCCTTCAGGGAGGGGTCGGCCGGGGTGGCGTGCCACAGGGAGGCCAGCAGGTGGGTCTTGCCGACGCCGTAACCGCCGTCCAGATAGACGCCCCGCGGGCCCGGCGGCGTCTTCGGGGCCTTGGCGCGGCCGAAGCCGAGGAACCCCCGTTTGGCGGTACCCACCGCGTGCGATCCGCCGAGGCCGCTCGCGAAGCTCTCCAGGATCCCGACCGCCTCGGTCTGGCTGGGCTGGTTCGGGTCCGGCAGATAGGTGCTGAAGCGGACCGAGTCGAAACGCGGCGGCGGCACCATCTCGGCGACCAGGCGGTCCGCGGGGACGTGCGGCTCGCGGGCGCTCAGGGACAACGGGACCGCGTCGGCTATCGCGTCGACGCTGGGGGCGCGGGAACCGGTGGCGGGATGAGAGGACGACACGGTTCCCCATGCTAAAGGTCGTGCCAGACTGCGAGGATGCGACGCCTGTTCCCTGTGACCGACCAGACAGCGGCCAACACCTCCGGTGGCCGGGCCCCTGGGGGCCCCGGCGCCTCCCCGGGCGGCGGGACGGCGGCGGCCCTGGAGGACCGCGAGGGCCGCGAGTGGAGCCTCGACGAGCTCGCCGACGCCTACGCCTATCCCGAGCTGGGCTTCGAGCCGGAGCTGGAGCCGGAGCCGGAGTTCGCGCCCGAGTCGGGGCTCGCGCCGGCGCCCGTGCCCATGCCCGCGCCCGTGCCCGAGCCGGGATTCGCGCCTGAACCCGAGTCCGTCCCTGAGCCGGGATCCGTGCCCGGATCCGTGCCCGGTCGGGCGCCGCGGGCCTGGCTGCGGGCCAACATGGTCTCCACCCTCGACGGCGCGGCCCAGCACGAGGGCCGTTCGCAGCCCATCTCCAACGCGGCCGACATGCGGATCTTCGGCACACTGCGGGCGCTCGCGGACGTGGTCGTCGTCGGTGCGGAAACGGTACGGCAGGAGGGGTACCGCCCCGCACGCGCGCGTACGGAGTTCGCCGAGCGGCGCGCGGCCGCCGGTCAGGCGCCCGCGCCGGCGATCGCGGTGGTCACCGCGAGCCTCGACCTCGACTTCTCCCTGCCGCTGTTCACCTCGCCCCTGGTGCCCACCCTCGTCCTCACCGGCGCCGCCGCGGCCCCCGACCGGATCGCGGCGGCGGAGAAGGCGGGCGCCCGGGTGATCGTCGCCGGGGACGGCATGGGCGTGGACCCGGCCCGGGCCGTACGGGCGCTCGCCGAGCTGGGGCACACCCGGCTGCTCACCGAGGGCGGACCCCGGATGCTCGGGCAGTTCGTCGCCGCCGGAGTCCTCGACGAACTGTGTCTGACCGTCTCCCCGATGCTCACCGCGGGGAACGCCCAGCGGATCGCGGGCGGACCGGCGGTGGCGGTTCCGCATCGGTTCGCCCTGGTCTCGCTGCTGGAGGAGGAAGGATTTCTCTTCAGCCGTTACCAAAGGTCCCGACACGACACCCCCGAGGTCCCGAAAACAGCGGAATGATTCGTTCCGTTTAGCTTCGGGTGGGCAGACTAGGACCGCAACAACCCGTGCTGGCACGGGGAAGGATGGTTTCCGCAGGGCCAAGAGGCCCACGAGAATGGGGCGCTGGTGTTCACAAGCGTTTTGATGATCGAGAAGGCCCTCACGTCCGTCGACGTGGAGTTCGTCACCACGTTGCACGGCGACGAACCGGTCTCCTTCCATGTGCTCCTCCAGCCGCGCGGCGATCAGGCGGACCGATTGCTCCGGGCCATCGACGACATCGCCCTCGGCGAGCTGGACGAGGCCGTGCGGGAAGGGGAGACGCCGGAGGGGGAGGAGGCCGCGAGCGTCGCGGAACGGGCGCTGGAGGTGTCCCTCACGGCCCTGCGCACCGCCGGGAGCCCGGCGCAGGGGCGGTTCGTCGAGGACCATCCGCTGGACGCGCTGAAGGCCGTCGTCGACGAGGTGCGGGCCGACGAGGTGATCGTGCTGACCGACCCCCACTACGTGGAGGAGTTCTTCCACCGCGACTGGGCCTCGCGAGCCCGGCACAAGGTGGGCGTCCCGGTGCTGAAGCTCTTCTCGCACAGCAAGGCGTAGCCCCTTTCCACAGGTGCGGTGGGCGCAGGCAATAGGCTGGAGCCGCTTCATCCTCGTACGCACCGCATCCTTGGAGATCACGCATGGCACCCGGCATCCCTTCCGCCATGGACCGACCGCACTTCATCGGCATCGGCGGGGCCGGGATGTCGGGGATCGCCAAGATCCTCGCCCAGCGCGGGGCCCGGGTCGCCGGCAGCGACGCCAAGGAGTCGGCCACCGCCGACGCGCTGCGGGCACTCGGCGTGACCGTGCACATCGGGCACGCCGCCGGGCACCTCGCCGACGACGCCAGCTGCGTCGTCGTCTCCTCGGCGATCCGCAAGGACAACCCCGAGCTCGTCCGCGCCGCCGAACTCGGGATCCCCGTCGTGCACCGCTCCGACGCGCTCGCCGCGCTGATGGAGGGCCTGCGGGCCATCGCCGTCGCCGGCACCCACGGCAAGACGACCACCACCTCCATGCTCGCCGTGTCCCTGTCGGAGCTGGGCCGCGAGCCGTCGTACGCCATCGGCGGCGACCTGGACGCCCCCGGCTCCAACGCCCTGCACGGCGACGGCGAGATCTTCGTCGCCGAGGCCGACGAGTCCGACCGCAGCTTCCACACGTACGCGCCCGAGGTGGCCATCGTCCTCAACGTGGAGCTGGACCACCACGCCAACTACGCCTCCATGGACGAGATCTACGAGTCCTTCGAGACGTTCGCCGGGAAGATCGTGCCCGGCGGCACGCTGGTGATCTCCGCCGACCACGAGGGCGCCCGCGAGCTGACCCGCCGGATCGACGGCGTGCGCGTCGTCAGGTACGGCGAGGCCGAGGACGCCGACGTCCGCGTGCTCTCCGTGGTCGCGCAGGGCCTCAAGAGCGAGGTCACCGTCCTGCTCGACGGCCAGGAGATCGTCTTCACGGTCTCCGTCCCCGGCCGGCACTACGCCCACAACGCCGTCGCCGCCCTCACCGCCGGCGTCGCCCTCGGCATCCCGGCGGCCGAACTCGCCCCCGCGATCGCCGCGTACACCGGCGTCAAGCGGCGCCTCCAGCTCAAGGGCGAGGAGGCGGGCGTCCAGGTCATCGACTCCTACGCCCACCACCCCACCGAGATGACCGCCGACCTGGAGGCCATGCGGGCCGCGGCCGGCGACGCCCGGATCCTCGTCCTCTTCCAGCCCCACCTCTTCTCCCGCACCCAGGAACTGGGCCAGGAGATGGGCCAGGCGCTGGCCCTCGCCGACGCCTCCGTCGTCCTCGACATCTACCCCGCCCGCGAGGACCCGATCCCCGGCGTCACCAGCGAGCTGATCATCGACGCCGCGCGGGCGGCGGGCGCCGATGTGACGCCCGTGCACGACAAGGACGCCGCACCGGACGTCGTCGCGGGAATGGCGAAGCCCGGCGATCTCGTTCTCACCATGGGCGCGGGGGACGTGACGGACCTCGGCCCGCGCATTCTGGACCGTCTCGCGGACAAGTAAAGGGGTTGGCCCTCATGTCGTACGACGTCGAAAAGCCCGACGAGCAGTGGCGCGCGGAGCTGACCCCGGCCGAGTACGCCGTCCTGCGGCAGGCCGCGACGGAGCCCGCGTTCACCGGTGAGTACACCGACACCACGACCACGGGCGTCTACTCCTGCCGGGCGTGCGGCGCCGAACTGTTCACCTCCGACACCAAGTTCGCCTCGCACTGCGGCTGGCCGTCCTTCTACGACCCGAAGGACACCGACGCGGTGGAGCTCATCGAGGACCGTTCCCACGGCATGCTCCGCACCGAGGTGCGCTGCGCCCGGTGCGGCTCGCACCTCGGCCATGTCTTCGCCGGGGAGGGCTACCCGACCCCCACCGACCAGCGGTACTGCATCAACAGCATCTCGCTGCGGCTGGAGCCGGCGCGGGACTGAGGCTTCCGCGGGCGACCGTCACAGGGCCTCCCGCTGCACCATCGCCGAGATCACCAGCATCCCCGGCAGCAGCGGGAGCCAGACCGTCAGGACGCGGTACCCGATGACCGTGGCCGTGGCCAGGGACAGCGGGGTGCCGTAGGCGGCGAGGGTGAGGACCAGCGCCGCGTCCATCGGGCCGATGCCACCGGGGGCCGGCACCGCGCCCGCCGCCGTGCTCGCCGCGAGGTAGGCGAACGCCAACTGCGCCCAGGACAGCGGGACGTCGAGCGCGGTGCCGACCGAGGCGACGATGCCCGCCTGGATCAGCGGGGCCGCCATCGCCCCGCCCCACAGCGGCAGGAAGCGGCTCGGGCGGGTGTGCAGCTGCCGTACGCCGCGCAGCGCC
The DNA here is from genome assembly GCF_055580085.1 of Streptomyces sp. NPDC032126. Taxonomy (NCBI): domain Bacteria; kingdom Bacillati; phylum Actinomycetota; class Actinomycetes; order Kitasatosporales; family Streptomycetaceae; genus Streptomyces; species Streptomyces sp. NPDC032126. The sequence goes on from NZ_JBVIMA010000001.1 coordinate 270,891, forward strand.
GTGCGGACGAAGTCCAGCGCGGGGCGGCGCAGCGGACGGATCGCGGTCAGCACCACGACGGCCGACGCCGGGGGAAGCAGTACGCCGGCGACCGCCACGAGCAGGGTGCGGGCGTCCGGGAGCAGCGCCGCGGGGCGTACGGCGTTCGGGGCGGCGAGCAGGAACACCAGCACCACCGGGGTCTTCGCGATCGCCCTGACCAGGGAGTACAGGGCGAGCGACGCGGTCGCCCGGGGCATCGGGACGCCCTGGCGCTGAAGGAAGCGCAGGGTGACCGCGTGCGCGCCGAGACTCGCCGGCAGGAGATGGTTGGCCGCGCCCGCGGCGAACTGCGAGGCGATCAGCAGGCCGGGCGGCAGCCGGTCCGGGACGGCACCCTGCCGGATGCAGGCCGCGGCCACACAGCCCAGGAACGTGAACAGCGCGCCCAGCAGCAGCCACCACGGGTCGGCTCCGGCGAGCCGGGTCACCCCGTCGCGCACCGTGCGCCAGTCCAGGGCCGCCCACACGCCCAGGAACAGAAGCGGGACCAGGCTCAGGGCGCGGCGGGCGTGCCGGGCGGCGGAGGGGGAGAGGGGGCGGGCGCGGCCCAGGGGTACGGGCAGCGGGGCGGTGGCGTCGTCGAGCGGCAACAGGGACACGGCGCACGTCGTCCTTCCGCGTCACGCCACGCCTCGGCGGCACGGCTGACGGATCGGGCAGGGCCCGGGGCCCACGGCGGGGAGGGGGACGGGGGAAGGCGTTCCCCTCCGGTGTGACGGCGCGGTGTCCGAAAACCGACGCCCCGTGGGCGGAGGGGCGACTGCGGTGCTGTCTGCTACTGCGGTGCGGTCTGGATAAGGTTCTGCCCCACCGGCGGGTCGCTCATCCCAGCGGGCGGGGAGGGTTCATCGGCGCAGGGGCAGGGTCACCGTGAAGACCGTGTGGTCGGGTTCGTCGTCGAGGGTGATCGTTCCGCCGTGGGCCCGGACCAGTGAACTCGCCACCGACAGGCCGAGACCACTGCCGCCGCGGTCGCGGCTGCGGGCCTTGTCGACCCGGTAGAAGCGGTCGAAGACCCGCGCGCGGTCGCCGGACGGGATACCCGGGCCGCGGTCGGCGACACGGATCACCGCCGACCGGCCGACGACCGACTGTCCGACGACCGACCGCTCGGCGACCGACACCTCCACCGACACCGGGGTCCCGGCAGGGGTGTGCACGGCCGCGTTGGTGAGCAGGTTGTCCAGGACCTGCCGGATGCGCTGCGGGTCCCCGCGGAGCGTCAGCCGGTCCGGGCCCGGGGCCACCGTCAGCGGGTGGTCGCGATGGGTCGCGCGGAAGGCGTCCGCCGCCTGCTCCACCAGCTCCACCAGATCCGCGTCCGTCATCCGCAGCGGCGCGTCCACCTCCGCCGCGTCCAGCCGCGCGAGCAGCAGCAGATCGTCGAGGAGCACGCCCATCCGGGCTGCCTCGGCGCGCAGCCGGGCCAGATGCCGCTCCCGCTCCTCGGGCGCGTTCGCCGCCGCGTACTGGAACAGGTCCGCGTAACCGCGTACGGACATCAGCGGTGTCCGCAGCTCGTGGGAGGCGTCCGCGACGAAGCGGCGCAGCCGCTGCTCGGCCTCCGCGCGCACCGCGAGCGAGTCGTCGATGTGCTCCAGCATCGTGTTGAACGCCGTCCGCAGCTCCTCCACCTCCGGTCCGCCGCCCGGCCGGTCCGCCCGCAACGGCAGCCGCGCCGCCGACTCGGTGAGATCGTGCGAGGCGATGCCGTGCGCGGTGTGCGCCATGTCGGACAGCGGTTTCAGACCGCGCCGCAGCATCGCCCGGCCGAACACCACGAGCGCCGCCAGCGCGAGCCCGAACGCGACGACCTGCACGGTGATCAACCGGTGCACGGTGTCGTCGATGTCGTCCAGCGGCGCACCGCTGACCAGGACCACGCCGGGCTCCACCTCGCACGCGCGCAGCCGGTACTCGCCGTCGCCCCGCAGGTTCTCGGTGCGCAGGACCTCCGTGCCCGCCGCCGTCTGCGCCCGCGCCAGCGCGGTCAGCCGGTCGACGTCCTCCGGCACGTCCGCCGGGTCCTCCGGCTTGCGCAGCACCGGCGTGCCGCCCGACACGTCGTACACCGCGTAGTACCAGCGGTAGTACTTCTTGCCGTCCAGCGTGCCGGACGCCGCGATGCTCTTGGACTGGGCCACCTGCGCCAGCTTGAGCTGGTCGTTGAGCTGCGCCGACAGATAGTCGCGCATGTACGTGGTCAGACAGGTGCCGACGACCGCGAACACCACCAGGGACAGCGCCCCCAGACTCAGCGCCAGCCGGGTGCCGAGCCGCAGCCTGCGATACGTCCGCCGCAGCCGGCCGATCACTCCGCCGCCTGCCGTATGACGTATCCGAAACCGCGTACCGTCTGGATCAGCGGCTCGCCCGTCGCGTCGAGCTTGCGGCGCAGCCGGCTGACCACCAGCTCCACGACGTTGGAGCGGCCGCCGAAGCCGTATTCCCACACATGGTCGAGGATCTGCGCCTTGGTGAGCACGGTCGGCGACTTGCGCAGCAGATAGCGCAGCACCTCGTACTCGGTGGGGGTGAGCGTCAGCAGCTGTCCGCCCCGGCGGACCTCACGGGTGTCCTCGTCCATCGTCAGATCGGCGACCCGGAGCATCGACCGCTGGAAACCGGGGCCCGCGGCGCGGCGCAGGACCGTGCGCAGCCGGGCCATCAGCTCCTCCACGGCGAATGGTTTCACCAGGTAGTCGTCGCCGCCCCGGGTCAGCCCCGCCACCCGGTCCGCGACCCCGTCCCGCGCCGTCAGGAACACCACCGGCACCATCGTCCCCGAGCGGCGCAGCCCGTCCAGGACACCGAAACCGTCGATGTCCGGCAGCATCAGATCGAGCACCACGATGTCCGGGCGGAACTCGGCGGCGCGGCTCAGCGCCTCCTCGCCCGAATGCGCCGTGACGGCGTCCCAGCCCTCGTAACGGGCGACCGTCGCCACGAGATCGGCGATCGGCGGGTCGTCGTCCACGACGAGGAGTCGTACTTTTTCCACCCGCTCATACTGCGTCACGCGCCCCGGCCCGCCGCCCCCGGCCGTCGCTCCCGGGCAGATCGATATCCTCTTGAAAGTTGTACGACAGGAAAACGACAGCGTCGGTCGGCAAGGCTCTGTATCGCGAGCATCCCGAGCATCCCGAGTACTCCGAGTGTGCCGAGGACCAGATCGAGGGATTCCCGGCCACGGGGTCCCGCCCAAGGAGTCTTTCGTCCGTGACGACCGTCCAATCGCCTCCCTCACCCCCCACGGCGATACGCCCCAAGGTCGTGGCCCGCGTCGGCCTGTACGCCGTGCTGGCCGCGAACGCGGCCGTCGTGACCTCTTTCGCCGCCGACGCCGGATTCGGCTCGAACGCCCTCGTCGTGCTGGGCCGGTTCGCCGGCCTGTACGCCGCCCTGTTCATGGCCTTCCAGCTGCTGCTGGTGGCCCGGCTGCCCTGGCTCGACCGCCGGATCGGCATGGACCGGCTGACCGACTGGCACCGCTGGACCGGCTTCGGCCTGTTGTGGACCCTCGTCGGGCACGTCGTGTTCATCACCTTCGGCTACGCCGACATGGCCGGCTCGATGGACCCGCTGAACCAGCTCGTCGACCTCGCCGAGACCGCCGAGGGCGTGCTGCGCGCGATCGTCGCGTTCGCCCTGATCCTGGTCGTCGGTGCCGTCTCCGCCCGCTGGGCCCGGCGCCGGCTCGCCTACGAGACCTGGCACTTCATCCACCTCTACACCTACGTCGCCGTGGTGCTGGCCTTCACCCACCAGGTCGCCGTCGGAACGACGTTCACCGCGTCGTCCGCCGCGAAGACCTACTGGTACGCGCTGTGGGGTGTCGCCCTCGCCGCGGTGTTCCTCGGCCGGCTGGTGCTGCCGCTGTGGCGCAACCTGCGCCACCAGCTGCGCGTCGAGGCCGTCGTCCCCGAGTCGGACAACGTCGTCTCCGTCTACATCACCGGCCGCGACCTGGACCGGCTGCCCGCCCGGGCCGGCCAGTTCTTCCTGTGGCGCTTCCTCACCCGCGACCGCTGGTGGCAGGCCAACCCCTTCTCCCTGTCGGCCGCCCCGGACGGCACCCGGCTGCGCCTGACCGTCAAGGCCGCCGGCCCCGGCTCCGCCGCGCTGCGCCACATCGAGCCCGGCACCCGCGTCTTCGCCGAGGGTCCCTACGGCGCCTTCACCACCCTGCACCGCACCCGCCCCGACGCCGTGCTCATCGCGGGCGGCGTCGGCGTCACCCCCATCCGCGCCCTGCTGGAGGAGCTGCACGGCCACGCGGTGGTGATCTACCGCGTCACCGGCGAACGCGACGCCGTCCTCTACGACGAACTGCGCGAGCTGGCGCACGCCAAGGGCGCCGAACTCCACCTGGTCACCGGCCCGTCCGTCCCGGACCGGCTGGCACCGAACGCGCTGTCGCTCCTCGTGCCGGACATCGCCGGGCGGGACGTCTATCTGTGCGGTCCCCCGCCGATGATGAAGGCGGTCCTCGGCACCCTGCGCGAACTCGGCGTACCCCGGCCGCAGATCCACTTCGAGCGGTTCAGCCTGGCGGGATGACAGAAACGCTGTGAGCGGGATGGGAGCACAACTGTGAGCGGGATGAGAGAGACACTGTGAAACGAGCACTGCCGGTCCTGGTCCTGTCGATCGCCGGGCTGATCCCCGTCTGGCGCTACGAGCCGTCCACCGCGTCCTCCTCCTCGGACACCGAGGCGGCCGCGCCGGCGTCCACGCCCGCGGCCGGCGGAACCGTTGTCGCCGGTACGACCGTGAACACGGAGAAGGGCGACGTACAGGTCGAGGTGACGTACACCGGCGGGAAGATCACCGCCGTACGGATGCTGAAGGCGCCGGACCACCCGCAGACGGAGGCGGCCGTACCGAAGCTGATCGCCGAGACCCTGGAGGCGCAGAGCGCGGACATCGACACCGTGTCCGGGGCCACCATCACGAGCGAGGGCTACAAGGAGTCGCTCCAGGCGGCGATCGACGCGAAGGGCGGCGCCTGACCGTGCGCCGGGTCGAGCACGTCATGGGCTTTCCCGTCTCGCTGCGCATCGATGACGCGGTCGTCCCGGCGGGCCTCGACGACACCGTCTTCGACTGGTTGCGGGAGGTGGACGAGCGGTTCAGCCCGTTCCGGCCCGACAGCGAGGTCTCCCGTCACGGGCGCGGCGAGCTGGCCGCCGGGGAGCTGAGCGCCGACCTCACCGAGGTGCTCGACCTGTGCGAGGAGTACCGGATCGCGACGGGCGGGGCCTTCGACGTCCGGCTGCCCGGCCGGGGTTTCGATCCCTGCGCGATGGTGAAGGGGTGGTCGGTGCAGCGGGCGGGGGATCTGCTGACGGCCGCCGGGACGCGTCGCTTCTGCCTCAACGCCGGGGGAGACGTGGTTGTTTCGGGCGGCCCCTGGCGCGTGGGCGTACGGCATCCGGAGCACGCCGACCAGCTGTGCACCGTGGTCGAGCTCACCGACGGGGCGATCGCCACCTCCGCGCGCTACGAGCGCGGCGACCACATCGTGGACGGCCGTACCGGCCGGGCGGCGACCGGCCTGCTCAGCCTCAGCGTCGTCGCGCCGACCCTCACGCAGGCGGACGCCATGGCGACGGCGGCCTTCGCGATGGGCCCGGAGGGCGTCGACTGGGCGGCCGCGCGGGAGGGCTGCGAGGTGTTCGCGGTGGACGCGGGGCGCAGGGTGCTGCGGACGGCGGGGTGGCCGGTCGCGGCGTGAGCCGGATGCCGGCGCGCGGCCCGTTCGTCCGTCGAACTGCCGCAACACAACAGGTCTAGACTCTCCCCGCAACGGCCCGTGCGAGCGCGTTCAGGAGCGGGCGGATTCTGCCAGTCCCGAAGGGTATTCGGCGTTTTGATACGGATAGATTCAGTCACCAAGCGGTACCCGGACGGCACGGTGGCGGTCGACCGGCTCTCTCTCGAGATACCCGACCGATCCATCACCGTCCTCGTCGGTCCCTCCGGATGCGGCAAGACCACCACCCTGCGCATGATCAACCGGATGGTCGAACCGAGCGAGGGCACCATCCTCCTCGACGGCCAGGACATCCAGCAGCAGCCCGTCAACACCCTGCGCCGGTCCATGGGTTACGTCATCCAGAACGCCGGGCTCTTCCAACACCGCACCATCCTCGACAACATCGCCACCGTGCCCCGCCTGCTCGGCTGGAGCAAGGACAGGTCCCGCGCCCGTGCCCGCGAGTTGATGGACCGCGTCGGCCTCGACGCGGCGCTCGCCCGGCGCTACCCCTACCAGCTCTCCGGCGGCCAGCAGCAGCGCGTCGGCGTCGCCCGCGCCCTCGCCGCCGACCCGCCCGTCCTGCTCATGGACGAGCCGTTCTCCGCCGTCGACCCGATCGTCCGCAAGGGACTCCAGGACGAACTCCTCAGAATCCAGGAGGAGTTGGGCAAGACCATCGTCTTCGTCACGCACGACATCGACGAGGCCGTCAAACTGGGCACCATGGTCGCCGTGCTGCGCACCGGCGGCCGCCTCGCCCAGTTCGCCCCGCCCGCCGAACTGCTCACCCACCCCGCCGACGACTTCGTCGAGGACTTCCTCGGCGCCGACCGCGGCATCCGGCGGCTGTCCTTCTTCTCCTCCGCGGGACTCGACCTGCTCACCACCCCGATCGTCGCGACCGACTCCACGGCCGAGCAGATCGCCGCCCGCACCGCGGCCGACACCCCCTACCTCCTCGTCACGGACCTCGACGGCCGACCGCTCGGCTGGAGCGAGCCCAGCGACCTGACCGCCGGAAGCATCGACCGGTCCCGACTGCTGCCCCACGGACGGCCGTTCGTCGCCGGCACGGACTCCCTGCGGGCCGCCCTCGACTGCGCCGTGCTCTCGCCCACCGGCTGGGCCGTCGCCGTCGACACCGAAGGACGGGTGACCGGAGTCGTCTCCCAGCAGACCATCGCCGAGGCGATCCGCGGCGCCCACGCGGAACAGAGCCCGGCCGGCGACACCACGAAGGTCGCCGGATGAACTGGGACCGCCTCTTCGACATCCCCAGCGACCTCCAGCACAGCTGGCTCGGACTCGTCGGCCTCCACGTGCGCGAGGCCCTGCTGCCGGTGCTGGCCGGGCTCGTGATCGCCCTGCCGCTCGCCCAGTTGTGCGTCCGCTTCCGCTGGCTCTACCCGCCCGTGCTGTGGGTGACGACCGTGCTCTACGCCATTCCCTCACTGGCGTTCTTCGTGATCCTCATCGACTACACCGGCCAGACCGAGCTCACGGTGATGATCCCGCTCACCGTCTACAGCCTCGTCGTTCTCGTCCCCGCGATCGTCGACGCCGTCCGCTCGGTCCCGCAGGAAACACTCGCCGCCGCGAAAGCCATGGGCTTCGGACCCGTACGCCGCTACGTCCAGGTCCAGTTGCCGATCTCGGTGCCCGCGATCATCGCCGGGCTCCGCGTGGCGACCGTGTCCAGCATCAGCCTCGTCAGCATCGGCGCGCTCATCGGAAACCAGGGCGGCCTCGGCAATCTCATCAACGACGCGAACATCTACAACCGGCCCGAACTCGCCGTGAACGCCGTCCTCAGCATGGCCGGCCTCGCCATCCTCGTCGACGCCCTGCTGGTCGTCGTACGCCTGCTGCTGACGCCGTGGATGCCGCGCGGCACCCGTGATCGGCGCAGGCCGAAGCCCGAACTGGAGGGCGCAGCCCGGTGAATGTGCTCCACTTCATCAACGCCTTCTTCAGCGACAGCGCCCACTGGCACGGCTACGACGGCATCCCCACACGCGTCGGGGAACACATCCGATACACCCTGCAGGCGCTCGCCCTCGCCGCCCTCATCGGGCTGCCGACCGGCCTGGTCACCGGCCACTACGGGCGCGGCGGCAACGCCATCGCCCTGATCGCCACCGGCGGGCGCGCCCTGCCCACCTTCGGCCTGCTGGTGCTGATGACCCTGCTGCTGGGCTTCGGCCTGGTGAACGTGATGATCCCGCTGGTCGTCCTCGCCATCCCGCCGATCCTCGTCACCACCTACGAGGCGATGCGCTCCGTCGACCCCTCACCGGTCGACGCCGCGCGGGGCATGGGCATGAGCGAGGCCGGAGTGCTCTTCCAGGTCGAACTGCCCGCCGCGCTCCCGCTGATCCTCAGCGGCCTGCGTTCCGGCGCCATCCAGATCGTCTCCACGGCCACCATCGCCGCTTACGTCTCGCTCGGCGGCCTCGGCCGGTTCATCATCGACGGCCTCTACCAGCACGACTACGAGAAGGTCGTCGGCGGCGCCACCCTGGTCGCGGGACTGGCCCTGGCCACGCTCGCCGTGTTCTGGGCGGCGGGCCGGATCGCGGTGTCGCCCGGCGTACGGCACCGGGTCTGAAGCCTGGTGCGGGCGGCCGTTTCGGATGAGACGGCCGCCCCGTCAGCTCTCCGCCCGGCTCAGCGCCTGCTCCAGCACCACCAGCAGCGCGTCCCGCACCGAGCCCCGCTCCCGCGCGTCGAAGACGACCAGCGGCACGCCGTCGGTGACGTCGAGCGCCCAGCGCACCTCGTCCAGCGTGTGCTCCACCTTCCCGTCGAACGCGTTGATCGCGACGGCGAACGGGATGCCCTTGTGCTCGAAGTAGTCCACGGCCGCGTAGCAGTCGTCCAGCCGCCGCGTGTCGACGATCACCAGCCCGCCGACCGCGCCCTCGACGATGTCGTCCCACATGAAACCGAACCGCTCCTGCCCGGGCGTGCCGAACAGATACAGCTTCAGCGTCGGATCGATGGTGATGCAGCCGAAGTCCATCGCCACCGTGGTCGTCGTCTTGCGCGGCGTGTGCGAGAGGTCGTCGACGCCCGCCGCGACCTCGGTGATGGCCGCCTCGGTGGTCAGCGGCTCGATCTCGGAGATCGACCCGACGGCCGTCGTCTTGCCCACGCCGAAACCGCCCGCGATCACCAGTTTCACCGGCAGCGGCGGCCGTACGGCGGCCTGCGCGGCCGCGCCGCCGGCGGTCGGGTCAGTCGGTGTCACGGAGTACCCCTCGGGAGTCGGGGATGGCCCGCAGGCCATCGATAACCCTGCGCAGAACGGAGGCGTCATGGGTGACGCCGGAGTCGGGCACGTGCACCGTCAGCTGCCCCGCCGCGCGCAGGTCCTCGGCGAGGACCCGCACCACGTTCAGATGCAGCCGCAGCCGCGCCGCGATCTCCGCGATGGACTGCGGGCGGCGGCAGGCGGCGACGATGTCGTGCCGCTCGAAGGAGAGCCGGTCGAGCGCGTCGAGCCCGGCGGCGGTCGCCACCAGCTGGGTCTCGACGGGCATCGGCCGGCCGCCGGACTCCGCCCGGTCACCGCCGCCCGCCACCCGGCCGGCGGTGACCAGGAAAGGGCGCACGGCGGGGGCGGGGCCGACCGGTGCGGCGCCGTCCTCACCGGCGCCGCGCTCAGTGCGGCCGTCCGCCATCGGTGGTCCTCTTTCTCTTCTCGCTGCCCGGGCCTGCCGCCGCTGACCGCTCCCCGGCCGGGCGGCGGCCCGTCAGCGCAGTCTGCCCTTGTTCCTGGCCTGGCTCTTGGCCTGGCTCTGGGCGGCGCCGACGGAGTTCTTCAGCTCCAGTACCAGCTGCGGGCTGAGCGCGGCGCCGGCGCGGTTGGCGAACACCGTCATCTCGTAGGCGATGTTGCCCAGCTTGGCCTCCTTGTCGGTGACCACGCCGAGGACGGCGCCGCTGCCGATCGCGGAGACCAGGACATGCCCGCCCTCCAGATCGATGATGACCTTGTTCAGTCCGCCCAGGCCGTAGTTGCCGGAGGCGCCGGCCGCGAGGCTGGTGATGCCGGAGACGATCGCGGCCAGCCGCTCGGAGTCCGCGTGCTCGCGCAGCTCCGACACGGCGATGAGCAGGCCGTCGGACGACACGGCGATGGCGTCGACGACGCCCGCCGTCTCGGTGGCGAAACGGTTGAGCAGCCAGGTGAAGTCGGCTGCGGCGGCCCGCAGATCGGTCGGCGTGGCGTCGGCCGTCGGGGTGTCACCTGTCGACGTACTCACTGCTCGGCTCCTTCCGGAAGGTGGTTCTGGTCCTGCACGGGGGTGCGGTCGCCGACGGGGGGTCGGTCCTCGGCGGGCGTCGTGGCTCCGTCGTGGCCCCGCAGACCGCCGACGGGGATCTCCGCGGTGTCGCGGTGAGCGCGTTCCACCGCCGCCTCGAACTCCTCCAGCGCGCTGCGGACCGCGTCCGCGTCGGCGGGGGGTACGGCCCGGCGGGCGGCCTGCTGGGCCTCCGCCTCGGCGGACGTCCGCAGGGTCGCCCCGCGCACCCGGCGCCGCAGCGGCCGGGCACCGCCCGGCTGCCCGGCACCGTCCGGCTGCCCGGCGGGGGCCGGCTGTTCCGCGCGGGCCCGGGGGATGAGCGGGGTCCCGGTGTCGGACGCGGCGGGGTCGCGGCGCGGGGTGCGGCGGGGGAGGGCGCCCGCGGCCGCGGTGGTGGCCGGGGCGGAGGGGGTGGGGCCGGTCGGGGCGGAGTCGGACGCGGACTCCGTACCCGGTGTCGGGGCGGTCGCCTGATCGGTGACCGGCGCGGAGGCGGGCGTCTGCTCCGTCGCCGGTGTGGAGGCAGCCGCCCGTTCCGCGACCGGTGTGGAAGCCGTTGCCCCGCTCACCTCGACCCCGCTCAGCGTCAGCAGCAGGGACGACGGGATGGCCACCTCCGCCGTCACACCGCCGCCCGGCGTACGGGTGAGGGTCACGTCGATGTCCCAGCGGCGCGCCAGCGCGCCCACCACGAACAGGCCCAGCACCTTCGTCGGGACGAGGTCGAGGCGCTCGCGGCGGACCAGCCGGGCGTTCTCCTCGGCGAGGCGCTCCGCGCTCATCCCGAGCCCGTGGTCGGCGATCGTGATGAACGCCGCCTTCTCGCCCGCGCTCACCGTGACCTCGACGGAACTGTCGGCGGGGGAGAACGAGACGGCGTTCTCCAGCAGTTCCGCCATCATCAGCGTGAGGTCGCCGATGATGTCGGGCTCGACCATGAGCTCGGTCCCGGCGTGCAGCTGAACCCGCTGGTACCCCTCGATCTGCCCGAGCGCGGCCCGTACGACGTTGGTCAGCGCGCTCGGACCCGAGTCCAGCACCGTCTCGCGGATGCCCGCCAGCAGCATCAGGGAGTCGGCGTTGCGCCGCAGACGCACGGCGATGTGGTCGATGGAGTACAGCCGCTCCAGCAGGGCCGGGTCCGTCTCGCCGCGCTCCACGGCGTCGATCAGCGCGAGCTGACGTGTCGTCAAATTGCTGACACGGCGCCCCACGTTGCCGAACATCTCGGCGACGTTGCGCCGGCTGAGCACCTGCCGTTCCAGCAGCGCCGCCGCCGTGGTCTGCACGTTGTTGAACGCCTCGGCGAGTTCGCCGATCTCGTCGTCGGCGGTGACCGGCAGCTCGCGCAGCCGCGGCGGCCCGCTCTCCTCGGCGTCGTCGTCGGCCACCCGCGCCAGCTCGCGCCCGGCGACGTCGGCGACCTCCTGCGCGGCCCCGGTGAGCGCCAGCACGGGCCGGATCACCGAGCGCCGTACGAGCACGGAGAAACCGATCCACAGCGCGAAACCGATGAGCGTCAGGCTCAGCAGCACGCCCACCCGCCACTCGGCGCTGCTCGCCGCGTCCTCGGCCCGGTCGGCGATCTCGTCGATGAGCGAGCCGGTGACCTTCAGCCGGATCTCGGCCTGCTGCTGGTAGTCGCCGTAGGAGCCGAGCGCGTCGCGCAGCGCGGTGCGGATCTGCGCGGTGGAGCCGGCCTGCAGGGAGCTGGGGTCGACCGCCAGCTCGGCGTAGTGCCGGTCGATCGCGGCCTGCGAGGCGTTGTGCTCGATGCCGCCCAGCCGGTCGGCCTGGTCCTCGGTGGCGAACTGGGCGAACCGCTCGGCCTGGTAGGTGTACAGCTCGTACGAGCCGACCGCGCCGGTGAACTCGATCAGCGCGTTGGTGTCCCCGGTGCGCGCCGAGAACACGCCGGTCTCGTAGGCGCCGTGCGCGGCGTCGGCGCGCAGCAGCGAGTCGAGCAGATTGCCGGTGAAGGTGGTGGCGAGCGCGGCGTTGCGGTCCAGGCCCAGACCGTCGATGAGGCCGCGGGCCGCGCCGGAGTACGCCGGGTCGATGTTGTCGGCGGGCAGATAGCCCTGCTCGATGGTGCTGCGCAGGCCGGCCAGGCCCTCGATCTCCCGCAGCGCCTGCGCCTCGGTGGCCGGCAGCCGGTCCCCGAAGGTCTCGCGGACCGTGCGGACCTGGGTGTCGACGGTGACCTGGGCCAGACGGTAGGGGTCGGTGGAGGGCGTGCCGCCGTCGAAGGACGCCTCGTGGCGCACCGAGAGCACGATGGCCTGCTGGTGCTCGGCCTCGACGAGCGAGACCAGCCGGGCGACCTGGGCGCTGTCGCGCGCCAACTGCGCGGCGCTCTCGGCCCGGTCGGACTCCTGGACCAGGTCGACGACGAGATAGGCCAGCAGCACCACGATCACGGCGAGCGGCACGCCGACGAGCAGGGTGAGCTTGCGCTGGAAGGGCCACCGGTCGGCGAAGCCCCGCAGACCCCCGCGCACGGGCGAGGGTGCCGGCCGGACGGGCGCGTCCACTTCTTTCGTGGACACCGGGCCTCCTTCGTGGGGTGCTGCCACCGGCGCGCGACGCGCGCTTCTGGCCGACTTCGATCGACGTTCTTCGACTTTCGGTCAATTTCGCGTCGGCATCACGCGTGATGCTTGACGAAACCGGAGCGACCCCCACGCGCCGATGTGACCGACGTCAACTCCGGCGAGACTATCGCCTTCTTGAACGATCAAGGGGTTGCCCTACGTCAAGAATCAATTACGAAGCGCCTCCGACCCTCTTCGATGTTCAACCGCCCCTGATACGAAGTGAATCGTTAACACAGCCGCCCTTGACTGACCGAGAAGCGGCTGGATTGGATCGGGGACAGCGAGCTTCACCGACCCCCAGAGCCCGGAACGGAAACGTGACTTCCAAAGCCCACAGCAACAGGTCCATCCGGAGACACCCCGGCGCGGCAGCCGTCGCGCTCGCCGCGGCGACGGCCCTGTTGGCGGGATGCGGCTCCTCCGACGACTCCGACAACCCGCTCGACGGAGGCAAGGCCGACGGCAGCACCGTCGTCGTCGGCTCCAACAACTTCGCGGAGAGCATCCTCCTCGCCGACATCTACGGCGAAGCCCTGAAGGCCAAGGGCATCAAGGTGTCCTACAAGCCGAACATCGGCAGCCGCGAGACCACTTACGGCCTGCTCAAGAACGGCTCCATCACCGTTCTCCCGGAGTACAACGGTTCTTTGCTGGCCTACCTCGACGCCAAGGCCGAGCAGAAGTCGGTCTCCACCGTGAACGCCGCCCTGGCGGCCAAGCTCGACTCCAAGCTGACGCTGCTGGAGTCGTCCCCGGCCGAGGACAAGGACTCCGTCACGATCAACGCGGAGACCGCCAAGAAGTACAACCTCACCGGGGAATCGACGCTCGCGGACCTCAAGGACGCCGCGCCGGACCTGGTCCTCGGCGGCTCGCCGGAGTTCCAGACCCGCCAGCAGGGCATGCTCGGCCTGGAGTCGGTCTACGGCCTGAAGTTCAAGAACTTCAAGGCGCTCGACGCGGGCGGCCCGCTCACCAAGGCTGCGCTGAAGAAGAACACCGTGCAGGCCGCGGACATCTTCACCACCGACGCGAGCATCACCAAGGAGAAGTTCGTCGTCCTCCAGGACCCGAAGAACCTCTTCGGCTTCGCGAACGTGACCCCGCTCGTCTACAAGAGCGGTCTGTCCGACGAGGGCGTCGCCGCCCTCAACGCCGTCTCCGCCAAGCTCGACACCAAGACCCTCCGCGACCTGGACACCAAGGTCCAGCTGGAGAACAAGGACCCGCTCGACGTCGCCAGGGCCTGGCTGAAGTCGGCCGGCCTGGACTGACGGTCCGTACGCACGACGACGAACGGACCGGCCCGGGTGCCCCGCGCGACGAGGGCACCCGGGCCGTCCTGACCGGAACCAGGTCTCAGTACCCCACGCGGAAGGTCGCGTCCTGTCGCTCGGAGGCCGTGGAGACGGGGTCGATGCGCAGGACGTAGTCGGCGTGCCGGATGTAGCGCGTCGGGTAGTTGTACGACCGGAACGACGCCCATGTCGCGTCCGCCAGGCCCGCGGTGCGGTAGAAGGTCGCGTCCGCCGCGAACGTCGAGGTGCCGTCGTTGGCGTCCAGGCGCAGCTGGTAGTTGTAGTGCCGCAGATAGCGGGTCGGGTAGTTGACCGACTGGAAGGACACTCCCGCGCTGTCGGCCAGGCCCGGGACCAGCTTCCACTGGGAGTCCGGGTACGGGTCGAAGGCGTACGCGTCGATGCGGCCGACGTAGTCGGCGTGGCGGATGTAACGGGCCGGGTAGTTGTAGGACTTCAGCCGGTTCCAGGTAGGGGTGCCCCAGCGGGCGATGAGGTTGTCGTACTCGGTCGTGGTGATCGGGTGGATCGTGAGGTGCTTGGAGTTGAGCGGCTGGGTGTAGGTCCTCTGGTCGAGCGCCGTCCAGGTGCCGGCCGCCAGGTCGTCGGTCCGCCAGGCGTAGAACACGCCGTTGGGCGACCAGGTGTCTCCCCACAGGTACCAGGTCGAGCGCGATGTGAGGGACTTGACCAGGGTCGGGGCCTCGGTGCCGCCGTGCGAGACCGGGGTGCTGAACGGGGTGAAGCTGCCCGGTTCCAGGGAGGTGGAACGGGCGCCGACGAGCGTCGAGTTCTTCTTGAAATAGAGGTAGTTGTAGCCGCCCACGCCGATCGCCAGATCGCCGTCGATGACGTCGTAACCGGGGTCGAAGAAGACCTGCGGGGCGCCGGCGGTGACGAAGTCGCTGGTGTAGTTCACCATGATCACGTTGTGGCCGCTGCTGTTGACCGAGGAGTAGATCACCCCGTACTGGCCGCGGCTCGCGTCCCAGTACGCCTCCGGGGCCCAGCTGTGGGTGTTCATGTCGTGCAGCTTCATCCGCCGGTAGCCGGTGAAGGTCCGCAGGTCGACCGAGTCCCAGACATGGATGTACTGACTGACGTAGGTCCAGTCCGTGCCCTTGAGGTCCGTCGCGAGCACCACGAACGTGCCGTCCTGCTTGCGCAGGATGAACGGGTCGCGCAGGCCCCCGGAGCCCGCGGTGGGGGAGGCGACGGGGTTGTTCTGGTTGAGCGGCGTCCACTCCAGCCCGTCGGTGCTGACGGCGAGGTGCAGACCGTAGTCCGCGCCCAGCATGTCCGGGGACTCGGTGAAGTAGCCCATGACGTACGCCGAGTCGGCCGCGTGGGCGGTGCCGGAGCCGAGGGTGAGGGCCAGCGGGACGGCGGCGGCCGCGCCGAGGAACAGACGGCGTGAGGGGTGGTGCGGTGCGGGGGTGGTCATCGTGCTCTCCACGGGGTGCGGGCCCTTGGGCGATCGATCTGTGCGTATGTCCGAGATTCCGAACGCGGTTCGATGGGGCGATCAGGACGGTAGGGGTGTGACGGGTGCGCGTCAATGATGCGGGCGGGCTTGGCGGATTTCCGCCGTCCCTGCCCGCGCTCGAGGAGATCGGAGATCGCTACGCTCGTCGGTCGTGAACCGACGACGGCGCAAGAAACTGACGAAACGGCTCGTCGAGGCGGCGATATGCGGCTCGGGGAAGCAGATCGACACGCTGCTGCGGGCCGGAGCCGATCCGGCGGCGCCGGACGTCCACGGCGAAACACCCCTGTACGCGGCCTCGGTCCAGGGAAACGCGGACGCCGCCCGGCGACTGCTCGCGGCCGGCGCCCCGCCCGACGCGGAGAGCGGCGGGCCCGGATCGGACGGACTGCCCCTGTGCGCGGCCGCCTGCTGGGGCCACACCGAGACGGTCCGCGTCCTGCTCGCCCATGGCGCCGACCCCACCCTGCGCGAGGACGCCGGCACCGGACTCACCCCACTGGAGTGGGCCAGAACCGGCCCCCACGCCGAGACGATCGACGTGCTGGTGGCGGCGGGTGCCTAGGGCCTGTCCGGCGGATCAGGTCGCAGGATATCGGCGGGACCTCGTCAGCGCAGATGGGCGTGCCAGGCCCCGCGTCTGCGGCATGATCCGCCGGACAGGCCCTAGGTGCGCTGTCCGGCGGCGGGCGCGTCGAGGAGGGTTCAGGGCTCCTCGACGCGCGCCGCGCTCAAGCCGGTCCGCCCGCCTCGGGAAGAGAGGGCGGCGCGGGGGGCCGTAGCGCCTCGGCCGCGGCGGCCCGCGCCTGCTTGCGGCGCTGCCGGCGGACCCGGCGGGGCTCCTGGTCCGGCAGCCAGCCGAAGGCCAGCGAACTGCCGATCAGCCCGAGGAGCAGACCGATGACGAAGCCGCCCAGGTTGGAGGTGACCCAGGTGCCCAGGGTGAGCAGCGCTCCGGTGATGGAGTAGAACAGGCGCTGGGCCGGATTGAAGACGATCAGCAGACCGAGCACCACCATCAGGGCCGGCAGGAGATACCCCGCGAGCCCCTGCATGCCGGTGTGCAGCACGACCGAGATCGGGGCCTTCATGGTCAGAAGGATCTCGGTGCCCGCCAGCGCGAGCAGCAGCCCGCCCGTGAAGGGCCGCCCGCCCCTCCACCGCCGCCAGCGTGGAAAGCGGTTCACCGCGGGCAGCCCTTGCTTCCGAAGCTCATGTGCAGGTCGGGAAGTTTGAAGACGGCCGCGGTGGCGGCGTAGTTGTGCTGGTACAGGTCGGTGATGACGACCTTGTCCGCCTGCTGGGCGTAGACGCCCGGCAGGCCCCGGGTGTCGACCTTGTCGAGGGTGCTGGCGTCGCGGCCGATCTCGATCTTGTTGAACTCGGCGTTGCCGGTGATGTCGTCGGAGTCGATGGCGAGGTTGTCCACGCTCACCTTCGTGCCCTTGTCGCCGGCGGTGAGGACGAGCTGGATGCCGCCGAGGTCGACGCTCTGGCACAGGTTGGTCAGCTTGCCCGACTTCACCACCGAGGTGACGACCAGGACCTGACCGCCGGTGTCGCCCTCGTTGGGGCTGTTCTCGATCATGTGGTCCAGCGAGCCGAACTGCGCGAACCCATCGCCTTCGAGCTTGTCGGCGGTGACCACGAACGGCATGCCGGAGATGGCGAACTGCACCCCCAGCGCTCCCTCGGCGGTGAGGATCGCGAGGCCCGCGGCGGCCGCGGTCGCGGGCACCGCGAGGACGGCGGCCCGGCGCAGCCGGACCCGGCCGCGTCTCTCCGTGGAACCGCTTGCTGGGTCCCCGGCTTGCTCGGGGGGGTGGTCGGCGGACGAGACGTCCGGGGACGAGGCCATGTCTGCTCCCAGGGGCATAGTCACGCGGGTTGGGCTTCAGTGGCACGTTGTCCTGGCGCGGACAGCGGCTGCCGCGCACGTCTCCTCACAACTCCCGGACATCGCAAGGGCTTTCACGTTACGCGGCAGTAGCCGATTCGGAAGTTACCGATGGTTACACCCAGGGTCAAGGGAGGTGTGGAAAAACGGTGTCCATCGTGTGACGCCGATGGGGTGCCGCCTTCACCCTCCGCCGAGCCGGGACTCCGCATATATCTGTCTGACCGTCAACTTGCTTGCTACGCCTTGACGTTGACAGGCTCCCAGGTCTACAACTCTCCCTGGCCCAGCCCGGATCCGTGGCGCCGGATCCGCCGCGCGGCACCGTGCCCGCGCTTCCCGGACCCTTCATCGGCACGGGGTGCATCCATCGCCCCGCGTCCGAGTTCCGCCACGGCGTCGGCCGCGGCCGCTTCCCCCTGCGGGCCGCTTCCGCACGCCCTTTCCGCCCGGTCCGGTCGAAGGCGCGTCACCCCCGAGCCCTCGGCCGGTCACCGGCCGGCCGCCGTTGCCGGTCCGTCACGTACGGAGAAGGCGTCACGGACCGGCGACGGTCGGCGCGGCGTTTCACCTCCCGGCGCCGGGCCCCGCGCAGCAACCGTTTTCCGAAAACCCTCAACGCACTCCCCACATCAGAAAGAGGCACCCGCATGCGTGCACGCTCGCTCCTCGCCGTCGCCGGTACCGTCGCCGCGCTCTCGCTCACGGCGATCGCCCCGGCCTCCGCCGACGACACCGCCGTCCTGACCGCCGACGGCACCCCCGTCGCGGTCGGCGACGTCCTCACCGCGTCCCTGGCCAGTGGCACCAACGCCACGCTCTACTCCAGCGCGACCGGCACCAGCGGCCTCTCCTGTGCGACCTCGTCGTTCACGGCGGCCGTCACGGACAACCCCACCGCGCCCGGCACCGCCACCGAGTCCCTCACCGCCCACACCTTCGGCTCCTGCTCCGCCAACGTGGGCGGCGTGCTCGGCGTCACCAGCATCACGGTCAACAACCTGGCGTACACGGCCGCGGTGAGCTCCGGCGGCACCATCACCATCACCCCGGCGAGCGGCGCCATCCAGACGACGGTCGTGCTGCGCACCCTGCTCGGCAGCATCAACTGCGTCTACCAGGCGCCCAGCATCTCCGGGGTGACCGACAACGCCGACCACAGCATCACCTTCACCGCCCAGCGCTTCACCAAGTCGTCCGGCTCGTCCCTGTGCTTCGCCAACGGCTACTTCACCGCCAAGTACGCCCCCGTGACCGACGCGGGCGTCGCCGTCACCGTCAACTGACCGCCGTAGATCGGAGGTTCACCGGCGCCGCAGCCGGTACAGCAGGGCGGCGGCGCCGGTGAGCACCAGCACCGCCGCGGCGCCGCCCGCCAGCAGCGGCGCGGACGGCCCCGAACCGGCCCCGGTGGTGGTGGACGCCACCGGGGTCCCGGCCGCCACGGTCCCCACCGTCCCGGGGGCCGTGGCGGACGGCGTACCGACGGGGGATCGCACGGCCGGGCTCGCGGAGGTGCGCGCGGCAGCGGTGTCCGCGGCGCTCGCCGTCGGCCGGGCCGTGGGCGTCCCCGCCGCCGCGCCCCCGGACGCCCTCTCCGTGCCGCCGGCCGCCTGTGGGAACACCACGTCGGAGCAGGAGTAGTAGGTGTCCGGCGTGCTCGTGTTCTGCCAGATCGTGTACAGCACCTGACGGTCCGTCCGGTCGGCGGGCAGCTTCGCCGTGAGGTGGTACGCGCCGTTCGTCAGCGCCGGGTCCGCGATCTCGGCGAAGGGGCGCTCGGGCAGATCGGACCAGGTCAGCGGTTTCGTCGGGTCGTAGCCCGGCTTCGTCAGATACAGCTTGAACGTGCCCGAGTGCGCGATCGTCGAGGCGTACGTCATCCGCAGCGTCCCGCCCGGCGTCAGACGGGTCGACGGCCAGTCGGCGCGGGCGAGGTCCAGGCCCCGGTAGGCGGGCAGCCCGCCGCTGCACAGCCGCCCGTCGGGGATCGTGCTCCGGTCCCGGCCGTTCACGTTCGCCACCCGCAGGTTGTCCCAGGCGGTGAGGGGGCCGCCGTTCGCGGCCACGGCCGCCCGGCAGGACGCCGACCGGGCCGCCGCGCCGCCGTCCGGGGAGCAGGCGTAGACCCGGCTCACCGGATCCGTCGGCGCCCCGTGCGCCTGGGCCGGGCCGGCCGCCCACACCCCCAGCAGCAGCGGACTCACAGCGGTGGCCGCCAGCGCGGCGGTGGTACGGAATGCGGTCATCCGGGGCATCGGGGACGTCTCCTCGGCCGGCACGGGAACGGGCTTCCGTGGGAGTACGGGAATCCGGTCCGGCGCGTTCAATGCGCCGGTAGACCGGTTCCGCACCTCACGCCCCGCGAGAAAACGGACAATCGCGGTCAACGCGCCCTCGTCGAGGGTGTGTTTCCAGCCGGGTCAAGGGTTTCCCCTGTATCCCGACGACCTGCCCGTTGCCTATCGTTCCAGCACAGCTGACCCACAGGTAACCCCTGAGAAAGTCGGCGATCACGCCCTGGCCGGCCACTGTGCTGCACCTCGATTCACCCCCCGCCGCTTCGACGCCGAAGCGAATCGACCGCCGCTCCGCCCTGCCCGGAGCGGGCCACGAAAGGCACGCCCTTGCGCACCTCACCCACCCTGAGACGGAAGCTGATATCCGTCGCCGCGGTCTCCGCGGCCCTGCTGGCCGCCGCGACGACCGCCTCCGTCGCCGCCGCCCAGGAGTCCGCCCCCCAGGACACCGCCGCCGTCCCCGCCGCCCAGACCCAGGCCGCGCCCGGCACCCCGGCCGAGCGCCTCATCGTGGGTTACAAGTCCGGTGCGCAGGAGGCCACGTCGAACCGGGCCGCCGAGGCCGACGCCGCCGCCAAGGGCAAGGAGGCCGGCGAGGACGTCGACTTCCAGCGCCGCCTCGGCACCGGCGCCGCCCTGGTCGACCTCGGTGACGACCTCACCACGACGGACGTCGCCGACGTCGTCGCCCAGTACAAGGCCGACCCGAGCGTCGCCTACGTGGTCCCGGACCGCCTCAACAAGCCGATGGCCGACCCGAACGACACCGAGTACTCCAAGCAGTGGGACCTGTTCGAGACCACGGCCGGGATGGACGTCCCCGCCGCCTGGCCGACCTCGACCGGCTCCGGCGTCACGGTCGCCGTCATCGACACCGGTTACGTCGCGCACTCCGACCTCGCCGCGAACATCGTCGCCGGCTACGACTTCATCTCAGACACCGCGGTCTCCAACGACGGCGACGGGCGCGACAGCAACCCGGCCGACCCCGGCGACTGGACCACCAACGGCCAGTGCGGCACGGACTGGACGGCCACCACCTCCTCCTGGCACGGCACCCACGTCGCCGGCACCATCGCCGCGGTCACCAACAACGGCAAGGGCGTCGCCGGCATCGCCTACGGCGCGAAGATCTCCCCGGTGCGCGTGCTCGGTCAGTGCGGCGGCTACGACTCCGACATCATCGACGCCATCACCTGGGCGTCCGGCGGCACCGTCTCCGGCGTGCCCGCCAACACCAATGTCGCCAAGGTCATCAACATGAGCCTCGGTGGCGACGGCGCCTGCAGCGCGGCCACCCAGAACGCCATCAACGGGGCCGTGAGCCGCGGCACGACCGTCGTCGTGGCGGCCGGCAACGAGAACGACAACGTCGCGAACCACAACCCGGGCAACTGCAACAACGTCATCTCGGTCGCCGCGACCAACCGCGCCGGCGCCAAGGCGTCCTACTCCAACTACGGTTCCCTGGTGGACATCGCGGCGCCCGGCGGCGAGACCCGCACCGCCACGGCCAACGGCATCCTGTCCACGCTGAACACCGGCACGCAGGGCCCGTCGAGCGAGACCTACAAGTACTACCAGGGCACCAGCATGGCCACCCCGCACATCGCGGGCCTGGCGGCGCTGGTGAAGTCGGCGAACTCCGCGCTGACCCCGGCCCAGGTCGAGTCGGCCATCAAGACCAACGCGCGGGCCCTGCCCGGCGCCTGCTCGGGCGGCTGCGGCGCGGGCCTGGCGGACGCGGCCAGGACGGTGCAGGCGGTGAGCGGCTCCGGCGGCTCCGGCGGCTCCACGGGGGGCACCACCTTCTCCAGCTCCTCGGCCGTGGCCATCCCGGACAACGGTTCCGCGATCGAGTCCCCGATCACGGTCAGCGGCATCAGCGGCAACGCCCCGTCCGCCCTTCAGGTCGGCGTGAACATCACCCACACCTACCGCGGTGACCTGGTCATCGACCTGGTGGCGCCCGACGGCTCGACCTACCGTCTGAAGTCCTCCAGCTCCTCCGACTCCGCGGACGACGTCGTCACCACGTACTCGGTGAACGCCTCCAGCGAGGTGGCCAACGGCACCTGGAAGCTGCGGGTGCAGGACGTGGCCGCGCAGGACACGGGCACGCTCAACAGCTGGAAGCTGACCTTCTGAGGCGGACAGCCGACAGCCGACCCCCGGCACAGCGGACCGAGGGTGCCGTCGAACGAGCGGGCCGACCGGTGTGGATGGACACCGGCCGGCCCGCTTCCCGTGTCCCGGTGGACGTCCTCGGTCCCGGAAGCCGTCTTCAGGAGGCCGCGCGGTCCGCGGGCTCCAGGGAGGCGAGAACCCTGATGCCCCGGTCGGCGCGGGCGTCCAGGCCCGGCAGCAGACCCGGCACCGCGATGCTCGGCAGCATGTGCGCCCACATCACCGCGAGCCTGTCCGCGAGATCCGTACGACCGGACACCGCGCGGGACATCAGCTGAATGCCGGTGAAGGTGCCCACCAGCAGCTCCACGGTCTCCCTCGGCTTCACCGTCGGCAGCAACTCGCCCCGCTCACGGGCCTGTTCGAGCACGGTGGTGAGCCGGTCGGCCCACTGCCGGAACGGCTCGCCGTGGTCCACCCCGGCCGGCGTCTCCTGGTCCACCGCCAGTCGGACACCCGCCCGCAGCAGCGGGTTGGTGAGCAGCCGCTGCCCGACCACGAAGGTCATGTCGACGATCTCCTGCAGCTTGCAGGGCTGCGGCGGTACGGAGCCGAAGGGGACCTGAGCGTCCACCACCGCCTGGGCCAGCGATTCCTTCGACGGGAAGTGGAAGTACAGGGCGCCCTTGGTGACTTCGGCACGCTCCAGGACCATGGCGATGGTGGTGGAGGTGTAGCCGTGCTCGTCGAAGACCGCGCCGGCCGCTTCCAGGATCGCCCGGCGCGTCCTGATGGCGCGCTCCTGTTTTGCCATATAAGCCCCTTATGGCGCCGAGTTGGCCCATCTCGCGATCGCGTGCACGTTCGGGCCGATCATAGGATGCCGTCGACTGATCTGATTGAAAACAAACCGGTCGCCTCGTACTCTAACGCTCAACGGAGCGGACGGTTCGCCGTCTGCCGTGGCCTTCGGGGGACCGTAGGGAGAGAGATGACTCGACCGCGGCAGCTTGCCGACGTCCCGTCCTTGACGGCAACTGTTCCTCGTCAACTCGTCCACCGCGCCGCCGTCGCGGAGACCCTCCCCATCGGCTGGCGGCGCACCGGCACCGACCGTTTCACCGTGTCCGCGCAGTGGCCCCGCGCCCACGGGTTACACGTGTCGCCCGACTGGACGGCGTACGACCCCCTGCTCGTCGTGGAGACGATCCGGCAGAGCGGCACGCTCCTCGCGCACACCGAGTACGACGTGCCGCTGGACCATCAGTTCGTCCTGAAGGAATTCGACGTCACCACCGAGCCCGCGGGGTTGACGGTCGGACCGCTGCCCGCCGAGCCGGAGGTCGAACTCGCCTTCACCCACGTCCAGTACCGGGGCCGCCGCCCGGTCGACGCCCGCTACACCGCGCACGTCCTGCGCGACGGCACCCGCGTCGCGACCGCCCATGTCGCCTTCACCGTCGTCGGCGCGGCGGTCTACACCAGGCTGCGGGGTGGTCGCACGCCGCACGGCGTGACGCCCATACCCGTCCCGCCCGGGCTGCCGCCCGCCGTCGTGGGCCGCGCACTGCCCACGGACGTCGTCCTGGGGGCGTCCGTGGAGCCGGACCGCTGGCAGTTGCGGGTAGATACCGCGCACCCCGTTTTCTTCGACCACCCGCTCGATCACGTTCCCGGGATGCTTCTGCTGGAGGCCGCCCGCCAGGCCGCGTTGCTGCGCACGGCGGAAAACCGCAGCCCGGCGGCGTATCACGCCGTCTTCCACCGCTATGCCGAACTGGACGAACCCATCTGGATCGGGACGAAGGGCGAGGGCGACGACGCGATCCAAGTCGTAGGAACCCAAGGGGAGTCGGCGGTTTTCGAGTGCCGGGTCGGTACCGTTCAGGGGTGAGTTATTGTGTACAGGGGGTAAGAAACAAACGGCATGACCCGTTCTTTACCGGCCCAGGAGAGTTCACTCGATGGTGAGGCAGTTACGCGCAGAGCAGACCCGCGCGACGATCATCACGGCTGCGGCCGACCTGTTCGACCGGCACGGCTACGAGTCGACCAGCCTCAGTGACATCGTCGAGCACGCCCAAGTCACCAAGGGCGCGCTGTACTTCCACTTCGCGGCCAAGGAGGACCTGGCCCACGCGATCATGGAATTGCAGTCCCAGGCGTCCCGGCGCGTCGCGGGCGAGATCGACGACCGGGGATACACCTCGCTGGAAGCGCTGATG
Organism: Streptomyces sp. NPDC032126; assembly: GCF_055580085.1. NCBI lineage: Bacteria > Bacillati > Actinomycetota > Actinomycetes > Kitasatosporales > Streptomycetaceae > Streptomyces > Streptomyces sp. NPDC032126. Next base: position 294,934 of record NZ_JBVIMA010000001.1, read on the forward strand.
CGACTCACGTTCGGCATCGCCCGCCTCTCCGTCGAGGGACCCATCACCCGCGCCGGGCTGCGACTGGCCACCGGAGGCGTCGCGATACGACCACCGCTGCGCCATCCCTTCGCCGAATGGCTGGAGTTGATCTCCCGGGGGCTGGCCGGCGCGGTCCGCGAGGCCGACATCCACCCGGACATCGACGTCGACGCCGTGGCCCACTCGCTGGTCTGCTTCTTCGTCGGCACCCGCGTCGTCGGCCGCCACCGCGAACCGGCGACCCGACTGCCGCGCCGCATGGCGGAGATGTGGTACGTCCTGATCAGAGGCCTGGTCCCGGTACCCCGGCGGCCACGCTATCTGAGCCTGGCCACCCGACTGGAACGCGAGATCCTGGCGGGCTGCGCGGTCGTGTGAGCGGCGCGCACGACGGCGGTGGGGGTGTGATGACGGGCGTCCCGGACGCCCGGCGCGCGCCCCCGTGCCGCCCCCTGCCCCCGCGCTACCGTGAGCCCCATGCCGCGCACCCCCGCCCCCACGCCCACCCCGCCGCCCGTCATCCACGGTGACGAGCCGGGCTCCTTCCCCCACGGCGTCCTCGCCGAACGGCACCCCGCGATCATCCGGCAGGTGCGCGACGCCTTCCCCTACGAGCCCGCCATCGGGCAGGCGCTCGACACCCTGCTCGACAGCTGCGCGCACGGGGTGATCGAAGCCCTGCCCGACGACGCCCACGACGCGCCGCGCTGGCGGGACTGGGGGATGGACACCTACGCGGGCCGCTCCTGGTACGACGTGCCCTGGCTGTGGTCCGAGAGCTTCTTCTACCGCCGACTCCTCGACGCCGTCGGCTACTTCACCCCCGGCCCCTGGCAGGGCATCGACCCCTTCCGGCCCTCCAAACTCGCCGAACTCGACGCGCCCGAGACCGATGAGGAGCTCGCCGCCCTCGACGCGCTCGCCGACCGCCCCGCCGACGAACGCGGCCGCGCCCTGCTGCACGGGTCGCTCTGGGGCAACCGCGCCGACCTCGGCTTCCGGCTCTCCGACGCCGACGCCGAGGGGCGGGCCGCCGCCCCGGGCCTGGTGGCCGACGACAGCGAGAGCCTCTGGCCGCTGCTCACCGGCGGCGGCACCCTCTGCCTGGTCGCCGACAACGCGGGCCGCGAGCTGGTCCCCGACCTCCTGCTGCTCGCCCACCTCCTCGCCGAGGGCCGGGTCCGACGGGTGGTGCTGCACGTCAAGCCCTACCCGTACTACGTCTCCGACGCCACCACCGCCGACGTCGTCGACGCCCTGCGTCGGCTGACCGCCGCATCCGGCGCCGCCGCTGCCCACGGCCGCCTCCTCTGGACCGCGATGACCGACGGCACCCTCGCCGTCCGCGCCCACCCCTTCTCCGCCGCGCCCCTGCCGTACGCGCGGATGCCCGAGGACCTGCGCGCCGAGTTCGCCTCCGCCACGCTGACCGTCCTCAAGGGCGACCTCAACTACCGCCGTCTCGTGGGCGATCGCCGCTGGCCGCCGACCACCGCCTTCGCCGACGTCACCGCCGCTTTCCCCGGCCCGGTCGCCGCCCTGCGCACCCTCAAGTCCGACGTGATCACGGGCCTGAGCCCCGAAACCGAGGCCGCCCTGGTCGCCGAGGAGGGCCGGCGCTGGCGCACCGCCGGCACCCACGCCCTGATCCAGGTCAGCCGCTGAGTCGACGTCACACCTCGGAGACCCGGCGGGGATGAGGTGGTGTCGTCGCGGTGTTGAGCGGGTGCGTGCGCCGACCGCCCGGCGCCGCCGACCCGGACGAAGGGAACCGTACGACATGCGCATCGGAGTGGCTCCGCACCGGCTGTGGCCCGCGCGGGAGGACGAACTCGACGGGGTACTCGATCTCGCCCGCACCGCCGAGGAGGCCGGTTTCGACCACGTCTTCGCGAGCAGCCATGTGCTGGCGGGTGATCTCGGGGTGACCCCGGACCCGCTGGTACTGCTCTCCGCGATCGCCGGGGCGACCCGGCGGATCGGGCTGGTCACCAGCGTCCTGATCCTGCCCCTGTACAACCCGGTCGTGCTCGCCCACCAGACGGCCACCCTCGACCGCCTCTCCGGCGGCCGCTTCGCCCTCGGCGTGGGCACCGGCTGGGACACCGAGGAGTACGCGGCCGTCGGCGTCCCCTTTTCCGGACGCGGCCGTCGCGCCGACGAAAACCTTGCCGCGGTACGGGAGTTGTGGCGGGGCGACCGTCTCGGGGTGCGGCCGCGCACACCGGGTGGGCCCGCGGTGTGGGTGGGCGGGCACAGCGACGCGGCCCTGCGCCGGGCGCTGCGCCACGGCGACGCCTGGCACGGCTCGGGCGTGGACGCCGCCGGGCTCTCGGAGGTGCGCGGCCGGCTCGCGGCCCTGGGGGAGGACATGGGCCGCGACCCGGCCGAACTCGCCCTCACGGCGGGCCTGTTCCTCGTACCGCCGGGCTTCGCCGCCGCCGTCCAGGTGCCCGGCACTCCCCTCGGCGGGCACGACGCGACGGCCGAGAGCGTCCGGGACGAACTCGGGCGGCTCGCCGAGGCGGGGCTCACCTCCGCCTCGCTGTGGCTGCCGGTGGCCACGGAGGCCCTGACCGACGCGCTGGGATGGGTCGCGGACGAGATCGTCCCGCACGCCGCGAAGGCGTGAGGATCCTGGCGACGGTGCGCGTTCGCGAGGGGGTGAGGAGCCTGGCGACGGCGCGCGTGGCGAAGGCATGAGGACCCTGGCGACGGCGCGCGTCGCGAGGGCGTGAGAAACCCCGACGACGGCACGGCCCGCGGAGAAACTCGCCTCGTTTTCCCCGCGATTCACGCGATGGTGTGATCATGTGCCGCCGGGTGGATGGCCGTCGGGGGCCACGGGTAGGGCCCGGCCATGACGCAGCAGCCCTTTCACCTCCCGCACTTCTACATGCCGTATCCCGCGCGGCTCAACCCGCATCTCGACACGGCCCGCGCCCATTCGACGCAATGGGCGCGGGACATGGGCATGCTGGAGGGATCCGGGGTCTGGGAGCAGTCCGACCTCGACGCCCACGACTACGGCCTGCTGTGCGCCTACACCCACCCCGACTGCGACGCCGACGCCCTGTCGCTGATCACCGACTGGTACGTGTGGGTGTTCTTCTTCGACGACCACTTCCTGGACATGTACAAACGCACCCAGGACCGCGCCGCCGGCAAGGCCCACCTCGACCGGCTGCCCCTCTTCATGCCGCTGGACCTGTCCGCCGACGTGCCCGAGCCGGAGAACCCGGTGGAGGCGGGCCTCGCCGACCTGTGGGCGCGGACCGTGCCGGCGATGTCCGCCGACTGGCGCCGCCGCTTCGCCGTAGCGACCGAGCATCTGCTGAACGAGTCGATGTGGGAGCTGTCCAACATCAACGAGGGGCGGATCGCCAACCCCGTCGAGTACATCGAGATGCGCCGCAAGGTGGGCGGCGCGCCCTGGTCGGCGGGCCTGGTGGAGTACGCGACCGCCGAGGTGCCGGCCTCCGTCGCCGGATCGCGACCGCTGCGGGTGCTGATGGAGACCTTCTCCGACGCCGTGCACCTGCGCAACGACCTGTTCTCCTACCAGCGGGAGGTCGAGGAGGAGGGAGAGAACAGCAACGGCGTCCTCGTCCTGGAGACGTTCTTCGGCTGCACCACCCAGGAGGCCGCCGAGACCGTCAACGACATCCTCACCTCCCGGCTGCACCAGTTCGAGCACACCGCCCTGACCGAGGTGCCCGCGGTGGCGCTGGAGCAGGGGCTGCGCCCGGACGAGGTCGCCGCCGTCGCCGCGTACACCAAGGGGCTGCAGGACTGGCAGTCCGGCGGCCACGAGTGGCACCTGCGCTCCAGCCGCTACATGAACGAGGGGGCCGGTTCCGGCGCGCCCTGGGAACGGCTGACCCGAGCGGGCACCTCCGCGGCCGACGTCGGCGCCCTGCTCGCCTCGGCCGCCGCGGAGCGTCTGCGCGCCTACGCGCACGTGCCGTTCCAGAAGGTCGGCCCCTCGGTGCTGCCCGACTTCCACATGCCCTTCCCCGTGCAGATCAGCCCGCACCTGGAGGGCGCCCGCGGCCGCCTCGCCGAGTGGATGCACCGGATGGGCATGCTGGCCGAGGGCGTCTGGGACGAGGACAAGCTCGCCGCCTTCGACCTGCCGCTGTGCTCGGCCGGCATCGACCCGGACGCGACCCCCGAGGCCCTCGACCTCAGCGCCGCCTGGCTCGCCTGGGGCACCTACGGCGACGACTACTACCCCCTCGTCTTCGGCCACCGCCGCGACCTGGCCGCCGCACGGCTCACCACGACCCGCCTGTCGGCCTGCATGCCCGTCGACGGGGAGGAGGCGCCCGTCCCCGTCAACGGCATGGAACGCGGCCTGATCGACCTGTGGGCGCGCACCACCGCCGACATGACGCCCGATCAGCGCGGCACCCTGCGCGCGGCGGTCGACAGCATGACCGAGAGCTGGGTGTGGGAGCTCTCCAACCACCTGCAGAACCGGGTGCCGGACCCGGTCGACTACCTGGAGATGCGCCGCGCCACCTTCGGCTCCGACCTCACGCTGAGCCTGTGCCGCATGGGCCACGGGCCCGCCCTGCCGCCGGAGGTCTACCGCAGCGGACCCGTCCGCTCGCTGGAGAACTCCGCCATGGACTACGCGTGCCTGCTCAACGACATCTTCTCGTACCAGAAGGAGATCGAGTACGAGGGCGAGATGCACAACGCGATCCTCGTCGTGCAGAACTTCTTCGGCTGCGACTACCCGACCGCGCTCGGCATCGTGCACGACCTCACGACGCAGCGGATGCAGCAGTTCGAGCATGTCGTCGCTCACGAACTCCCCGTCCTTCAGGACGACTTCGACCTCTCGGAGGAGGCCCGCGCCGCCCTGGGCGTCTATGTCGACGACCTGCGGAACTGGCTGGCGGGGATCCTGAACTGGCATCGCCAGGTCGACCGCTACAAGGCCGACTACCTGGCCCGCCGCGCCCATGGTTTCCTGCCGGACCGCTCCCCGGCGCCGGTGCCGGTGCCGGCGCCCGTGCCGGCGTTCGGCTAGGTCCCGCCACCGGCAACCGGACTGACTCCTTGGTAACCGGACTGACTCCTTCCATAAGGTGCTTTCCGGCCTTTCCCATGCGGAAGGGGGCAATCCGGGAACCTTGGCGAGGCGTCAGGAGTCTTCTGAGGTGTGGGGAACGACGACAGACCCACTCGGACCGACCACAGAACACAACGGGGGTGTTCGACCTTGACCGATGTCATCGAGCAGATCGCCGATACCGTCCCGGCGGGCGCGGCGCCGGGCGAGCTGACGCCGTATGTGGCGCCGCTGACCGTCCCGCCGATCCTGCGCCCCGCGTCCACCGACGTGACGCAGGAGACCGAGATCGCCCTGCGCCCCACCTGGGTGCGCCTGCACCCGCAGCTGCCGCCGACCCTGATGTGGGGCTACGACGGCCGGGTGCCGGGCCCGACCATCGAGGTGCGGCGCGGACAGCGCGTGCGCATCGCCTGGACCAACCGCATCCCCCGGGGCAGCGAGTACCCGGTCACCGCCGTCGGCGTGCCCGCCCGCGCCCCGGGCACCGCGCCCGCCTCCACCGAGCCGGGCCGTGAGGGCATCGCCCCCGATCCGGACGTCGCCGCCCTGCCCGCCTGGTCCGTCACCCATCTGCACGGCGCCCAGACGGGCGGCGGCAACGACGGCTGGGCGGACAACGCCGTGGGCTCGGGCGACGCCCAGCTCTCGGAGTACCCCAACGAGCACCAGGCGGTGCAGTGGTGGTACCACGACCACGCCATGAACATCACCCGGTGGAACGTGATGACGGGCCTGTACGGCACCTACCTCGTCCGGGACGACGAGGAGGACGCCCTGCACCTGCCCTCCGGGGACCGGGAGATCCCGCTGCTGATCGCCGACCGCAACCTCGACACCGACGAGGACGGCCGTCTCAACGGACGGCTGCTGCACAAGACGATCGTCGTCCAGGCGAGCAACCCGGAGACGGGCAAGCCGGTCAGCGTGCCGTTCACCGGCCCGTACACCACGGTCAACGGCCGCATCTGGCCGTACGCCGACGTGGCGAACGACTGGTACCGCTTCCGGCTGGTCAACGCCTCCAACGCGCGCATCTACAACCTCGTCCTCGTCGACGAGGACGACAACCCGGTACCGGGCGTCGTCCACCAGATCGGCAGCGACGGCGGACTGCTGCCGCGCCCCGTCCGGATCGACTTCGACGCCACCCTGCCCACACTGACCGCCGCGCCGGCCGAGCGCTTCGACCTGCTCGTCGACTTCCGCGCCCTCGCGGGCCGCACCCTGCGCCTGGTCAACAAGGGCCCCAACCAGCCGGCCGGGGTGCCCGACCCGGTGGGCAACGTACGGTATCCGGCGGTGCTGGAGTTCCGCGTGGGGGAGTCCTGCGAGCCGGACGCCTTCGAACTGCCCGAGGTGCTCTCCGGCTCCTTCCGCCGGCTCACCCACGACACCCCGCACGGCCACCGCCTGATCGTGCTCACCCCGCCGGCCACCAAGGGCGGCGGCGGACACCCCGAGATCTGGGAGATGACCCCGATCGAGGACGCGAGCGGCATCCAGTTCCCGGCCGAGGGCGTCATCCAGGTCACCGGGGCCGACGGCACCACGAAGACGTACCGGCGCACCGCGCGGACCTTCAACGACGGGCTGGGCTTCACCATCGCCGAGGGCAGCCACGAACAGTGGACCTTCCTCAACCTGGCGCCCATCGTCCACCCCATGCACATCCACCTGGCCGACTTCCAGCTGCTCGGCCGCGACCCGTACGACGTCTCCGGCTTCGACCCGGCGGTCGGCGGCACCCGCACGCCGATCCGGTTCGACCCCGGCACACAGATCCCGCTCGCGCCCAACGAGCAGGGCCTCAAGGACGTCTTCCGCGTGCCGGGCAACCAGGCGCTGCGTGTCATGGGCCGGTTCGACGGGGCGTACGGCCGCTTCATGTACCACTGCCACCTCCTCGAACACGAGGACATGGGCATGATGCGGCCGTTCGTGGTCCTGCCGCCGGAGGCGCTGAAGTTCGACCACGGCGCCTCCCACGACCCCCACGGAGGCCACTCGGGTCACACGGGCTGAACCGCCCGCGCGCGAGCCGCGTGCTCGACCGCGGCACGCGCCAGCCCCAGGATCATCGGGTGCGGGCGCGTGCCGTCGCCGTACAGCTCCGGCTGGAACAGCGAGGCCAGGAAGAAGGGGTGACCGGGCAGTTCGGCGATCCGCACCTGACCCGAGCCGTCGTGGCCGGAGAAGCGCAGGCCGTGCGCGCGCAGGGTGTCGAGGTGCCGGGACGGGCCGTAGTGGCAGGAGTAGCGCTCCACCGTGCGCTCCGCGCCGATCAGCGTGTACGCGAGGGAGCCCTCCTCCAGCGTGACCGTGTCCTCGTGGCCCGCCAGCGAGCAGGCCAGCGGCTCGATGAGGAAGTCGTCGGCGTCCGGGTCGTTCTCGGCGTGCGCCACGTGCGGCAGGCCGCAGGCGTGGCGGGCGAACTCCAGCAGGGCGTGCTGGAAGCCGCCGCACGTGCCGAGGAACGGAATGCCGTCCTCGCGTGCGGTGCGGATCGCGGCCAGCACTCCCGCCTCACTGCGGTACGGACTCCCCGGCACCACCCACACCGCGTCGAAACCCCGCACCGCGCCGGGCGCCTCGGCGTCCTCGGAGGGGATCCAGTACGGGTCCAGGACCAGCCGCTCCCGGGTGGCGAGCGACTCCAGGAGGAGGGGGACGCGGGTGTGCGAGACGACGTTGGGGGAGCGGTCGCCGACCAGGGCGACCTTGGCGATCTGAGCTGCGGTGTCGGTCATGGCCCCATCGTGGGCACCACCCCGGGTTCACGTCCAACGATGATTGCTGCACCTTCCATAAGGGTTGCTGATGGCATGCTGGTCGGATGGACCCCCACCTCCTGCGTACCTACGTCACGGTCGCCCGCCTCGCCTCCTTCTCCGAGGCCGCCCGCGCACTCGGCTACACCCAGTCGGCCGTCTCCCAGCACATCGCGTCGCTGGAGCAGGACCTGGGCGTCCCGCTGCTCACCCGCCGGCCCGTCGCCCCCACGCCGGCCGGCGAGCGGCTCCTGGAGCACGCGGCGCCGCTCCTGCTGCGGCTGGACGCGGCCCGCGCGGACATCGCCCGGATGGCCGCCGCGCCCGCCCACGGACTGACGCTCGCCGCCTCGCCGACCGCGCTCGGCGCCCGCGTCCTCGCCGCGCTGCCGCCCGCCGGGGTCACGCTGCGCGTGCTCACCCGGGACGAGGTGCCCGCCGCCGTCGCCGCCGGCACGGCCGATGTCGGCCTGGTCGACGGGCTGGCCGCGCCCAGCGACCCGCTGCGGCTGCCCGACGTGGCGCCCCTGACCACCTACGGCGTCGCCGAGGAGCCCGTGTGCGTGCTGCTGCCCGCCGCCCACCCCCTGGCCGGGCGCCCACGACTGCGCCTCGGCGACCTCGCGGACGCGCGCTGGCTGGACGCGCCCGACGCCGGCCTGCCGCTGCCCCAGCTGCGCGCCGCGACCGGCGGCCACGGCTTCCGCCCCGCGCTGCGCTACGACGGCACGGACATCCGCGCGCTGACCGCGCTGGCCGCGCAGGGCCACGGCCTGACCCTGCTGCCCCGCACCGCCGCCGAGAACGCCCCCGGCACGACCGCCGTCCCGGTCACCCACCCGCGCGTCGTCCACCGCGTGGAACTCGTCCACGCGACCGCCCCGACGGGTGCGGCGGCGGCCTTGGTGACGGCGTTGTCCATGGGGGCGTGAGCCGGGGGGAGGGGGTGGGTCGGGGCGGCTTCCTCCGTTGACCGCCGGTCAGTCTCACTCGTTCGTGGTCCTTCGGGTGCCGGTCGGCCGGGTAGAGCACCAGCCGGAGGCGATCCCCATGGAACAGACTGCGTTGCGTCCCAAGCCCATGCCCGGTCAGGAACCGTCCGCCGAGGGCGGAAGCGGCGGGAGGTCCGGCGCCCCGGGCCGACGGCCGCACGCCGCGCGCCGGCGGGGCCGGCGACTGACGACCCTGTTGTTCTGCCTGTTCGTCGCGACCGTCCTGGTGCTGGCCGGGGTCGGCCTCGGCACCGTGGGCGCGACGGTGATCGGCATGAGCAAGCTCGCGGAGCTCCAGCGCCAGGCCGCCGGGCAGCCCCCCGGGCAGACCCCCGGGAAGAGTGGCCGGCAGACCGGCGCGCAGACCAGTGGGCAGTCCGCGCCCGGCATCGGGCTCCCCTCCGGCGCGGCCCACCCGCCGGGGGCCACCCCGGCGGCCGCCCCCGCCGCCACCCTGGGCGTGGAGGCCGTGGACGCCGAGAAGGCCGGCGCCCAGGTGATCGCCGTGCACATCCCCGGCCCGGGCTACACCGCCGGCCTGGTGCGCGGCGACGTCCTGCTCTGGTTCGGCACGTCCCGCGTCGAGTCGGCGGCCGACCTCGTCCGGGCGGTCGACGAGGCCCGTCCCGGCCGGGAGTACAAACTGACGGTCCGTCATACCAGTGGGGGCTATCAGCAGTTGGTGATCGTTCCCGGCGTCGTCACCTGAGCCGACGCCCCGTACCCGACCGGGGTCGCCGCGCGCGGGCTCGACGGCTTCGCGAAAAACACTGGTCCGCCCCGCCCGCCCGCGTCACGATGACCTCATGCCGAGCACCCTCCTCGCCTTCCTCGGGGCCTGCACCCTCATCGCGGCCTCGCCGGGACCCAGCACCGTACTGATCGTCCGGCAGTCGCTGCGCAGCCGCCGCGCCGGCTTCCTCACCGTCCTCGGCAACGAGACCGGAGTCTTCATCTGGGGCCTCGTCGCCGCCCTCGGTCTGACCGCGCTGCTCACGGCCTCGCAGGTGGCGTACGACGTGATGCGCGTCGGCGGCGGGATCGTCCTGATCGCCTTCGGCGTCCAGACGCTGCGGCAGGCGCGGCGCGGACGGAGCGGCGGCGAGGGCGAGGACACCGGCGAGGACGGGGGCGGCGGAGGCGGCGGCCTGGTGGCTCCGGAGCGCAGCGGCCGGTCCTCGTACCGCGCCGGGCTGCTGCTCAACCTCGCCAACCCCAAGGCGGCCGTGTTCGCCCTGTCCTTCCTGCCGCAGTTCGTTCCCGAGGGCGCCCCGCACCTGCCGGCGATGGTCGGCCTGGCCGCCCTCTGGGCCGTGTACGAAGTCGGTTACTACGGCCTGTACGTGTGGTTCGTCGGCCGGCTGAAGGCCGTGCTGTCCCGGGCCGGGGTGCGCCGTCGCCTGGAGCAGGTCTCCGGCGGTGTCCTGCTCCTCCTGGGCGTGCGCATGGCGCTGGAGGGCTGACCGGGCGGGCCCGGGCGGGACGCGCTGAGCGGATCGGCTCGCGCGGCATCCGTCGGACCGGCAGGATGCTGCCCGTGGTCCTCACCCGTTTTCGTCGTCTTCATCGAGGGAGGTCCGGATGACCGGCCGTACGCCCGCGCCGTTCACCGCCGACGACTACCGGTCCCGTATGGACCGGGCCGCGCGCGCGGCCGCCGACGCGGGACTCGCCGGGCTCCTGGTGGCGCCGGGACCGGACCTGGTGTGGCTCACCGGCTACGCGCCCACCGCCGTCACCGAGCGGCTCACCCTGCTCGTCCTGGTCCCCGGCCAGAACCCCGAGCTCGTCGTCCCCGCCCTGGAGGCCCCCGACGCCGCGAAGGCGACCGGGGCGCCCGCGCTGACCCTGCGGGACTGGACCGACGGCAAGGACCCCTACGCGGCCACCGCGGCCCTCCTGGACGCCACCGGCAGGTTCGGCGTCAGTGACAACGCCTGGGCCCTGCACCTGCTCGCCCTGCAGAGGGCCCTGCCCGGCACCTCCTACGCCTCCCTCACCGAGGCCCTGCCCATGCTGCGGGCCGTCAAGGACGCCGCCGAGCTGGAACTGATGGCGGCGGCGGGGGCGGCCGCGGACGCGACGTTCGAGGAGATCCGCGGCGTGCGCTTCGCCGGCCGGCGGGAGTCCGAGGTCGGCGCCGACCTCGCCCGGCTGCTGCGCGAGCACGGGCACGAGCAGGTCGACTTCACCATCGTCGGTTCCGGCCCCAACGGCGCCAATCCGCACCACGAGACGGGCGACCGGGTCATCGAGCGCGGCGACATGGTCGTCCTCGACTTCGGCGGCCTCAAGGACGGCTACGGCTCCGACACCAGCCGCACCGTGCACGTCGGCGAACCCACCGACGAGGAGCGGCGGGTCCACGACATCGTCCGCGAGGCCCAGGAGGCGGGCTTCCGGGCCGTCCGGCCCGGCGTCGCCTGCCAGGACGTCGACCGGGCCGCCCGCGCGGTCATCACGGACGCCGGCTACGGCGAGTACTTCATCCACCGCACCGGGCACGGCATCGGCGTGACCACCCACGAACCGCCGTACATGATCGAGGGGGAGGAGCAGCCGCTCGTCCCCGGCATGTGCTTCTCCGTGGAACCCGGCATCTACCTGCCCGGCCGTTTCGGGGTGCGCATCGAGGACATCGTCACGGTCACCGAGGACGGCGGCCGCCGGCTCAACGACACCACCCGCGAGATGGTCATAGTGGACTGACCGACACCAGGAGCCCGCACCCACCCCTGCGACGACGGCGCGATCGATGACCCAGGCACCGACACCCACCGCGGACACCGTCCGCAGACTGGTCCGCACCTTCCTCAAGGAGGAACCGGCCCCGGCCGGCGCGGGCGGACCCGACGTACGCCCCGTCGCCGAGGGCGGCGGACACTCCACCTGGTGGGTCGGCGACCGCCATGTGCTGCGGCTCGCCACCGACCGGGAGACGGCCGTCCGCCAGCGCCGCGAGCTGCGGCTGCGCGACCTCGTCCGCCCGCACATCCCCCTCGCCGTGCCCGTCAGCGTGGCCCACGGCGACTGGTCCCCGGGACTGTCCTGCACCCTCGACACCCTGGTGCCCGGCGGCACGGCCGGGGAGCACGACGTGTCCGCGGCCGGCGAGGGCGACCTCGCCGGGCTGTTCACCGGGCTGCGCGAGGTGCCGCCCCGGCAGGCGGAGGCCCTCGGCGTGCCGCGGACCGCCCCGCGCTCCCTGGAGGCGCTGCGCAGGATGGCCGTGCAGTCCGCGGCCCGCCTCGCGGCCGCCGACGAGTTCGACCCCGCCCGGCTGCACCAGCTCACGCCGCCCGGCGCGGCCCAGCTCGCCGCCCAGCCCGGTACGGCCGTGCTCGTCCACCACCGGCTGCGCGCCGAGCACCTCGTGGTCGGCGCCGACGGCCGGGTACGGGGCGTCCTCGGCTGGACGGACGCGGTCCTCGGGGACCCCGCCGAGGACATCGCCGGTCTCGCCCGCGCCGTCGGCTCGCCCACGGCGGTGCGCGCCGCCACCCTCGCCGGCTACGGCGCCCGCCCCTGCCTGCGCGGCCTGTGGCTGGCCCGCTGCGACACGGTGATCGCCCTCGCGGCGCGCCTGGACGGCCGCGGCACGGACCCCCTGCCGGCGCTGCGCACCCAGCTCCGTCACGCCTGGGAGCCGATCCTCCTGGAGCGCGTCACGGATCTCCCCGACGACGAGGCAACCTGACGGATCGTCAACTTTCATTCGAGGCGAGTGATCCCACCCAAGGGGCGCGGGGAACTGCGCGAGGCTCCCAGACGACCCGCAGCCGCCGTACGAGCGCACCCCCGGCTCCTCAGGCGCTCATTCCTGCTCCAGCACCACACATGACTCCCCGGGCACGTGCAACAGCCCGTCGTCCCCCGGACCATCCACCGGCTCCCACGCGGCCAGCACCCGCGCCGGACGCGACCCCAGCGGAATCGCCGCGGGCTCCTTTCCCAGGTTCACCGCCACGCGTACGTCACCGCGCCGGACGGCGATCCAGCGGGCGGCCTCGTCGAAGGCGACGCGCAGGTCGGCGAGGTCCGGGTCGGTGAGGTCGGGGTGGGCGCGGCGCAGCGCGATCAGGTCGCGGTACCACGCCAGCACGCGCGCGTGCGGGGCGCGTTCCGGCTCGGACCAGTCCAGGCAGGAGCGCTCGCGGGTCGCCGGGTCCTGCGGGTCGGGCACGTCCTCCTCGGCCCACCCGTGCGCGGCGAACTCCCGGCGCCTGCCCCGCCGTACCGCCTCCGCGAGCTCGGGATCCGTGTGGTCGGTGAAGAACTGCCAGGGCGTGCCCGCGGCCCACTCCTCGCCCATGAACAGCATCGGCGTGAAGGGCGCCGTGAGGGTCAGCGCCGCCGCGCAGGCCAGCAGGCCGGGGGAGAGGGACGCGGACAGCCGGTCGCCCTGGGCGCGGTTGCCGACCTGGTCGTGGGTCTGGCTGTAGCCCAGCAGCCGGTGCCCGGCCACGCGCGCGCGATCCAGCGGCCGCCCGTGCCGGCGGCCCCGGAAGGAGGAGTACGTGCCGTCGTGGAAGAAGCCGGACGTCAGGGTCTTCGCCAGGGCCGCGAGCGGGGTGCGCGCGAAGTCCGCGTAGTAGCCCTGCGACTCGCCGGTCAGCGCGGTGTGCAGGCTGTGGTGGAAGTCGTCGTTCCACTGCGCGTGCAGCCCCAGGCCGTGCTCCGCGCGCGCGGTGATCAGCCGCGGGTCGTTCAGGTCGGACTCCGCGATCAGGAACAGCGGCCGGCCCGTGTCGACGGCCAGCGCGTCCACGGCCGCGGAGAGCTCCTCCAGGAAGGGGTACGCGCGCGTGTCCCGCAGCGCGTGCACCGCGTCCAGCCGCAGCCCGTCCAGCCGGTAGTCCCGCAGCCACGCCAGCGCGCTGCCCACCAGATACGCGCGCACCTCGTCCGAGCCGGGCGCGTCCAGGTTCACGGCGGCGCCCCACGGCGTGTGGTGCGTGTCGGTGAAGTACGGGCCGAACGCCGGCAGGTAATTGCCGGACGGGCCCAGATGGTTGTGCACCACGTCCAGGACCACGCCGAGCCCCAGCTCGTGCGCCCGGTCCACGAACCGCCTCAGCGCCTCGGGGCCGCCGTACGGCTCGTGCACGGCCCACAGCGACACCCCCTCGTAGCCCCAGCCGTGCCGGCCCGGGAACGGGCACAGCGGCATCAACTCCACGTGGGTGACGCCCAGTCCGGCGAGATGGCCGAGCCGCCCGGCGGCCGCGTCCAGGGTGCCCTCGCGGGTGAACGTGCCCACGTGCAGCTCGTACAGCACCGCGTCCCGCAGCGGCCGTCCCGGCCACTCGGCACGCCACGCGTACCGCCCGGGGTCGACGACGGTGCTCAGGCCGTCCGGGCCGTCGGGCTGACGGCGCGAGCGCGGGTCGGGCAGCACCGGGCCGTCGTCCACCGCGAACCCGTAGCGCGAGCCGTCCCCGGCCTCCGCCTCGCCCCGCCACCACCCCACCCGTTCCGGATCGCGCTCCATCGCGCGCGTGACCCCGTCGCACCGGAGCGTCACACGATCGGCCTGCGGTGCCCACACCTCGAACTGCACGGACGTTCCCCTTCGTCTGCTCATCGGGACGCAGGGCCTCTCCGGCGGACCGGGCCGCGGGAGAGCGACGGCGACGGATCGGCCGGGCAGGCCCTGGCCCGTCCATCGTGCAGGCGCGGGCGGCGGGTGTCGCCTCGCACGCGCGCGTGCCGCCGTTTTCCCGTTTTCTGGACACCCGGGGTTCACTGACCGACAATCACGTGCGTGACGTCGTCTTTCGAGTTCAACACGTACCCCGCGCGGCTGTCGGACGCGGAGCGCGACAAGGCGCTGAAGGTGCTGCGGGACGGCGTCGCCCTGGGACGCCTGTCGCACGACACGTTCATCCGCCGCATGGAGCTGGCCCTCGCCGCCCGCCGCTCGGACGAACTCGCCGCGCTCACCGCCGACCTCCCCCAGGAGAACCGCTTCTCCCGCGTCGTCCTCGGCACCGTGGAGGCCGTCTCCGGCTTCACCGTACGGCTGCGCAGGGCCTGGCAGGCCGAGCGGCTGCCCAAGCTGATGCTGCCCCACCCCGGCACCGGCCACCCCCTGCGCATCGGCCGTGACCCCGCCAACGGGCTGCGGCTGACCCACGAGACGGTCTCGCGCGTGCACGCCGAACTGAGCCTCCAGAGCGGCCTGTGGGTGCTGCGGGACCTCGGCTCCACCAACGGCACCACCGTCAACGGGCGCCGGGTCGTCGGTGCCATCGTCGTCCGCGAGGGCGACCAGGTCTCCTTCGGCCGGATGGCGTTCCGCCTGTCGGCCGGCTGACGACCCGCCGGATCCGGTCAGCGTGTCTCAAACACCGCTCCTCTCCACGGTGTTGACGTACCCCCGTGCCATGACCCACTGTGATGACTCCCCGTGGACCCGCCGCGACCCGGGGTGAAGCACCGGCGCCGCACTGGGGAGGTGTGCTTGCCGCCCCTCCCGCGCTATCCGACCGTGGACGAGCTCGCCGCCAGGGCCGCCGCGCTCGCCGCCCGCCACCCCCGTGACGCCCGGCTGCGCCGCGTGGGCACCTCCCGGGCCGGCACGCCGCTGTGGCTGCTCTCCGTCGGCCACGGCGACCGCCACGCCCTCGTCGTCGCCGGCCCGCACGCCAACGAGCCCGTCGGCGGGGCCACCGTCCTGCGGCTCGCCGAGCGGGCCCTCGCCGACCCCCGGCTCACCGAGGGCGCCGACGCCACCTGGCATCTGCTGCTCTGCCTCGACCCCGACGGTCTGCGCCGCAACGAGGGCTGGCTGTCCGGCCCCTACCGCCTCGGCCGCTACTTCCGGCACTTCTTCCGCCCGGGCTTCCTGGAACAGCCCGAGTGGCTGCCCGAGGGCGCGGACCGGGCCGCCCTGCCGGAGACCCGCGCCCTGATCGCCCTCCAGGACGAACTGAAACCTTTCTTCCAGTGCTCGCTGCACGGCGTCGACGTCGGCGGCGGCTTCGTCGAGCTGACCCGTGACCTGCCCGGCCTCGACCGGCGCGTCGCGCACACCGCCGCCCGCCTCGGTATCCCGCGCGAACTGGGCGCCTACGACACCCTGTACTGGCCGGCCCTCGGCCCCGCCGTCTACCGGATCCCCCCGCCGCGCCGGGGCGACCTCGCCGCCGCGATCACCGAGGCGGCCGTCGAGTCCACCTGGTTCCACCCCCACCGCTACGGCACGGTGACCGCGATCGTCGAGGCGCCCATGTGGGGCGTGGCGGCCGTCGCGGACGGCTCCGAGCCCGCCGACCGGGACGCCGTCCTGCGCGCCGTCAGCGCGACCCTGCGCCACGACGCCCGGCGGCTGGAGCGGCTCCTCGCGCGCGTGCGCCCGCAGCTCGTCGCGCTGCCCGACGCGGACCGCCTGCTCGCCCCGATCGACGACTACGCCCTCGTCTGCCCCGGCCTCGCCGACGCCTGGGACCCGGCCACCGCCGACCCCGCCCGCCCCCTGCCGCCGCTCACCTGTGCCCATCTGGCGGCCCTCGGCATCGCGGGCCGCCGCCTCGCCGCGCGTACGGCGGGACTGCTGCACCAGCTCGTCCGGGCGGCCGGGGCCGACCCGGCCGGGGCCCTGCCGGAGCTGGACCGGCTCATCGACGCACGGTGCGCGGACTTCCGCGAGGGCCTCGGGGCGCGCTGGATCCCGGTCGCGCGGCAGGCGGAGTACCAGGCGCGGGTGGTGCTCGCCGCGTTCGAGCTGGCGGGCCGCCGGACAGCGTCGCGCCCCCGTTCGGGTGAGCCGGGGTGGGGCGCACAGGCCGCCGTGCCGATGCATCGGGAATGAACCGCTTCCTCACCCGCACCACCCTGTCCGCGGCGGCCCTCCTTCTGCTCGCCGCCGCCCCCGCCCACGCCCGGGCGATTCCCCATG
Organism: Streptomyces sp. NPDC032126; assembly: GCF_055580085.1. Taxonomy (NCBI): domain Bacteria; kingdom Bacillati; phylum Actinomycetota; class Actinomycetes; order Kitasatosporales; family Streptomycetaceae; genus Streptomyces; species Streptomyces sp. NPDC032126. Next base: position 311,701 of record NZ_JBVIMA010000001.1, read on the forward strand.
CCACCTGGCCCGGCAACTGGCTCCAGCTGTCCGTCAGCCGGGGCGACGCCCGCTCCGGCGACATGCGCGGCACCCTCCTGATGTGCGACCCGCCCCAGGGCCACTCCCGCGCCGCCGAGGCCTGCGCGGCGCTGACGGACACCGACGGCGACATCACGGCCCTCCCCGTGCGGCGGGACGCCGTCTGCCCCCTCGTCTACGCCCCGGTGACCGCCCGCGCGGAGGGCCGCTGGAACGGGCGTCCCGTGCACTACACGCAGACGTTCGCCAACCGCTGCGAGATGGACGCGGAGACGGGAGCGGTGTTCGCCCTGGACGAGTGACCGGCAGCAGGATGCCACCCCGAGCCCCGTCCGGTGGCGCGGCGGTCTCTCAGCGGGCGGGCGGTGTCGAGGACACCGCGCGGGCGTGCAGGGCCGCCGTGACCACCGTGCGCGACTGGTGCTCCACCTGGTGCTCCAGCGGGACCCAGCGCGCGTGGAAGCGGCGGGCGAAGGAGTCGCTCCACGTCGCGACGAGGTGCTCCAGGCGGGGCGCCGCGTGGTCCTCCCGCTCCTGGAGGACGCGCAGCAGCATCGCCGCCGCCCGCAGCGGCAGCCGGCGCGCGTACGCGTCCACGCTCCCCACGTACGCGCGCGTGGTGTCCGCCGGCGGCACCCGGGTCCAGTCCTCGGCCAGCCCCGGCACCAGCTCCAGCGCCCACCGCGCCGCCCGCAGCAGGGGCCCGTCGGCGTCCTCCAGGCGGGGCAGCGCCTCCGCGAGCACCTGCTCGACCTCCCGCCCGTCCCGCAGCAGACGGCGCGCCAGGCCCCGTATCGCCGCCGCCGGGGCGGGATGCGGGGCCTGGTCGTGCACCAGGTCGCTCGCCCACATCGGCACCTCCACGACCGCGGTCAGACCGCCGTACCGGTGGACGTGGTACCAGGTGCTGTGCCGTGCGTCGTCCGGCATGCTCGGATACGCCGCGCCCGCCCCCGGGCCGGGCATCACATGCACGCCGGGACCGGCGGACGGCCAGCCCGCCGCGTCCGAGGCGCCCGTCTCCACCGGGATGCGCAGCTCCGCCGCGGACCGGGCGAAGGGCTCGGCGAGTCCGGGGACGTCCTTCGTCAACTGCACCCAGCTGCCGCCCAGATCGGTGCCGTGCAGGGTCACCTGGAGGTAGGGCCGCAGCTCGTCGATGACGCGGGTCAGGGCGCGGGTCTCGGGCGGCAGCCGGTCGGGCGGGAGGACGGCGGGGGACCACTCGGGCTGTTCCGGCGCCGTCGGCCGGTAGAAGCCGAGGTGGTACTCCAGGAGGCTGCGCGGCGCCGGGGTCACATGCAGGCTGGCCCCGTCCGGGTCCGCGCAGAGCAGGAAGTGCCAGGACGTGCCGTCCAGCAACTCCGGCTCCCGCAGCACCCGTTCGGCGACCGCGAGCAGGGCCGGGCCGCCGGTCGGCTCGTTGGCGTGGGCGCCCGCGACGACGAGCACGGCGCGCCGGGCGTGGCCCACGGACAGCAGGTGGAGCGGGCGGCCCGCCCGGGACCGGCCCACCTGGCGCAGGGTGCACAGTCCGGGCCGCAGCGCGGCCAACGCCCTGGCGGAGGCGGTCAGTTCGGGCACCGTGGGATAGCGCAGCACCGGCAGGACACTCACCCCCGTCGTTCATCCAGCCCGGCTTCGCATCCGCAGTACCCCACGGACGCGGAGCGGTGTCAAGGACACCCCGGGGAGGCTCCCGGGGGCGCCCGGTTGCGCGCACCGGCTGCCACCTCCCCCGCCCGCTCCGGAAAGGTCACCGGCCCCGCCCCGGGTGCCCGCACCCGCCCCGCCCCGGCACCCCGACGCACCCCACCCAGGGCCCCCTCACCCCACCCGCTCCAGCAACGCCACCGGCACGTGCTCCAACAGCTCCGCCACGCGCGCGTGTCCCGCGAACTCCCGCTCCGGCAGCAGGACGTCCCGCCAGCGTCCCGGCGGCAGCGGCAGCCGGGTGTCGCGCCAGCCGCCCGCCCGCGTCAGCCGCAGCGACAGCCGGGTCACCGCGGTGACCACCGCGCCGGAGCGGGAGAACGCCAGACAGTGGTCCGCCGCCGGCCCCTCGGCCGGCAGCGGCGCGTACGTCGCCGCCGCCCCGAACACCTCCGGCCGCCGCGCGCGCAGCCGCAGCGCGGCCGAGGTCAGCGCGTTCTTCTCGCCCGCCGCCTCGGGCGGGAAGCGCACCGGCCGCCGGTTGTCGGGATCCACCAGGGCGCGGTACTCACCCTCGGTGCCCTGGTAGACGTCCGGCACCCCCGGCATGGTCAGGTGCACCAGGGCGGTGCCCAGCACATTGGCCCGGATGTGCGGCTCCAGGTCGGCGCGCAGCGCGGCCACCCGCGCGCCCTGCGCCCCACACGGCCCCGCCGCGACGAACGCGGCCACCGCGTCCTCGTACGGCGGCTCCTGCTCCGTCCAGCTCGTGTACAGGCCCGCCTCGCGCACATGCTTCAGCAGCGCCTCGCCGATCCGCTCCGGCGCCGCCGGGCCGAGCCCGAACACCGTCTGCCAGGCCGCCCACGCCAGCTGTCCGTCCGGCGCGACGTCCTCCGGGCGGGCCACCTCGGCCAGCAGGGCGTCCCAGCGCTCCGGGCACTCGGTGAGCACGGCCAGCGCGGCGCGCACGTCCGCGCTGCGCTTGGTGTCGTGCGTCGACACCACGGTCCCGGTCAGCGGCCAGTCGCGCTGCACGCGCGCGCAGTACGCGTGGAAGGCGTCCGGGGACACCGCCGGCCGGTCCGGCTCGCCGCCCACCTCGGTCGCCGACAGCAGCGGCACGTACCGGTAGAACGCCGTGTCCTCCACGGACTTGGCGCGCAGCGCGGACGCCGTCTGCGCGAACCGGGCCCGGAAGTCCCGGTGCTCCGGCCCGTCCCCGCCGCGCCGCCCCAGCACCAGGTCGCGCACGACGTCGACCGCGCCGGCCTCCTCGGGCACGACGAAGGCCTGCCGGGCCCCGGCGGCGGCCTCCTCGGTGACCACGACGGCCGCGTCCGTGGAGGCGTAGGGCCGGTACACCTCCAGCCGGACCAGCAGCTCCTCCAGGGCGGTGCGCAGCGCCCAGGGCGCCCGGTCGCGCAGCGAGGGGTCGGGAGAGGCGTCGCAGACCCGTACCGCCGCCCGGGTGAGCCGGTCCAGCTCGGCGGCCAGTTCGTGCGTGAGGACCGCGTACGCGGCCCGTCGTACCGTCGCGTCCCAGTCGCCGCCCCGGTCCGTCTGCGGGGCCGCGAAACGCCGGTAGCGGGCGAGGAGGTCCGCGGCGCCGGCCGGGTCGGCGAACAGCCCGTCGACGTGCCGCAGGGCGTCGTAGCCGGTGGTCCCGGCGACGGGCCAGGAGGCCGGCAGACGCTCCCCGTCGGCGAGGATCTTCTCCACGACGGTCCAGCGGCCCCCGGACGCCGCGTGCAGCCGCTCCAGATAGGCGTCGGGGTCGGCGAGGCCGTCCGGGTGGTCGACGCGCAGCCCGTCGAGCACACCCTCGTGCAGCAGCCGCAGGATCGTGCCGTGCGTGGCCTCGAACACCGCCGGGTCCTCCACCCGCACCCCGATCAGCTCCGAGATGCTGAAGAACCGCCGGTAGTTCAGCTCCGTGCGGGCCAGCCGCCACCACACCGGCCGGTACCACTGGGCGTCCAGCAGCTCCGGCAGCGGCAGCTCCTCGGTGCCCTCCCGCAAGGGCAGGACATGGTCGTAGTAGCGCAGCACCCCTGCCTCGACCCGGAGCCGCTTCAGCTCCTCCCCGACCGGCGCGCCGAGCACGGGCAGCAGCACCTGCCCGCCCCGCGCCTCCCAGTCGATGTCGAACCAGCGCGCGTACGGCGATCGCGGCCCCTCCTTGAGCACCTCCCACAGGGCGCGGTTGTGACGGGGCGCCATCGCCATGTGGTTGGGCACGATGTCCACGACGAGCCCGAGCCCGTGGTCCCGGGCGACGCCCGCCAGCTCCCGCAGCCCCCGCTCCCCGCCGAGCTCCTCACGCACGCACGCGTGATCGACGACGTCATACCCGTGCAAAGACCCGGGCACGGCCTCCAGGACGGGCGAGAGATGCAGATGAGACACCCCGAGCGAGGCGAGGTACGGCACGGCGTCGGCAGCGGCGGCGAACGGGAAGGCGGGCTGGAGCTGGAGCCGATAGGTGGCGGTGGGAAGCGCAGACGCAGGGTTCATGTGAACCTACGTACCCAGGACCCACCCAAGGGGCGCGGGGCTGTCGTCCATATGCGGCTACCGCCGCGTGGGCGCGATCAGCCCACACGGACCCGCAGCCGGCCACGCTCCGCCCCCCCGGACGCTAAGCCGGCCGCTGCAAAACAACCATGCTCCGATCCACCAGCGTCAACCGATCCCCGGCCTGCACCTTCGCTCCCTCCGCCACCACCCCCTCCTGCGCCGTGTCGACGATCACCCCCCACTGCCGCCCGTGATCCACCGGCACCACGAACTCCAGCGGACGCGCCGACGCGTTGAACATCAGCAGGAACGAGTCGTCGGCGACCCGCTCCCCCCGGGCGCCCGGCTCGGAGATGGCGTTGCCGTTGAGGAACACCGTCAGCGCCGACGCCTGCGCCGAGTCCCAGTCCCGCTGGGTCATCTCCCGGCCCTCGGGCGTGAACCAGGCGATGTCGGACAGGTCGTCGTGGGTGCCCTCCACGGGCCGCCCGTGGAAGAAGCGCCGCCGCCGGAAGACGGGATGCTCCTTGCGCAGCCGCACCAGCGCGCGCGTGAAGTCCAGCAGGTCGTGCCCGCCCTCGGGCCACTCCACCCACGCCAGCTCGCTGTCCTGGCAGTAGGCGTTGTTGTTGCCCCGCTGGGTGCGCGCGAACTCGTCCCCGTGACTGATCATGGGGACGCCCTGGGACAGCATCAGCGTGGCGACGAAGTTGCGCATCTGGCGGGCGCGCAGCCGCAGCACCTCCGGGTCGTCGCTCGGGCCCTCCGTCCCGCAGTTCCAGGACCGGTTGTGGCTCTCGCCGTCCCGGTTGTCCTCGCCGTTGGCCTGGTTGTGCTTGTCGTTGTACGACACCAGGTCGTGCAGGGTGAAGCCGTCGTGGCAGGTCACGAAGTTGATGGAGGCCAGCGGGCGGCGGCCGTCGTCCTGGTAGAGGTCGGAGGAGCCGGTCAGCCGGGAGGCGAACTCCCCGACCGTGCGGGGCTCGCCCCGCCACAGGTCGCGCACGGTGTCGCGGTACTTGCCGTTCCACTCGGTCCACAGCGGCGGGAAGTTGCCCACCTGGTAGCCGCCCTCGCCCACGTCCCACGGCTCGGCGATCAGCTTGACCTGCGAGACCACCGGATCCTGCTGGACCAGGTCGAAGAACGACGACAGCCGGTCCACCTCGTGGAACTGCCGGGCCAGGGTCGCCGCGAGGTCGAAGCGGAACCCGTCGACATGCATCTCCAGGACCCAGTACCGCAGCGAGTCCATGATCAGTTGCAGGACGTGCGGGGAGCGCATCAGCAGGGAGTTGCCGGTGCCTGTGGTGTCCATGTAGTAGCGCGGGTCGTCCGTGAGGCGGTAGTAGCGCTGGTTGTCGATGCCCCGGAAGGACAGCGTCGGGCCCAGGTGGTTGCCCTCGGCGGTGTGGTTGTAGACCACGTCCAGGATGACCTCGATGCCCGCCTCGTGCAGCGCCCGCACCGCCGACTTGAACTCCAGCACCTGCTGCCCGCGGTCGCCCCAGGAGGCGTAGGCGTTGTGCGGGGCGAAGAAGCCGATCGTGTTGTAGCCCCAGTAGTTGTTCAGGCCCATGTCGACCAGCCGGTGGTCGTTGACGAACTGATGCACCGGCATCAGCTCCAGGGCCGTCACCCCGAGCTCGGTCAGATGGTCGATGACCGCCGGGTGCGCGAGGCCCGCGTAGGTGCCGCGCAGCTCCTCCGGCAGCCCCGGATGGCGCATCGTGAGGCCCTTCACATGGGCCTCGTAGATCACCGTGTGGTGGTAGCCGGTGCGCGGCGGCCGGTCGTCGCCCCAGTCGAAGTATGGGTTGACCACGACCGACGCCATGGTGTGCGGCGCCGAGTCGAGGTCGTTGCGCTTCTCGGGCGCGTCGAAGTGGTAGCCGTACACCTCCTCGCCCCAGCGCACGGACCCGCTGATCGCCTTCGCGTACGGGTCGAGGAGCAGCTTCGCCGAGTTGCAGCGGATCCCGCGACCGGGGTCGTAGGGGCCGTGCACCCGGTAGCCGTAGCGCTGGCCGGGCATCACGCCCGGCAGATACGCGTGCCGGACGAACGCGTCGCTCTCGCGCAGTTCCACCGCCGTCTCCGAGCCGTCGTCGTGCAGCAGACACAGCTCTACTCGGTCCGCGGCCTCCGTGAAGACCGCGAAGTTCGTGCCGGCGCCGTCGTACGTGGCACCGAGGGGGTACGCCTCTCCAGGCCAGACCTGCATGGATACGACTCTTCCAGGTGTCCAGCGCCGCCGTGGGCGCCTTGCCGACGAGTCCTGCCGAAAGTAAGGGAACCACCTACGCCTCACGTCCCTCTTACCCATCGACCAGTGCATAGGCCGGCGTACGGCGTATGCCGAACCAGTGGGGCAGACACATACTCCCGGGGAACTTGGGGGAGTAGGGGGACATTGTGCGCACGACAGTGCGCCGCCACCTGGGCAAGGTGGTGGCGGGTGCGGCCATCGCGGTGGCCGGTACGGCCGTGATGGTCGGGATCACCCTGCCGGGCACGGCGGGGGCCGACGACAACGCGGGCCAGGGGGGCACGGCCGCGGCCGCACAGCGCGACGGGGCCGCCGGGGTCCGGCCCGGCGTGGTCGAGCAGGCGCCCGAGGAGGGCGCGAAGGGCACCGGCCGCGATCCGCTGACCGACGACGAGACCGAACGGGTGACGCGGATCGCGCTCAGCCGGCAGATGCTGACCTCGTCCAAGGACGTCGACGGCGACCGCGGACCGCAGCGCCTCGGCGTGGAACTGGCCGAGCCGGCCGCCGACGAGGTCGACGACCCCGCCGCGCCGCGCCGCGCGGACGTCACGTTCTACGACTACACGAACGACACGCTCATCACCAGGACGGTCGACCTGGGCACCGGCAAGGTCGCGGCGACCGCCGTCCAGCGGGGCGTACAGCCGCCGCTGAGCCCCGAGGAGCAGACCGAGGCGGCCCGGCTGCTGATCGCCGACCCGCTCGGCAAGGACCTCAAGGCCGACTACAAGGACGCCACCGGCGCCGCGCTCACCTCGCCGGACCAGCTGCTGCTCGCCAGCATGATCTACCGGTCCGCCCCCGGCGCCCAGCCCGCCGCCCTCGACACCTGCGGCGCCCACCGCTGTGTGCGCCTGCTGCCGAAGGTGCGCAACGGCGCGTGGATCGACGCGCGGTCCCTGGTGATCGACCTCAGCGCCCGCAAGGTCGTACGGCTCGCCGGCTGACCCGGCCCTCCCACCCGAACTCCCTGTCAAGGAGCCATGTCTTCATGCGCGTACAGCGTTCGATCAGCGGCACCCGCGCGCTGAGCACCGGCCGCGCCCGCCGTACGGCCGCCGTGGGCCTGTCCGTGGCCGCGCTGGCGGCCGGCGTCACGACCGCCGCCGGCCCCGCCGTCGCCCGGCCCGAGGCGGCCGCCGCGCCGGCCCCCGGCTGCAGCGCGGCCTACCGGATCGAGCAGACGCTCTCCACCGGCACCACCTGGCGGATGTGCTGGCGCTACGAGGCCAAGTCCGGTCTCGTCCTGGAGGACGTCAGCTACCAGCCGCCCGGCGAGGCGGCGCCGATCAAGGTCCTCAACAGCGCCAAGATCGCCCAGATCCATGTGCCGTACGACGACGGCACCAACGAGTACAACGACGTCACCGACTACAACTTCGGCTCCGGGCTGGTGAACCTGGACCCCGCCGAGTGTCCCGGCGGCACCATCAAGACGGTCAAGGTCCCGGACTCCTTCGACCCCGAGCACCCCGACGTCAAGGGCCTGTGCACCACCACCCGTTCGCGCGGCCACGCCTACCGCATGCAGGCCGACGAGCCGAACAAGGTCTACCAGGCCCAGGGCAAGGACCTGCTCGTCTACACCGTCAACAAGGTCGGCTGGTACGAGTACATGACCGAGTGGCGCTTCTCCGACGACGGCACCCTGAACATGAACGTCGGCGCCACCGGCAGCCTCTCGCCCTTCGACTACGACGCCGGGGACGGCCGGGGCTGGCCCATCGGCAAGGGCCCCAAGTCCCGGGCCACCAGCCACAGCCACAACGTGTTCTGGCGGCTCGACTTCGGCCTCGACGGCTCCTCGAAGACGAAGATCGAGCAGTACGACTCGGTGGTCACCCCGCGCCGGCCCGGACAGCAGGGCCCGACGGCGAAGACCACCCGCACCGCCGTCACCAAGGAACTCGCCGGTGACGCGCAGAACATGCGCTGGTGGCGCGTGGTCAGCACGGCCGGCACGAACAAGGACGACCACCCGCGCTCCTACGAGCTCGTCCCCGGCGCCACCAGCAAGTACTCGGGCCGCTCCTTCACGAAGCACGACGTCTACTTCACCGAGTACAACAAGTGCGAGCAGTACGCCAGCAACAACCCCCTCAACTGCGGTGCCGGGCACGGCAAGACCGTCGACACCTGGGTCGACGGACAGACCCTGACCCACCCCGTGGCCTGGGTCAACGTCGGCTTCCACCACATCGCGCGTGACGAGGACCAGCAGCCCATGCCGGTCCACTGGCAGGGCTTCTCCATCGCCCCGCGGGACGTCACCGCTATGAATCCGCTCACTCCGCCGGCCCTCGCGGACCAGAACGGCCAAGTGGAACCGAGGTAGTTGGCCTCGACCCTGTCCATCCGGCTGCACCGCCGACCGCTCCCGGAGTACCCTTCCTTGATCGTTGGGACGGAGAGCTCGGGGGAGCGGAAGGCGGTGCTTGGGTGGGCTCGGGAGGGCTGGAGCTGCCCCCTGGTGACGAGGGTCACGAGGGAGGCTCCGCAGACGTCCCGCCCGGCACGGTGTCCCTGGCCCGGCCGATGGAACCGGGTGCCATCGGACCGGAGCTGGACTGGGACGCCGAGGCCTGGCGCGAGGTGCGCACGCGCGCACAGCGGGCCGGCCGGGCCTACATCTGGCTGAACCTCGTCGAACAGCGGCTGCGCGCCGTCGTGGCCGCCGTGCTGCGGCCCATCTACGAGCCCGTGCACGGCGACGACTGGGTGGTCGCCGCGGCCGGTCCCGCCGGACAGGAGTGGGTGCAGCGCGCCGTCGCCGTCCGCGAGGTCAGCCGGCGCAAGGGCTATCTGCTCGACCCGGCCGACGACAACGTCATCTCCTTCCTGACGCTGCCTCAGCTGCGGGAGCTGATGGTGCAGCACTGGCCGTGCTTCGAGCCGTACTTCGACGACCGCCGGGACGTCGAACTGGCCCTGGACGAGCTGGAGGTGACCCGCAATGTCGTCTCCCGCAACCGGGCGCTGTCCGAGGCCGTGCTGAACCAGGCCGAGCGGGCCTCCGCGCGCCTGCTGGAGATGCTCGGCACCGGCGGCGACGTGCCGTCCGCGCGCCGGCTGCCCGTGGACGCCGTCGAGGACCTCGTCGGTGACCGGTACGCGGACGTGGTCGCCGTCCACCCCGACCGGGTGCGGCTGCTGCGTCAGTTCCCCGCCGAGGACATCTTCGACGGCGCCCGCCGCATCGACGCCATCGGCATCGGCCTCAACCTGCTCGTGCAGAACTTCTCCGGGCGTCGGCTGGTCCGCCTCGCCGAGGCCGGCTGCCGGGTGCGGCTGCTGTTCCTCAACCCCGCCTCCAGCGCCGTCAAGCGGCGCGAGCGGGAACTCGGCATCAAGCGGGGTGAGCTGAGCCGCGCCGTGGAGATGAACATCCTGCACATGCGCCGGGTCCGCTCCCGGCTGCGCGATCCCGGCGCCTTCCAGATCCAGGTCTACGACGACACGCCCCGCTTCACGGCCTATCTGGTCGACGGCGACGGCACCGACGGCATCGGGGTGGTGCAGTCGTATCTGCGGCGCATGCGCGGGATGGAGGCGCCGGTGCTGGTGCTGCGCGGCGGCAACCGGGTGGTCAAGTCGGGTGAGATGGACGAAGGGGGACTTTTCGCGGCGTATCGCGAGGAGTTCGAGCTGGGTTGGGCGGATTCGCGGCCAGTGTCCTGAACTGTCCTTTTCGAGGGCTGGTGTTCGGTCGGTGTTCGGACGCTGAGGGGCCGGGCCCGGTGGTGTCGGGCGGCGTAAGCGGAAGGCGATCCTCTGGTTGTCAGTGGTGCGTGGGAAGGTGGAGACCACTGGGGGACGCACCACCAAGAAGGGGGGCCACCATGGCCTGGCACCGGGAGCTGCTGATCGGCTTCGACCTGGAGACGACCGGCACCGATCCGCGCGAGGCGCGCATCGTCACCGCGGCCGTGATCGAGGTCAGGGACGGGCGGACGCTCGGACACCGGGAGTGGCTCGCCGATCCGGGCGTGGAGATCCCGGCGGACGCGGTCGCGGTCCACGGCATCAGCAATGAGCGCGCGGCCGCCGAGGGCCGCCCGGCCGACGAGGTCGCCGACGCCGTCGCCGAGGTCCTCGTGGGCTACTGGAAGACGGGCGTACCGGTGGTCGCCTACAACGCGGCCTTCGACCTCACCCTGCTCTCCGCCGAACTGCACCGGCACGGCCTGCCCTCCCTGCGCGAGCGGCTCGGCGGCCTCGATCCGGCGCCCGTCGTCGACCCGTACACCATCGACCGCTGGGCCGACCGCTACCGCCGCGGCAAGCGCAACCTCGAAGCCGTCTGCGCGGAGTACGGCGTCGCCCTCGACTCCGCCCACGACGCCTCCGCCGACGCCCTCGCGGCGGCGCGGCTGGCCTGCGCGATAGCCGACCGCCATGCCAAGGTGGCGGCGCTCGGTCCCGCGGAGCTGCACCGGCGGCAGATCGAGTGGTATGCCGAGTGGGCGGCGGACTTCCAGGACTTCCTGCGCCGCAAGGACGCTGCCGCTGTGGTGGATGGGACGTGGCCGGTGCGGGAGGTTGTGACGGCGTGACGCGTGACGGTGTGACGTCGGGTGCGGGTCGGTTTGTGGCTGGTCGCGCAGTTCCCGCGCCCCTTTGGGGTGGGTGTCGTTGCCGTCTCTTGCAAGGCGCGCCTAGAAGGGGTACCACCTGACCGTCGGATCGCCGTCGCGCAGTGATGCCACCCTGCGGTCGAACTCCTCGCGGGCCTTCGGGTTGCTCGGGGCGTGCTGGGCCACCCATGCGCAGCTCGCCGTCTCCCGGGCCCCGCGCAGCACCGCGCAGCCCTCCCACTCGCGTACGTCCCAGCCGTAGGTCTCGGTGAAGGCGTCGTAGGAGTCGGCCGGCAGGCCGTAGCGGTCCAGGGAGAGGGCCATCACCACCAGGTCGTGCTCCCGCAGATCGGCGGAGAAGGTCTCCAGGTCGACCAGCACCGGACCGTCGGGGCCGACGTGCACATTGCGCGGCAGCGCGTCACCGTGGATCGGGCCGGCCGGCAGTCGCGGGGTGAGCGCGGCCGCGGCCGCCGCGAATCCGTCCCGCCGCTCGCGCAGATAGGCCGCGTCCGCCGGATCGATCGCCTCCCCGGCCAGCCGCAGCCAGCGCTCCACCCCGGAGAGCAGATCACGCGGCGGCAGGGCGAAGGACGGGGCGGGCAGGGCGTGCACCAGCCGCAGCAGTTCCGCCAGATCCCGTGGCCCGGCGGGCCGTACGGGATCGGGCAGCCGGTGCCACACCGTCACCGGATGCCCCGCCACCAGCAGCGGCTCGGCCACGGCCGCGCGGACCGCCGGCACGCCCGTCTCCGCGAGCCACCGGGCGATGTCCAGCTCGCGGCGCGCGCGGTCGAGGAGTTCGGCGTCCCGGCCCACCTTGACGACCAGGTCACCGGCGGCGAACACCGCGTTCTCGCCGAGGGCGAGCAGCCGCGCGCCCCCGGCCGGCCCCGGCAGCACCCCCGCCGCGGCCAGTACCTCGCGCGCCCGTGCCTCGTCCATCGCCCGCCTCCGTGTCGTCCGCCCCCGTGCCGTTCGACGGCCAGTGTCGCATTCACCCAGGTGGGGAGGCGTGCGCGGGGGACGGCGGGGCCGCACGATGAGTTCGTGGCCCCGCTCCGGTCTACCCGGTCGTCGGCGGAAGCCGAGCAGCCCCTCGCGCAGGCGGCGGGCGTCATGAGGAGGACAGTGCGATGACCCCACGTACGGGCAGGGTGACCTGCGACCTCTCGATCTCGGTCGACGGGTACGCGGCCGGGCTCGACCAGACCGAGGAGCGCCCGTTCGGCGACGACGGCGCTGACGGCTGGGGCGGCCGGCTGCACGCCTGGATGTTCGACACGCCCGAGGAGAACCGGGCCGAGATCGACCGGATGACGGCGGCCGGGGCGTTCATCGTGGGCCGCAACATGTTCGGCCCGGTGCGCGGCGCGTGGGACCGGGAGTGGAACGGCTGGTGGGGCGAGAATCCCCCCTTCCACGTACCGGTCTTCGTGCTCACCCACCATCCGCGCGAGCCGCAGCCGATGGCCGGTGGCACCACGTTCCACTTCGTCACCGACGGCATCGAGTCCGCGCTGAGCCGTGCGCGGGAGGCGGCCGGCGACCGCGACGTCTCCGTCCACGGCGGCGCGACCACCATCAACCAGTACCTCGCCGCGGGCCTGGTCGACGAGGTGCGGCTGCACATCGTGCCGTTCACACTCGGCGCCGGTACCCGGCTGTTCGACGGCGTCCCGGCACTGGATCTGGAGCAGGTGGAGTCACGGGCGGCGAGCGGGGTCACCCATGTGACGTATCGGGTGCTCCGGGTGGGCCACTGAAACGAAGCAACAGGACGACGAGCAGGGCCCGTTGGTCATCGGGATACCAACGGGCCCTGCTCGGAGGTGGGTTCACACCCTGGCGGGCTCACCCTCGTCGTCCCGCGCCGTCGGGCCGACCGCCTCCGGGGACTCGTCGTGGGTGAGGTCGGGCAGCCGGTGCAGCCACTTCGGCAGGTACCAGTTGCGCTCGCCGAGCAGTGCCATCACCGCCGGGAGCAGCACGCCCCGGATGATCGTCGCGTCGATCAGCACCGCGGCCGCGAGGCCGACACCCATCTGCTTCATCGACTGCATGGACAGCGTGCCGAAGATCGCGAACACGGCGACCATGATGACCGCGGCGCTGGTGACCACACCGGCCGTGGTGACCACACCGTGCTGGATCGCGTCCTTCGTCGACCGGCCGCGCAGCCGCGCCTCGCGGATCCGGGAGACCACGAAGACGTGGTAGTCCATCGACAGGCCGAACAGGATCACGAAGAGGAACAGCGGCAGCCAGGTGACGATCGCGCCGACGCCCTCCGCGCCCACCAGGGACGCGCCCCAGCCGTGCTGGAAGACGGCGACCAGGATGCCGTAGGCCGCGCCCACCGACAGCAGGTTCAGCAGGATCGAGGTGATCGCGACCGTCAGCGAGCGGAACGACAGCAGCATCAGGAAGAAGGCGAAGACCACCACGAACGCGAACACCGGGATCACGGCGCCGCCGAGCTGGTCGTTGAAGTCGTGCGAACCGGCCACCTGCCCGGTGATCGGGGCCTGGACCCCGGTCACCTTGCCCAGCGTCGCCGGACGCACCTCGTCGCGCAGCTTCTCCAGGCTCGCGCCCGCCTTGTCGAGGTCGGAGCCGCCGACCAGCGGAACGTACACGTAGGCGATGTTCTGCGCGTCGTGCAGCTTGATCTCGACCGGGCCGCGCGAGGCGCCCGAACTGATCGCCCGGTCCTTGAAGGCGGCGAGGGCGTCCTTCACCTCGGGGGCGTTGATGTCCTTCGCCTTGACGACCACCTCGGCCGGCTCCGAGCCGCCCGGGAAGGCGCCGTTGACCCGGTTGTACGTCTGCACGATCGCCAGCGAGTCGCCGAACTCCTGGTCCAGCGTGAGGTTCTGCGTCTTCATGCCGACCGCGGGAGCCGCGATCGCCAGCAGCGCGCCGCCCGCGACGAGCACCGACACCAGCGGCTTGGCGAGCACACCCCGCAGCACGGCCGTCCAGAACCGGCTCTCCCCGCCGGTACGGGCGGCCCGGCGCTCCATGGCCTTGCGCAGGAACGGGATCCGCCCCTTCTCGACGCGCTCGCCCAGCAGCGACAGCAGCGCCGGAAGCACGGTCACCGAGCCGACCATGGCGACCGCCACGACCATCAGCGAGGCCAGACCCATCCCCTGGAACGTGACGAGCCCGGTGAACAGCATGCCCGCCATCGCCACACACACGGTGATGCCGGAGACGACGACCGCCCGGCCACTGGTGGCGGCGGCGATCTGCAGGGCCGTCTGCGCGTCCCTCCCGGCCGCCCGCTCCTCGCGCTCACGGCGCAGATAGAACAGGCAGTAGTCGACGCCGACGGCCAGACCGACCAGCAGCATCACGGAGTTGGCGGTGTCGCTCATCGGCATCACATGGCTGACGACGCCCATCAGGCCCATCGTCGCCATGATCGCGGAGATCGCCAGCAGCACGGGGAGCAGTGCCGCCACCAGCGCGCCGAAGGCGATGAGCAGAATGCCGAGGGCCACCGGCACCGCGGAGTACTCGGCCTTCTGGAAGTCGTCGCCGAACGCGTCGTCGAACGTCTTCATCATGCTGGCGCCGCCGATCTCCTCGATCCGCAGCGTGTCGGCGTGCTCCTTCTGCACCCCGGCGACCGCGTCGAGGACCGGCTGGACCCGGTCCCCGGCGGTGTCGGAGTCACCGCGCATGTCGAACTGCACCAGGGCGCTGCGGCCGTCCGCGGAGATGGTCCGCGTGTCGTACGGCGAGGTCACATCCGTGACCCGACCGGTCGACTCGACGGCCTTGACGACCGACTGGACGGCCTGCCGGAACTCGGTGTCCGTGGCCTTGAGCCCCGAGCCCTTGGCCTGGACCAGGACCGTCTCGCTGGCCGGTTCCTCGATCCCCGCGTCCTCGATGATCTTGGCGGCGGTGTGTGTCTCGCCCTTGAGCTGATCGCTCTCGCTGACATCGACCCGGCCGGCGGCCGAGCCGAGTCCCATCGCCAGGACGACGAACAGCACCCAGATACCGACGGCCGCCCATCGATGGCGCGCGCTCCAGCCGCCGGCCCGGGCGGCGAGGCCCCGCACCCGCGCTTCCTGCTTCCTCATGACGGGCATGCCCCCTCGTGCACGGTGACAGCCCCCTGCCGCCACCTTCCGTAATGAAGGTATGGGCCGGATAAAGCCATCTCGTCGTGCTGGCCGGTGAAGTGCCGGGCGCCCGACTCCTCCGCTCGGACTGGGCGCTGTCACCGCTGGGGAGGACAGTGGCCCCCTACATCTATCCGGGACCCTCGGGGAAGACGATCAGGGTGCGCGGCATGTGTACACGCTGTTAAGAAACCTTGTTGAGGAAATCGCAGCAGCGTGGAGGGCTTGATCCACACCCGGCGGATGCGTCAGAGTGACCCGCACCCCCACCCTGAGCGGCCCTCGTGCCCACCCCCACGGGGCACGACGGCCGCTTAGAGTGGGGCCATGGCGACGACGTACGCGGCGCTGCTGCGCGGCATCAACGTGGGCGGCAGCAGGAAGGTCCCGATGGCCGATCTGCGCACCCTGCTCGACGGTCTCGGCTACGACGGTGTGCGCACCCACCTCCAGAGCGGCCAGGCCGTCTTCACCGCCGACCACGGCGACGAGGAATCCCACGCCGCGCGCATCACCGAGGCCATCGAGGAGCGGTTCGGCTTCGCCGTCGGCGTGATCGTGCGCGACCACGCCTACCTCAAGGCGGTCGCCGACGCCTGCCCCTTCCCGGCCGCCGACCTCCAGCCCAAGCAACTGCACGTCACCTACTTCTCCGGACCCGTCGACGCGGCCCGCTTCGCGGAGATCGACCCGGCCGCCCACGCCCCCGAGGAGTTCCGCCTCGGCGACCGCGCCCTGTACCTCTACGCCCCCGACGGCCTCGGCCGCTCCAAACTCGCCGAACAGCTCGCGAAGCCCCGCTTCACCAAGGGTCTGATCGCCACCAGCCGGAACTGGAACACTGTGGTGAAGCTGGTGGAGTTGACGAGTGGGTGAGGGGAAGCGAGGGGCGGCGGAGGGGAGTTCACCGATGGCCGAGCCCCTGCCGGCGAGTGTCGCGGCCGCGATCGAGGGCGAACTGCGGCTGCTCGACCCGGCCGTGCGCTGCTCGCCCGAGCGGGTCGCGGCGTTGCTGCACCCCGGCTTCCACGAGTTCGGGGCCTCCGGGCGGGTGTGGGACCGGCCCTCGATCATCGCCGCCCTCGCCGCCGACACCGACCCCGACGACAGCCCCGTCACCGTCACCCGGATGACCGGCACCGAACTCGCCCCCGACCTCGTGCACCTCACCTTCGACACCGGCCGCGAGGGCCGGCACGCCCACCGCAGCTCGCTGTGGCGGCGCACGGAGGACGGGTGGCGGATGTACTTCCACCAGGCGACACCCTTCACGCCCGGAGCGACGGAGCAGCGGCCGGACAGCTGAGGAGGCCGACGGGAGTGTGGGGCGGGGTGGGCCGGTCGTCGCGCGGTGGTCTGTCGCGTTTTTTCAAGACCGGGCGGGTCGGTCGTCCCTAGCGTGATCCTCATGAACGACGACACGGCACACCCGCACAGCACGGCACACCAGTACATGGCCGAGTGCGCCGCCGAGGCCGCCCGTATCGCGCGCGGCGTCCCGGCGGAGCGCCTGGACGAGCCGACCCACTGCACCGACTGGGACATGAGGGCCCTGGTCAACCACTGGGTGCTCTACACCTCCCACGGCCTGGAGCACCGCGCCCGCCGCATCCCGCTCCCCGAGGAGCTGACCGCCCGCGACTTCACCGCCGACCCCGGGTGGGCCGAGGCGTACGCCGCCCAGCTCGACCGGGCGGTCGCCGCCTGGGCGGACCCGGCGATCTGGGAGGGCGACGTCGACCTGGGCGGGGCGGCCCTGCCCGCCGCCGACATCGCCGGAATGATCATCAAGGAGATGGCGGTGCACGGCTGGGACGTCGCCGTCTGCACCGGCCAGGACCTGCGCATCTCCGAGGGCGCGGCCCGCTTCGTCCACGACGTGGTGCGGCGGAACGCGGACCTCTACCGCCAGTACGACGGCTTCGCCGCCCCGGTGCCGGTCCCCGAGGACGCGCCAGTGTTCGCCCGGGCCCTGGGTGAGAGCGGCCGGGACCCGAAGCTCGGCTGACGGAACCCCCTTGGATCCCCGATTGGACCAAGAAAGCCGATCTCAAATGGGCCGTGATAAGGACCCAATCGCTGGCTAGGGTCGATCACATGAACGACAGCACCGCGCCCACCCGGGTCGACTTCTGGTTCGACGCCGCCTGCCCCTTCGCCTGGATCACCTCCCGCTGGCTGCTGGAGGTCGAACGGCACCGCCCGCTCGACCTCCGTTTCCACGCGATGAGCCTCTACCTGCACAACGTGGGGAACGAACTCCCCGACTGGTACCGCACCTTGGTCGACAAGTCGCTGGGCCCGGCCCGGGTCGCGGCGGCCGCGGCGCGGGAACACGGCGACAAGGTGCTGCGCGATCTCTACACCGCCTTCGGAACGCGCATCCACGAGGGCGGCCAGAAGGACTTCGACGCCGTCGTCACCGAGGCCCTGGCCGAGCTCGGACTCCCCGCGGAACTCGCCTCCGCCGCGCACGACCCGTCGTACGACGAGGCGGTGCGCAGCGCTCACGCGGCGGGCGTCGAGCCGGAGTCGGGCGGGTACGTGGGCACGCCGACCATCCATGTCGACGGAACGGTGTGGTTCGGGCCGGTGCTGCGGGCGATCCCGCGCGGCGAGGGGGCCGCCGAACTCTTCGACGCCTTCCGCGTGTTGGCCGTCCACCCGGACGTCTTCGAACTGAAGCGGACCCGGACCGGCGGACTGTCCTTCGCGTAGGGGAGGAGGGGGCGAGGGCGCGAGGGGGCCGCGCGGCGCTGTCCTCGTCCCGTCAGGTCAGCCCCTCGCCCCGCCACCCGTCCCGCCCCGCCCGGCGTACCGCCGGGGCCACCGCGAGGCCCGCCGCCGCGAACAGCGCGCCCAGCGCCGCCCATCCGATCGTGCCGTGCTGCACGGCCGTCACCGTGACCAGGGCCGGCCCCGCGGTCATCCCGGCCGCCATGCCCGCCCCGAACACGCCCTGGTACACGCCGTGGGCCCGGGAGTCCGCCAACTCGTAACCGAGGGTCCACCCGCCGGCCGCCGACAGCACCTCCGCGCCCACCTGGACCACGGCCCCGGCCGTCAGCGCGAGCACCGCCCACAGCGGGGACAGTCCCGCCGACACCGCGTACACCGCGCAGGCCCCGGCCAGCAGCAGCCCCGACCAGCCCATCGCCCGTACGGCGGACGGCACATGGGACGCCCGGCGGGCCACCCGCACCTGCAACAGCGCCACCAGCACACAGTTCACGATCATCAGCAGCGCCGCCGTCCAGCGCGGCGCGTCCGTCCGCTCCACGATCCACAGCGGCAGCCCCACCTCGGACAGCGTGTACTGCACCACCAGCACCGCGTTGAGCACGGTCACCGCCAAGTAGGGCAGATCCCGCACCGCCCGCCAGCGGTCCGCCGCCGGCGCGTCCGCCGCGAGCGCGGGCCGGTCGACCGCGTGCGGCGCCAGCGGAAGCCGGGGCAGCAGCAGGGCCGGGGCGAGGAAGGACACCGCGTCGATCAGAATCACCGTCACATAGGCGCCCCGGGTGTCGAGTTGGAGCGCCACCGCGCCCACCGCGCCGCCCGCCGCCATGCCGACGTTGGTCACCATCCGCAGATACGCGCGCGCCTCCACCCGCGTCGCCAGCGGCAGCACGTCCGCGTACACCGCGCCCTGAACCCCGCGCGCGGCCTGCATGAGCCCCGTCGCGCACACCACCGCGATCAGGAAGCCGGCGTACGAGTGCACCAGCGCGTACGCCGCCGTGGCCAGCCCGCTCCCGCCCCACAGCAGCGCGCCCACGCGCCGGGAGCCCCACCGGTCCGCGGCCCGCCCGGCCGGCACCCCGGCGACCACGCCGACCAGGCCCGCGACGGTCATCCCGACGCCCACCGACGTGGCCTCCAGGCCGACGATCCGCGTGAAGTACAGAATCCCGAGCGGGAAGTAGAGGCCGTTTCCCAGGGAGTTGACGAGGGTCAGCGCCGTCGCGCGGCGCAGGGCGGGCTCGGTGGGCAGCAGCCCCGCGAGCCCCGACGTCGGAGGACGATCCTGATCGGAGACCTGTTCGGCCGGTGTCGTGGTCATGACCCTCAGCCAACCCGGGCGCCCGTCGCGCGGGGCAATGATTTAGCGTGGGGCTCAATGATCGAGTTCCGTTTCGCCATCGGAGACCTCGCCACCACCTCCTTCGCGTACTCCCCGTTGCAGGAGGCGGTGTTCTCGCTGCGCACCCTGTACGACCCGGCCCGCTATCCGCACCACCGGCCCTGGCTGCGCCGCATCCGCCCGCGCCTCGACGCCCTCGACCACGAGGCGCTCACCGCGCTGGTCAGCCCCTGGCTGTGGGTCCCGGACTTCCTCACCCCGCGTCCCGAGCGCGCCCGACCTGCCTTCGCCGACGAACTCGACCGGATCCGCGCCACGCCGGCCGACGTGGTCGTCGCCGACTTCCGCGCCACCTACCGCACCGAGGACGCGCTGCCGCCCGTCGTCGTCCGGGGACTGGCCGAGCCGGAGGCGTTCCTCGCGCGGATCGCCGACGCCCTCGACGCGTACTGGCGCGACTGCCTGGCCGCCGACTGGTGGCCGCGCGTCCAGAGCATCCTGGAGGCCGATCTCGCCCATCGGGGCAAGGTGCTCGCCGAACGGGGCGCGAGCGCGGTCCTTCAGGACCTCGACCCGCGGCTCACCTGGAACGGCTCCCGACTGCGGCTGTCCACCAGCGACTTCGTGGTGCAGGCGCCCTGGACCGAACCCGTCGTCGGCATCGCCGGACGCGGCATGGTGCTGCTGCCGACGATCTTCGCCCGCGGCGCCCAGCCCCTCATCGACACCTCGCGCCCACCGGTGCTGATCTATCCCGCCCGCGGTCGCGCCACTCTCGCCGAGACCCCGCCCCCGGTCACCGGCCACCCCCTGGACCGCCTCCTCGGCCGCCCCCGGGCCCGCCTGCTGCGCCTGCTCGCCGAACCGGCCTCCACGACCGAACTCGCCCACCGCCTGGACGTCACCCCGGGCGCGGTCAGCCAGCACCTCGCCGTCCTGCACGCCGCGGGCCTGCTCACCCGCACCCGCACCGGCCGCGTCGTCCGCTACACCCGCACCCCGACGGGCGACGCCCTGTGCCGGACGGACGCCCCCGGAGAGGCATCGTCGCCGTAAGGCTCGGCCGGCGTCAGGCCCTAGGCACCCAGCGCCGCCGGCACCCGTACGTGTGCCGCGTCGTAGCGGTGCAGGAGGAGGCGGGCCACCTCCGGGGCCGGGCCCAGGACCTCGGACAGGATGTCCGCGTGGGCCGCGCCCTCGGCGATGCGGTCGGGCAGGCGGCCCGGGGCGAGGACGTACGGCGCCACGGCGACCCGCGCGCAGCCCAGCGCGCGCAGCTCGCGCACCGCGTCCTCGACCCGGGGCAGAGACGCGGAGGCGAACGCGGGCCGCACGGCGCACCAACCGGTGTGCCGCCACTCCCGCGCGATTGCTGCGATCACCGCGATCGCCTCCGGGTCGGTGGACCCGGCCGAGGCCAGCACGACCCCGGTCCGGGACTTGTCGGCCGGGCTCACCCCGGCCTCGTACAGGCGGCGTTCGAGCGCGGACAGCAGCAGCGGCGACGGGCCGAGCACCTCCGCCTGCCGGATCCGCAGCCGCGGCGGCGCGTCCCGCAGCACCGCCGGGATGTCCGCCTTCGCGTGGAACGCCCGCGTCAGCAGCAGCGGCAGCGCCACCACATCGCGTACGCCCTCCGCCGCCAGCGACTCCAACATCCCTTGCGTAGACGGGATGTTGAAGTCC
Organism: Streptomyces sp. NPDC032126; assembly: GCF_055580085.1. Classification (NCBI taxonomy): domain Bacteria; kingdom Bacillati; phylum Actinomycetota; class Actinomycetes; order Kitasatosporales; family Streptomycetaceae; genus Streptomyces; species Streptomyces sp. NPDC032126. The sequence continues at coordinate 332,653 of NZ_JBVIMA010000001.1, forward strand.
AGGAAGCCGGTTTCCACCCGCAGGCCCGGCCGCAGCGACCGCACCCGCTCCACCAGGGCGTGCACGGTCGCGGCATGCCGCGGATCACGGCTGCCGTGGGCGATGACGAGGAGAACCGGCTCGTTGCGCATGGACGGTCAGCTCCTCGTCAGCAGGCCGCGACTGCGCAGCACCCACCGCTCCAGCGGGCTGAAGATCAGCAGATCGATCGCGATGCCGACGAACAGGATCAGGATGATCGCCTCGAACACCATCGACATGGAGCTGGTGTTGCGGCCGTTCTCCAGCAGCGCGCCCAGCCCGATGCCGAGGTCCGGCGAGGTCGCGATGATCTCCGCAGCCATCAACGACCGCCAGGAGAACGCCCAGCCCTGCTTCAGCCCCGCCAAGTACCCGGGCAGGGCCGCCGGCATGACGATGTGCCAGGCACCCTTCAGACCGGTCGCCCCCATCGTGCGGCCGGCCCGCAGGAACAGCGGCGGCACCTGGTCGATGCCGGAGACCAGACCGTTGGCGATGGACGGCACCGCGCCCAGCAGGATCACCGCGTACATCATCGAGTTGTTCAGGCCCAGCCAGATCACGGCCGGCGGCACCCACGCCACCGACGGCAGGGACTGCAGCCCGGACAGGATCGGCCCGATCGCCGCCCGTACGAACTTCACCCGCGCCACCAGCAGCCCCAGCGGCGTGCCGATCGCCAGTGCGAACAGGAAGCCCAGCAGACCGCGCGAGACACTCGTCCACACGAAGTCCAGGAGCTTGCCCTCCAGCCAGGCGTCCTTGAACTCGCCGCCCACGTCCGCGGGCGAGGGCAGCTTGCTCGGATCGTCCACGATCTTCAGCGAGATCAGCGCCTGCCACAGGACGAGGACCACCGCGATCGCCACGATCGGCGGCAGGATCTTGTCCACGAAGGTCCGGCGGAACGGCGCACGGCTCGCCGCCGACGTCTCCAGGGCGTCGAGGCCGGCCTCCAGCCCGCCCAGGGCGGTGGTGTCCGCGCTCTTGCCGGTGGTCTCAGTGCTGGCCATGTCGGCGGATCTCCCCACGCAGTACGTCCGTGATCTCCAGGGACAGTTCGGCGACCGGCGCGTCCTCGATACGGCGCGGCTGCGGAATGCCGACCCGCCACTCGCGGGCCACCCGGCCGGGCCGGGAGGACAGCAGCACCACACGCTGCGCGAGCCGCACGGCCTCGCGCACGTTGTGCGTGACGAACAGGACGGAGACGCCCGTCTCCTCCCAGATCCGGGTCAGCTCGTCGTGCAGCACGTCGCGGGTGATCGCGTCGAGCGCCGCGAACGGCTCGTCCATCAGCAGCAGCCGGCTGTCCTGAGCGAGCGCCCGGGCCAACGCCACGCGCTGGCGCATACCGCCGGACAGCTCGTGCACCCGCTTGCCGTACGACCCCTTCAGCCGGACCAGTTCGAGCAGCCGCTCGGCGCGGCCGCGCCGCTCGGCCTTGGCCACTCCGCCCAGTTTCAGGGCGAGTTCGATGTTCTTGCCCGCGGTCAGCCACGGGAACAGGGCGTGCTCCTGGAACATCAGCGCCGGACGCCCGTCGGTCTCGATGCTGCCGGCGGTGGGCCGGTCCAGGCCCGCCACCAGGTTCAGCAGCGTCGACTTGCCGCAGCCCGAGGCCCCCAGGAGGGTGACGAACTCGCCCGGCGCGACATCCAGCGAGATGTCGTCGAGGACGAGCTGCTGCCCGGCGGGAGTGGCAAAGGACTTCGAGACGTGCTCGATCCGGGCGGCGTACTCGACCGACTCGGCGTCCTCGGCCTTCACGATCGCGGTGGCCATGGTCGTCACCTCCTGGGAACTCTGGGGAATCGGGGCTTACTTGACGCCGAGGCCGGCATCGTCGACGGTCGCTTCGCCCTCGGCCTGGAGGACCTTGTTCAGCAGGGTCAGGTCATAGATGCCGTCGAGCTTCGGCTGCTTCAGCAGACCGGCCTTGACCGCGTGCTCCGCCTCGGTGTGGAGGGTGGCCGCCAGCGGGTCGTCGATGAACCGGACCGACTGCCACGCCGGGTCCAGGACCTTGGCCGGCAGCTCCTTGCCCGAGTCGGTCTTCAGCTGGGCGTTCGCCGCGGCCTTCGCCTCGTCCGGGTTCGCGTTGATCCACTTGTTGGTCTCGACGGACGCCTTCAGCACCGCCTCGACGGCCTTCGGGTGCTCCTTGAGGAACTTCTGCGACACGATGATGTTCGTGATCACGAACTTCTTGTCGGGCCACAGCGACGCCTCGTCCAGCAGTACCTTCGCGCCCTCGGCGACCAGCTTCGACGCCGTCGGCTCCGGGACCCACGCGCCGTCGATGGAGCCCGACTTGTAGGCGTCCGGGGTGACCTTGTTGTCGGTGCGGACCACCGAGACGTCGCCCTTGCCGCTCTCGGCGTCGACCTTCCAGCCCTGCTCCGCGATCCAGTTGAGGAACGCCACGTCCTGTGTGTTGCCGAGCTGCGGGGTGGCGATCTTCTTGCCCTTGACGTCCGCCAGGGACTTGATCTTCTTCGGGTCGACGACGAGCTTGACCCCGCCGGACGCCGAGCCGCCGATGATCCGCAGGTTCTTGCCGTCGGACTTGGTGTAGCCGTTGATCGCCGGGGACGGGCCGATCCAGCCGATGTCGATGGAACCGGAGTTCAGGGCCTCGATCTCGGAGGGTCCGGCGTTGAAGATCTGGTACTTCGCCTGCGTGGCGCCGAGCGCCTTCTGGAAGTAGCCCTTGTTCACGCCCACGAGCGCGGTGGCGTGGGTCAGATTGCCGAAGTAACCGATCTTGACGGAGTCGAGACCGTCGATCTTCTCGGCACCGGCGGCGACCTTCTGGTTCGTGCCGCTGTCGTCGTCCTTGGAGGAGCCGTAGCCGCAGGCGGCCAGCGTGAGCAGGGGGAGCGCGGCGGCGACCGCGAGTGTGCGGCGAAGAGCGGTGGTGGCAGGCACGGGAGGCGTGTCCTCTCGGAGGCCCGGCGGTCACGATCCCTCAGGTCGTGGCCGGGAGGTCGGCAGGTCTTCGTCTACGGGGGTGGGGGGTGCGGGCGCGCGAGCGGTGCGCGTACGTCATCGCACACATCGGGCCACCCCGCCCTGTCCGCTGCCGAGGTCGCCGCTGCCGACGCGGCCGCCCTCCTTCGCGAACGTCGCGTAGTAGTCGGTGGAGTTCATGTCAGAAGTCCCACCCGTCGTCCCCGGCCTCGTCCCTGACCGGCTCCGGGGAGGCGAACGACTCGCCGACCATGCCCGCGGTGAGCGTGGTGCCGTCGGCCGGGTCGATCAGGATGAAGGACCCGGTGCGGCGCGAGTCGGCGTAGGCATCCACGGGAAGCGGTTCCGCGGTGCGGATCTTCACCCGGCCGATGTCGTTGGCGGCGAGCTGTCCCGGGTGCGGGTGCAGGGACAGGTCGTCCAGCGTGAGCCGGGAGGGGATGTCCTTGACGATCGCCTTGACCGTGCGGGTGCCGTGCTTGAGCAGCACCCGGTGGCCCACCGTCAGCGGCTCGTCGGCCACATGGCAGACGGTCGCCTCGATGTCCTGCGTCGTCGCCGGCGCGTCCTTGCTGGGCACGATCAGATCGCCGCGCGAGACGTCGAGGTCGTCCTCCAGCAGGACGGTGACCGACTGCGTGGTCCAGGCGGTGTCGACCGGCGTGCCCAGCAGGTCGATGCCCGCGATCCGGGTGGCCCGGCCGGACGGCAGCACGGTGACCGCCTCGCCGACGTGGAAGGTGCCGGCCGCGATCTGGCCCGCGTAGCCCCGGTAGTCGGGGTGCTCGGCAGTCTGCGGCCGGATCACGTACTGCACGGGCAGCCGCGCGTGGCAGTGCGCCAGATCATGGCTGACGGGAACCGTTTCCAGGTGTTCCAGCACGGTCGGGCCGCCGTACCAGTCCATGTTCGCGGACGGCTCCACCACGTTGTCACCGGCGAGCGCCGAGATCGGGATCGCGGTGACCTCCGGGACGCCCAGCTCGGTGGCGTACGCGGTGAACTCCTCGGCGATCGACGCGAAGACGGTCTCCGCGTAGTCGACCAGGTCCATCTTGTTGACGGCGAGCACCACGTGCGGGACGCGCAGCAGGGCCGCGATCGCCGCGTGCCGGCGGGTCTGCTCGACGACGCCGTTGCGGGCGTCGACGAGGATCACGGTCAGCTCGGCGGTCGAGGCGCCGGTGACCATGTTCCGGGTGTACTGCACATGGCCCGGCGTGTCGGCGAGGATGAACCGCCGGCGCGCGGTGGCGAAGTAGCGGTAGGCCACGTCGATGGTGATGCCCTGCTCGCGTTCGGCGCGCAGGCCGTCCGTGAGCAGCGCGAGGTCGGGACCCTCCTGGCCCCGGCTCGCGGAGGCGCGCTCCACGGCCTCCAGCTGGTCGGTGAGCACCGACTTGGAGTCGTGCAGCAGCCGGCCCACCAGGGTGGACTTGCCGTCGTCGACGGAGCCCGCGGTGGCGAATCGCAGCAGCGTGGTGGCCGAGAGTTCCTCGGTCGTGGTCGTGCTCATGCTTAGAAGTACCCCTCGCGCTTGCGGTCTTCCATCGCGGCCTCGGAGAGCTTGTCGTCGGCGCGGGTCGCACCGCGCTCGGTAAGCCGGGAGGCGGCGATCTCGGCGATCACGGCGTCCAGCGTGGTCGCGTCGGAGTCGACCGCGCCCGTGCAGGACATGTCGCCGACGGTGCGGTAGCGGATCAGCCGCTTCTCGACCGTCTCGTCGTCCTTCGGCCCGCCCCACTCGCCGGCGGTCAGCCACATCCCGCCGCGCCGGAACACCTCGCGCTCGTGCGCGAAGTAGATGTCCGGCAGTTCGATGCCCTCACGGGCGATGTACTGCCAGACGTCCAGCTCGGTCCAGTTGGAGAGCGGGAACACCCGGACGTGCTCGCCCGGCGCGTGCCGCCCGTTGTACAGGTTCCACAGCTCGGGGCGCTGCCGACGCGGGTCCCACTGCGAGAACTCGTCGCGCAGCGAGAAGACGCGCTCCTTGGCCCGGGCCTTCTCCTCGTCGCGCCGGCCGCCGCCGAAGACCGCGTCGAACCGCTCGCTCTGGATCTTCTCGGTGAGCGGCAGCGTCTGGAGCGGGTTGCGGGTCCCGTCCGGGCGCTCCTTGAGCACCCCGCGGTCGATGTAGTCCTGCACGGACGCGACGTGCAGGCGCAGCCCGTGCCGGGCGACCGTGCGGTCGCGGTAGTCGATGACCTCGGGGAAGTTGTGCCCGGTGTCGACGTGCAGCAGCGCGAAGGGGACGGCCGCGGGGGCGAACGCCTTCAGCGCCAGGTGCAGCATGACGATGGAGTCCTTGCCGCCGGAGAACAGGATCACCGGGTTCTCGAACTCGCCCGCGACCTCGCGGAAGATGTGCACCGCCTCGGACTCCAGCGCGTCCAGGTGCGTCAGGGAGTACGGGGTGCCGGTGCCCTCGTGGACGGAGGCGACGGTCGTCATGCCAGTCCCCTTTCGGTGAGCAGCGCGTGAACCGCGGCCGCGGACTCCTGGACGGTCTGGTGCTGCGACTCGATGCGCAGATCGGGCGCCTCGGGCGCCTCGTACGGGTCGTCGACGCCGGTGAGCCCGGTCAGTTCGCCCGCGGCCTGCTTGGCGTACAGGCCCTTCACGTCGCGCACGGAGCACACCTCGACGGGCGTCGCCACATGCACCTCCAGGTAGGCGGTTCCGCTCTGCTGGTGGCGCTTGCGCACCGCCTCGCGGCTGTCGGCGTAGGGCGCGATCACCGGGACGAGCGTGGTCACGCCGTTACGGGCGAGCAGTTCGGCGAGGAAACCGATGCGCTGCACATTGGTGTGCCGGTCCTCGCGGCTGAAGCCGAGGCCCGCCGAGATGAACTCGCGGATCTCGTCGCCGTCGAGCACCTCGACGAGCCGGCCCTCGGTGCGCAGCCGGCCGGCCAGCTCGTGGGCGATGGTGGTCTTGCCGGCGCTGGGCAGACCCGTGAGCCAGACGGTGGCTCCGCTTCTCACGTCAGTCTCCTGGTGGTTCGTCGTCATCCGTGCAGCCCGCACTCGGTCTTCGCGCGTCCCGCCCAGCGGCCGGCCCGCGCGTCCTCGCCCTCCAGGACCCGCCGGGTGCAGGGGGCGCAGCCGATCGAGGCGTAGCCGTCCATCAGCAGGGGGTTGGTCAGCACGCCGTGCTCGGCGACGTAGGCGTCCACGTCGTCCTGCGTCCAGCGGGCGATCGGGGAGATCTTCACCTTGCGGCGCTTGTCGTCCCAGCCGACGACCGGGGTGTTCGCCCGGGTCGGGGACTCGTCGCGGCGCAGGCCCGTCGCCCAGGCCCGGTAGCCCTTCAGGCCCTCCTCCAGCGGCTGCACCTTGCGCAGCTTGCAGCACAGGTCGGGGTCCCGGTCGTGCAGTCGCGGGCCGTACTCGGCGTCCTGCTCGGCGACCGTCCGGCGCGGGGTGAGGGTGATGACGTTGACGTCCATCACCGCGGCCACCGCGTCCCGGGTGCCGATGGTCTCGGGGAAGTGGTAACCGGTGTCGAGGAACACCACGTCCACGCCCTTGCGCACGCGCGAGGCGAGATGCGCGACCACCGCGTCCTCCATCGAGGACGTCACGCAGAAGTCCTTGCCGAAGGTGTCCACCGCCCACCGCAGGATCTCCAGGGCGGAGGCGTCCTCCAGCTCGCGGCCCGCCTGCTCGGCGAGCGCCTTCAACTCCTCATCGGCGTACGCCTGCTGAGTCGTCGTCATATCTGGTCCCCTCCGGTGTCGGCTCGCCGAAGACCCCGGGCCAGCAGCCCGAGGAACTTCAGCTGGAAGGCCCGGTTGCACGCCGCGCATTCCCAGGCGCCGTGACCCTGGTCGTTGGGACGCAGGTCCTCGTCGCCGCAGTAGGGGCAGTGGAAGGGGGCAGCCCGCTCGCTCATACCGCGTCCCTCGTCTCGTTCGCCGCGCTCACGACAGTGCCTCCTCGGAGGCGCGCGCCACCCAGGTGGCGAACCGCTCGCCGTCCTCGCGCTCGGCCTGGAACCGCTTCAGCACCCGCTCGATGTAGTCCGGCAGTTCCTCGGCCGTGACCTTCAGACCGCGCACCTTGCGGCCGAAGCCGGCCTCCAGGCCGAGCGCGCCGCCCAGGTGCACCTGGAAGCCCTCGACCTGCTCGCCCCGCTCGTCGAGGACCAGCTGGCCCTTGAGACCGATGTCCGCGACCTGGATACGGGCGCAGGCGTTCGGGCAGCCGTTGATGTTGATGGTGATCGGCTCGTCGAACTCGGGCATGCGGCGCTCCAGTTCGTCGATCAGCGAGGCGCCGCGCGCCTTGGTCTCGACGATGGCGAGCTTGCAGTACTCGATGCCGGTGCAGGCCATCGTGCCGCGCCGGAACGGGGACGGCTCGGCCGTCAGGTCCAGCGCCTCCAGGGCCTCGACCAGCGAGGCGACCCGCGCCTCCTCGACATCGAGGACGATCATCTTCTGTTCGACGGTGGTGCGCACCCGGCCCGAGCCGTGCGCCTCCGCCAGGTCGGCGATCTTGGTGAGGGTGGTGCCGTCGACGCGGCCGACACGCGGTGCGAAACCGACGTAGAAACGCCCGTCCTTCTGCCGGTGCACACCGACGTGGTCGCGCCAGCGCTCCACAGGCTGCGCGGGGGCCGGGCCGTCGACGAGCTTGCGCTTCAGGTACTCGTCCTCCAGTACCTGCCGGAACTTCTCCGCGCCCCAGTCGGCGACCAGGAACTTCAGCCGGGCGCGGGTGCGCAGCCGCCGGTAGCCGTAGTCACGGAAGATCGAGACGACGCCCTCGAAGACGTCCGCGACCTCGTCCAGCGGCACCCAGGCGCCCAGCCGGACACCGATCTTCGGGTTGGTCGACAGACCGCCGCCGACCCACACGTCGAAGCCGGGGCCGTGCTCGGGGTGGTCCACGCCGACGAACGCGACGTCATTGATCTCGTGCGCCACGTCGAGCAGCGGCGAGCCGGAGATCGCGGACTTGAACTTGCGCGGCAGGTTGGAGAAGTCCGGGTTGCCGACGATCCGGCGGTGGGCCTCCTCGATCGCGGGCGTGCCGTCGATGATCTCGTCCTCGGCGATGCCGGCGACGGGCGAGCCGAGGATGACGCGCGGGACGTCGCCGCACGCCTCGGTGGTGGACAGACCCACGGCCTCCAGCCGGTTCCAGATGGTGGGCACGTCCTCGATGCGGACCCAGTGCAGCTGGATGTTCTGCCGGTCGGTGATGTCGGCGGTGCCGCGCGCGAACTCCTGCGAGATCTCGCCGATCACCCGCAGCTGACGGGTGGTGAGCCGCCCGCCGTCGACGCGGACGCGCATCATGAAGTAGCTGTCGTCCAGCTCCTCCGGCTCCAGGATCGCCGTCTTGCCGCCGTCGATCCCGGGGCGGCGCTGGGTGTACAGGCCCCACCAGCGCATACGGCCGCGCAGGTCGTTGGGGTCGATGGAGTCGAAGCCGCGCTGGGAGTAGATCGTCTCAATGCGTGTCCGCACATTGAGACCGTCGTCGTCCTTCTTGAACTGCTCGGCACCGTTCAGCGGGGTGAAGTGACCCATCGCCCACTGACCCTCACCGCGGTGACGGCTCACCTTGCGGCGGGGCGCGGAGGCGGCAGGGTTCTGCGGGGTGGCGGCCATGGTGAAAACGTCCTTCGGGACAGCAGCGGGCAGGGACCGGCGCGCGGCGCCGTCGATGCGGGTGGCGGTCGGGGCGGGAGGGAGGCTCTGACCTGCGCGTACGGGCGCACGGAGGTGCTGCGTGCGCATCGTTGCGCGGCGCTGGGGCGAGAGCGGGGGAGTGCGGCGGTGCTGTGGCTGTCAGCTCGCCGGACAGATGGCGCTGGACATGCGGCCGAGGTCGACGTGCCGCCGACTCACCAAGGCAATTCCAGTTCCAGACATGGCGGAAGCGTGTCACGCGGATCTGGACACAGTCCAGCTTCGTCCATCATGCGGACACCCTTGTCCCGGAATGTGGGACAAGGGTGTCGTCGGTCACACACTGCGCCGTGGGTCTTGTCCGCGCAGGTCAGGCAGGGTATGCCCCAGGCCAGGGTCCCGGCGCGGTCACCTCGCGCTGCTCCTCCACCTTGGTGTCGAACAGCTTGAAGCCCCGCCGCTGGTAGTTCGCCATCGCGTGCTCGCCGTCCAGGCTGCAGGTGTGCAGCCACACCCGCTTCGTCTCGGCCAGCCCCGGCCAGCGGTCCGCCAGGTCCCAGGCGCGGGCGGTGCCGTACGACAGCAGATGCCCGCCGATGCGCCGCCCCCGGAAGGCCGGGATCAGCCCGAAGTACTCGATCTCCACGATCCCGTCGTCCTGCGGGCTCAGCTCCACGTATCCCGCCGGCGTGCCCCGCTCGTAGGCCACCCACGTCTCGACACCCGGACGCGCCAGATGCTCCTCCCAGCGCGCGTACGACCAGCCGAGCCGGTCGATCCAGCGGATGTCCCCGCCCACCGACGTGTACAGGAAACGGCTGAACTCGGGTGAGGGCACCGCCGAGCGCACGATCCGGACGTCGTCGTCCGGCGCGGCGGCCGGGAGGAGGTCGCTCGGAGCGGTCTGCTCCAGCGACCACGTGGTCACGGGAATGCTGGTCATGCCGGCCAGGTAACCATTTACTCCGCCGATCTGTCGATCGAGGCCAGCGGCATCGCGAACAGCGCCTGCCCGGACTGTGTCCACACCTCCCCGCTGTCCTCCGCGTAGGAAAGCGATTCCGTCAGCCCGCTCCAGCAGCGCCGCGAGTCCGCGGCTCCGGTCCCGCACTCCGCGGCCCGCGAACCGTCCTCGTCCAGCCGCCACAGCGTGCCGTGCCGCTCGTGCGCGTCGGCCGCGCGCGTCACGTACCAGGCGTCCCCGCGCGCGAGCACCCCGCGCACCCCGGTCGCCTTCGTCTCGTACACCTCGGTCGGCACCGCCCGTCCCGCCGCGTCCGTGTGCAGCAGCCCGGAGCGCTCCGGCAGGGTGCTGAGGGGGTAGCGCCACAGGCGCGCGTGCCGGTCGCCGCCGGGCAGCGTCCACTCGGCGGCCACCAGGCTGTCCGGCGCGGTGCTGCGGTCCAGCGAGACGGAGGCGGCGTACGGCGCCCGCGCACCGCCCGTCGCCCGGTACACCCCGACGGCCGGCAGGACGTACCGCTCGCCGTGCGCCGACCAGCCGCCCGGCACCCGGCCGACCGCGTCACCGGTCACGTTCGCGCGCTGGACGCGGTTCATGTCGTAGACGTAGAGCGCGGCCCGGTCCCCCTCGTCGGCGGTGACCAGCAGCTTGTTCTGGTACCAGACCATTCCGGCGACACGTGAGCCGAGCGCCCGGTAGTCGCGGCCGCCCTCCACCGGGACGACCAGCAGCACCCAGGTGTAGGTGAGCGAGCCGAGGTCGTTGGCGTCGACGACGGCGACCCGGGCCAGCCGGCCGTCGCCCGCCCTGCCGCGGTCGCCCGCCGTGGTGCGGCCTCCCGCCGCGCCGTCGAGGGCCGACCAGCCGGAGAGGATCACCCGGTTCGCACCCCAGCGGCCGTCCTCGTCCGCGTCCCCGGAGGTGGTGACCGCGCCCGGCTGCCAGCCGCGCGTGTCGTCGGCGTCCCAGCAGTACGCGCGCGTGGCCGTCGGCGCCACGGGCAGCGCCCGGCGCTCGGCGGACGTGCAGCCGATGGCGTCGCGCAGCGTGCCGTCGGGGTCGGCCAGCACCTCGCCGACCCCGACCGGCCGGCCCATGCCCGAGGCGAGCAGGTCCAGCGATGCCTGGGGGACCGCTTCCTCGGTGAGTTCCGCCTGCTCGGCGGCGGCGGGAGCGGTCAGCGGCTTCAGGGCTCCAGGCTCGTTCGTCACGGTGGCCTGGGACGCGCTGATCATGGTGGCGGCGCCGGTGAGCGCGAGAGCGGTTCCGGCCAGGAACGCGCGCAACGCCCTGCCGCGCCTGCGCCGGCGATGTCGGCCCCGATGCTTCATTCGTCCTCCCGAGGCGAGCCAACTGCGCCTGATGATCCGTACGTTGACCGAGGAGCAGGTGGGGTGGCCCGTAGAGGGATGCTACGGCAGGTGACCCGTGCGGCGGACGAAGACCCCGCAGATATACGGAAGATGGTCCGGGTTGTACGGAAGACGCCCCGAGCGGCGTCGCGGTGAGGTAGGGACATTCACGGTGTGCGGTGGTGTGGGGTCACCGCTCGCTTCCGGCCGTCGCCCGCTCGCCGAGCAGCGCCGGCGCCGAGGAATGCGGGAGCAGGTCCCGGGGGTCGTCGGGGAGGAGCACCTCGACCTCCGTGTCCTCGCAGAAACGATACGGCCGGTGTTCCAGGAGACCCCCGAGATACCGCCGTATCCGCGACATCTCGGCCCGCACCGTCACCGTGCGCGCCGGATCGCCGAACACGTCCTCGGCCAGTTCCGCCGCGCTGCGCCCGCCGCGCCGCACCGCCAGCAGATAGAGCAACTCGGCGTGCCGCGGACTCAGTTCGCGCGTCCACGAACCCGCCGGACCCGACACCGTCACCGACCAGCGGCGCGGCCGCGTCAGATCCAGGGCGATCCGGGTGGCGCCCGTCGGCACCGGTTCGTCGACGGGCCGCACCAGCCAGCCGCCGTCCAGCGGTTCCATCGAGCACAGCCCCAGCGCCGGCAGCCACCGGCGGCCCGGCGCGGGCGCCTTGGGCAGCGCGATGCGGTTCGCGTACGGCATCCCGGTGACCGCCGCCGTCCAGCCGTCCCGGTCCACCACCGCGGCCCGCCCGCCCAGCCGCGCCAGCACCGGCGCCGCCACCGCCCGCAGCCGCTCCAGCGCGCCCAGATGCCGTTCGCGCAGCCGGGCCTCGGCGAGCTGGGCCACCGAGCCGACCCAGGCCAGGGTCGCCGGATGCATCGTCTCCAGCGGACCGCTGACGTCCACCACACCCAGCAGCCGCCCGTCGCGCGGATCCGTGATCGGGGCGCCCGCGCAGGTCCACGTCGTCTGCGAGCGCACGAAGTGCTCGGAGGCGAACACCTGGACCGGTCTGCGCACCACCGCCGGCGTGCCGATGCCGTTGGTGCCCACGACGTCCTCGCGCCAGTCCGCGCCCAGCTCGAAACCCAGCCCGTCCGCCCGGCGCAGCACCGGACTGCAGCCCTCCCGCCACAGCACCCGGCCCTCGTCGTCGGCGACGACCATGATGTGGTGCGCCACGTCCGCGACCGACAGCAACCCCTCGCGCAGCACCGGGAGCACGTCCTTCAGCGGTGACTCCTCCCGGCGCCGGCGCACCTCGTCGGCGCTGAGCAGACCCGACCGGACATCGTGATCGGGGTCGACCCCGCTGCGCAGCATGCGGTTCCAGGACTGCTCGATCACCGGGCGCGGCGCGGGCCGGGCCCGCCGGCCGGCGAGCCGCGCGTCGCGCACCTCGCTGAGCACCCGCGCGGCCCGCGCCGCGTCGACGGCCGCGAGCTGCGCCACGTTCTTGGGCGAGTTCGCCACAGGGGCCTCCCGGGGAGGACATGCGCTCGGACGGATGAGTGACCGGATGTCAAGCCTCGCGGCCGACGGTTTCCGGTCGCGCTGATGCGTCTCAATACTGCCGCCCGCGCCCGGCGGAGGGGCGCAGTCCGGACACTCCGGCACCAAGTTGCAACCCTCTGCAACCCTGGTGGACGTCCCCAGGGTGATTGAAACTTGACGCACGCCGTCCCGAGCGGCGTATCTGGCCTCGCAGGGCCATACCCGCGGGGGTGGTGCCGTGTCGGCGCAGCATCACCCCCGCGACCTGTTCTCCCAGCTCAGCGGCGTTGTTTTCGCAGCTCGGCGGACCTGTGCTCCCGGCTCGGCGGAGCTGTTTCCCCGTTCGGCGGCGCGCAGCCGAGGACGCGGGCGCGGCGTCACGACGGCGGCCCCGCCCGGTCCACCACCGCCTTGAGATCCAGCGTGTGCGGCAGCGTCCCGAAGGCCGCGCCCGCGTCACCGCCCAGCCGGGCCGCGCAGAACGCGTCGGCGACCTCCGGCGGCGCGAACCGCACCAGCAGCGCCCCCTGGAGCACCAGCGCGAACCGCTCCGCCAGCCGCCGGGCCCGCGCCTCGACACCCTCCAGATCGGCCAGATCCGTCAGCAGGTCCTTGATCGCCGCGTCCAGCCGGTGATCGGCACCCCGCGCCTGCCCGACCTCCCGCAGATACGCGTCGAGCGCCCCCGGCTCGCGCCGCAGCGCCCGCAGCACATCCAGCGCCTGCACATTCCCGGCGCCCTCCCAGATGGAGTTCAGCGGCGACTCGCGCACCAGCCGGGGCATCCCCGACTCCTCGACATAACCGTTTCCGCCCAGACACTCCGCGGCCTCCACCACCACCGGCGCGCACCGCTTCGTCACCCAGTACTTCGCGGCCGGCACCGCGATCCGCAGCAGCGCCCGCTCCTGCTCGCCGCCGTCGTCGCAGGCCGCCGCCAGGCGCAGCGCCAGCGCCGTCGCCGCCTCCGACTCCAGCGCCAGATCGGCCAGAACATTGCGCATCAACGGCTTGTCGAGCAGCTTCCCGCCGAACGCCGCGCGGTGCGCGCAGTGGTGCAGCGCCTGCACGACCGCCTGCCGCATCAGCCCCGCCGAGCCCAGCACACAGTCCAGCCGGGTCGCCGCGACCATGTCGATGATCGTGCGCACCCCCCGGCCCTCCTCACCGACCCGACGCGCCCAGGTGCCGTCGAACTCGACCTCGGCGGAGGCGTTCGACCGGTTTCCCAGCTTGTCCTTCAGACGCTGGATCAGAAACGGATTGCGCGTACCGTCCGCCAGGACCCGAGGCACCAGGAAACACGTCAGTCCGTCCGGCGCCTGCGCCAGCACCAGGAAACCGTCGGACATGGGCGCCGAGCAGAACCACTTGTGCCCGGTCAGGACGTACGTCCCCGCCTCGGCGAGCGGCCGCGCCTGCGTGGTGTTGGCCCGGACGTCACTGCCGCCCTGCTTCTCCGTCATGCCCATCCCGAACAGCGCCCCCGCCTTCAAGGGGGCGGGCCGCAGCACCCTCTCGTACAGGGTGGACGTCAGCCGGGGCTCCCACTCGGCTGCCAGAGCCGGCTCCGCCCGCAGCGCGGGCACGGCCGCGTGGGTCATGGACAGCGGACAGCATGTGCCGGCGTCGACCTGCGTCCAGACCAGGAACCCGGCCGCCCGCCGCACATGCCCGCCGGGCCGTGCCCAGGCCGCGGTCAGGCCGGCCCCCACGCCCTTGCCGAGCAGCCGGTGCCAGGCGGGATGGAAGTCGACCTCGTCGACGCGGTTTCCGTACCGGTCGTGGGTGCGCAGCCGCGGTGGATTCTGATCGGCCTGGACGGCCCACTCCTGGAGCTGGGCCGAGCCCGCGGCCCGGCCCAGCGCGGAGAGGTCGCCGCGCGCCTCGTCCAGCAGCGTCGGGTCGAGATGCCGTTCGACGGCCGCCACCAGGGCGCGGTCGGCGCCGTAGACGTCGTACCCGACGAGGGGCGGGGGCTGGTTGGTCACGGTGTGCGTGCTGCCTGCCATACCGCGAACGTACCCCCGGGTACGGTCCGCATGGCGGCCGGGACACGATCCGGCGGGCCCGAGCCTGGCACCGGCCGGTGCCGGCGCCGCCCGGCACCCGGGCCGCGACCCCACAGCGCGGCCCACCGGGGAGAACAGCGCCGTCCACCGGGGATGAGTGGAGCCTCCCGTGGCGGATACCTTTAGGACGTGCAGCCAGCAAGTCAGTCACCCGAGCAACCCGAGAGCGCCCCGGGGCGTCTCCACCGGGCGCGTGCCCTCTACCGGAACGTCTCCAAGCGCCGGACCGCCTGGCTGCTCCTGAAGGACACCGTCAATTCCTGCATCGAGTACCGCATCCTCGGCCTGGCCGCCGAGGCCGCCTTCTTCTCGCTGCTGTCCGTGCCGCCCCTCCTGCTCAGCCTCATCGGCCTGCTCGGCTACGTCGACGACTGGACCGGCACCGACACCATCAGCAGCCTGGAGGCCAACATCCTCGACGCCTCGCGGACGGTGCTCTCCGACAAGGGCGTGCGGCAGATCGCCCAGCCCATCCTCGACGACGTGATGAGGGGCGGCCGGCCCGACGTCATCTCCATCGGTTTTCTGTTCGCCCTGTGGTCCGGATCGCGCGCGGTCAATGTCTTCATCGACACGATCACCGTGATGTACGGCCTGGACGGTGTGCGCGGGATCGTCAAGACGCGGGTCGTCGCCTTCCTGCTGTTCCTCGCCGCCCTGCTGATCGGCTCCATCGCGCTGCCGCTCATCGTGGCCGGGCCGGACGCCGTGGTGCGGATCGTGCCCTGGTCGGCGACGGTCGTGCAGGTGCTGTACTGGCCCGTCGTCATCGGGCTGTCCGTCGCCTTCCTCACGACGCTCTACCACGTGTCCGTGCCGGTGCGCTCCCCGTGGATCGAGGACGTGCCCGGCGCGCTGGTGGCGCTCGGCATGTGGGTGCTCGGCAGCTTCCTGCTGCGCATCTACCTCCAGAACACCATCGAGGGCGCCACCATCTACGGCTCGCTCGCCGCCGCCGTCGCCGTCCTGCTGTGGATCGGTGTGTCCGCCTTCGCCGTGCTCGTCGGGGCCGCCGTCAACGCCGCGATCGACCGGGTCTGGCCGGCCGCCGCGACCGCCGCCGCCCGCGCCGCCAACGAGCGGCTGCGCCAGGAGGAGGCCGCCGAGTACGTCGCCCGCGTCGCCGCCGCCCGCTCCCACGAGGAGGATCCGGACGACCCCGACATGCCGTCCGAGTTCCCCGAGCGCTGGTCC
Organism: Streptomyces sp. NPDC032126; assembly: GCF_055580085.1. NCBI lineage: Bacteria > Bacillati > Actinomycetota > Actinomycetes > Kitasatosporales > Streptomycetaceae > Streptomyces > Streptomyces sp. NPDC032126. The sequence goes on from NZ_JBVIMA010000001.1 coordinate 348,377, forward strand.
CGCTTCCTCCCCCCGGAGGACGTGACGGGCCGCCTGCGCACCCACGCGAAGACGCCGTCCAAGGGACAGGGGGAGGGGTCGAACGGGGAGACGTAGGGCGTCGGGCCCGGGGCGCGCGGGCGTCGGCACAGTGCACGGCGTCCGCGGCGCGCTCAGTGTTTCCAGACGCCCGTCGCCGCCGTCTCCCTGGCGAACTCCGAGAAGTCGCGCGGCGCCCGGCCCAGCACCTGCCGCACCCCGTCGTCCGAGAGGTACGCGTTGCGCCCGTCGAGCAGCGACTCGAACAGCTCGACCAGGAAATCCACCTCCTCGGCCGGCACCCCGAAGCCGGCCAGCCGCTCCCCGTACCGCCGCGCCGGCACCGGCGTGTACGTCAGCGGGCGCCCGGTCGCCCGAGCGATCTCCGCGACCGCTTCCCGGAACGTCAGCAGGCGCGGCCCCGACACCGCGAGCGACTGCCCCACGTACCGCTCGCCCGCCGTCAGCACCCTCACCACCACGTCCGCCACATCCCCCAGGTCGACGAACGGCTCCCGCACCTCCCCGCCCGGAAACACCAGCTCACCGGTTTCCCGCAGCTCCTCCACCAGCGGGCCCTCGCTGAAGTTCTGCGCGAACCACGCGGCCCGTACGACCGTCCAGTCCGCCCCCGACTCGCGCAGCGCCTCCTCCGTCGGCCGGGCGTCCTCCTCACCGCGCGACGACAACAGCACCAGCCGCCGTACGCCGAGCGAGACCGCCTCGTGCGCGAACAGCCCGATCGTGCGCGGCGCGTCCGGGGCGCCCACGTCCGAGGGGTGCACCAGATAGGCCGCGTCCGCTCCGCGCAGGGTGTCCGCCCAGGTCGCCGGGGCGTACCAGTCGAAGCCCCGGGCGCGGGTGGCCTCCCGGACCGTCAGCCCCGCCGCCTCCGCGGACCGCGCCACCCTGCTGCCGCTGCGACCGGTCGCGCCGGTCACCACCACCGTCATGTTCCGTGTCTCGTGCGCCGTGTTCGCCGTCATGCCTCCAGTGAAACGCCGGGAGCCGGAGCGGCCCATCGCCGAACGCCTCACCCGCATACGCGCGCGTCTACGCTGACCGCATGGACGCACCCCCACGTTCGACCCTCCTCACCCAGGGTGACCCCCTCGCGGGGCTGCTGGAGGGGCCACGCGCGCGTGGTGCCCTCATGATCCGAGCGTGCTTCGACCCGCCGTGGAGCGTGCGCGTCGAGGACCGCGCCCCGCTGACGGTGATGCTCGTGGTGCGCGGCGCGGCCTGGGTCCTGCCGGACACGGGCGACCCCGTCCGGCTCGGCCCCGGCGACCTCGCCATCGCCCGCGGCCCCGCGCCGTACACCTGCGCCGACGACCCCGCCACCGCCCCGCAGGCGCTGATCCTGCCCGGCGGCGCCTGCGCCTACCCCGACGGGCGCCCGCTCAACGGATCGATGGACCTGGGTGTGCGCACCTGGGGCGACCGGACCGACGGCGAAACGGTCCTGCTGATCGGTACGTATCTGATGCGGGGCGAGATCAGCGGACGGCTCCTCGACGCGCTGCCGCCGCTGCTCGCGCTGCCGGCCGCGGTGTGGCCGTACCCGCTCACCCCGCTGCTCATGACGGAGATCGTGCGCGACGAGCCCGGCCAGGAGGTGGTCCTGGACCGGATGCTGGACCTGCTGGTCATCGCCGCGCTGCGGGCCTGGTTCGCCCGGCCCGAGGCGGAGGCGCCCGCCTGGTACCGGGCGCTGGCGGACCCGGTCGTGGGTCCCGTGCTGCGGCTCGTCCAGGGCGACCCGGCCCACCCGTGGACCGTCGCGTCGCTCGCGGCCAAGGCGGGCGTCTCGCGCGCCGCCCTGGCCCGCCGCTTCACCGCGCTGGTCGGCGAGCCCCCGATGACCTATCTGACGGGCTGGCGCCTGGCCCTGGCCGCGGACCGCCTGCGCGACACCGACGACACGCTCGGCGCGATCGCCCGAGAGGTCGGCTACGGAAGCGCATTCGCGCTCTCCATCGCGTTCAAACGGGTGTACGGGGTGAGCCCACAGGAACACCGGGGGAGGGCGGTGGCGCAGGGGGTGTAGGGGGAGGGGCGCAGGGGCGGTCGCGGCGTAGCCTTGCTCGCATGTACAGGGAGCGTCCCTCGCGGCTGGACGGGGCGGTGGTGTGGACCAACACCCCCTATGGCGCCGGGGCGGGTCCGGTGCTGCCCGACGGGTGCATGGACCTGCTCTGGAACGAGGGGCGGCTGCTGGTCGCCGGCCCCGACACGCGCGCGTACGTCCCCGACGGCCCGCCCACCCCCTGGGCCGGCCTTCGCTTCTTCCCCGGTGCCGCGCCCGCCTTCCTCGGCGTACCGGCCCACGAACTGCGCGACCGACGCGTGGAGTTGGCCGAGCTGTGGCCGGCCGGGGAGGTACGGCGGCTGCGCGCGAGAGTGGCGGCCGCGCCGGACCCGGCGACGGGCCTGGAGGAACTGGCCCTGGAACGGGCGGCCCCGCCCGACGCGGCCCTGCGCCGACTGGTCGCCGCCCTCGCCGCAGGCCGTCCGGTGGGCGCGACCGCCGACGAACTCGGCTACGGTGCCCGCCAGTTGCACCGCCGCTCGCTCACCGCCTTCGGCTACGGCCCCAAGACGCTGGCCCGCATCCTACGGCTGCAGCGAGCCCTCGCCCTGGCCCGCACCGGCGTGCCGCTCGCGGAGACGGCGGCCCGCTCCGGATACGCCGACCAGGCCCATCTCTCCCGGGACGTACGTGAGTTGACGGGCGTGACGGCGACCGATCTACTGCCGCGGAGCTAGCGGCGCGAACAGATCGACGCCGTTTCCGTCCGGGTCGTGCACGACGGCGTACCGCTGCCCCCAGAACGCGTCCCACGGCTTGAGCTCGCCGTGGTGACCGGCGTCCACCAGCTCCGCGTAGACCGCGTCGACCTCGTCCGGCCCGTCGCAGCGCACCGCGAGCGAGACGCGCCCGCTTCCGGACGGGGCCCGCCACCCCGGGTGGAAGGAGCGCACCGTCTCCTCGGTGTCGAGCAACAGGCGCAGCCCGCCCGGCAGTTCCGTCTCGACGTGCGGCTGCTGCTCCGCCCCCTCGGGGAAGACGAGGCCGAGCCGGCGGTAGAAGGCGAGGGAGGCGGCCATGTCGGAGACGACCAGTTCGATGGCGTCGAATCGTGGAGTCATGCGGCCACCGTAGGCGGCCGTCGGATGCGCGGTCTTGAACGAATCGGACAGCGGCTGGGCGCGGTAATCCCCGCGCCGTCCGCCACTTCCGGGCCTCCGGGCCGGAGGGCTCCCCGGCGGGCCGAACTGCACGCCGACGCCTCGTGGAATCTCCTGGTGTCCGTCGCGCACCTCTGGCAGGACCACCCGGAGTTCCCGGCCGACGCGGCGGTGGAGACGTTCGATTTCGCCGCCCGCCGCAACGCTTCCGCCGCGTCAGGCGACCCGGGACAGGTCCGCGTGGTGTACCTCGTGGGCCAGGGGGAGGCCCGTCGCCAGTCGCTCCAGTTCCTCCACGACGATCCGGCCGAGCCGCTCCAGCTCGTTGCCGAGCGATCCCGCGATGTGCGGGGTGAGGACGACGTTGGGCAGCGTGTAGAGAGGGGAGTCGGCGCGCAGCGGCTCGGGGTCGGTGACGTCCAGGATCGCGTGCAGCCGGCCGGACACCAGTTCGTCGGTGAGCGCGGCGTGGTCGACCAGGGCGCCGCGGGAGGTGTTGATCAGCACGCCGCCGTCCCGGACCAGCGCGAGCCGGGCCCGGTCGAGCAGGTGATGGGTCTCGGGGAGGTCGGGGGCGTGCAGACTCACGATGTCGCTGCGTGTCAACAGGTCCTCCAGCGAGACCAGTTGAGCACCGAGGTCGGCCGCCTCGACGGCGTCGGCGTACGGGTCGTACAGCAGGACCTCGAAGTCGAAGGGCCGCAGCAGCTCCAGCAGCCGGCGGCCCACCCGGGACGCGCCGATCACCCCGACCCGGCGTCCGAGGTTGCCGGTGGGCGCGGTCTCGGCGGGCGTGGGCTGGGCGTGGGTGCGCCGGTAGCGCTCGCGATGGGTGAAGGCGTCCTTCCCGGCGAGCAGGATCATGGCGAGGGTGTACTCGGCGACCGGTACGGCGTTGCCGGTGACCGCGCTGGAGACGGCGACACCCCGCTGCCAGAGCGCCTCGCCGACCAGCGAACGCACCGAGCCCGCGGCGTGCAGCACGGTACGCAGCCGGGGTGCGGCGACGACGACGTCCGCATCCAGCTGGGGGCAGCCCCAGCCGGTGATCAGCACGTCCGCGTCGGCCAGTGCGGCCCGGGCGGCGGGATCGGCGAGGTCCCGCACGACGAGCGCGGGATCGATCCGGGCGGTCCGCCGCAACCGGTCCAGGAGCGGTGCCGGAAACAGCAGCGGGAGGTGCACCGGATCCATCGCGAACACGGCCCGGGGCAGCTGGGCGCTGGGCATGCCTCTCCTGAGGTGCGGGGACAGCGTGCGGGGAAAGCGTTTTCTGAAAGCGCCTTCCACCGTAGATCCGGCGTGGAGGCGTGGTCAATCGTCGGTGCGGGGGCTACGGGTCCGCCGCCGACGGATGGATGCCTCGGCCGGCACGGCTTCGGCACCCCGATGTACGCCGAACAGCCCTCCCGCCGGGCTCGTGCGCCGGAATACCCGGCGCCGATGTGGTGCTCTGGTGATACCCGGTGCAGGAGCGCGGCGAAGGGCTGGTGGGGCGCATGACGGCGGACCGGACGGAACCCGTGGGCGCGGCCGGCACGGACCCCGTGGTGGGGACCCCGTACGGGGCCGTGCGCGGCAGGTACGAGCGCGGGATCGCGGTCTTCCGGGGGATCCCCTACGCCGCACCCCCCTTCGGCCCCCGTCGGTTCCGGCCGCCCGCACCGCCCGAACCCTGGGACGGTGTGCGCGACGCGGGCGCCTTCGGGCCGACGGCGCCGAAACCGCCGTACTCCGAAGCGTTCGAGAAGTACCTGTCCGACCCCGTCGTGCCCGGCGACGAATGCCTCAATCTCAACATCTGGACCCCGGCACCCGGCCCGGGCTCCCGGCTGCCGGTCCTGGTGTGGTTCCACGGCGGCGCGCTGACCAGGGGTTCCTCGGCCGTGCCGGTCTACGACGGGCGTACCTTCGCCCGCGACGGCATCGTCTGCGTCTCGATCAACTACCGCCTGGGCGTCGAGGGCTACGGCCTGTTCCCGGACGCCCCCGCCAACGCCGGGCTGCGCGACCAGCTCGCCGCCCTGCGGTGGATCCACCGCTCGATCGCCGCGTTCGGCGGCGACCCCGAGCGGATCACCCTGGCCGGCCAGTCCGCCGGGGCGATCAGCATCGGCGCGCTGATCGCCGCCCCGCAGGCACAGGGCCTGTTCCGGCGGGCCGTGCTGCAGAGCGGCGCGCCGGAGGCGCTCGACCGCGACAAGGTACGGCGCATGGTCCGCCGGATGGCGGCGCGACTGAAGGTGCCGGCCACCGCCGAGGCGTTCGCCGCCGTCGACCGCGAACTGCTGCTGCGCACCCAGGCCGAGGCCGGCCGGCTCAGCAGCCCCGTCCTGGGCGGGCCCGCCTTCGGCATCGTCGTCGACGGCGACCTCGTCCCGCGCGACCCCCTGGAGGCACTCGTCGCGGGCGACGCGGCCCCCGGTGTCGACCTGCTGCTCGGCTGGACCCGTGACGAGTACCGCCTCTGGCTCGTCCCCGGCGGCCTGCTGGAACGCGTCGACCGGCTCGGCCCCGTCGCCCTGGCCGGCGCCATGGCCCGCTGCCACTGCGGCCACGAGGTGCCCCGCGGCTACCGCGCCCTGCACCCCGAGGCCGGCACCGCCGAGATCGTCGGCCAGATGGTCACCGACCACCTGCTGCGCCGCCCGCTCCAGCGCCTGGCCGACGCCCGCCCCGGAACGTCGTACGTCTACGAGTTCGCCTGGCCCTCCCAGCTGCCCGACCTCGGCGCCTGCCACGCCCTGGAACTCGGCTTCGTCTTCGACACCGGGGACGTGCCGGAGTCCGCGAGACTGGCCGGCGAGGGCGCCCCGCGCGAGCTGGCCGAGGCGATGCACGGGGCGTGGGTGCGGTTCGCGGAGACGGGGGATCCCGGGTGGGAGGCATGGGACGCCACCCATCCGGTACGGATCTACGGCGGCGAGTCGACGGGTGGCGGTGGAACGTATACGGCATACGGTCCACGGGATGCGGAACTCGCTCTGTGGGACATGGCCGACACACCGCCGACCGGCGCCCGCGTCCCCGGCGCCGACCCCGGCCCAGAAACCGCTACCGGTACGGGCACCGGTACCGACCCCGCCCCCGACACCGGAACACAGCAGGCCGCCGCGTCGAGCCTGCTGTCGGTGCGCCTCGCCCTCGCCCGGAGCACGGAACTGCGCTCCGCCGTCCGCAGGTTCCGCCGCGCGGCAGGGGAACGACGGCACTGATCCGTCGTCGCTACGCCGCCAACGTCCCGGCGATCGACGTGATCGCCTCCGGTCCCACCCGGCAGCAGCCGCCGATCAGACGGGCCCCGGCCTGTCGCCAGGCGAGGACCTGCTCGGGGGCGAAGGAGGCGCGGCCGGTCCAGGCGCGGGCCTCGGCGTCCCAGCCCTCGCCGCTGTTGGGGTAGACCACCACCGGCTTGCCGGTCACCCGGGCGGCGATCTCCACGGCCGCGTCCACGTCCTGCGGGGCGCAGCAGTTCACGCCGACCGCGATCACCTCGTCCGCGTCGGCGGCCAGGGCGAAGGCGTCCTCCAGGGGCTGGCCGGCCCGCGTCCGCCGACCGTCGACCGTGTACGAGAGCCAGGCGGGCACCCCCAGCCCGCGCACCGCGCGCAGCAGCGCCCGTGCCTCGTCGGCGTCCGGCACGGTCTCCAGGGCCAGCACGTCCGGTCCGGCGGCGGCCAGCACCTCCAGTCGGGGCCGGTGGAAACGTTCCAGCTCGTCGACGCTCAGGCCGTACCGGCCCCGGTACTCGGAGCCGTCCGCCAGCATCGCCCCGTACGGGCCGACCGAGGCCGCCGTCCACAGCGGGCGCGCGACGCCCCGCGCATGGGCCTGTCGGGCCGCCTCCCGTGCCAGCTCCACCGACCGCCGCAGCAGACCGGCCGCCTCCTCGTGTTTGATCCCGCGCCGTGCGAAGCCCTCGAACGTGGCCTGGTAGCTGGAGGTGATCGCCACGTCGGCGCCCGCCAGGAAGTAGGCCAGATGGGCCTCGACGACGGCCTCGGGCCGTTCGGCGAGCAGCCGCGCCGACCACAGCTCGTCGCTCAGGTCGTGCCCGGCCGACTCCAGCTGGTTCGACATGCCGCCGTCGAGGACGACGGATCCGGCGGCGAGCGCCTCGGCGAGGGTGGGACGGGAAGGGGTGTCGCTGGTCATGACATGACGCTAGTCGACAGGGCAGGGAAGGCGTCCGCGATGTCCAATAGGTGAACAGACCGACCGGTATATGGGACGAACCCCGGGGGTTCCCGACCGCGCGGGCGCCGACCGCCCCCCGGAAGCCGACGCTCAGCCGTCCACGGGTCCGTACGGCTCGCTTCCGTGCGCCGCGTGCCGGCCGGCCCGTCGGCGGCCGGTGCCCTGCCGGCGCAGGGTCGCCGGGACCACCAGTCCGCCGAGCATCCCGAGGGCCAGGACGTACGGCCACCATCCGAACCCGTCTCCGTCGGCGGTACTGCCGCTCGCCTCCGGGGCGCCGGCGTCCGGGGACGCCGGACCGTGCGCGCCGGCCGAGGCACCCGCGGCGGCGGCCGTGAGGACGACGTCGTTGCCGTCGCCGCCCCGGTAGCTGATCCGGTAGACGCTGTCGCCGACTTTCACCTCGGTGCCCTCGCGCAGCTCGTCGAACGTGCCGGTGGTCGGGGCGCGACCGGTGTGGTCCAGGATCCTGATCTCGGCGGGGGGCGAGGGCCGGCCGGCCGAGCCGGACGGGGAGGCGGAGGCGGTGGGGGAACCGGTCGCGAGCGCGGACAGATCCAGCCCGCCCGCGAGCCGGACCGCACCGCTCACCGTCAACGGCCGTGCGGCCGCGCCGAGTTGACCGTGCTCGTCCTGCGTGTAGTCGCCGGCCACCCGCACTCCGCCGACGACCGCGCCCTCGTTGGCGACCGCGCCCAGGACCGTGCCCGGGCCGCTCAGCGAGCTCCTCACGCGCAGCGCGGAGCCGCCCGCGTCCAGTCGCGCGCCCGCCGAAGTGAGCCGGATCGCCCGGCTGTTGGTGAGCGTGGCGCCGCCGCGCAGGGCCAGGGTGCCCCGGGTGACCGTCGTCGTCCCCGTGTACGTCACGGAGGCGCCCGTCAGGGTGGTGGTGGCGGCGCCGGACTGCACGAGCGCCCCGCTGCCGCCGATCCGGGACAGCGAGACCGCCTTCGCGGTGTTCTGGACGACGAGCGTCCCGTCGTTCCGGATCCGGCTGTGGGGGGTGCTCAGGAGCAGGGAGCCGTCCCCCTGGGCGGACCCGAGCCGCAGGATCGCGCCCTTCTCCACGGTGGTGGAGCCGTCGTAGTACTGCGCGGCGGCGAACGTCACGTCGTTCCCGCGGGTCCCGGCGATGACCACATCGCCCGCGCCGGGGGCCGCGAGGGTGTCGTGGAAGACGCCGCCGCCGATGGGTGCGCCGAGAGTGACGGGGCCGTCGTAGTCGAAGGTGAGCGTCGAACGGGAGCGGGCGGCGAGGAGGTTGATGTAGACGGTCTCGGCGGTTCCCGGCATGAAGATCCGATGGGTGGTGCCGTCGCCCCACTGGACGTTCGCGCCCTTGATGTTGGTGCCGCGCTTGTTGACGTTCTTGCGCGCGGGCGTCCAGTTCAGGGCCGGGTCGCTGAGGGACGGGTCGGTGTCGCCGCCCTGGTTCGACCAGCTGTACTGGCCGGTCAGGATCACCTTGCTGCCGGGCCGGGACTGGATGTTGATGTCACTGCCGTACTCGCGCTGGTAGAAGTCCATGCCCATGGTGACGGTCTGCCCGAGAGGCGTGTCCACGGTCCAGGTGCCCTGGTTGAGGACCTTGCGCACGTTCGGCAGCGATGTGGCGAACTCCGGAGCTCCCGCGCTGAGTTGCGTGCCATTGTCGATCACTCCCGAGAAGGGGTGGGTGCCCGACAGGGACCAGCTGCCCCAGAGGAAGCGGGGCTGCGTGATCAGGCCCGAGCCGCTGATCGTGCCCAGGTTGTAGGCGCTCGTGAGCGACAGCCGCAGCGTGCCGTCGACCCGGATGTTGTCCTGGTTGAGCCGGAACGCCGGGGTGTCGTACGGAAAATGGCCGATCAATCCGGTCGTGCCGCCGTTTCCGTACTGCAGGGTCGCCCCGCGCTCGACGGTGATCGCGGGCGGGTCCGGGGCGGTCGTGGTGACGTACGGGTGGTTGCCGCCCCGTACGGTGACGCGCTGCCGCTGTCGGGACCTGGGCAGGGTGAAGTCGCTGTCCCGGGTGAGGACGAGGGTTCCGGCGCCGCGCACGGTCAGGGTGCCCTCGCCGCGCAGGACGCCGTCGTACGTCGTCGTGCCGCGGGGCATGGTGATCACGGTGTCGCCGGTCAGGGTGACATCGCGGCCGGCGAGGACGTCGGCGGTGACGTCCCGGACGGCGGCGGAGGCCGGGGGAGCGCCGAGCAGGACGGCGACCGCCGCCAGCGCACCGGCGGCCGAGGCTGTGGTGGGGAGTGGATTGCGCACACCTTGGGAGACGGATCGGGCGGCCACGGATAACAGAAAATCGCCCTGCGGTGGAAAACGCTTGCGCAGGGCTTTCCCTCCTGTCTCGTCAGACCCGTTGACCCGGCCGTGACACACCCTTACCTTTTCGGCGTTCGTCACGCCACACGCCGTTCGCAGTCTCGAACTTGAAGGAGAGACCTGAGATGAGACGCGCGTACGCGATCCTCCTCGCCGTGCTGCTGGCGCTGGCCGGCGCCCTCGCCACCGCGGGCCCCGCCCAGGCGGCCACCCAGACCGTGGCCAACGGCACCCAGTTCACCGACACCGCGGGCGATGTGGTGCACGCGCACGGCGGCGGAGTCATCAAGGTCGGGTCGTACTACTACTGGTTCGGCGAGAACCGCAACGCCGACAACACCTTCAAGGCTGTCTCCGTCTACCGCTCCACCGACCTGAAGAACTGGGAGTTCAGGAACAACGTCCTGACCCAGTCCTCCGCCGCCGAGCTGGGCACCGCCTACATCGAGCGGCCCAAGGTCGTCTACAACGCGTCCACCGGCAAGTTCGTGATGTGGATGCACAAGGAGAACGGCACGGACTACAGCGAGGCCCGCGCGGCCGTCGCCGTCTCCGACACCGTCGACGGCAGCTACACCTACCAGGGCAGCTTCCGCCCCCTCGGCCAGTACATGTCCCGCGACATCACCACGTACGTCGACACCGACGGCACCGGCTACATGGTCTCGGCCGCCAACGAGAACTACGACCTGCACATCTACAAGCTGACCGCCGACTACACGGCCATCGACAGCCTGGTCGCCAACCCGTGGCCGAGCGGCCATCGCGAGGCCCCGGCGCTCTTCAAGCGGGGCGGCGTCTACTTCATGCTCACTTCGGGCGCCACCGGCTGGAGCGCCAACCAGCAGCAGTACGCCACCGCCACCTCGCTCGCCGGACCGTGGACCTCGATGGCGAACGTCGGCGACTCCACGACGTACAACTCCCAGACCGCGTACGTCCTCCCGATCACCGGGACGTCCGGCACCTCGTACCTCTACATGGGCGACCGCTGGGGCAACTCCTTCGGCGGGACCGTCAACGACTCCCGGTACGTGTGGCTGCCGCTGGCCTTCCCCACCTCCACCACGATGTCCATGTCCTGGTACCCGGAGATCACCGTGGACACGGCCGCCGGCACGATCGGCGGGACGAGCGCCACGTACAACACGCTGATCGCGCACAACAGTTCCAAGTGCGCGGACGTGCCCAACCAGTCGCTCCGGCAGGGCATCGCCCTCACCCAGTACACCTGCAACAGCGGCGGCAACCAGAAGTGGTGGTTCAAGGACCTCGGCACCGGCTACTACCAGCTGGTCGGCCGCGGCAGCTCCCTGTGCCTCCAGGAGAACGCCACCAATGTCACCCAGGAGGACTGCGACTCCGGTACGACCACCCAGCAGTGGTCGGTGGTCGCCTCGGGGTCGTACGTGAACATCAAGGCCCGCGCCACCGGCGAGTGCCTCGACGTGAACGGCGCGTCCACCGCCAACTCCGCCGCGATCATCACGTACACCTGCAACGGAGCGACCAACCAGCAGTGGACGCGCGGAACATGACGTGAGGTCAGACCAGCAGATCGATCGCGTCGATCGACGTACCGGCGCTGAGATAGCCCGTCGTCCCCGAACCGCTCACCACGTTGATCTTCAGGATGTTGTACTGGCCGGTGTCCGTGCGCCAGGCGCTCGCCGGGACGCTGTAGGTGAACGTGTGGTTGTTGCCCCGGTAGGAGCCGTTGGTCAGGGACCGGGTGCTCGGCTGGGTGGGCGGGGAGGGGATCGTCGACGTCCAGGTGTCGTTGACGACGACCTGCGGCCGTCCGTTGGCGTAGGCCGTCGTCACACCGATGCGCAGCGTGTGAGCGGCGGCGGCCTGGGCAGCGGTCAGCTTGAAGTACACGAGCAGACCGCTGTTGACGTCCTTCCAGAGGTAGCAGGGGAAGGCCGAGGTCTCGGTGCCGCTGCCGATGACCACGTTGCCCGTCCAGGCCGCGGCGCGGACGTCGGACGGGTGGGCGTACGTCATGAGGTCGGCGTTCTTGAAGCCGCTCGGGGTGCCGTTCCAGTCGTTGATGCGCCAGATCGCGCTCGCGTTGCTCGGGTCGTTCGAGGACGGGATCGCGATCGTGTTGAGGGTGGTCGTGCCGCCCGCGGTCACCGTCACCGAGGTGGTGTAAACGGCGAGTTCGCCCTTGTAGACGGTCAGCGTGTACGTCCCCGGCAGCGCGCCCGCGATCGAGAACCAGCCGTCCGAGGCGCGGGCCGAAGTCCAGTACTGGGCGGCCGAGTTGGCGAGCCCGACCGTGTACGGGTACGCCGTGTTGCGGCCGGTGATCCCGACGCCCGCGACCCGGCCGCGGCCGCTCGCCGGCACGTACCCGGAGATGCCGAGGGAGTCGGCCCAGGAGGTGGTCAGGGTGCCCGGGTAGAGAGACGAGGAGGGGGCGCCGCCGTCCGTGAGGGCGATGACGTACGGGCCCTGGAGGCCGAAGCGCTCGTCCTCGGTCTGGTTCTGGGCGTAGTGCAGGATCTCGTACAGGCCGCCGCCGTCCGCGCTCTGGTGGCGCAGGAGGGAGCGGTAGAAGGGGCCGCCGGAGGCCTTCTCGTGGTTGGAGCGGACGATCCACAGGCCGACGCCGTTCGCGCTCCAGCCGATGTAGTTGTAGTCGATGACCCGCAGCTTGGAGTAGTGCTTGGAGCGGGTCTGGCCGTCGGACTTCGCGAAGACGTCCGAGGCCTCGATGGTGGTGGGCGCGTAAGTGTAGGAATCGGGCTCGTCGTTGAGGAGCAGGCCCGCCTTGACGCGCAGGATGAAGCGGGTCGAGGCGACCGAGGTGTCGGCGCGGTTGGTCCACAGGTAGATGTTGTTCTCGCCGCTGCGGGCCGCGTAGTAGTGCCGCAGTGTGCCGTAGGCGACCGAGATCAGGATCGTCGAGCCCGACTGACGGATCGTCACCGTGGAGGTGCCGAGGCCGGATTCGATGTGCGAGTTCTTGCCGCCGTAGCCCTGGTACTCGGTGCCCTTGTACACCAGCGAGGTCAGGTCGCCGTTGGTCTTGCTGATCTTGAAGACGAGGTTGGCGCCGGTGTCGACGACGTAGTTCGAGCCGTCGTCGCGCCAGCCGAAGGACGCGGCCGAGGCGATCGGCGCGAGCGGGCCGGCGAGGGCGGCGCCGCCGGCGGCGGCAGCGGTGCCGACCACGAAGGCGCGGCGGCCGAGGGGCCGTTGCGGGGATGCGGACATGGGGATCCTCCTTACGGGAGGTGTGTGTGGGGGTGGGTGCGGGTGTCGGAGCCCGTCCGGCAGGTCGCGCCGGACGTGCTGCCGGGGTCGGACCCGTTCGCCGGGTCGCGACCGTCGTGCGGGTCGCGGTCGTCGTGCGGGTCCAGGCGGGGTCCGGTGCGGAGGCGCCCGGGGTCGGCTCGTCGGGGTGCGGCACGCGTCGACAGCCGCCGCCCTGCCGTCGCCCCCGTCGACCGCCGCCGCCCGCCGGGGTGGCCGGAAGGGCTCCCGGTCTCCGGCCGACCTGCCGGGCGAGCTCTTGCAGGGTGGCAGTTGAATCGATTTCGCGAAAGGGCTTTCGCGCGGGGAGCGTTGGCAGTTCTGTGAATGGCACCCCAGGACTAGAAAGCGCTTGCCGAAGGCGGTACCGTCCAGCGGCCAGGACCCGACGCCGTGACGGAGGAGCCGCACGTGAGACGTTTCAACATCGCCCTGCTGGCGGCGGTGAGCCTGAGCGCCGCGCTGGCGGCCGCGCCCGCCCACGCGCACGGCGCCGGCGGGAGGCCCCTCGGCCTCGACCACTGCACCGCCGGCGTCTGCCACTTCGACGTCCCGGCCGGCACCTACGACGTGAAGGTCCTCCTCGGCGACGACGCCGACTCCAGCACGAGCGTCACCGGCGAGACCCGGCGCGCGCTCCTGCCCGAGACCGACGTCCCGGCCGGCGAGCGCGTCGCCCGCGGCTTCACCGTCGACGTCCGTACGCCGGAGGGCGAACCCACCGGCGCCGAGGGAACTCCCGGCCTGGACCTGGTCATCGGCGGCTCCGCGCCCGCCCTCGCCGACATCCGGGTCACCCCCGCTCGCCACGCCCGGCAGATCCTCCTCGTCGGCGACTCCACGGTCTGCGACCAGCCCGGCGCCCCGTACTCCGGCTGGGGCCAACAGTTGCCGCAGTACCTGCGGAAGGGGCTGTCGGTCGCCAACCACGCAGATTCCGGGGAGAGTACGGTCACCTACCTCGCCGACCCCCGGCTCTGGGCGACGGTCGACACGCTGATCCGCCCCGGCGATCTTGTCCTCATTCAGCTCGCCCACAACGACAAGACGACCGACGAAGCCACCTACCGGACCAACCTGGAGACCCTGGTGGCCGGCGTGCGCGCCCGGGGCGGCGAGCCGGTGCTCGTCACCCCGATCGTGCGCCGCTGGTTCAACTCCGACGGCACGCTGAACAACAACACCGCGCTCCTCGTCAACGGCCTCGGCGTCGACCACCCGGCCGTGATCCGCTCGGTCGCCGCCGCCGAGGGCGTCCCGCTGATCGACCTCACGGCGAAGACCAAGGCGCTCGTCGAGTCGCTGGGCGTGGAGGGCTCCAAGGCGCTCTACCTCACCGACGAGAAGCGCGACAACACCCACACCTCCGAGCACGGCGCCACCCTCTACGCCGGCCTGGTGCGCGACGAACTCGTCGCCCGGCATCTGGTGCCGGAGGGCCTGGTCCGGGTGGGATGAACCCCGTATGAGCCCCTGGAGCGCCGGGACCGGAACCGAGGCGCTCCAGGTTCCCCTCCGGAAGGACCGACAGACCCGATGCACCTGCCTCCGCCCGCGGTCGACCGCAGCCCGTACACCGGATACACCCGCGCCCACTGGGAGGCGGCCGCCGACGCCCTGCTCGCCGCCGTGGAGCCGTACGCCACCGACGACCGCGCCCTCTACCACCTCCCCGGCGACCACGAGAGCTGGTCGGGCCGGCTCTCCGACGGCCTGGAGGGATACGCCCGCACGCTGCTGCTGGCGGCCTTCCGCCGCGACGAGACCGCGCTCCAGCGCTACGCCGACGGCCTCGCCGCCGGCACCGCGGGCGTCTGGCCCCGGATCGGACACCGCGGGCAGCCCCTGGTCGAGGCGGCGTCGATCGCGCTCGCGCTGCGGCTGACCCGCGAGGTGCTGTGGGACCGCCTCGACGACGCCGTACGGCAGCGGGCCGCGGCCTGGCTGGAGGACGCGCTCACCGCCGAACCGTGGCCGTGCAACTGGGAGTTGTTCCCGGTCACGGTCGGCGGATTCCTGGAGTCGGTCGGCTACGAGACGAAGGCGTCCCGCACGGCCGCCGAGCGCGGTCTGGAGCGGATCGAGCGGTGGTACGTCGGCGGCGGCTGGTACACCGACGGCGACGGCCGGAAGTTCGACTACTACAACGGCTGGGCGATGCACCTGTATCCGGTGCTCCACGCCTGGCTGGCGGGCGACGATGAACTGCTGTCCGTCTACGGTATGCGGCTGTCGGAACACCTCGCCGACTACGCCCGCCTGTTCGGCGCCGACGGAGCCCCCCTGCATCAGGGCCGCTCCCTGACGTACCGTTTCGCCACCGCCGCCCCGCTCTGGCTCGGCGCCCTGACCGGACACACCCCGCTGGCCCCTGGGGAGACGCGCCGCCTCGCCTCGGGCGCCCTGAAGTACTTCCTGGAGCGCGGCGCGGTCGACTCCCGCGGTCTGCTCACCCTCGGCTGGCACGGCCCGGACGAGAGGGTCCTTCAGGGCTACTCCGGACCGGCCTCCCCCTACTGGGCCAGCAAGGGATTCCTCGGCCTGCTGCTTCCGCCCGACCACGAGGTCTGGACGGCCACCGAGGAGCCCGGGCCGACCGAGCGGGCGGACGCGGTCACCCCCATCGCCGCCCCCAACTGGCTGCTCCAGTCGACCCGTTCGGACGGACTGGTCCGGCTGCACAACCACGGCAGCGAGGACGTCCGCTACGACCCGTACTACACCCGCCTCGCCTACTCCACCGTGACGGCGCCCTCCGCGTCGTACGACAACAGCGTGACCCTCGGCGACGACCCCGGCCGCACCGAGATCGAGCCGCTGGGCGTCGGCGACGGCTGGGCGGCCTCCCGGCACACCGCGGCCTCCGGCACGGCCCGGGTGACCAGCCTGGTCGTGGCCCGCGGCGCGGCCGAGGTGCGCGCCCACCTCGTCGTGGGGGCGGCTCCGGGCACGCCGGTACGGATCACCGGCTGGGCGCCCGCCGACGGCGTACGGACCGAACTGGAGCCGGCCGGGGCGGGAGCCGGACTCGCCGCGGTGCGGGAACCGTTGGAGCAACCGACGCTGACCGGTGAGACGGGCGACGGACCCACCCTCTTCGTGGCCCTCGCCCGGCTCACCGCCGAGCCGGACCCCGTCCCGCTGACACGGCTCGTCACGGTGGAGGCGCACGACGCGCACGACCGGCACGACTCGCACGAGGTGCACCTCCAGTGGTCCGACGGAACGCGGGAGCACTACCGGTTCACGGCTCCCGACGGGCGATCCGGAGCGTCGTCGTGGTCGGTGACGCGCCGCTGAGCGGGGTTCGACGGTCTGAAGTCGCCGCCGGCGCGGAAAAAGTTGTCGCCCGGTTTCCGGGGGCGGACGAGAATCCGTGGAATGACATCTGCGATCCGCCACACGACCATCGACTCCGCCGACGCCTACGCCCTCGGGCTGTTCTGGTCCGAGGTCCTCGGACAGCCGTTGCAGGACGCCGACGAGCCGGGCGACCCGGAGGTGCTGATCGAGGGGGCCGGGCTGCTCTTCGTCACCGTGCCGGACAAGAAGACCGTCAAGAACCGCGTCCACTTCGACCTCCAGCCCCAGGACCGCACGCGCGACGAGGAGGTCGAGCGGCTGCTCGCCCTTGGCGCCACGCTGGTCGACGACCGGCGCCGACCCGACGGCACGGGGTGGGCCGTGCTCGCCGATCCGGAGGGCAACGAGTTCTGCGTGGAGCGCAGCGCGCGGGAACGGGCGGCGACGGGCTGACGGGGTCGGTCCGTTCAGGACAGTTCGGCTAGGGCCGAAGGTTCGCGGACCTAGCGTGGCCCCATGACCTCCTTCGCCGCGCTCCACCACGCCCCCGAGCCCCTGCTTCTGCCCAACGTCTGGGATCACGCCTCCGCGGCGGCCGTCGTCGCGCTCGGTTTCTCGGCGGTCGGGACGACGAGTCTCGGTGTCGCCGCGGCCGCCGGGCTGCCCGACGGGGCGGCGGCGACCCGGGAGGAGACCCTGCGGCTCGCCCGCGTCCTGGGGTCGCAGCCCTGGTATGTGTCCGTCGACGCGGAGAGCGGTTTCAGCGAAGACCCGGACGAGGTGGGGGAGTTCGCGCGGCAGCTGGCCGCGGTCGGTGTGGTCGGCATCAACCTGGAGGACGGCCTGGGCCCGGTCGGCCGGCACGCCGCGAAGATCGCCGCCGTCAAGGCGGCCGCCCCCGGCCTCTTCGTCAACGCCCGCACCGACACGTACTGGCTCGGCGACGGCACCGGCACCAGGGAACGGCTGGACGCCTACCGGCAGGCGGGCGCGGACGGGGTGTTCGTGCCGGGACTGAGCGATCCAGGAGAGATCGCCGCCCTCGTCCGGCACCTCGACGTCCCGCTCAACATCCTCTACTCGCCTGCCGGGCCCGCCCTCCCGCACCTCGCCGACCTCGGCGTACGCCGTGTCAGCCTGGGCTCGCTGCTGTACCGGCGGGCCCTGGGCGCCGCCCTGGACACGCTGACGGACATCCGCGCCGGCCGGACACCGCGGGGCCCGGCACCGGCGTACGACGAGGTGCAGGCGCTGCTGAACGCTACGGCCGGTCCGGTGTGAGGCAGAGGACGTCCGCCACGGCCGCCGCGAACCCGCGCGGATGCTCCAGAGCTCCCAGATGACCGCCGGGGAACTCGACGAAGCCGCTCTCCGCGCGCTCCGCGAGGAACGCGGCCGTACGATGCAGGAGGTGCCCCCGGGAGTCGGTCCCGGCGGCGAGCGTGAGCGGCACGGGCGGGATCCCCGGAGCGGGGACGTACGCGGTGAAACCCCGCAGGACGTGGGCGAGGAACAGGGCCATCGGACTGTTCGACTCCTCGTCGCGGGACAGGGGCCGGGCGGACTCGGTGGGCGCGGGCTCCTCGGTCGGCCGGTCGGCGAGCACGGCGCCCAGGCGGGCCCCCGCCGCCGCGGGTCCGGCGGTGCGGTAGGTGTCGTACACCCCCTGGAACGCGGCCAGTTGACGCTCCCCGTCGGGCAGCACGCCCACGCAGGGCGGCTCGTGCGCGATCACGTGCCGCAACCGCCCGGGATGCCGGGCGAGGAGGTCGAGCGCGGCGATGCCGCCGGAGCTGGTGCCGAGGACGTACGCGCGCTCGCCGTCGGGCAGCACCGCGTCGAGCACCCGCCGCGCCCCGTCGCTCCACTCCTCGACCCGCTGGTCGGCGACGGGCAGCCCGAGGCGGCCGTGGGCGAGGCCGAGGGGGTCGAAGGTGACGACGGTGAACCGCTCGGCGAGCGCGTCGGTGAGCGGACCGAGCCCCATGGGGTGGCCCGCGCCGCCCGGGACGACGAGCAGTACGGGTCCGCCGCCGAGGACGTCGTAGTGGAGATCAGTCATCGCGGTCCGTGTCCGTTTCCTCGCGGGGCCAGTTCAGGAGCAGCACATGCAGGGCGTCGACGCAGCGGTCCCAGGAGTGCTGCACGTCGCGGGGGGCGCCGAAGCCGCCGGTGGACTCCAGCGCGCAGTAGCCGTGGAAGGTGCTGCGCAACAGGCGGACGGCGTCGGTGAGATCGGGTTCGTCGAGACCGTAGGCGCGGAGCATTCCGTAGGTGATCTCGGCGGTGCGGCGCAGGAGCGGGGACTCGGCGATCAGGGCTTGGTCCATGCGGATCTGGGTTGCCGCGTAACGGCCCGGCCGCTCCAGGGCGTACGCCCGGTAGGCGCCCGCGAAGGCGGCCAGCGCGTCCTTGCCGGCCCGGCCGGCGACGGCCGCCGCGATCCGGTCGATCATCTCCGCGCCCGCGTGCAGGGCCAGCCGGGTGCGCAGGTCCTGGAGGTTTTTGACGTGCGAGTAGAGGCTCGCGTCCTTCACGCCGAAGCGCCGGGCGAGCGCGGACAGGCTGACGTTGTCGAAGCCCACCTCGTCGGCGAGGTCGGCGGCGGCCGCGACCAGGCGGTCGGCGGTCAGTCCCGCACGGGGCATACGGAGTCCTCCTTCGATGGCGACAGGCGGAATCCTAGGGCATCTAGGTTTCCGCCTGCCACCTCTTGGATCCCGTGCGGTGCCGGGTGCTCAGCCGATCGGCGCGTACAGCACGCCCAGCTTGTCCATCTCGTCGCCCGAGCGGCCCGTGAACCCGACGATCTGCCAGCCGGCGGGGGCGGTGAAGGTCCTGCTGTCCGCCGTCGCCGTGCCCGAGGTCAGGCCGCGGCCCTTGTCCGTCGTGAAGGACGCCGAGAAGAGCCGCGTGTGGCCGTCCTTCTGACCCTCCGTCAACTTCACCGAGGTGAGGTGCTCGCCGCTCGCCAGGGTGAGCGAGGTCGCCGTGCCGCCCGTACCGCCGTGGGTCAGCGTCGTGCCGCCGTCATGCGTCAGCGAGACCGCGTCGAGGCGGGAGCCGCCGCGCAGGGTCAGCGTGCGCGGGGAGAGCGCGGCCGGGAGGTCGTCCGCGTCGCTGAACGCGGTACCGTGCGGTCCGCCGAAGAAGTCGCTCGCGCGCAGACCGGAGGCGAGGGTGTAGGAGAAGCCGACCGTGTGCGGGAAGTGGTCGGACAGATTGCCGCCGGCGGAGTCCAGGAACGACGCCCACTCGTTGTTGTAGCGCGTCGCCGTCAGGGACAGCAGGTTGCTGCCGCGGTAGAGGACCTTGTCCACGACCTCGCAGTCGTTCGGCGGAGCCGTCGTCGGGCACAGCAGGGGGGCGGCGCCCTGGGTCGGCCGGGTACCGCCGCGCACCAGGCGCACCCACGCGTCCGTGAGACCGTTCTGGTCGGCCAGCGTGCGGATGTTGTCGCCGCTGCGGGTGTAGCGCGTGTTCGTGTCGCCCATCACGATCACCGCGTTGCCGGCCGAGTTGGCCTGGATGAAGGCCGAGAGCTGCTCGATGTTGGCGCGGCGGGCGGCGAGGGCCGCGTCATCGTCGTCGGCGTTGGTGTGCACGTTGTACAGGTCGATGAACACGCCCTCGGCGAGCCGCACCCGGGCCAGTGTGAAACCCTTGGGCGTCAGGCAGTTGGTGCCGGTGCACGCGTTCCACTTCACCCGCTCGAAGTCCTCGAAGGGGACGTCGGAGAGGGTGTTGAGGCCGTCACCGAACGCGGCGCCGCCGCTGGTCGCCGTGCGGTACGGGTGGTTGTCGCCCGCGTACAGGGCCGCGTGGTAGTTGAAGTCCTCCTGGACGTTGACGATGTCGTACGCCGCCAACCGTGGAGAGATCAACGGGGTGTTGGTGGCCGGGTGGCCGGAGCTGAGGCCCTCGGGCAGGCCCGCGACGTTGTACGTCAGCACGTTGAAGGTGCCCGAGTCCGCGGCGGCGGGGCTCGCGGCGGCGGGGCTCGTGCCGGCGGTGGCGAGACCGGTGAGGGCCAGTGCGGCGGCCGCGAGGGTGCCGATCAGTCTTCTCATGGTGGGGGTGTCTCCGGTCGGGGGAGGAAGGGGTGGGCTCGAACATGAACGGTGCTCATGTTCGGTGTCAACCAGTCTGACGGGGAAGGACAGTTGGGGAAACGGAGAGAGGCGGGGCGATCGGTGTACGGGACGCGGCGGGGACAGGTGCGGGAGGCCGGCCGGGACGGGGGCCGGCCGCTGTGGCGGCAGCGGGACTTCGGGATCTTCTGGACGGCGCAGACCCTCTCCGTCCTCGGTGACTCCTTCGCCCTCGTCGCACTGCCCCTGCTGGTCCTGGAGGCCACCGGGTCGCTCGCCCGGATGGGCCTGCTCACGGCGGCCGGCGGCGCGGCCTCGGTGGTGGCGGCCGTGTTCGCCGGGACGGTCGTGGACCGCGTCGACCGGCGCCGTCTGCTCATCGGCTGCGACCTGGTGCGCCTGGTGCTGTACGGACTGGTGCCGCTGGTCTGGCTGTTCGGGCCGCGCGTCTGGCTGCTGTACACCGTGCTGCCGCTGTGCGAGGCGGTCGGCATGCTCTTCGCCGTCGGCTATGTGACGGTGGTGCGCGGCCTGGTCGGCGCCGACCGGCTCACCGAGGCCAACGGCCGGCTGAACGCCACCGCGGCCGCCGCCGGCGTGCTGGGACCGCTGTGCGCGGGCGTCGTCGCCGCCTGGACCGGACCGGCCGCCGCCGTGGGGGTGGACGCGGCCAGCTTCGGCGTCTCGGCGGCCTGCCTCGCCGTCGTACGCCTGCGTCCCCGGCCCGCCGACGAGCGGATCGGGGAGCGGCCCGCGCCGCGGCTCGGGCTGTGGCGGGATCTGCGGGCCGGCGTCGCGTTTCTGTACGGTCATCCCGTGCTGCGGGCGCTGACCGCGCTGCTGTTCGTCTTCAGTTTCCTCACGCTCGGCCTGAACGACCTGGTCATCTACCACCTCAAGCACGACCTCGGACACGACGACGGCACGGTCGGCACGGTCCTGGCGATCGGTGCGCTCGGCACGGTGACCGGGTCCCTTCTGGTGGCCCGTCTGCGCCGCCGCCTGGGGTTCGGCCGGGCCT
The DNA here is from genome assembly GCF_055580085.1 of Streptomyces sp. NPDC032126. Lineage (NCBI taxonomy): Bacteria > Bacillati > Actinomycetota > Actinomycetes > Kitasatosporales > Streptomycetaceae > Streptomyces > Streptomyces sp. NPDC032126. The sequence goes on from NZ_JBVIMA010000001.1 coordinate 369,779, forward strand.
GGACGGGCGCGGTCGCGGTGTCCGGCTGCGCCGTGGCCGGACTGGGGTGGGCGCGGCAGGTGCCCGTCGTCGCCGTGCTCGCCGCCGCCTTCCTGGCGGCCGTGGCGGTCGCGGGCACCTGCTCGATGTCCCTGCGCCAGGAGGTCACCCCCGAGGCCCTGCTCGGCCGGGTCACCTCCGCCTTCTGGACCGTGCAGTACTCCGCCGCCCCGGTCGGCGCGGCCACCCTGACCTGGGCGGCGCAGCGGCACGGCACGGCGCCGGTCGCGGCGGTCGCCGGCGGGTGCTGTGCGCTCATCGCGCTGGCGGCCCTGGCGACCCCGATACGACGGTCGGGGCGCCCCCGCTGAGCGGCCGCACGGCCGGCCCGGTGGACGACGGGCCGGCCGGTCACCGTGAATCAGTCGGTCACCGAGAACACGAAGGAGAACTCGGCGGGGGCGACGTCCAGGAAGTACTGCGGCAGCGGGCCCGGACCGCAGGACTGCGATCCGATGCCGTGCTGCCCGTGGTCGAGGTTGACCCACACCGTGTCACCGGGCACCAGATCGGTGCGGTGCGCGGCGGCGTCGAGCTGCTCGGTGGTCCAGCGGCGGGCGCTGAACCAGAACTCGGGGTCGCCCTCGACGCGCAGGCCGCCGAGCTCCGCCCAGCGGACGTCGGCACGGGCGCCGTTCTCCTGCGGCCGGACGTACGGCGTCTGCAGACGGTCCACGGTCGACTGCCAGCGGCCGACCATCGACGCCGCCCTGCTGTCCGGATACGCCTCCCCGGGCCCGCCGCCGAACCAGCGCACCGCGTCCGCCGGACCCGGCAGCCCGAACCGGATGCCGAGCCGCGGCAGCGGCACCGTCCAGTCGCCCTCCGGTGTCACCGACACCGTCAGCCGCAGCCGGCTGCCGTCCGACGTCCAGCGGTAGACGGTCGCCAGGCCCACCTCCCAGGCGGCCGGCGCCACCCGGGTGCGCACGGTCAGCGTGTCGTCGCCGGCCTCGACCGCGTCCAGCCGGTGCCGCATGCGGTGCAGGCCCAGCTTGCGCCACAGCAGACCGTGCCGGACGTCCGATTGCCAGGGCGCGCCGTCGTCGTTGTCGGTGGTCGCCCGCCACACGTCCAGGCGCAGCCCGGTCACCTCCACCGCGCCGATGCTCCGCAGCGCGCCGGTGCGCGCGTCGAACGCGGCCGGGCCCAGCGTGATCAGCCCGTCCGCGACGGCCGGACCGTCGCTCGCCGCGACCGACGGCACCGTGCGCGCCGCGCCCGGCACCTGCCCCCACGCCACGACATGGCCGCGCGGCGCCCAGGCGGTGTCCTCGGCGAGCAGCGCGCGCACCGTCCAGCCCGTCTCCGCGCCCGCCCGGGCTTCCGCCGGCGGCCGTTCCAACTTCACCTCGGCCGACGCGCCCGCCGCGAGCGGCGGCACGGACAGGCTGCCCGAGGCGACCGTCTCGCCGTCCACGTGGTAGGACCACTCGAAGGCGTACGCGGACAGGTCGGCGAAGTCCTGCTTGTTGGTGACACGGACCGTGCCGTCCGGGCCCTGCGGGACGATCGCGACCGGCTCGATCACCTTCTTGAACTCGATCAGGCCGGGGGAGGGGGTGCGGTCGGGGAAGACCAGGCCGTCGCAGACGAAGTTGCCGTCGTGCAGCTCCTCGCCGAAGTCGCCGCCGTACGCGTAGCCGTGGCGCTCGTCCTTGATGCCGTGGTCGATCCACTCCCAGACGAACCCGCCCTGGAGCCGGTCGTAGGACTCGAACAGCCGCTGGTAGTCGGCGAGTCCGCCGGGTCCGTTGCCCATGGCGTGGGCGTACTCGCAGAGGATGAAGGGCAGTTGGCGCCGCCGATGGGTGCCGCCGTCCAGGTCGCGGCCGATCCGCTCGACCTCCTCGTGGAAGGCGTACATCCGTGAGTACACGTCGGTGTCACGGCAGTCGAGGTCGCCCTCGTAGTGGACCAGGCGGGAGGTGTCGCGGGCGTGGATCCACTCGGCCATCGCGGTCAGGCCCCGGCCGGTGCCGGCCTCGTTGCCGAGGGACCAGATCACGACCGACGGGTGGTTCTTGTCCCGCTCCACCATGCGGGCGGCGCGGTCGAGCAGGGCGGGGGTCCAGCGGTCGTCGTCGCAGGGGTTGTCGCGCCAGTCCTGTTCGACGAAGCCGTGGGTCTCCAGGTCGCACTCGTCGATCACCCACAGGCCCAGCTCGTCGCACAGGTCCAGGAAGGCCGGGTGGGGCGGGTAGTGCGAGGTGCGGACGGCGTTGACGTTGTGCCGCTTCATCAGCAGCACGTCCTCGCGCATGGTGTCCAGGTCGAGCGCGCGCCCCTTCTCGGGGTGCCACTCGTGCCGGTTGACGCCCTTGAACAGGATCGCCTCGCCGTTGACCTTGATCAGGCGGTCTTCGAGGACGACGGTACGGAAACCGATGCGCAGCGGCACCCGCTCGCCCTCGGTGGCGAGGACGCCGTCGTACAGCGTGGGCGTCTCGGCGGTCCACGGCCGGACGGGGACCGTCGCCGCCTCGCCGGTGGCGATGTCGATGCCGAGGTCCGGCACGGTGACCCGGCCGTCGACGTCGGAGTCGACGCGCAGGGTGCCCGCTCCGGTGGCGTGGTCGTAGGAGGCGTGCACGAAGAAGTCGAGCGCGCAGCCGGCCGGGCGGTGCAGCAGGGTGACGTCCCGGAAGATGCCCGGCAGCCACCACTGGTCCTGGTCCTCCAGATAGGAGCCGGCCGACCACTGGTGGACCCGCACCGCCAGGACATTGCCCACGGTCTTCAGCAGATGGCCGACCGCGAACTCGTGCGGCAGCCGGGAGCCCTTGAACTCGCCGAGGTCGGTGCCGTTGAGCCACACCCGGGCGCACGACTCCACCCCGTCGAACCGCAGCACCGCGCCGCCCCCGGCGAGGTCCGGCCAGTCCGCCGGCAGGTCGAAGACGCGCACATGGTCACCGGTGGGGTTCTCCGTCGGTACGCGCGGCGGGTCGACCGGGAACGGGAAGAGGTGATTGGTGTAGATCGGGGAGCCGAACGCCCCGTCGCCCTGGAGCACCCAGTGCCCCGGGACCGTCACCTCGGCCCAGTTCCCGGTGTCGAAGCCCTCGGCTGCGAACGAGTCGTCCTCGGCGTCGGCCGTCTGCGAGAGCCGGAACCGCCAGCTGCCGTTCAGCGACAGGGAGGCGGCGTCCGAGGAGGCGTACCAGGCGCGGGGCGGCAGCGCCCCGGAGCCCGGCGAGACGTCCTCGACGTACGGGACGGCCGTGGTCGCCGCGGTGGTCGTGCGGAAAGACATCGGTCTCCTAGCTCAGCCCTTGATGCCGGTCTGCGCGATGCCCTGCACCAGCCAGCGCTGGAGGAACAGGAACACGAACAGCAGCGGCAGGATGGAAATGGCCGTGGCCATGAAGATCAGGTGGTAGTTGACGGTCTGGTTGGTCATGTACGACGACAGTGCCACCTGCACCGTCCACGCGCTGGGGTCCTGCCCGATGACCAGCGGCCACAGGAAGGCGTTCCAGCCGTTGATGAAGGTGATCGTCGCGATCGCGGCGAAGAAGTTCAGCGAGTTCGGCACGACGACCCGCCAGTACGCGCCCCAGTAGCCGAGGCCGTCCACGCGCGCCGCCTCCTCCAGCTCCTTGGGGAAGCCCAGGAAGTACTGGCGGAAGAGGAAACAGGTGAAACCGCTGAACAGGCCCGGGATGATCAGACCCCGGTAGGAGTCCACCCAGCCGAGGGAGGACACCAGCACGAAGCTGGGGACGAAGGTGACGGCCGCCGGGACCATCAGGGTCACCAGGATCGCGTAGAAGATCTTGTTGGCGTGCCGGTACGGGATGCGGGCGAGGCCGTAGCCGGCCAGCGAGCACACCAGCAGGGTGCCGATGGTGTGCAGGGTGCCGACGACCATGGAGTTCCACAGCGACCGCCCGAACTCGACCGAGGCGTCGTCGAACGGTTCGGTGATGTTGCCCCACTGGATGTCCGTGGGGAAGAACTTCCAGTTCTCGCCGGTGATCTCCGGGTCGGTGGACAGCGCGTTGCGGATCAGCAGATAGAAGGGGATCAGGAAGAGGAGAGCGGCGATGCCGGTCGCGAGGTAGAGACCGGTGGAGCTCATCACGCCGCCCCCGCGCCTCCTGCGGCGCGGCTTGGCCGTCTCCGGCGCGGTGCTGGTCACGAGGACTCGTCACCCCTTCCGAAACCCATGATCTTGCCCTGGAAGAGGGTCACGACACAGATCAGCATGGTCAGGATCACCGCGCCCGCGCTGCCGGCGCCGTAGTCCTGGTTCTGGCCGAGCGCGGTGTAGTACAGCTCCACCAGCGGGGGCCGGCCCCAGGTGGTCTTTGCCAGCAGATTGAAGAACTCGTCGAACGCCTGGTAGGCGGCGACCAGCAGCAGCAGGATCACGGCCGTGGAGGTGGCGCGCAGCTGCGGGAGCGTGATGTGGCGGAAGGTCTGCCAGCCCGGCTTGGCGCCGTCGAGGGCGGCGGCCTCGTACAGCTCCTGGGGGATGTTCTGCAGGGCGGCCAGGAAGAGAATCATGTAGAAACCGGACTGCAGCCACAGGCGGGCGGTGACGATGACCAGCCAGTACCACGGCGGGTCGGGGTCGGCCAGCCAGGCGATGTTCTCCACCCCGAACCAGCCGAGCACCGTGTTGGCCAGGCCGAAGCGGACGCCGTTGAAGAGGGACATCTTCCAGATCAGCGAGGCCGCCACGTAGGAGCAGGCGGTCGGCAGGAAGAACACCGAGCGGAAGAACGCCCGCATGAACCTGAGCCGGTTCACCAGCAGCGCCAGGGCCAGCGACAGCGCCCACGTGGTGGGCACGATGAACGCCGCGAAGACGGTGAACGTCACCAGCGCGCCGGTGAAGTTGTCGTTCGTCAGCATGTACGTGTAGTTCTCGAAGCCGACGAACTTGTCCGGGGTGACGGTGAAGCGGGCCTCGAAGAAGCTGAGCCAGATGCTCCAGCCGATCGGGACGTAGACGAAGACGATCAGGCCGGCCAGGAACGGCCCGGTGAAGAGCCAGAAGTTGAAGGTGGGGCTGCCCCGCAGACCCCGCCGGGGCCGTCGGCCCCGGGCGGGCTGGGCGGGGGCGGGGCTCGCGAGGTCGAGCTTGGTGGTCGTCGACATGGCGTGGTCCGTCCGCCGGCCTATCCGAAGAGCTTCTTGAGCTCGCGGTTGACGGCCGTGTCGCACTTGTCGAGCGCGGCCTCCGGGTCACCGCCCTTGCGGACGGCGTCGGCGAAGACGTCCTCGGTGGCCTTGATCATGGCCTGCGTCCAGCCGATGTTGTCGAAGTGGCCGTAGTCGGTGAAGAGCTTGACGCCCTCGGCCGGCAGGCCCGACTTGAGCTTGGTCGCGGACTGCGCGAGGGAGGTGCGCGGCGGGATGTGGAAGCCGTAGGAGGTGGCCCAGTCCTCCTGGTACTCCTTCTGGTCGATCCACAGCCACTTCACGTACTCCTTGGCCGCGTCCACGTTGTCGCCCTTGGCGTTGACGAACATCGACCAACCGCCGTTGTAGACCGAGGGCTTGCCCGCGTCGGTGACCTTCGGGAAGGGGAAGACGCCGAGGTCGTCGCCGAGCGCCTGCTGCATCTGCGGCATGGCCCACATACCGCAGAACTGGATCGCGCACAGGCCCTGGTTCAGCGCCGAGGGGTCCCAGAAGTCGGCCGGGGCGCCGAGGAGCAGGTCGCCGCTGGTGAAGAGTTTGCGCATCTTCTTCAGGCCCTCGACGACGCCGTCCGTGTGGTAGGCGATCTCGTTCTTCTCGTTGAGGGTGTCGGCGCCGGCGGACCAGATCATCGGGTTGATCACCGGGTGCAGGTCGTTGCCGAGGAAGAGGCCCTTGACCTTGCTGGTGGTGAGCTTGGCGGCGGCCTCGATCAGCTCGTCGAGGGTCTGCGGGACTCCGACGCCGGCCTTCTCCAGCAGCGACTTGCGGTAGAAGAAGAACTGCGGGTCGTCGATCATGCGGACGCCGTATATCTTGCCGTCGACCGTGTGCGAGGCGATGTCCGCCTGGTTGAACTGGGACTTGACCGGCTCGATGATGTCCGTCAGATCCGCCACCTGGCCGCTCTTGACGAGCTGGATCTGCGGGTGGAACTCGAACAGGTCGGGCGCGTTCTTGGTGAGCAGCGTCGCGAACAGCTTGCTCTCGAAGTCGGAGCCGGTGATCCACTGCGTGGTGACATTCGCGCCCTGGTACGCCTTCGCGTACTTCTTGATCGCCTGCTCGGTGCCCGCCTCGCCGTAGGCGTGGAAGTACTGCGTCAGATTGGGGCCCGAACCCGAGCCGCTGCTCCGGCCGTTGTTGCTGCCGCAGGCGGCCAGCGTGCCGGCGGCGGCCATGCCCGCCGCGGCCCGGAAGAGTGATCGGCGGGAGAAGTTGCTGTTGCTTGCCGACATGGTGACGTCCTTGTCTCGAGTGCGGCTGCGGCGCCACGGCTTCAGCGCGGTGTGGCTCAAATGGCGTTGCGGAGCGGGACGTTAACCTTCGGCTAAGGCTTCGGCAAGGGGTTGGACGAAGCCTGTGCGAAACGTTGTGCGCGGTTCGGAATGACGAACATGAGGGGGGCGGGGAAGGGGTGAGGGCCGCCGGGTCAGGGGCCGGCGGCCCTCGGTCCAAGGGGGGAACTACGGGGTATGACGGGCGGCTACGGCCGTGACCAGGCCTGGTTGGTGCCGCCGGTGCAGCTGTACAGGATCACCTGGGCGCCGTCCGCCGTCGACTGCCCGCTCACGTCCAGGCACCTTCCGGACGCCTCGCTGACGATCTGCCCGTTGGCGTTGAGCAGCCACCGCTGGCCCACGTCACCGGTGTACGCGTCCGTCGTCGTCAGGCCCGAACTCCCGGCCGTCAGATAGCCGTTCACGCCCTTCAGGGCGCCCCGGGCGTCGTAGGACCACGCCTGACCCGGCTCGCCCGTGCAGGTGGCCAGCGAGGCCCCTTCGGCGCCCGCCGCCAGGCACTTGCCGGACTGCTTCCCGACGAGCGCGCCGGTGACGGCCGTCGGGGCGCTGTGCTTGCTCTGCGCGAGGACGTACGTCGTGATCGAGCGGGGCGCGAGCGTCGCCGACAGGGTGCCGCCCGCGACCTTCGGCCGGGCCACCTTCGCCCAGTTCTCCTCCGCCGACGTCCGTACGGCCTGGGTGGCCGCCAGCGGTTTCCCGCTGTTGAAGTGCAGATCCAGCGCGGTGTCGGTGGTGTTGTGGTTGTTGACGACCACCACCCAGGTGCCGTTCCGGTCGTACGTCGACACCTCGACGCCGGCCGGCAGCCCCGTCACGTCGTGCGCGACCGAGCCCGGCCTCACGAACCTGCTGTACTGGCCGAGCGCGTAGTACCGCTTCGTGAAGTACAGCGTCTGGTTGCCGTTGGTGGCGTAATCCGGGTCGTAGTAGATCAGTCCGTCGTTCCAGCCCTGGTCGTTGCGGGTGGTGCCGTCGGTGCCGATCATCTCCGACAGCGCCACCCACCACTGGAAGGCGGAGTCGTGGGCGACCGCGAAGTCCTTGTAGATGATCCGCGAGAGGTTCAGGCCGCCGTCGATCGTCGGGTCGTACTCCTGCGCCCAGCCGGTGCCGCCCTTGCCGAAGCAGCAGATCTCCGTCGACCAGGACGCGATGCCGGCCGCCTTCGACGTCTCGTACACCTTCGCCCGGTTGGCGTCGCCCGGGTTGTCGTAGGTGTGGTGGGCCAGCCGGTCGACGTACTGCGCGGTCCCGGGCTGTGAAATCCACTGCGGGACTTCCTCGTTGAACTTCACCGTGCTCGACGACTCGTCGGCGATGATCCCGGTCCGCTGGTGCCGGGCCCGCTGCTCGGCGCCCAACGCCCGGACGATGTCGTCGCGTTGGTCGACCGGCACCAGCATGCCCTCCTGGCCGCAGCTGTCGAAGCTGTTGGTCGGCTCGTTGAACGGGCTGATGTAGTCGATCCCGACGCCCTGCCGGGCGAAGTGGTCGGTGACGTCGGCGACGTACTTCGCGAAGTCCTTCTCGTTCTCCGTCCTCAGATAGCCGCCGCAGCTCTTGCCGTTGGTCTTCCACGCGGCGGGCGCGCTGTTGACGAAGGCGATCAGGTCCTCGACGCCGTACCGGGCCGCGGCGTACAGGAAGGTGCGGCCGGCCTTGTCCTTGCTCCAGTCGTACGTCCCGTCCTCGCGCAGGAAGTCCTCGGGGGCGCGGGGCGCGTACGTCACCCCCGTGCCACCGCCGCCGATGTTGTAGCGGTACGAGCTGAGGTCCAACCCCTGCCGGGAGAACAGCAGTCGGGCGACCCGGTCCTGGACCTTCGGGTCGAAGTGCTGGAGGTCGTTGACCCACCAGGCGCCCGAGGCGCCGATGTTGTCGATGGTCTGGGCGGCGTGCGGGGAGACCTCCGCCGGTAAGGTGCCCGCGGCGGTCGCGGGCGGGGCGGACAACAGGCTTCCCGTGACAGCCAGCGCGGCTGCGGCTGTCGCGAGAACGGGTCTGGCGGTGCGCGTCACAACTGCATCCCTTCCGTCGTCATGAAGGCGGTGCGGTACGGCTCCTTGCGGGGGTGGTGCGCTGGGGGTGCGTTCGGTCTCTGCGGAGCTGCCCGACGGACTGCAGGGCCCCTTCGAGCGCGAAGGTCGCCGCGCCCAGGCAGACCGGGTCCGTGGGGATCGGGGAGAGGACGATCTCGGTGGCGGCCAGCGGCCGCTTCAGCGCGTGCCGGGCGACGGCCTCGCGCACCTCGGCGACCAGGGGCTCGCCGAGGGCGGCCGCGACCCAGCTGCTGAGCACGACCACCTCGGGGTTGAACAGATTGACCAGGTTGGCGATGCCGGCGCCGAGGTAACGGACCGTGTCGCGGACCACCTTGAGGGCCACCGGGTCCCGCTCGCGCGTCGCCCGGGCCAGTGCGGCGATGGTCGCCGTCTGGTCCTCCGGGTGCAGCAAGGTGCTGTCGGGGCTCAGCTCCCGCAGGCTCAGCATGATGCCGGACGCGCCGGCATACGCCTCCACACAGCCGTGCTTGCCGCAGCGGCACAGCCTTCCGTCCAGCACGATCGTGGTGTGGCCCCACTCGCCGGCGCTGTTGCTGACGCCCCGGTGCAGGCCGCCGCCCAGGACGAGGCCGGCGCCGACGCCGGTGCCGAGGTTGACCACCACCGCGTCCCCGCGCCCGCGCGCCGCCCCGAACCACAGCTCGGCCACCGCGCTGGCGCGCAGCGGATTGTCCAGGTACAGCGGGTAGGCGATGTGCTCGGTGAGCAGGTCGAGCAGCGGTACGTCGTGCCAGTCCCAGTTCGGCGCGTACTCCGCGATACCGGTGGCGCGGTCCACCTGCCCCGGCACGCTCACGCCGACGCCGAGCACCCGCGCGCCCTCGATCCCGGCCTGCGCGACCACCGAGCCGACGGCCGCGGCGACATGGCCGACCACCTGCTCGGGGCGGCTCTCGCCGGGGCTGAGGTCCTCCTCGGCCCGGGCCAGCACGTTCAGCGCGAGGTCGAACAGCTCGACGTGGACGTACGTCTCGGCGATGTCGACGCCGATCAGCGCGCCGCCGGTCGCGTGGACGGCGACCAGGCCCCGGGGGCGGCCACCGGCCGAGTCCTCGAACCCGACCTCGGTGATCATCCGCAGGTCCAGCAGCTCGCCGACGAGGGTGGCGACCGTGGCGAGCGACAGACCGGTGGCGGCCGCCAGCTCCTGCCGGGAGGTGGGCGAGCGGGCGATGATCTGGCGCAGCACCTCGTAGCGGTTCGCGGTGCGGATGTCACGTGATGTGCGCTTCACCGGAGTCGACCCATCCCTTCCCCGTGCCGGGCCGGCCGGGGCGTCCTCGCTCCGGCGCCGCGCCAGGCTATGGCGTTGCCGAGCTTTCGACAAGGGGTTAGGAAAGGGGGTTTATAAAGTCGCCTTCGGGGAGTCGCGTCAGCGGTCCGGTGCGTCGCCGAGGACGTCCCGCACGAAGGGGTTGGTGAACGTGCCGGCGGGATCGAGTCCACGGACGACCGCCGCGAAGTCGTCGGCCCGTGCATACAGTCCACGGACGACCGCCGGCGGCATCGTGAACACCTTCCCCCAGTGCGGCCGCGCCGCGAACGGCTCCAGCGCCGCCTCCACCTCCCGGACCACCGGCAGCACGGCCTCGGTGTCGTCGGTCCAGGTGAAATGCACGGCCACGGAGTCGCGCCCGTACGCCGGACCGAGCCACTGCTCGTCGGCGGCGATCGTGCGCACCTCGCAGGTCTGCAGTACGGGGGCGACCGTCTCCCGGATCCTGTCGATCGCATACAGCATCTCGACGGCGGACGACCGCGCCATCAGATACTCGCTCTGCAGCTCCGCCCCGCTGCTCGGCGTGAACTCCGCCCGGAAGTGCGGCAGCCGCTCGTGCCAGGGCCCCGGCACGCCGAACTGCTCCGTGCAGTGGAGCGCCGGCATCCCCGGCACCGGGTGCAGCTTCTCGGTGGCGGGCGCCGCCCACGGGAAGTCCGGCAGCGGCTGGTCGGTGCGGCGCTTGAGCCACACCTGCCGGAAGCCCGGCGCCCGCCAGTCGGTGAACAGGCTCACGCTGTACGCGGCCGACGCCACCGTCTCGAAGTCCAGCCCGTCCAGCGCGAGCTCCGTGAACAGGTGCTGCTCCACCTCGTAGGCGGGCTCCAGGTCGAGGGTGAGCGCGGTGACCGCGCCGAGCGCGCCGAGCGAGGTGACCGCCGCGCCGAAGCGCTCGTCGCCCCGCCCGATGACGACGACCTCCCCGTCCGCCGTGACGATCTCCACCTCCCGCACGGCGGCGGCGAGGGAACCGTTTCCCACCCCCGATCCATGCGTCCCGGTGGCCACCGAGCCGGCCACCGAGATGTGCGGAAGGGACGCCATGTTGGGCAGCGCGAGGCCCCTCTCGTGCACCCGGCGGGCCAGCTCGGCGTAGCGGACCCCGCCGCCGACCCGTACCGTGCGGGCCGCGGTGTCGATGTCGGTGACGGCGGGCAGCGCGTCCAGGGACACCAGCGCGCCCTCGGGGCCCGGCTCGGCGATCCGGTTGAAGGAGTGCCCGCTGCCCAGCACCCGCACCCGTTCGCTCCGCGCGACCAGCGCCCGCAGGGCGTCGAGCGACCGCGGACGGTGCAGCTCCTTGGCGGCGTAGGTGATGTTGCCCGCCCAGTTGGTCACGGCCCCGGCCGTCCCGGTCATACGGTCGCCCCTTCCGAGGAAACGAGGAAACAGCGGAAACGACGAGAACGAGCATCGCGCGTGTCTCCGCAGGAGGAACGTATCGTGCCGGTCCGGCGGCGGGACACGCTGACCGGACCCCCGCCCCGCGTCCTCGCACGGCGGGGGCATACCGTGAGGAGTCGTACGCCTGAGCCGGGAGGAGAGACGGATGGGCAGCCGTACCGCGCTGGTCGAGGATCTGATGGAGCGGTTTCCGCACGTTCCGCGGGAGGCCGTCTTCAAGGAGGACCTGCTGCGCGGCGGCGTGGCCTTCGACCCGTCGGCGCTGAGCGACAACGAGAGCGGCGAGGTGAAGCCGAAGTCGTACTTCATCTTCTCCTTCGACCACGGCACCCTGCCGGAGCTGGGCGAGGCCGCGCTCCGGCGGCCGCCCGAGGAGATCATCCTCACCGGCGGGCCCTACGACCTGCGGCGCACGGTTGTCTCCGTGCGGGTGAACCCGGCGTCGCCGTACCGGGTCGCCGCGGACGACGAGGGCCTGCTCGGGCTGTATCTCGACGGCCGGCGGATCGCGGACGTCGGCGTGCCGCCGATGCCGGAGTACTACCGGCACAAGCTGTCCAACGGGAAGTCGGTCATGGAGGTGGCCCCCACCATCCAGTGGGGTTACCTGATCTATCTGACCGTCTTCCGGGTCTGCCAGTACTTCGGCGCCAAGGAGGAGTGCCAGTACTGCGACATCAACCACAACTGGCGCCAGCACAAGGCCGCCGGGCGCCCGTACACCGGGGTGAAGGACGTCGAGGAGGTCCTGGAGGCCCTGGAGATCATCGACCGGTACGACACGGCGAAGGCCTCCACCGCCTACACCCTCACCGGCGGCGCCATCACCAAGACGGTCTCCGGGCGCGACGAGGCCGACTTCTACGGCCACTACGCCAAGGCCATCGAGGAGCGCTTCCCGGGCCGCTGGATCGGCAAGGTCGTCGCCCAGGCGCTGCCCAAGGACGACGTGCAGCGCTTCAAGGACTACGGCGTGCAGATCTACCACCCCAACTACGAGGTGTGGGACGAGTATCTGTTCAAGATGTACTGCCCGGGCAAGGAGCGCTACGTCGGCCGCGACGAGTGGCACCGGCGGATCCTCGACTCCGCCGACGTGTTCGGCGCGCGCAACGTGATCCCCAACTTCGTGGCGGGCGTGGAGATGGCCGAGCCGTTCGGCTTCACCACCGTCGACGAGGCGATCGCGTCGACCACCGAGGGCCTGCGCTTCTTCATGTCGCACGGCATCACGCCCCGTTTCACCACCTGGTGCCCGGAGCCCACCACCCCGCTCGGCAAGGCCAACCCGCAGGGCGCGCCGCTGGAGTACCACATCCGGCTCCTGGAGGCGTATCGCGCGACGATGGACGAGTTCGGCCTCTCCTCGCCCCCCGGCTACGGCCCGCCCGGCCCCGGCCGCGCGGTGTTCTCCGTCAGCTCCTTCATGGACAGCCTGCCCGCCGGGGAGCCGACGCCGGTGGCGTGACCGAGGCGGCGTTCGCGTGAGGCGATGAGAAACAGGGCGTCCGCGTCCGTACCAGTAGCCGGAACCGGAGTCCGGCGCGCGTACGGACCGGACGCTTTGTCGACAAGGCAACCGGCGGTGAGCCGCTGGTCATGACATCTGAAGACGGCGCTTGTCAGTTGTGTCGGTAACGTGAAAAGCTCTGGCCCTGCCGCGAGGTTCCCCCCAACTCCATTGCCGTCATGGTGAGTTGACCTCGCATTCGAATGCAGGAGACCCATGCCCGACCTGCCGACCCCGAGGGACGACGCCGAGGCCGCGCTGTTCTCGGAGTGCTGGGACGCCGTCCTGTCGTACGCCGACCTGTGCACGGCCGGTTCGACCGCGGCCCACCAACTGGCCCGCGAGGCCTTCGCGCTCGGCATACGCGAGGCCCGCGCCGCCGAAGACGGTACCCGACGCGGCGCGGGCCGCCGCTCGCCCCGTCTGCCCCGCATCCCCCTGCTGCTGACCGCCGTGCGCACCACGGCGGCCGACTGGGAGGCCGCCGGCCAGGGCCACAAGCTCGACCCCGACCTGCGCCTGTGGCTCAACTCGGACAAGGCCGCCCGCTACACCGGCCCGCCCCTGGGCCGGCCCATCGCGCTGCGCGGACTGCGCGACATGCAGGAACCGGACGCCGCCCTGCTGTGGCTGGCCGAGGTGGAGGCGCTGCCGCTGCGCGGTGTGGCCCGCCGGCTCGGCCTGGACCCGGCCGCCGCGGCCGAGGAACTGAACCAGGTGCGCGCGCTGTTCCGGGACCGCTGCCACCGCAACCACCTCGACACGCCCATGGGCGCCGAGTGCCGCAGCTACATCCGCCTCCTGGACGCCGTCACCCGCTCCCCGGTCGCCGACACGCCCGAGGACCTCTCCCGCCACCTCGCGACCTGCCAGGAGTGCGCGGAGGCCGCCGCGTGCCTGCGGCTGCACGGCGGCGGACTGCCGGGCGCGCTCGCCCAGGGCGTCATCGGCTGGGGCGGGCTCGCCTATCTGGAGCGCCGCCGCCGGGCCGCCGAGGTCCGCCTCGGCGCCGGACGCCCCGACGTGCCCGACCCGGACGGCGACGACGCGCGGAACGGCGCCGGCCGGGCGCGCGTGCTGCGGCACGGGCTGCTCGCGGCCGCCGTACTGGTCTCGCTGCTGGCGCTGGCCGCGTCGATGATGCCGTTCGGCGACTCCGGCCACGACATCGCCACCCGCCTGCCCACGGACAGCAGCCCCGTCGCGGGCTCCGGCCCCGCCCTGCCGTTCCCGAGCGTCCGGCCGTCCACCTCCACGCCGGGCTCCCGATCCCCGGAGACCTCGTCGACGACCTCCGGCTCCGCCACGCCCGGCGACGGCGGCCGGCCCGACCCCGAGCCGCAGGGCACCTCCTCGTCCACCGCCGCGGGCGGCACGGGCACCCCCGGCGCGTCGGTCTGCTCGGCCCACTACGAGCTCGTCAACGAGTGGCCCGAGGGCTTCCAGGCGACCGTCACCGTCACCACCGACGACGCCCTCGCCTCCTGGAGCGTCGGCTGGTCCTTCCCGGACGGGCAGAAGGTGACCCAGATGTGGGACGCGGGCTTCACCCAGAGCGGCGCCCGCGTCATCGCCGCGGCCGCCGACTACAACCGGACCGTCGCGGCGGGCGCCTCCCTCACCTTCGGCTTCCTCGCCTCCTGGCACGGCGGGAACGGCGCCCCCTCGGCCTTCGACCTCAACGGGCACCCCTGTACGACGTCCTGACGCGCCGTCAGTGATCCGTGCGGGGGGTCACCGCGAACGTCGTCAGCACCGCGGCGTGGTCCGACGGCCAGGCGTTCCCGGCGACGTCGGGCCAGGGACGCGGGGTTCCGGTGACCACCGTACGGGCGTCGAGGACGCGCAGGCCCCGGCCGCCGTACAGGACGAAGTCGATGCGGTCCTGCGGCTCGGGGCGCCCGCTGCCGTCCTCGTGCAGGGGGTGGACCGGCGACCAGGTGTGGCCGGGCTCGGCGACCGGGTCCGGGTGGGCCTCCCGGTAGGAGTCGCGCAGCCCGGCCTCCTCGGCGGCCCGGGTCACCGGCCAGGCGAGCTCGGGCCGGTCCAGGTGGGAGGGGCTGTTGAAGTCACCGGTCAGGACCACCGGGACATCGGGATCGCCGGCCTCGGCGATCCGGCGCAGCGTGTCGCGCAGGACCGCCAACCGCTCCTCCTCGTGGGCGATCAGCGTCTGCGCGGGGCGGTCGCCGAAGGCCTGCTCGTAGGGGCCGTAGGGCCAGGCGGGCAGGTGGACCGTCCAGATGTCGGCCGCGCGGCCCGCGCCCAGCGCGATCCGCACCCCGGCCGCGCCGTAGAAACCGACGTCGGGGTCGCCGAACCGGGCGGTGATGGGGTGGCGGCTGAGGAGACCCAGGTTCTCGCCGGCCCGGTGGTGGTGCCAGCCCAGGGCCGCGGCGAGTTCCCCGGCGGCCGTGCCGCCCGTCTCCTGGAGCCCGACCACGTCCGCGCCGCTGTCCAGGATCGCCGCGAGCTGCTTGGCGCGGTGGTCGTCCACCTCGCGGCCGCCGAGCCACAGGTTCCAGGTCAGCACCCGCAGTCCGGGCCGGACCATGGCGGTCAGCTCGGCCGGTGCGACCCCGGCGAGGCTCTGCCGTACGACCCGTCCGGGCGCCGGCTCGATCGGGGCGAGCGACGGCACGGCGAGGACCGCGCAGCCGGCCGCCTCCGCCGAACTGACCCCGGTCGGGGTGTCCTCGACCGCCACGCAGGCCGCCGGATCGACGCCGAGGGCGCGGCACGCGGCGAGATAGGGGTCCGGGGCGGGCTTGGTACGGGCGGTGTCGTCGGCCGTGACGGACACCGCGAAGCGGTCGCGGCCCAGCGCGTCCAGCACGGTGTCGGCGACGGACCGGGGCGACGCGGTGACCAGCGCGGTGGGTACGCCCTCCCGGGCGAGGGCGTCGAGCAGGTCCAGGGCGCCGGGGCGGGGGACGACGCCGGTGCGGACGCGGTCCGCGAACGCGGTGTGGAGCCGTTCGGCGGTCCGGGCCGCCGGGTGGCCGGTGGCCGTGGCGAGCCAGGCGGCCGTGTGCTCGACGGCGCGGCCGAGCACCTCCGGCTGGTCCGCCTCGGTCAGCGCCCGCCCGGCGACCTGCTCCACCGCCTCCCACCACAGCCGCTCGGTGTCGACGAGCGTGCCGTCCATGTCGAACAGGACGGCTTGGAGCGGAAGTTGGGGGTGGGGGGACACGTGAAACCTCTTCTTTCGCGTTCTTTCGCGACGGTCGTCTTACGGCGGTCGTCTCTACGATGGCTGTTTTCGCGGTGGCCGTCTTCGCGGTGGCCGCCTTCGCCACGGCCGTCTTCGTGACGGCCTTCTTCACAGGGCCTTCACTGGGGCCTCTTCACCGGGCCGTACGTTCGGCCACCAGTACCGGGCGGTCGGGGAGAGATACGTCGACCGGGGCTCCGGCGGCCAGGCCGGTGGCCTCGTGGGCGGGCAGGTCGGCCTTCACCTCGGTGCCGTCGGCGAGGCGGACGGTGACGCGGACGACGGCGCCGAGGAACGCGCTGGCGACGACCCGCGCCGCACCGGCCTCGTCGCGGCGCACCCGAACGGCCTCCGGACGCACCAGGACGTTCACCGTGTCCTCCGCCGGCGCGGCGCCGTCGACCGGCAGCCGCTGCCCGAGCACCTCGACCACGCCGTCCGAGACCCGGCCCGGGATCCGGCTCATCGTGCCGACGAACTCCGCGACGAACGCGGTGGCGGGGCGGCCGTACAACTCCGCCGGTTCCGCGCACTGTTCGAGCCGTCCGGCGCGCATCACCGCGACCCGGTCGGCCATGGACAGCGCCTCCTCCTGATCGTGCGTCACGAACAGGGTGGTGATGCCGAGTTCGCGCTGAAGGCGACGGATCTCCTCGCGCAGCGACAGCCGCACCTTGGCGTCGAGCGCGGACAGCGGCTCGTCCAGCAGCAGCACCCGCGGCCGCAGCGCGAGCGCCCGGGCCAGCGCGACGCGCTGCTGCTGCCCGCCGGACAGCTGGTGCGGGAACCGCTCGGCCTTGTCGCCCAGCCCCACCAGCTCCAGCAACTCGGCGGACCGGGCGCGCCGTTCGGCCGTGCGCACCTTGCGCATCCGCAGCCCGAAGGCCACGTTGTCGAGCGCGTTCAGATGCGGGAAGAGGCTGTACGACTGGAAGACCATCCCGGCGTCCCGGCGATGTGCCGGCACCCGTGTGATGTCCCGTCCGTCGACGAGCACCGCGCCGGCGTCGGGATGCTCGAACCCGGCGAGCATCCGCAGGGCGGTGGTCTTGCCGCAGCCCGACGGGCCGAGCAGCGCGAGCAGTTCGCCCGGCCGTACGCTCAGATCCAGCCCGTCCAGGGCGACGGTCGGTCCGAACTCCCGGCGCAGGCCCCGGAATTCGACCGTGGCCGCGGTCGTGGCGGACTTTTCCTCAACAACAGTGACAGTCATGTCCTCATCCCCTGGGCGAGGTGCGGGAGCGGCCGCCGGCGGAGGCGAGCGCGAGGAGAAGTGCCCAGGTCACCAGCAGACTGAGCACGGATACGGCGACGGACAGCTGGGCCTGGGAGCCGGAGACGGTGACGATCCACACCGCGAAGGGCTGGAAGCCGAGCAGCTGGGCGACGGTGAACTCGCCCAGCACCAGGGCCAGCGTCAGGAACGACGCGTTCAGCAGCGCGCCGCGCAGATTGGGCAGCACCGCCCGCACCAGCGCGGTCGGCCAGTTGGCCCCGCAGCTGCGGGCGGCCTCGACGAGGGTGCGCACGTCGATCGCGCGCAGCCCGGCGTCCAGCGCCCGGTGCACGAACGGCAGCGCCATCACGGCGTACGCCATGACCAGCACGAACGGGAAGCGCGGATTCTGGATCGCGACGAACGTCTGGAACAGCGGGGTGCGGGAGAGGTGTTCGGGACCCCACTTCAGGACGGTGACCCAGCCCGCGACGAACGCGATCGGCGGCACCACCAGCGGCAGCGAGCACACCACCTCGACGACCGGCCGCAGCCGGGGCGCGCCGAGCCGCAGCGCGACCATGGCGGGCACCATCAGGACCAGCACCAGCGCGATGGTGGCGGCCGCCAGCTCCAGCGACAGCAGCAGCGAGGAGGTGAAGCCGTCGGCGCCGACGATCTGCGTGTAGGCGTCGAGGGTGATCCCCCGGCCGGGCACGTCGACGGTGAACACGACGGACGCGGCGAGCGGGAGCAGGAAGTACAGCCCGGCCAGGCCGAGCACGGCCCAGCGCCACCGGGCCGGCCCGGACGCGGCGGAAACCGGCCGGGCCGCGGGGGAGTTCAGGCGAGCCATCGGGCACTCCGGCGTTGCAGGGGCAGGTACACGGCCATGACCAGGCCTGCGATCAGGACCATGTCGAGGCTGAGGGCGAGCGCCATGTTCTCCTGGCCGACCTGGACGTTGCCGGAGATGGCGTCGGCGATCTGGAGCGTGATCAGCGGCACCGAACTGCCCACCATGGCGGCCGCGGTGGCGTACGCGGCGAAGGCGCTGCCGAAGAGCAGCACGAACCCGCCGAGCAGCGTGGGCGCGAGCACGGGCACGGCGACGTGCGCCCAGTACCGCGGGGTGTCGGCGTCGTTGTTGTACGCGGCCTCCCGCCACTGCGTGCGCAGGCCCTCCAGGGCGGGCGTCACGGTGAGGACCATCAGCGGGATGAGGAAGTACAGGTAGACGACGACCAGTCCCCAGAAGCTGTACAGGTCCCAGCCCCGGTCCGCGAGCCGCAGCCGCGTGGTGAGGACACCGGCGTTGCCGAGGGTGGCGACGAAGGCGAAGGCCAGGGGGACGCCGCCGAAGTTGGCGAGCACCCCGGAGGCGGTGAGCACGCCCTCGCGCAGGGCCCGCAGGCGCGAGGTGACGACGGCCTGCGCGAGCGGCAGCCCCAGCACCGTCGCGATCGCGGCGGAGACGGCGGACAGCTTCACACTGCCGAGCAGGGCGGTCAGGTACGCGTCGTGCAGCGAGGCGGTCACATTGCCCGTGGTGTACGACGTGACGCCCGTGGCCGGGTCCCGGGTCGTGAAGGCACCGTCGACCATCGCCGCGAAGGGCACGCCGAAGGCGATCGCGGTGAACGCGAGCAGCGGGACCACGGCGAGCCCACCGCCGGCGCGGCGCCGCCGCTTCGGGGAAGCGGCGGCCACCTCGTCGGGGGCGGGAGGGGGGAATTTCGCCTCGACGGTGCCGGGCAGTGCGGCGGTCATCCGGAGACGGCCTTCGCCCAGCCCTGCGTGAGAGCGGCCTTGGCCTTGCTCTGCTGCGCCTCCGTCGGGAAGGTCGGCGTGCCGGACACCTTCGGAAGCTTCGCGGCGGCGGTCGCGTCGAGCGTGCCGGCCTTCTCCAGCGCGGCCATCAGCGCCGGACGGGCATAGCCCTTCAGCCACAGGTTCTGGCCCTCGGCGCTGTACAGGTACTCCTCCCACAGCCGGGCGGCCGCCGGGTGCGGGGCGTCCTTGTTGACGGCCTGCGAGTAGTACTGCGAGAACTGTCCGTCGGCGGGGACGGCGACCTGCCACTTCAGGCCCTTGGACGTGAACTCGTCGGCGTACCCGGCGTTGAGGTAGTCCCAGTCGATGCTGATCGGTGTCTCGCCCTTCTCGACGGTCGCCGGAGTCGACTCCACGGGCGTGTAGTTGCCGTTCTTCTTCAGCTTCGAGAAGAAGTCCAGGCCAGGCTGGATGTCGTCGAAGGAACCGCCGTTGGCGAGCGACGCCGCGAAGACGCCCGCGTACGCCGAACCCGACTTGGTGGGATTGCCGTTGAGCGCGACCTGGCCCTTGTACTGCGGCTTCAGCAGGTCCGCGAAGGTGGTCGGGCACTGCTTCACGCGTGCGGCGTCGCAGCCGATCGAGACATAGCCGCCGTAGTCGTTGTACCAGCGGCCTTGCGCGTCCTTCTGCGCCTCGGGCAGATCGGCGAACCCGGCCACCTTGTACGGCGCCAGCAGCCCCTGCTGGGCGGCGCTGAGCGCGAAGGAGGAGCCCAGGTCCAGGACGTCGGGGGCGCGGTCCTGCTTCGCGCGGGAGGTGACCGCGTTGATCTCGTCCTGGCTGGAACCGTCCGGGTTCTCCACCTCGATCTTGATGCCGTACTTCTTCTGGAACCCGTCGATCAGGGCACCGTAGTTCGCCCAGTCGCGGGGGAGGGCGATGGCGTGCAGGGTGCCCTCCTTCTTCGCGGCGGCGACCAGCTTGTCCATGCCGCCGAAGTCGGCGAGCGAGGTGGCGGTGGCGGCGTTCTTGCCGTCGGCGGTGGTGGACGCGGTGTCGGGGGCGGCGCCGCAGGCGCTCAGGGCGAGCGCGGCGACGACGGCGAGGGAGCCGCTCAGGACGGCGGTTCTCGACGGGCGCGGGGAGAGGGGCACGGCTGCTCCAGGGGACGCGTGAGGGTTCGGGAGGTGATGCAGAAGAAGCGGATGACTTGTCTGAACAAGTTGGCCTCAGTACGCCCGGTGCCGGTGTCCCGTTCATGAACTCCGGCGAAACGCCGACCCCCGATTCCCTGCACAATCCCGGTCGGCACCGGTCGGTGACGGATGTCCATTAGGCTGGTCACGCTGTGCACAGCGGCCGATTCGGAGGGAACGCATGGCGGCGCGACACGAGGAGATCGCCGACGCACTGCGGCGGGCGATCGACCGCGAGGAGTACACCGTGGGCGCTCTGCTGCCCGCGGAGACCGACCTCGCGGCGCGGTACGGCGTCTCGCGCGGCACGGTCCGCCAGGCCGTCGCGGCCCTCACCGCCGAGGGGCTCATCGGCTCCCGCCAGGGCGCCCGCCGCGTGGTGCTGGCCAGCCGGCGCAGCCAGAGCTTCGCCGAACTGCGCAGCTTCGCCCAGTGGGCGCGCGCCATGGGCCGCGAGGCGACCGGCCGGGTGGTCGCCCAGGAGCGCCGCCCCGCCACCCAGGAGGACGCGGTGCGCCTCCAACTGCGCGAGGGCACACCCGTGTTGCACGTGCTGCGGGTCCGCGGACTCGACGGCGAACCGGTGCTGCTCGAACGGACCGTCTACGCCGACTGGATCACCCCGGCCGTGGAGGCCATCGAGCCGGACTGCCCGTCCGTCACCCAACGCCTGTACGACGAGACGGGGTTGGTCTTCGCCTACGGCGAGCACGTCATCGACGCGGTCGCGGCCGGCGCCCGGGACGCCGAACTGCTGGGCATCCGCCGCACCAGCCCCCTGCTGCGCGTCCGCCGGGTGACCACCACCCGCGAGGGCCGGCCGGTGGAGTGGTCCGACGACCGCTATCGCTCCGACGCGGTGAGCTTCAGCGTGCACAACTCCATCGGGAACAACGCGTTGGCACGCAAGACGGCCGAGTGAACCGGGGCGGGCCAAAGGGACGCGGCGAAAAAAGGGTTGGCGTCCGGGCGAGGACGTCTTCTAGGGTGAGACCCACAACGACTTGAGGTCAGAGCGACTTGAGGTCCAGCGAGGAACAGGAGGTGTGACCGATGGCTGTCTTTGCGATGGGCGCTGCCCGCATCCAGAAGATCGTCCACTCCACCTCCGTGGCCGCCGGCTGACCACCTCACACCGTGCCGGGGCCACCCTTGTGAAGGGTCACCCGTTGACTTCCCCCTCGACTTACCCCTCTGCTTTCTCCGCGCTCGTCGCCTACGGCTGGGACGACGCATGGGCGGACGCGTTCGCCCCCCACCTCGCCGAAGGCCTGCTGCCCGGCCGCGTGATCCGCGTGGACCGCGGCCAGTGCGACGTCGCCCTCGCGGACGGCGTCGTCCGCGCCGACACCGCCTTCGTCACCCCGCACGATCCCCTGCGGGTCGTGTGCACCGGCGACTGGGTCGCCGTCGAGCCCGGCGGCAACCCTCGCTACGTACGGACGTATCTGCCGCGCCGTACCGCGTTCGTGCGCTCCACCTCCTCCAAGAGGTCCGAGGGGCAGATCCTCGCGGCCAACGTCGACCACGCGATCGTCGCCGTGTCCCTGGCCGCGGAGCTCGACCTCGGCCGCATCGAGCGCTTCCTCGCCCTCGCCTGGGAGTCCGGGGCACAGCCCGTCGTCGTGCTCACCAAGGCCGACGTCGTGCCCGACGCGGTGACGCTGTCGTATCTCGTCCAGGACGTGGAGACGACGGCGCCCGGCGTGCCGGTGCTGACCGTCAGCGCGCTCACCGGGGACGGGCTCGACGTCCTCACCGCGGTCGTCGGCGGCGGCACCTCCGTGCTGCTCGGACAGTCCGGCGCCGGAAAGTCCACGCTGGCGAACGCGCTGCTCGGGACGGAGGTGATGGAGGTCCAGGCGATCCGTGACGTCGACGGCAAGGGCCGCCACACCACCACCACGCGCAATCTGCTCGCCCTCCCGGGCGGCGGGGTCCTCATCGACACCCCCGGCCTCAGGGGCGTCGGCCTGTGGGACGCCGAGAGCGGCGTCGGGCAGGTCTTCGCCGAGATCGAGGAACTCGCCGAGGGATGCCGCTTCCACGACTGCGCGCACGAGGCCGAGCCCGGGTGCGCGGTGCTGGCCGCGATCGAGGAGGGCACGCTGCCGCAGCGCCGGCTGGAGAGCTATCGCAAGCTGAAGCGCGAGAACCAGTGGATCGTCGCCAAGACGGACGCCCGGATGCGGGCGGAGCTCCGCAAGGACTGGAAGCGCAAGGGGCAGATCGGGCGGGCCGCGATGGAGGCGAAGCGCGGCCACCAGCGGTAGGACGCCCCCTCACCCGCCGGACGGGCGGCCACACCCGCGCCCGTCCGGCGGCGCTCCGTGGGCTTTCACAACCGCCACCACCACGACCGCCGCCGCCACCGTCATCGCCATGTCCGTTTTCCGCCAGCGGCCGTCCCGCCCCCGGCGGAGACTGGACCACGTGATGGACGAAGACACCAGGTACGAAGCGGTCCGCAGCCGGGACGCGCGGTTCGACGGCGCGTTCTTCTTCGCCGTCGAGACCACCGGCATCTACTGCCGGCCCAGCTGCCCCGCCGTGACGCCGAAGCGGCGCAATGTCCGGTTCTTCGCGACCGCCGCCGCCGCGCAGGGCTCCGGTTTCCGGGCCTGCCGGCGGTGCCGGCCCGACGCCGTGCCCGGCTCGGCCGAGTGGAACGTCCGCGCCGATGTCGTAGGCCGCGCCATGCGGCTCATCGGCGACGGCGTTGTCGACCGCGAGGGCGTCGCCGGTCTCGCGGACCGCCTCGGCTACAGCGCCCGCCAGGTCCAGCGGCAGCTCACCGCCGAACTCGGCGCCGGCCCCGTCGCCCTCGCCCGCGCCCAGCGCGCGCACACCGCACGGGTCCTGCTCCAGACCACCGACCTGCCGATCACCGAGATCGCCTTCGCGTCCGGCTTCGCCAGCGTCCGGCAGTTCAACGACACGATCCGCGCCGTCTACGCCGCCACCCCGACCGCCCTGCGCGCCGCCGGCCACCCGGCACGCCGTACGGCCACCCCGGCCGCCGGGATCCCGCTCCGCCTCGCCCACCGCGGCCCGTACCACGCGGCCGCCGTGTTCGATCTGCTGGAGCGCGAGGCCGTCACCGGCGTCGAGGACGTGAGCGGCCGGACCGGACGGCGCACGTACCGGCGCACGCTCCGGCTGCCGTACGGCACCGGCGTCGCCGCCGTCCACGAGCGCTCCGGCGCCGCCCCCACCGGGTCGGCGACCCACCCGGGAGCCTGGCTCGACGCCCGGCTGCACCTCACCGACCACCGCGACCTCACCACCGCCGTCCAG
Organism: Streptomyces sp. NPDC032126; assembly: GCF_055580085.1. NCBI lineage: Bacteria > Bacillati > Actinomycetota > Actinomycetes > Kitasatosporales > Streptomycetaceae > Streptomyces > Streptomyces sp. NPDC032126. The sequence continues at coordinate 393,231 of NZ_JBVIMA010000001.1, forward strand.
CGGCTGCGGCGCCTCTTCGACCTCGACGCCGACCCCTACGCCGTGGACGAGCGCCTCGGCGCCGACCCCCGGCTCGCCCCGCTCGTCGCCGCCCGGCCCGGGCTACGGGCGCCCGGCACCGCCGACGCCGAGGAGTACGCCGTACGGGCCCTCGTCGGCCGGACGGAGGCCGAACGCCTGGTGAACGCCTACGGCAAGGCCCTCGACGCGCCCTGCGGCACCCTCACCCACCTCTTCCCCGAACCGGCGGTCCTCGCCGAGGCGGAACCCGACGGCCCCCTGGGCGCGCTGGCCGCCGCCCTCGCCGACGGCACCGTACGCCTGGACCCCGGCGCCGACCGCGACGACGCCGAACGGGCGCTGCTCGCCCTGCCCGGCCTGGACGCCCGCACCGCCGCCGCGATCCGGGCCCGCGCCCTCGGCGACCCCGACGTGGAGCCACCGGGCGCGGACCTCCCCGACAGCTGGCGCCCCTGGCGCACCTACGCCCTGCACCACCTGCGGGCGGCCGGCAGCGGCACCCCCGACGACCCCGACACCCCCGACACGCCTGACACACTGGAGCGACGATGACCGGGACGACGTACTTCACGAGCGTGGACAGCCCGCTCGGCCCCCTCCTGCTGACCGCCGACCCCGACGGCGCCCTGACCTCCCTCTCCCTGCCCGGGCAGAAGGGCGGACGGGCCGTTCAGGACGGGTGGCGGCACGATCCCGGGCCCTTCCGGGATGCCGCCGACCAGCTCGGCGCCTATTTCGCCGCCGAGCTGAAGGAGTTCCGCCTGCCGCTGCGCCCCGCCGGCACGGCCTTCCGGGAGCGCGTCTGGGACGCCCTGGACGACGTGCCGTACGGCGCGACCACGACGTACGGCGAGATCGCGGCGCGCGTCGGCGCCTCCCGGGCCGCCGTACGGGCCGTCGGCGGGGCGATCGGCGCCAACCCGCTGCTGATCGTCCGCCCCTGCCACCGGGTGATCGGCGCCGACGGCTCCCTCACCGGCTACGCGGGCGGCCTGGACCGCAAGCTCAGCCTGCTCACCCTGGAGGGTGTCCGCTAGCTCTCCTCCAGGCCCCAGCTGTGGACGCGTGCCGGGTGGATGCGGATGACCTCCTCGCTGAAGTGCGGGCCGAGGTCGTGCGGGCCGACCAGGAGCTCGGCCTCGCCGCGGATGTCCACCCCGCGCACCCGCCACGGCCGCACGCTCACGATGTCGTCCACGACCAGCGCGACCTTCGGGTTCGTCCGCAGATTGCGCCACTTCTTCGTCGTGCCCATCGCGTATCCGCCGATGAGGATCGTGCCGTCGTCCCGCAGCCGGAACCCCACCGGATTCGCCTGCGGCTGCCCCCGCTGATCGACGGTCGCCATCCGCCCCAGCCGCTGCCCCGTCAGATACGCCCGCTCCGCCGCGCTGAATTCCACCCATTCCGCCATGGCACCAGCCAACCACCGGCCCGTCCTGGACACATCGGTTCATCGCCCTAGGCCCCCGGGCCTACGCCGTAGCCCCGTAGCCCCGTAGCCCCGTAGATCGGTAGGTCCGTAGATCCGTAGCCCCGCCCTCACCCCCACAGCACCGCGCCCAGCCACGCCCCCGCGATCAGCAGGCAGGTGAAGAGTTCAGCCAGGACGCTGGAGCCGCCGGAGCGCATCACCGTGCGCAGGGCCGCTCGGGCCTCGCCATGGCGGCCCAGGCGCAGACGCTCGCACAGATAGACGCCCGCCATGAAACCGGGGATGGCGCCCACCACGGGCAGCAGTACGAAGCCGAGCAGCGCCCCGACCCCGGCGTACACCGCCATGCGGGGCGTGGCACCGCCCGCGCGGAGCCGGCGCGGCGGCAGCGCCCAGCGGACCACCTGGGACAGGAACAGCGCGACCGTGGCGCTCACCAGCACCGCCCAGGCGACCGGCCGCGGATCCTTCAGCGCCCACCACAGGACCGCGGACCACACCAGCCACGACCCCGGCACCCCGGGCACCAGCACTCCGCACAGGCCGAAGAGGATGACCAGGCCCACCAGCAGGAGTTCCCACGCTCCCATCTGCCCAGAGTGCCGGAGCGTTCGGGGACCCGCAGGTCAAGAAGGGCGGCTCAGGGCTCGCGCGCCACCCAACCCCGCTCGTACGCGTGCCAGCCCAATTGCAGCCGGGTCGTCACCCCGGTCAGCTCCATCAGCCGCTTCACCCGGCGCTGCACGGTCCGCAGGCCCAGGTCGAGCTGTTTGGCCACGCTCGCGTCGGTCAGCCCGGCCAGCAGCAGCGACAGGATCTCCAGATCGGCGGCGTCGGGGCCGTCCGGGCCCTGCTCCGACACCCCCTCCACGCCCAGGCGCAGCGGCAGCGCCTGCCGCCACACCGACTCGAACAGACCCGACAGCAGCTCCAGCAGCCCGCTGGCGTGCACCACCAGCGCGGCCGGCTCGGTGCCGCGGCCGGTCAGTGGCACCAGGGCGAGCGAGCCGTCGGCCACCACCAGCTTCGTCGGCACCTCGTCCACCACGCGCACCCGCTCGTCCCGGCCGAGCGCGGCCGTCACTTCGGTGATGCCGTGCGGCTGGTCGAGGACCGCCCGCTCGATCACCACCCGGTAGCGCACCCCGCGCTCGGCGGCGCGCTCCTCCGCGTCGTTCTCCATGCCGGTCACCGCGACCGGGGTCCCGGTGACCAGGGCGCACACCTCCTCGGTGGCGCCGAGCTGGATCTGCAGGAAGCGCTGCGCGACCGCCGACGCGCCCGTGACCACCTCGACGAGGTCGTGCACCGACGGTTCGGCGGCCGAGGCCCGGTACTCCTGGGCGAGCAGGGCGGCCGCCAGCTCCGCCCGCTCCAGCTCATGGCGCTGCTGGGTGAGGAGCGCCGCCAGCGCGACCGCCGGGGGAGCGGCCACCCAGCGGCCCGGCCGCCCCGACGACTGCGCGGCCAGGCCCTGGCCCTCCAGGCGGCGCAGCGCACGCTCGGTGTCGGCCTCGCCCAGCGCCAGTCGGCGCGCGAGATCGGGGACATCGGCGGCGCCCACCGACACCAGCGCCCGGTAGGCCGCCTCGTGCGTCTCGTCGAGCCCGATCGCTCCCAGCATCCGGGGCCGTCCCTCCCTGACCTGACCGCTTCCTCCGTACGAACCCGCGCGACCCGAACGACCTGCGCGGACGGGGCTTGGGCGCGCGTGGCTGGCGGGAACCGGCCACGGCGTAAACCCGCCTCGGCACATCATCGCCGTAGCACCGCTCACTCTGCCAAGGTGTGGCCACGGCGGTGACCGTGATCATCCGTCACCGCGGATCTTCCCGAACGTGATCCGGGTGCGCCGACGCGCAGGGGCGCCCAGGGGATCGGCGCCCGGATCACCCGACGTCGCCGGGCGGCTCTCCCGTGGGGGGTGGAGCCGTCCGGCGACGCTCATCGCACTCGCGTTCGAGATGTCCCCCGGGGTGTGGGTTCGGCGCGGGGTGGCGGGCCGGTTTTTCCTGATGCCCCGTTTTCTTCCGGCCCGTGCGGTGGACAATCAGGGGCATGAGCCAGCAGGGGGGAAGGCCCACCGGTCACGAGGACGACTGGTGGGGCCAGTTGTACGACGACTCCACCGAGGACACGGGCCCCACGGCAGCGCCGGACTCCCTCGACGACCGGTTCGCCTCCGTGGTGGGCACGGTGAGCGCGGACCGGCCCGCGGCACCGGCGGGGGCCGACCGCTGGGACACCTGGGAGGAGCCGAGGGAGCCCGGGGAACGCGGGGAGGCCCCCGCTGACACGCCCCCTGGACCCGGCGCCGTCCCACCCGGCCCCTTGCCACCGGGCTTCGCGGAACGACCGGGCCGGCCACCCGAGGGGCGAGGAGGGCCGGGGAGCAGCCCGGGGGCGCCGCGATCCTCGTACGGGCAGGGGAGCCCGGAGGCGCCGCGATCCCCGTACGGTCCGGGGAGCCCGGAGGCGCCGCCCCTGTACGGCGCGGGGACCCCGGAAGCCCCGCAATCCCCGTACCGGCCGGAGAGCCCGGAAGCCCCGCAAAGCCCCACCTCCGCCGCCACTGGTGCCCGTGCCTCCGCCGAGACCCCGTCACCCGGCGCGCCCGACTCACCTGGCTCACCCGGCTCGCCCGGCTCACCCGGCTCCCCCGACCGCCATCCGCCCCTCCCCGCGCCCCCAGCGCCGCCCGTCCCGTCCGACCCGGCGCCACCCCACCCGGCCTCCGCCACCCCGGAAATCCCCGCCACCCCCGTCATCCCCTCCGCCCGCACCGCACCCGACTCCCTGCCCTCGCCCTCCGCGTCCCCGCCCGCCGACGACGAGGCGGCCTATCTCGGCCCCGCCCCCACACCCACCCCCGCGTACAAGGACTACGTCGGATCCGGGCCGCCCACCTACGAGGGCGAGCCCACCGCTCTGCCCCTCGCCGATCCGGAGGATCTCGACGATCTCGTCCCCGACACCGTGCTGGACGGCGCCCGGTACGGGGCCTGCACGCTGCGGGCGGTCTCCGTGCGCGGGGACTCCGCGCGCTACCGGGGCGAGCCGCGCCGCGACTCCCTGCTCACCGCCCGCTTCGGCAGTGGCGAGCACGCCCTCGTCCTCGTCGCCATGGCCACCGGCGCCCGCGCCACGCCGGGCGCCCATCGCGCGGCCGCCGAGGTGTGCGCGTGGATCGCCCGGGCCGTCGGCCGCAGTCACGCGCGGCTGGCCGAGGACATCCGCGCGGCCCGGCGCGGCGACCTGAAGTCGGGCCTGCACCGCCTCACCGACCGCAGCCTCGGCCGACTGCGCGCCAGCGCCGCCGAACAGGGCCTGGAACCCGGGGAGTACGCGGCCACCCTGCGCTGTCTGCTGCTGCCCGCCGACCCGGACTGCCGCACCCGCGTCTTCTTCGGCGTCGGTCCGGGCGGACTGTTCCGCCTGCGGGACGGCATCTGGCAGGACATCGAGCCCGCGCCCGGGGAGATCGCCGGCGGCCCGGTCGTCGGATTCGGCTCGCCGCCGGCCCGGCCGCCCGAGGGCGACCGGATCACCCCGCCGGACCCCTACGACCCGTCGCCGGGCCCCCGCCCCGAACCCTTCCGCTTCCGCGCCTCCGTAGCCCGTCCGGGTGACACGCTCCTGATGTGCACCGCCGGACTCGCCGACCCTCTGCGCGGGGAACCCGAGCTGTCTGCCCACCTCACGGATCGGTGGTCGCCGCCCGCCCCGCCCGGCCTCGCCGCGTTCCTCGCGGACACCCAGGTGCGGGTGAAGGGGTACGCCGACGACCGTACGGCCGCCGCCGTGTGGGAGGCGTGAACGCGCCACCTGTGGATTGATGGACCCAAGCGACCTGAGGGGTGCATCGAGCCATGGCCAAGCGGACCGTCGCCGAACAGTTCACGGACATCCTTGTCGAGGCGGGGGTGAAACGCCTCTACGGCGTCGTCGGGGACAGCCTCAACCCCGTCGTGGACGCCGTGCGCCGCAACTCCGCGATCGACTGGATCCAGGTCCGCCACGAGGAGACCGCCGCGTTCGCCGCCGGCGCCGAGGCACAGATCACCGGGAGGCTCGCGGCGTGCGCGGGCTCCTGCGGCCCCGGCAACCTGCACCTCATCAACGGCCTCTACGACGCCCACCGCTCCATGGCCCCGGTGCTCGCCCTCGCCTCCCACATCCCCTCCAGCGAGATCGGCCTCGGCTACTTCCAGGAGACCCACCCCGACCAGCTGTTCCGCGAGTGCAGCCACTACAGCGAGCTGATCTCCAGCCCCCGGCAGATGCCGAGACTGCTCCAGACCGCCATCCAGCACGCCGTCGGGCGGTCCGGCGTCAGCGTCGTCGCCCTGCCCGGCGACATCGCCGCCGAGCCCGCGCCCGAGAAGGCCGCCGAGACCGCCCTGGTCACGGCCCGGCCCACCGTCCGCCCCGGCGACGCCGAACTCGACCGGCTCGTCGAGCTGATCGACGGGGCCGAGCGGGTCACCCTGTTCTGCGGCAGCGGCACGGCCGGCGCGCACGCGGAGGTCATGGAGTTCGCGCAGAAGGTCAAGTCCCCGGTGGGACACGCCCTGCGCGGCAAGGAGTTCATCCAGTACGACAACCCCTACGACGTCGGCATGAGCGGACTCCTCGGCTACGGCGCCGCCTACGAGGCCACCCACGAGTGCGACCTGCTGATCCTGCTCGGCACCGACTTCCCGTACAACGCCTTCCTGCCCGACGACGTGAGGATCGCGCAGATCGATGTGCGCCCCGAAGTGCTGGGCCGCCGTGCGAAGGTGGACCTGGCGGTGTGGGGCGACGTCCGGGAGACGCTGCGCTGTCTCGTCCCGCGCGTGCGGGAGAAGACCGACCGGCGCTTCCTCGACCGGATGCTGAAGAAGCACGCCGACGCGCTGGAGGGAGTGGTGCGGGCGTACACCCGCAGGGTGGACAAGCATGTGCCGATCCACCCCGAGTACGTGGCGTCCGTGCTCGACGAACTCGCCGCCGACGACGCCGTGTTCACCGTGGACACCGGGATGTGCAATGTGTGGGCCGCCCGGTACATCACCCCCAACGGTCGCCGTCGCGTCATCGGGTCCTTCTCCCACGGCTCGATGGCGAACGCGCTGCCGATGGCCATCGGCGCCCAGTTCACCGATCGTCGCCGGCAGGTCGTGTCGATGTCCGGCGACGGCGGATTCTCCATGCTGATGGGCGACTTCCTGACGCTGGTGCAGTACGACCTCCCCGTGAAGGTCGTTCTGTTCAACAACTCCTCGCTCGGCATGGTGGAGTTGGAGATGCTGGTCGCCGGACTGCCCTCGTACGGCACCACGAACAGGAACCCCGACTTCGCCGCCGTCGCCCGCGCCTGCGGCGCCCACGGCATCCGGGTGGAGAAGCCGAAGCAGCTCGCCGGCGCCCTCAAGGACGCCTTCCGGCACAAGGGCCCCGCCCTCGTCGATGTCGTCACCGACCCCAACGCCCTGTCCATCCCCCCGAAGATCAGCAGGGAGATGGTCACCGGCTTCGCGCTGTCCGCCTCGAAGATCGTGCTGGACGGCGGCGTCGGCCGCATGCTCCAGCTCGCCCGCTCCAACCTCCGCAACGTGCCCCGGCCTTAGGCGGCGCGGCCCCGTGACGCGTTCGAGGCCCGTCGGCGGGATCGCGTTTCGGCCAAATTCGGGGGGCGGGTCGTGGGCGGGTCCGGCGGGGCAGGGGTGTGGTGGCCCGATGTTCGGGATCAACAGCCCCAATTCTTAACGGAGTTCGGCCGCCAGGAACGGCCCGGTCGGTATCCGGGTACCTGGGCGTGGCCGAAGGGGCGGCCGTCGGGGATGCGGCAGGACTGGGCCGGTGCCCAGGGGGGCAAGGATCCCCGTGTACGTGTTCGAGCAGGAGGGGAACCGACATCGGCGCGCGGGCGGGGGTCATGAAGAGGCAGGCACGAGGCAGCGGTCCCATGACGATCGCGGGTACCTCGGCGGACCGGGGGACGGAACAGGAGACGACCGACAGCGCTCCGGGGCGGCCGCAGTCACACCGACTGCGGCGCAGACTGGGGCGGTCGGACCTGCGGGCGGTGCCCGAGGCCCGGCGGGAGATGCGCGAACTCCTCCGGCACTGGGGGAGGCCGGGACGCTCCGACATCGCGGAGCTGCTCACCAGCGAGCTCGTCACCAACGCGCTCGTCCACACCGACCACGACGCGGTCCTGACCGCGACCGTGGGACCCTCCGGCCTGCGGGTGGAGGTCAGGGACTTCGTGGCCGCGAGGCCCCGGGTGCGCGTGCCGGACGCCGACGACGGCACGCACGGCCGGGGCCTGCTTCTCGTGGAGTCCCTCGCCGACGCGTGGGGGGTGTGCTCGCACGCCGTCGGCAAGGCGGTGTGGTTCGAACTGGGCACGGACGCGGCCTGACGGAAAACGGGACGGGGTGCGGCTCTTCGCCGCACCCCGTCCCGTCGTATGTCCGAGGTCGTGCCCCCGGTCTCAGCCGAACTGCTGCTCCAGGTCCTTGAGCTTGCGCTCCAGGGAGTCGAGGCGCGGCAGGGCCATGGTGTCGTCCTCCGCGGTGAGGTCGACGGTGATCGGGTCAGAACCGCTGCGGACGGGCTGCAACGAGGGACGGGCGCGTACGGGCAGCTGCTCCGCCGCGGATATGGCAGGCTCCGCGGTGACGCGCTCGCCGCCTCGCTCGACGGGCATCTCCAGCTCGCGTCCGCCCCGGCCGATCAGGCCGCGGTGGCCCCGGCTGAGCGCCTTCAGCTGAGCCCGCTCCACGCGCTGCTGGTCGCGGCGGCGCAGTCGGTTCTCCTCCTTCTGGCGCTTGTCCTCGCGCACCTCCTCGACGGCCTCGTCCAGGCTGCGCACACCCTCCAGGAGCATGAGCGACCAGGCGCGGTAGGTCTCGCGGGGGGCCCGCAGCCAGCGCACGATGCGGATCTGCGGAAGGGGACGCGGCACCAGGCCCTGCTCGCGCAGCGCGGCCCGGCGGGTCTGCTTCAGCGCGCGGTCGAACAGTACGGCCGCCGACAGCGACATGCCGGAGAAGAACTGCGGGGCGCCGTCGTGGCCGAGGCCGCGCGGCGCGTGCACCCAGTTGAACCAGGCCGCGGCGCCCGCGAAGGCCCATACGAGTATCCGGGAGCCGAGGGCCGCGTCACCGTGGCTGGCCTCGCGCACCGCGAGCACGGAGCAGAACATGGCCGCTCCGTCCAGGCCGAACGGCACCAGGTACTGCCAGCCGTCGGTGAGGCCCAGGTTCTGCTCGCCGAAGCCCACCAGACCGTGGAAGGAGAGCGCGGCCGCGACGGCCGCACAGCAGAAGAGCAGCACATAGGAGGCGGTGCCGTATATGGCCTCCTTGCGCCGACGGCGCTCCTCGCTGCGCTCCCAGGAATCCTCGGTCTTGGCGTGCTCCCCGGATCGCTTGCTGCGCGCGAGCACCGCCACCGCCGCCAGCATGCCCAGGAGCAGTACGGCGCCCGGAAGCAGCCAGTTCAGCGATATGTCGGTCAGTCTCATCTGGGGTCCCTTGCATTGGGATAGGGCGTAACGCCCGCCATAGTGGCCCACTCCCAGCAGCCCTCAGGGGGTTTCGGGGCAAGAGGCCGCCAAGGAAGTGCAAGGGAATGCCCAGGGCGACGTTCTGCTCGAACTGCCGCTTGAGGGGCGGGAGTTGAGTTCGAATAAGACTACCCGTACGGGTGGTTCCACGGAAAGTTCCCGCGACAGGTGAGGAAGTTGTGAACCACCCGTAACCTACGGCGGCCTCGTCGGCGTCGATCATACGGGACGGGAGGGCTCCGCCCGCGCCCGGGTGACGCGTCTGAGGGGGCCTCAACCCGCGGCGGCCGCCACGAGTTTGGCGACCCGGTCGGCGTCGCAGGTGCGCGGGCAGGTGGCGCAGGTGTCCTGGGGGCGCACGGTGTAGAACATGCAACAGCTCGCCCGGTCCCGGGTGGCCAGCGACTCGCCGTTCGGGCCGGTCAGCTCGCGGAACGCCGCCGATCCGACGTAGGGCCGGGTGGCGCCGGGCAGCAGCAGCTCCAGCTCGTGCCGGGCGCGGTCCTGCTCGCCGAGCAGATGGGCGACGTACCACAGGCCCTCGACGACCTCGTCGGTCACCATGCCCCACAGGGCCCGCCCGCCGCGCCGCATGCGCGGGCCGAAGCCGGCGAGGAGCGGCTCGTGGTGCTCGGCGACCGCGGCGCGCACCTCCGCGCGCAGCGCCTCCTCGTCCGCGACCACCCGGGCGCCGGGCAGCGCGGCCGCCGGATCGTCGGGCAGGCACGCGAAGGACGCGGGCGGCCGGACCGCCAGGCGCATACCGTCGCCGGTGCGGTCGTAGGAGACGTGGGTCACGGGGTAGCGGGGGACCCGGCGGTGCAGGAACCACGGGACGGTGATCAGCAGGCAGGCCGGCCAGGCGTAGCGGTGCAGGCCGAAGCTCGCTATGACGTCGGGGCGGGCCTGCTGCCCGTAGTCGCGCAGCACCTGGACGTCGTCCCAGGAGAGGAAGGCGTCGAGCGCGGGGCCGCCCTCCGCGAGCGCGGTGGCGGCGACCCAGCCGCCGCCCCGGGGAGCCGGTTCGCCGTGTGCGAGCGTTCGTACGGTCAGGCGGGGGAAGGCCTCCGCGAGGCGGGCGTACGCGTCCGTCACAGGCATGCCGGGGCCACCGTTTCCGTCAGTCGTCGCGCGGCCGTTTCGGCAGCGATTGAAGGTAAGCCTTACCTTACCTGTCCCCTGGGTGGATTTGAACTCTCGCCCGGTGCGCCTAAGGTGCTTGACGGACGAGTAACAACCGGCCGTAATGACCCCAAGTACCGACAAGCCCGGAGCCAGAGGAGGACCCCGTGAAACAGGGCACGCACGGCTCCGGCGAGACGACGGCCGGGGCGCGGGTGCCGGCGCAGCCGCGCGCGGCGGACGTCGGCCGGGAGCGGCGGACGCCCGAGCCGCCCGGCGGCCTCCCCGCCGCCCGGGGCGAGCACACGCACGGCGAGGCGCCGATCCCGCGGCCCCGGCCCCTGGTGCAGCGGTCCTCGGTGCGCGGACAGATCCTCGACGCCCTGCGCAGGGCCCTGGACTCCGGCGAGCTGACGCCCGGCGAGGTGTACTCGGCGCCGGTCCTCGGGGAGCGCTTCGGGGTCTCGGCGACGCCTGTGCGGGAGGCCATGCAGCAGCTGGCCCTCGAAGGCGCCGTCGAGGTCGTGCCCAACCGGGGCTTCCGGATCGTCGAGCGCGGGGCGCGCGAGCTCGCGGAGCTCGCCGAGGTGCGGTCGCTCATCGAGGTGCCGATGGTGCTGCGGCTCGCGCGCACGGTGCCGGCCGAGCGGTGGGCCGAACTGCGGCCGCTCGCCGAGGCGACCGTGCGGGCGGCGGCCTCCGGGTGCCGGGCGACGTACGCCGAGTCCGACCGCGCCTTCCACCGGGCGGTGCTCGCTCTCGCGGGCAACGAGCAGCTGGTCCGGCTCGCCGAGGACCTGCACCGCCGGACCCAGGGCCCTTCGTCCGCCCGGCTCATCGCCGACGCGGCCGACCACATGGCCCTGCTGGACGCCCTCGCCGCACGGGACCTGGACGCCGTACAGATGCTGGTGCGGGGGCACTTCGGCTGAGCAGCACGCCTCCCGCGGGTGCCCCCGCGGGTGTCCGCCGCGCTACGCCGTCGCCGCCTCCGGTCCCGCCAACTGTCGGGCCAGCCAGGTCGGTACGCCCCCGAGCAGCCGGAAGAGTCTCCTCGCCTCCTCCCGCAGGCGGGACGCCTCCGGTTCCGTCTCCGCGTCCGCCAGGGACACCAGCGCCGGGGCCGTGCCCACCAGGTAGCCCAACTCCTCGCGGATGCGCAGGGATTCGGCGAAGCCGTGCCGGGCCTCCGCCAACTCGCCGTCCCGCAGGGCCAGTCCCGCGAGATGGCGCCAGGTGAAGGACAGCAGCAGCGCGTCGGAGTGCGCCGTGGCGGCCGCGTGCGCCCTGCGGTACGCCGCCCGCGCCGCCTGCGGGGAGCGTGCCAGGTTCTCCGCCAGCAGCCCCCGGCGGAAGTCCAGCAGCGCCCGGCCCGCCGCCCCCGGAGGGATCAGCGCCGCCGCCCGGCCGAGCGCGGCGCGGGCCTCGTCGGCGCGGTCGCGGACACCGTGCAGCGTGGCGGCGTAGGCGAGTTGGCCCCGTTCGCAGGCGGCGGCGCCGCGCTCGTCGTCGGTGTGCGCGAGCGCCTCCGCCGTACGCAGCGCGTCCTCCGCGTCCTCCCAGCCCCGCTCGGTGTACAGACACCGTTCGACCAGCAGCGCGGCCCGTTGCAGCGAGCCGGGCGCGGTGTCGGCCGGCAGCAGGGCGGCCGCGTCGGCCCAGCAGGCCCGCGAGCGCAGCCGCCACACCGCGGTCTGGAGCGGATCGTCACCATCGGTAGTTCCCTCACCAGACATGGCGGTCTGCGCCACTTGCCCTCCCCATTAGCACGCCATCGAGCTCTTGAGTGGTGGCCGCATCTCAGCACGGATGGACCGGTGCAGCCAAGAGGATGGGTGAAAGAATTCACAAAGTCGGGGGAGTCCCGCGGGTCACAGGTTTCAGCTCATGCGCAGCGCCAGGAAGAAGTCCAGCTTGTCCTCCAGGCGCGACAGGTCCCGGCTCGTCAACTGCTCGATGCGGCCCACCCGGTAGCGCAGCGTGTTGACGTGCAGGTGGAGCCGGGAGGCGCAGCGCGTCCAGGAGCCGTCGCAGTCGAGGAACGCCTCCAGCGTGGGGATCAGCTCGGCCCGGTGCCGGCGGTCGTAGTCGCGCAGCGGGTCGAGGAGCCGGGCCGTGAAGGCGCGGCGGACGTCGTCGGGGACGAAGGGCAGCAGCAGGACGTGCGAGGCGAGTTCCTGGTGGCCCGCCGCGCAGACCCGGCCCGGTCGCGCCGCCGCGACCCGGCGGGCGTGCCGGGCCTCCTCCAGCGCGCCGCGCAGGCCCTCCGCCGAGTGCACCGCCGCGCTCACGCCCAGGGTGAGGCGGCCGTCGTCGTCCAGCCCGGCCGACAGAGGGTCGCGCACCGACGCCAGGAGGGCGTCGGCGAGGACGCCGGTCTCGGAGCCGTCCTGCTCGGCCGCCATCGCCGGAAGCGGAACCAGGGCGATCGCCTCGTCACCCGTGTGGGCGACGGCGATCCGGTCGGACGGCTCCGGGCCGGTCGCCAGCGGGTCGACGAGGATCTCCTCCAGCAGCGACTGCGCCACCGCGCCGGTCTCCACCTCCCCGCCGTCCCACTCCACCCGGGCCACGACCACCTGCCAGTGCGGGGCCGCGCCCAGGCCGGGCAGCAGCACCGGGGCCGCCACCCGCAGCCGGGCGGCGATCTCGGCGGGCGCCGCGCCCGTCTGCACCAGCTCCAGGACCTCCTGGGCGAGGCGGCGGCGGACCGTGCGGGCCGCGTCCCGGCGGTCGCGCTCGACCGCGATCAGCTGGGTGACGCCCTGCAGCAGGTCGAGCCGCTCGTCCGCCCAGTCCCCGGCGTCCGCCTCCACGGCCAGCAGCCAGTCCGACAGCACGCTCTCCCGCACGTCCCGCCCGCCCTGCGGGGAGCGGCCGCTGCCACGGACCGGGAACAGCGAGTACGTCGCCGGGCCGACCGTCACCCGGTAGGGGCCCCGGCGGCCGGTGCGCACCGCCGCCAGATGCTCGGCCGCCAGCTTCGCGCACACGTCGGCGGGCAGCCCGCCGGCGGCGAGCTCGGAGCCCGCGATCAGCCGGCCGGTGGGGGAGAGCACCCAGGCGCGCAGGTCCAGGTCGGAGCCGAGCAGGTCCAGTACGACGTCCGGGCCGCCGCCCGCCGGGCCCGAGGTCATCATCCGCCGGTGCCGGTCCACCACGGCCGCCAGGTCCCCGGCGCGCTCGCCGCTGACCTGCCGCACCACGTGCTCGGTGATGGTCGCGAACGCCACCGACTCGTGCACGGCGAACAGCGGCAGCCGGTGCCGGGCGCAGGCCACGACGAGGTCCTCGGGGACGTCCCCGAGCTCGGCCTCGCCGGCCGCCAGCGCGGCCACCCCGGCCTGCGTCAGGATCCGTACGAACGGCTCGGAGTCGTCGGCGTCCCGGCGCCACGCCAGACCGGTGAGCACCAGCTCGCCGCCGGAGAGATAGCGGCTGGGATCCCGCAGATCCGTCGTCATCACACCGCGCACGGTGCGGTCCAGCTCGTCCTCGCCACCGAGCAGCCGCAGGCCCAGCGCGTCCGTGTCCAGCAGTGCGCGCAGCCGCATTCTTGTCGCCGCCGTTCCTTGTCTCGAAATCTACGATGAATCATGAGGGCTCCGCCGGGAGGAGTCCCGGGCGCGGGGGTCCTCGGCAGCCGCTCGGGGCCGTCGCGAGCCGCACTCGTCGATGGCCTGGGTGTTTCCTACGTTTCCACAGGAAAACCAGGAGGTTACTGATGACCTCCGTTCATACGAATCTACAAGATGCCCGGCCTGGCCAGCCAACTCCTTCATGGTTTCCGTGACTGACCCGGTCGCAGTAAGGCGCTGTGTACTGACCCCACTCCGCGTGAACAGCACATGAACGAGCCGGGCCCGCCGCACCTGATCTGGCTCGATCCGTACGACCCCCGATGATGAAGAAGAGAGCCGGTCATGGACTTCCTTCGCCCCGCCAGCTGGGAGGAGGCGCTCGCCGCGAAGGCCGAGCACCCCACCGCTGTGCCGATTGCGGGTGGCACCGATGTGATGGTCGAGATCAACTTCGACCACCGGCGGCCCGAGTACCTCCTCGACCTCAACCGCGTCGGTGACCTCTACGAGTGGGAGGTCGGCGAGGACAGTGTGCGGCTCGGTGCCTCCGTCCCCTACACGAGGATCATGGAGAACCTGCGGGCCGAGCTGCCCGCCCTGGCCCTGGCCTCGCACACCGTCGCCTCCCCGCAGATCCGCAACCGCGGCGGCGTCGGAGGCAATCTCGGCACCGCCTCGCCGGCCGGCGACGCCCACCCCGCCCTGCTGGCGGCCGGCGCCGAGGTCGAGGTGGAGTCGGTGCGCGGCTCCCGCCGCATCCCCATCGACGCGTTCTACACCGGCGTGAAGCGCAACGCCCTCGCGCCCGACGAGCTGATCCGCGCCGTCCACATCAAGAAGGCCGACGGCCCGCAGCAGTACTCCAAGGTCGGCACCCGCAACGCCATGGTCATCGCCGTGTGCGCCTTCGGCCTCGCCCTGCACCCGCGGACACGGACCGTCCGTACGGGGATCGGCTCGGCCGCTCCTACGCCCATCCGGGCCAAGGCCGCCGAGGAGTTCCTGAACGCGGCGCTCGACGAGGGCGGCTTCTGGGACAACGGAAAGATCATCACCCCCTCGGTCGCCAAGCAGTTCGCGGACCTGTGCGCCGCCGCCTGCAACCCGATCGACGACGTCCGGGGCACCGCGAGCTACCGCCGCCACGCGGTGGGCGTCATGGCGCGCCGCACGCTGACCTGGACCTGGGAGTCGTACCGCGGCACCGCCGCTCACACGGAGGGAGTCGCGTAATGCGCGTCAATTTCACGGTCAATGGCCGTCCGCAGGAGGCCGACGACGTCTGGGAGGGCGAGTCCCTGCTGTACGTGCTCAGGGAGCGACTCGGGCTGCCGGGTTCCAAGAACGCCTGCGAGCAGGGCGAGTGCGGTTCCTGCACGGTCCGCCTGGACGGTGTGCCGGTGTGTGCGTGTCTGGTCGCGGCGGGCCAGGTGGAAGGCCGTGACGTGGTGACCGTCGAGGGTCTCGCCGACTTCGCCAAGCAGCGTGCCTGTGGCTCCACTTGCGGGACCTCGCTCGACGAGGCGAAGCAGTGGGCCGCCAAGGGCCAGGACTCCCAGACCGGTGAGGGCGCCGAACTCGCCCCGATCCAGCAGGCGTTCATCGACGCCGGCGCCGTCCAGTGCGGCTTCTGCACCCCGGGTCTGCTGGTCGCCGCCGACGAGATGCTGGAGCGCAACCCCAACCCGACCGACGCGGACATCCGCGAGGCCCTGTCGGGCAACCTGTGCCGCTGCACGGGCTACGAGAAGATCATGGACGCGGTCCGCCTGGCGGCCGCCCGGCAGTCAGAGGGGGTCTGAGCATGCCCGCCAACGGCGCTCCTACGAAGATCACGCAAGGCTCCCCGACCAAGGGCGGCATCGGCGAGTCCACGCTCCGCCCGGACGGCACCCTCAAGGTCACCGGCGAGTTCGCGTACTCGTCCGACATGTGGCACGAGGACATGCTCTGGGGCCAGATCCTGCGCTCCCCCGTCGCCCACGCCGAGATCGTCTCGATCGACACGAGCGAGGCACTGAAGACCCCCGGCGTCTACGCCGTCATGACGTACGACGATCTGCCGACCGATGTGAAGAACTACGGCCTGGAGATCCAGGACACCCCGGTCCTGGCGCACGGCAAGGTGCGCCACCACGGCGAGCCCGTCGCCATCGTCGCCGCCGACCACCCGGAGACCGCCCGCCGCGCCGCCGCCAAGATCAAGGTGGAGTACCGCGAGCTGCCCGTCATCACCGACGAGGCCTCCGCGACCGCGCCGGACGCGATCCTCGTGCACGAGAACCGCACCGACCACCACATCGGGCACGTCCCGCACCCGAACATCGTCCACCGCCAGCCGATCGTCCGGGGCGACGCCAACGAGGCCGCGAAGAAGGCCGACGTCATCGTCCGGGGCGAGTACTACTTCGGCATGCAGGACCAGGCCTTCCTCGGGCCCGAGTCCGGTCTCGCGGTGCCCGAGGAGGACGGCGGCGTCCACCTCTACATCGCCACCCAGTGGCTCCACTCCGACCTGCGCCAGATCGCGCCCGTCCTCGGCCTGCCCGAGGAGAAGGTGCGCATGACGCTGGCCGGCGTCGGCGGCGCGTTCGGCGGCCGCGAGGACCTGTCCATGCAGATCCACGCCTGCCTGCTCGCGCTGCGCACCGGCAAGCCCGTCAAGATCGTCTACAACCGCTTCGAGTCCTTCTTCGGCCACGTCCACCGCCACCCGGCGCGGCTGTACTACGAGCACGGCGCCACGCGCGAGGGCAAGCTCACCCACGTCAAGTGCCGGATCGTGCTCGACGGCGGCGCCTACGCCTCGGCCTCCCCGGCCGTCGTCGGCAACGCCTCCTCCCTCGGCATCGGCCCGTACGTCGTCGACGACGTCGAGATCGAGGCCATCGCCCTCTACACCAACAACCCGCCCTGCGGCGCGATGCGCGGCTTCGGCGCGGTCCAGGCGTGCTTCGCCTACGAGGCGCAGATGGACAAGGTCGCCGACCGGCTCGGCATGGACCGGGTGGAGTTCCGCCGGCTCAACGCGATGGAGCAGGGCACGATCATGCCGACCGGGCAGCCGGTCGACTCCCCGGCGCCGGTCGCCGAACTCCTGCGCCGCGTCAAGGCGATGCCCCTGCCGCCCGAGCGCCAGTGGGAGTCCAGCGAGGGCGCCGACGTACGGCAGCTGCCCGGCGGTCTGTCCAACACCACCCACGGCGAGGGCGTCGTACGCGGTGTGGGCTACGCGGTCGGCATCAAGAACGTCGGCTTCTCCGAGGGCTTCGACGACTACTCCACCGCCAAGGTGCGCATGGAGGTCGTCGGCGGCGAGCCCGTCGCCACCGTCCACACCGCGATGGCGGAGGTCGGCCAGGGCGGCGTCACCGTCCACGCGCAGATCGCCCGCACCGAGCTGGGCGTCGCGCAGGTGACCATCCACCCGGCGGACACCCAGGTGGGCAGCGCCGGTTCGACGTCCGCCTCGCGTCAGACGTACGTCACCGGCG
The DNA here is from genome assembly GCF_055580085.1 of Streptomyces sp. NPDC032126. Classification (NCBI taxonomy): domain Bacteria; kingdom Bacillati; phylum Actinomycetota; class Actinomycetes; order Kitasatosporales; family Streptomycetaceae; genus Streptomyces; species Streptomyces sp. NPDC032126. Next base: position 410,442 of record NZ_JBVIMA010000001.1, read on the forward strand.
GCGCCGTGAAGAACGCCTGCGAGCTGGTCCGCGAGCGGGTCCTGGAGATCGGCCGCCGCAAGTTCGGTACGTACCACCCGGCCTGGGCCACCGCCGAACTCCTCCTGGAGGGCGGCAAGGTCGTCACCGACGGCGGCGAGGTCCTCGCCGACCTGGCGGACGTCCTGGAGGACGAGGTCGTCGAGATCGAGGAGGAGTGGCGGCACCGGCCGACCGAGCCCTTCGACCTGCGCACCGGCCAGGGCAACGGCCACGTCCAGTACTCCTTCGCCGCGCACCGCGCCGTCGTCGAGGTCGACACCGAACTCGGCCTGGTCAAGGTGGTCGAGCTGGCCTGCGCCCAGGATGTCGGCAAGGCCCTCAACCCGCTGTCCGTCCTCGGCCAGATCCAGGGCGGCACCCTCCAGGGCATGGGCATCGCGGTGATGGAGGAGATCATCGTCGATCCCGTGACCGCGAAGGTCAGGAACCCGTCCTTCACGGACTACCTCCTTCCCACGATCCTCGACACGCCGATCATCCCCGTCGACGTGCTCGAACTCGCCGACGAGCACGCCCCGTACGGGCTGCGCGGCGTCGGCGAGGCCCCCACCCTGTCCTCGACTCCCGCTGTCCTCGCGGCGATCCGCAACGCGACGGGCCTGGAGCTGAACAGGACGCCGGTACGCCCGGAGCACCTCACGGGCACGGCGTAGTCATATCTCTCCGGGCGGCACGGGAACGTCACACTTCGACGTGCCGCCCGGAGTATCCCGTTCGTTCGTCTCGGGCCGTCCCCCGGGTCGTGCGGCCGCAGCACCTTCCCAAATCCCGCACCGCTCACCGTAGTTCGCGGGTGCCCCTTTGAACCTTGGGAGTAGGCCCACATGACCCAGCAGTCACTTGAGCCGACGACCGTTGCCGACGACGCGGGTGAAGGCTCCCGCGTCCCGGCCGGACGGTCCTGGCTCGACCGGTACTTCCACATATCCCAGCGCGGATCCACGGTCGCCCGTGAGGTGCGCGGTGGCGTCACCACCTTCATGGCGATGGCGTACATCCTGCTGCTCAACCCCCTGATCCTGTCCGGAAAGGACGTGGCGGGGGACACGCTCGGCCAGAAGGCCCTGATCACCGCGACGGCGTTCGCGGCGGCCTTCACCACGCTGCTGATGGGCTTCTTCGGCAAGGTACCGCTCGCGCTCGCCGCCGGCCTCTCCGTCTCCGGCGTCCTGTCCTCGCAGGTCGCGCCGCAGATGACCTGGCCGCAGGCCATGGGCATGTGTGTGATGTACGGCGTCGTCATCATGCTGCTGGTCGTCACCGGCCTGCGCGAGATGATCATGAACGCCATCCCGCTGGCCCTCAAGCACGCCATCACCATGGGCATCGGCCTGTTCGTCGCCCTCATCGGCTTCTACAAGGCCGGCTTCGTGCACCAGGGCAAGGCGACCCCGGTGACGCTGGGCCCGACGGGCGAACTCGCGGGCTGGCCGATCCTGTTGTTCGCCGCCACGCTGCTCGCCATCTTCATGCTCCAGGCGCGCGGCGTCCCCGGCGCCATCCTGATCGGCATCGTCGGCGGCACCGTCCTGGCCGTCGTGCTCAACGCGCTCGACGTCGTCGACCCCGGGCAGTGGGCCGGCGGCGCCCCCGAACTCCACGGCAGCGCGGTCTCGATGCCGGACTTCTCGATCTTCGGCGACGTCGAGTTCGGCGGCTGGGGCGAGGTCGGCGCGATGACGGTCGGCATGATCGTGTTCACCCTGGTCCTGGCGGGCTTCTTCGACGCGATGGCGACGATCATCGGCGTCGGTACGGAGGCCGAGCTGGCCGACGAGCAGGGCCGGATGCCGGGCCTGTCGAAGGCGCTGTTCATCGACGGCGCCGGCGGCGCGATCGGCGGCCTGGCGGGAGCCTCGGGCCAGACGGTGTTCGTGGAGTCGGCGACGGGAGTGGGCGAGGGCGCCCGAACCGGCCTGTCCTCCGTCGTCACCGGCCTGTTCTTCGCGGCGTGCCTGTTCTTCACCCCGCTGACGGCGATCGTGCCGGGCGAGGTGGCAGCGGCGGCCCTGGTCGTGATCGGCGCGATGATGATGATGAACGCGCGGCACGTCGACTGGGCGGACCGCGCGACGGCGATCCCGGTGTTCCTGACGGTCGTGATCATGCCGTTCACGTACTCGATCACGGCGGGCGTCGCGGCGGGCGTCATCTCGTACGTCGCCATCAAGGTCGCCCAGGGCAAGGCGCGGGAGATCGGGGCGTTCATGTGGGCCCTGACGGTGATCTTCTTCGTGTATTTCGCCCTGAAGCCCATTGAGAGCTGGATGGGCGTGCACTAGCCGCCCCCTTTACACGACTTCCGTGAGGAGACCGAGAGATGCTGGACATCGCCGAAGAGCTGCACCGGTGGGTCGAGCAGGGACGCGACTTCGCCGTGGCCACCGTGGTGGCCGTCGGCGGCAGCGCCCCTCGCCAGCCCGGCGCCGCCCTCGCGGTCGACGCCGACGGCACGGCGATCGGCTCGGTCTCCGGCGGTTGTGTGGAGGGCGCGGTGTACGAGCTGTGCCGGCAGGCCCTGGAGGACGGGGAGACCGTCCTTGAGCGCTTCGGCTACAGCGACGACGACGCGTTCGCCGTCGGCCTGACCTGCGGCGGCGTCATCGACATCCTCGTCACCCCGGTCCGGTCGGGCGACCCCGCCCGGCCGGTGCTCGCCGGGGCGCTCGCGGCGGCGGCGCGCGGGGCGGCGGCAGCCGTGGCGCGGATCGTGTCCGGACCGGCGGAGCTGCTGGGCCGGGCCCTGCTGGTCCGACCCGAGGGCACGGGGCAGTGGGGTGCCGAGCGGGGTCCGGCCTACGAGGGTGGCTTCGGCGCGCACCCCGAGCTGGACCGTACGGTCGCCGCCGAGGCCGCCGCCTTCCTGGACGCCGGCCGCACCGGCACCCTGGAGATCGGCGAACAGGGCTCGCGCTGCGGCGCCCCGCTGACCGTCCTCGTCGAGTCGTCCGTCCCCCCGCCCCGGATGATCGTGTTCGGCGCGATCGACTTCGCGTCGGCGCTGGTGCGGGTCGGCGCGTTCCTCGGCTACCACGTCACCGTGTGCGACGCGCGCCCGGTCTTCGCGACCCGCGCGCGCTTCCCCGAGGCCGACGACATCGTCGTCGAGTGGCCGCACCGGTATCTGGAGCGCACCCGGACCGACGCGCGCACCGTCCTGTGCGTGCTGACCCACGACGCCAAGTTCGACGTCCCGCTGCTGCGCCTGGCCCTGCGCCTGCCCGTCGCCTACGTCGGCGCGATGGGCTCCCGCCGCACCCACCTCGACCGCAACGAGCGGCTGCGCGCCGTCGGCGTGAGCGAGCTGGAGCTGGCCCGGCTGCGCTCCCCGATCGGCCTCGACCTCGGCGCGCGCACCCCGGAGGAGACGGCCCTGTCGATCGGCGCGGAGATCGTCGCCCACCGGCGCGGCGGCAGCGGCGTCCCCCTCACGGGCGCCCGCATCCCCATCCACCACGACGCGACCGCCCTCCCGGCGGACCGCGTCGACTCGGTGGCCTGACCCCCCTTCGGTGCCCCGGTCCGGTGGCGTACGTCCGTCAGGGCGTGCGCAGCAGCCGGTTGACCGCCCTGCCGAACGTCCAGCGGGCCGTCACGCGCAGCAGCGGGTCGCAGAAGGACGGCAGGGGGCGTACGCGCAGATCCTCCAGCCAGACCACCCGCGCGCGTCCGCCCGGACCCGGCCGGACGTCGATCTCGGCCCAGCCGCGCACCAGGCGGCCGCGCTTCTCCAGCCGGCACAGGCCCGGCTCGCCGTCCGCCGGCGGGCGCCAGACGGTGATCTCCATCCGGTCGGCGACGGACAGCGGGCCCAGCCCCGAACGGGCCACGAACACCGTGCCCTCGTGCGTGGGCGGGGGAGTGAGCACATCGATCCGGGTCAGCGGCACCGCGTCGCCGTGCCGGGACCACTCCGTGAGCCGACGCCAGGCCTCCGCCGGGGAGAGCGGTGCCGTGCGTTCGAGATGGAAGACGACCACGAAGTGATCGTAAAGCCGTCCGGAGCGCGGACCCAGGCGGAACACAGATGTCCAATTGCCCCCACTCCGGATATAATCGGACCTGTTCCCTCTACTCTGTGCGCACGGTGACATCGCGTCCTGCCCCAGGGGAGTTGAGCACCATGCCGTTGAAGAGTTATGGCGTGCTGATCGCGCGCGCGGAGGGCACCCGGCGTGAAGGTGCCGCCGATACCCCGCACTACCAGATCCACCTCACGGACGACACCGGCACGCACTACCGTGCCTCCGTCAACGTGCTGTCGCAGCAGAGCCCTTCGGAGCTGCTCTACCTGCTCGACGACGACCTCCACCACCCCGTCACGGCCCGTCTGGCGGGCCTGGGCAGCGGCTGGAACACGCTGCCGCCGGGCCCCGGCGGCCCCAACCTCGACTTCGTGCGCGGCAATCTGTTCGACCCGGCGAAGATGCGGCCGCTGCCGCCCGAGGTCACCGGCCCGGACAACGACCTCGCCGACCTCCTCGACCACTACGTCCGCCGCGCGGTCGAGACCGAGGACGCCCGGTTGTACATCTTCGGCGAGCGCTGGGGACCCGAAAGCGCCATCGCGGACAAGGTGTTCGGCTTCCTGCCGGGCAACGGCGTGCACGACGTCCATATGAACCAGGGCAACAGCGGCCGGTTCAGAGGGGACGACGGGGTCTGGCAGGACGGCGGCCTGCTGCTGCACTTCCCCTCCGAGCAGCGCTGGGTCGGTATCTTCCTCGCCTTCCAGAGCCAGTCCTGGCACACCGACGACAGCACCGGCCACACGATCCCGGAGGCCGACGGCACCCGCCCCGAGCCCGGTGCGCAGCCCGTGCGGATCGTCGCCGCCCTGGTCAACCCGGCCGGACCGGCCCCGGAGGCCGAGCGGGTCACCCTGCTCAACGCCTCCCCGGAGCCGGTCGACCTCACCGGCTGGCGCCTGCTGGACCGCATCGGCCAGTTCTCCGCCGTCCCGGCGGGTCCGCTCGCCCCCGGCGCCGCGCTGCCCGTGCCGCTCGACGGCGGCGCCCAACTCGGCAACCACGGTGGGGAGATCACCCTCGTCGACGCGGCCGGCCTCAAGGTGCACGGCGTCTCCTACACCGCCGAACAGGCGTCCAGGGAAGGCTGGTCGGTCGTCTTCTGACCGCCCGCCGCACCCCGCGGGGCAGCCCGTCCACCGATCGCCGGGCCCCCGCGGGGCCGTCCTCCGTCAGCGGTACACCTTGCCGGGTTCCGCCCGTCCCGGGGCCAGGAGTTGAGGGACCGTCACAAAGACGAAGCCGCGCGCCTTCAGTGAGTCGATGATGCCGGGCACGGCCGGCACGGTTCCGTCGTAGAGGTCGTGCAGCAGGATGATCCCGTCCCGGTCGGCCTGGTCGAGGACGCGCCGCTCTATCAGGTCGGGGTCGTCCGTCCGGTAGTCCTTGGCGGTCACCGTCCACAGCACCTCGGCGATGCCCAGCTCGCGGCAGACCGCGTGCACGGTGTCGTTCGTGCGGCCCTGCGGCGGGCGCATCAGGGTGGGCCGGTGACCGGTGAGGCGCTCGATCGCCTGGTTCGGCCGCTCCAGCTCCTCGCGTATCTCGTCCGGTTTCAGCTCGGTGAGGATCTTGTGGTCCCAGGTGTGGCTGGCCACCTCGTGACCCTCCGCCGCCATCCGCCGCACCAGCTCCGGGTACTTCTCGATGTGCCGCTGCCCGAGCAGGAAGAAGGTGGCCGGCACCTGCTTCTCCTTCAGGATGTCCAGCAGCCGGGCGGAGTGCTCGCTCGGCCCGGCGTCGAAGGTGAGCGCGATGCACTTCGCCTCACTGCAGTCGACGGTGCCGACCCGGGCCTGGGCGGTGGCCGCGGGCCGCGCGCGCACGGAGCTCGGGGCGGTGGTGTCGAGGCCGCCGCAGCCGGTGAGCGCGAGCGCCAGGCACGCGGCCGCCGCCGAGACGGCGGCGGCACGCAACCCGGACCGCGTTTTCTTCATCATCCTGGTCGGAGAGGGCATGCCGAGACTATACATACCGCGTATACGCCCCGCGTATAGTCCCGGCCGCGTGCCCTCTCGGCCGGTCACTGGGCGTAGAAGGTGGCGTCCCCCCGGTCCGTCGCGGTGCTCGGGGTCTGCACATACAGCTGGTAGTCGTAGTGCCGGACATAGCGGCCGGGGTAGTTGACGGACTCGTAGGAGACACCCGCCGGGTCGGCGAGTCCGGAGCGGCGGTGGAAGGCGGCGTCCGAGGCGAACCCCGTCGTCCCGTCGTTCTTCTCCAGCCACACCTCGAAGTTCCTGTGCCGCAGGTAGTAGCCGGGGAAGTTCGCCGACTCCAGGGAGACCGTGCCGCTGCCGGTCAGCCCCGGCACCACCCGGAACTGCGAGTCCGCGAGCGGGCTGACGTTCGCCTCGATGCGGGCGCGGTAGTCCCAGTGGCGGATGAATCGGTCGGCGTAGTTGTACGAGGAGAAGCGCTGCGGACTGACCCCGTCGGCGACCGGGACGCCGAAGTCGGGGGTGCCGTCGGCCTTCCAGTACAGCTTCTGCACACGGGTGCGGCGGTTGGGGTCGTTCAGCGGGTCGCCGGTGATGTCCTTGTAGGCGCGGTCGTGGTAGACGAGGATGTCCGACCTGCCGTCCTCGGAGACGGTGAAGGAGTTGTGGCCGGGACCGTACTGCGAGGTCGCGGCGTTCGACGTGAAGACCGGTGACGAACCCTTCGACCAGGACGCCGCGTCGGTGAGATCGGCCGTCGCCGACGCGGTCAGCATGCCCAGGCAGTAGTTGGCGTCGGTGGCGCTCGCCGAGTACGTCAGGAAGACCTTGCCGCCGTGCTGGATCACCGCCGGGCCCTCGTTCACCTTGTAACCGACGGTCTCCCAGGGCAGCGTCGGCTGCGAGATCTCCGTCGGAGTCCCCTCGATCGTCCAGGGGTTGGCCAGCTTCGCGATGAACAGGCTGGTGTTGTTGTCCTCGGCCGGATTGCGCTGCGCCCAGGCCAGATAGCGCACGCCGTTCACCACGAAGGTGGTGGAGTCCAGGGAGAAGCTCTCCCATGTGGTCCTGATCTGGCCCTTCTCGGTCCAGGTTGCGGTCAGCGGGTTGGCGCCGGTGCCCTCCAGGACGTACATCCGGATCGCCCACACGTCGGACGTCGACCCGGCCGCGAAGTACACGTACCACTTGCCGTCGATGAAGTGGATCTCCGGCGCCCAGATGTGGGCGCCCATGACGCCACTGCTGTGCTTGGTCCAGATGGTGACCTCCTGGGCCGTCGACAGGCCCTGGAGGGTCGTGGCCCGGCGCAGCACGATCCGGTCGTACTCGGGGACCGTCGCGGTGAAGTAGTAGTAGCCGTCGGTGTGTTTGACGATGTGCGGGTCGGCCCGCTTCTCGGCGATCGGGTTGGTGTACGTCACGGCGGGGGAGTCGGGTGCGGCGGCGTGGACGGGGGCTGCCGGGCCGATCAGGGCGGCGGCGAGGGCCATGAAGGCGGCCGTGAGCAGCCGAACGGCGGTGCGGGTCAAGGGAGTTCTCCGTCCGTAATTTCGAACGTGGTTCGTAACTGCGGCCAGAACATAGGGGGTGGGCATGTTCTCGTCAATGGTTTGGACGGAGGCGGGCTGCCGACCCCCGCCCCCGCCACGGGCGCCTCAGACGGGCGGGTGGACCGTCGCGGGGCGGCTCCCGGCGACCGCCGGATCCGGGGTCCCGGTCCGCCCCGGTCGCAGACCCCCGACCAGGCCGGCGATCACCACGGCGATGCCCAGCCACACCGACGGCCCCGGCGCGCCCGAGCCGGAGGCGGCGCCGACGCCCGCCGCGGCGAGCGGCGCGATGCCGGTGAGCAGTCCGGCCCGCCCCGCCCCCACCGCACGCACCGTCGAGTACCAGAGCACGAACGCGACCGCCGTCACCAGCAGCGCCAGATAGCCGACGGCCGCCCACTGGGCCCCGGTCAGCTCCCCCGCCGCCGACGGACCCTCCACCGTCCAGCCCAAGACGGACAGCAGCGCGCCGCCCAGCCACATCGCGTGCACCGACACCCCCCACGGGCCGTGCCGCCGCAGCACCGGCACCGCCAGCAGCGTGAACGCGGCCTCGCAGCCCAGGGTGAGCGCCGCCCAGGCCACCCCGACGGCGTCGGTCCGGCCCGTCCCCTCCACCAGCACCGCACCCGCCACCACCACGGGCGCGGCCAGCAGCACCTGCCGACTCGGTTTGCGCCGCTCCAGCAGCGGGCCCGCGACGCCGAGCACGACCGGTGCGCAGGCCACCGCGACGGCGACCACGGCGGGCTCCGCGTGCTCGACGCCCCGGACCACGGCCACGTTGAACAGGACCAGCCCGGTGACCGCGACGCCGGCCAGCCAGAGCCATTCCACACCGCGCGGCCGCACCACCCGGGCCCCCGCGAACCGCGCCATGACCAGCAGGAACACGGTGGCGGCGGCGTAGCGGACGGCCTGGGCGGTGAACAGCGGGGCGTCGACGAGGGTGTGCGAGACGGTGACGCTGCTGCCGACCAGCGTCATACCGACCATGCCGGGGACGAGCCGGCCGAGGGAAGCGGAGGGAGTGTCCATACCGGCCACCCTGCCGACACAATGGACGCCATGAACAGGTCCACGACCCCACGGGCCAAGGGGTCCAAAAGGGCGGACGCCCGGCCGGCGGAGACCTCGGCCCCGGCCCCGACCCCGGCCCCGATCTCCGTCTCGGGGTCGGACTTCCTCCAGTTGGACATCGGCCAGGCGCCGCCCGGCGGGCGTACCGCCTGGCTCGCCGAGCGGCTGCGGTCGGCCATCGCCGACGGACGGCTGCCCGTGGGGACCCGCTTGCCGGCCAGCCGGGTGCTCGCCGACGAGCTGCGCGTCACCCGGGGCGTGGTCACCGAGGCGTACCGGCGGCTCGCCGAGTCCGGCCAGATCGCCGGCCGCGGCCGGCTCGGCACGGTGGTCGTGGCGGCTCCGGCCGCCGCCACGAGGCCGACGCCGAAATCAGCGCGCACACCTGAACACCCACCCGCACCCGCACCCCCGCGCCCGCCCGCCCCCGGACGCGAGGTCTTCGGCTCGGCCGACCGTGAGGGGGTCGTCGACGCCCTGCGCGCGCTGCCCTGCCGGATCGATCTCTCCCCGGGCGTCCCCGACCTCGCCGCCTTCCCCCGGACCGCCTGGCTGCGTGCCGAACGCGCCGCCCTCGCCGGGGTCACCCCCGCCGACTTCGGCTACGGCGACCCCCGGGGCGCCCCCGCCCTGCGCCGGGCCGTCGTCGGCTGGCTGGCCCGCAACCGCGGTATCCGCGCCGACCCTGACGAGGTCGTCGTGGTCGCGGGGGTGGCGCAGGCCCTGGGCCTGCTCGGACAGATCCTGCGGGCGGACGGGATCCGCCGTGTCGCCGTCGAGGACCCCGGATCCCTCGGGGCGCGCCAGCAGCTGGAGTACGGGGGTCACGTCACCGTGCCCGTCCCCGTCGACGCCGGCGGGCTCGACGTGGGCGCGCTGCGGGCCGGTGGGGCCCGGGCGGTGCTGATGACGCCGGCCCACCAGTTCCCCACCGGTGTCGTCCTCGACGGGGAACGCCGCCGCGAACTGCTGCGCTGGGCGGCTGACGGCGGGGTGGTGATCGAGGACGACTACGACGCCGAGCACCGTTACGACCGGCCGCCGGTGCCGGCACTGCGCTCGCTGATGCCCGAGGGCGTCTGCTACGCGGGCAGCGTCTCCAAACTGCTCGCGCCCGCGCTCCGGGTCGGCTGGCTCCTCGTCCCACGGGACCGGCTGGACGCCGTGGTGACCGCCAAGCGGTACGCCGACCTCGGCAACGGCGTCCTGACCCAGCTGGTACTGGCCCGGCTGATGGACTCGGGCGAGCTGGAACGGCATCTGCGCCATGTCCGGCGCCGCCACCGCAGGCGCCGGGACGTGATGCTGCGGGCCGTGGCGGAGCATCTGCCCGGCGCCCGTGTGCACGGCGCCGCGGCCGGCCTGCACCTCATGATCACCTTCGGCGACGCGACCGACGGCGTCCCCGGCGGGGGCTTCCGCGGCGGACGACGCCCTGCGCACGGCCGCCCTGGAGCGGGCTTCAGCGACGTCGACCTCGCCGCGGCCGCCCTGGAGCGGGGCGTCAAGGCGCAGCCGCTGTCCTGGCACCGGATCGCCCCCGGGCCACCCGGCCTGGTGCTCGGCTACGCGGCGGGCCCGGCCCACGCGATCGACGAGGGCATCGCCGTCATCGGCGCCGCCCTGCGCGACCTGCGCGCCTGACCTCCGCCCCGCCCGACCGCCTCCCTCACGCCGGGTACGCGTGTGTCTGGGTCGCCTTCACGGTCGCCCAGACCTCCGCTCCGGGGTGCAGGCCGAGTTCCGCCGCGGCCGCCGTCGTCAGGTCGGCGGCCAGCGGGAGCTCGCCGGTGAGGGCGGTGCGGATCTGGTCGCCGTGGGTCTCCAGGCCGGCCACCGCGCAGCGCCAGACGTTGCGGGCGCTGGATCCGGTGGGCCGGTCCCGGTGCAGGGTGACCGCGCTCGGCGGGAAGGCGACGAAGACCGGGCCGGTGAGGTCCTCGGTGGTGGTGATCGCGGGCCCCTCGTCGACGTGGACCGTGTGGCCCTCGGCCCGGCCCCGGTACAGGTTGAGGCCGACGAGATGGGCGATGTAGTCCGTCCGCGGACGGCGGGCGATGTCGGACGGCGTGCCCTCCTGGACGACCCGGCCCTCCTCGACCACCACCAGACGGTCCGCGAGCACCATGGCGTCCAGCGGGTCGTGCGTGACGAGGACGGCGACCGCCTCGAACGCGGCCAGATGGTGACGGAGCTGGGCGCGCACGTCGAGGCGGGTGCGGGCGTCGAGGGCGGCCAGCGGCTCGTCGAGCAGCAGCAGGCGTGGCCGGGTGGCCAGGGCACGGGCGAGCGCGACGCGCTGCGCCTGCCCGCCGGAGAGCCCGCGCGGCTTGCTCGCGGCGTGCTCGGCGAGGCCCATGCGCTCCAGCCAGGCGGCCGCCTCGGCGCGGGCCCGCGCCTTGCCGGCACCGTGGCAGCGCGGTCCGAAGGCCACGTTGTCCAGCGCGGACAGGTGGGGGAAGAGCAGATAGTCCTGGAAGACGACGCCGACCGGGCGGGACTCCGGCGGCGTACGGTCCAACTCCGCGCCGTCCAGCCGCAGATGGCCGCCGGACAGCGCGACGAGCCCGGCGAGGGCGCGCAGGGCGGTGGTCTTGCCGGCGCCGTTGGGCCCGAGGAGCGCGACCACCTCACCGGGCGCCGCGCCGAGGCGCACGTCGAGGCGGAAGGAGCCGCGCTCGACCACCAGATGGGCGTCGAGGCCGTCCCGGGCGGTGTCGCGACGCCCGTCGTGGATCCCGGTCATGAGGCGGTCATCCAGCGGTCACGCAGCCCCGCCAGCACCGCGATCGACACGGCGAGCAGGACCAGGCTGAGGGCGATCGCCGCCTCCGGGTCGTTCTGGAGGGCGAGGTAGACGGCGAGCGGCATGGTCTGGGTGCGGCCGGGGAAGTTGCCGGCGAACGTGATGGTCGCCCCGAACTCGCCGAGCGCCCGCGCCCAGGCCAGCACGGCGCCGGCCGCGACGCCGGGGGCGATCAGCGGCAGCGTGACCCGGCGGAACGCGGTGAAGCGGGACGCGCCGAGCGTACTGGCGGCCTCCTCGTAGCGCGGGTCGGCGGCCCGCAGGGTGCCCTCCACGCTGATCACGAGGAACGGCATCGCGACGAAGGCCTCCGCGACCACCACGCCGGTGGTGGTGAAGGGGAGGGTGATCCCGAACCAGGCGTCCAGCCACCTCCCGACGACCCCGTTGCGGCCCAGCGCCATCAGCAGGGCCACACCGCCCACCACCGGCGGCAGCACCAGCGGCAGGGTCACCAGGGCCCGCACCAGGCCCCGCCCCGGGAAGTCGACCCTGGCCAGCAGCCACGCCAGCGGCACCCCCAGCACCAGGCTCACCGCGGTCGCCGCCGTCGCGCAGACCAGGGAGAGCCGCAGCGCCTGCCACACCTCGGGGCTGGTCAGCAGGTCGGGCATGCTGCTCCAGGGCGCGCGGATCAGCAGCGCGACCAGCGGCAGCACGAGGAACGCCACGCCGATCAGGGCGGGCAGCAGGAGCGGCAGGGGGGCGCCACCGCGTCGTGAGGTCACGGCAGGAGGAAGCCCGCCCCGGTCAGGACCTTCCGGCCCTCGGCGGAGCGCACGAGCGCGATGAACGCCTGGGCGGCCTCGCGGTTCCTGGCGTCCTTGAGCAGGGTGATCGGGTAGTCGTTGACGGCGCCGGCCGATTCGGGGAAGTCCACGCCCTCCACCTTGTCACCCGCGGCCTTCACATCGGTCTTGTAGACGACCGCGGCGTCGGCCTCCTTCAGCACCACCTTGTTCAGAGCGGCCTTGACGTCCTGTTCGTAGGAGACGGGGGTGAGCTTCAGCTTGCTCGCGTCGAGGGCTTTTCGGGCGGCGGCGCCGCACGGCACCGACGTGTCGCACAGCACGACCTTCAGATCCGAGGCGGTGAGGTCCTTCAGGGAGGCGATCTTGTCGGGGTTGCCCGGCAGGGTGGCGATCTCCAGCTGGTTGCGGACGAAGGTGGCCGGCGTGCCGGAGGCGCCCCCGGCGTCGGTGACGATCTTCATCGTCTTGGGGCTGGCCGAGGCGAACACATCGGCGGGGGCACCCCCGTTGATGCTCGCGGCGAGGGAGTCGCTCCCGGCGAAGTTGAAGGTCACCTTGGTGCCCGGGTGAGCCTTCTCGAACTCCTTGCCCAGCGTCGTGAAGCTCTCCTTCAGGGAGGCGGCGGCGAAGACGGTCACCTCGCCGGACAGCTGGTGGGAGGCGGACGCCGAGGAGCCGGACGCGGTGGAGCCGGAGTCCGCGTCGGAGGACGAGCAGGCGCTCAGGGCCAGCAGGGCGGCGGCGCCGACGCCGGTCACCTGCCACGTCCGACGGATTCGGCGCACGGAACGGGTCATCACGGGTCCACTCCCTCAGGTCCTGCGCGAACGCAGCCACGATGTTTCCCCGATAGTGCCGCACATGCAAGCCGAAAGTCTTCTGTCGCATCGCATGATCGGCGTCTGCGGCGCGTCGGCATGGCATGTGCGTTCGTACGGAAGGGGTGGGCGGGCGCTGTCACGGTCAGACGCGGTCGATGTGCACGTTCGTCGACTTCACCCGGGCCGTGGCCTCCATGCCGACCTCCAGGCCCAGTTCCTCCACGGCCTCCCGGGTGAGCAGGGACACCAGGCGGTGCGGTCCGGCCTGGATCTCGACCTGGGCGGCGACGTCGCCGAGCTTGATGGCGGTGACGATGCCGGGGAAGGCGTTGCGGACCGAGGTGCGGGAGGGGGTGTCCTCCTCGCCGCCGCCGCTCTTGGCGAGCTCCACGGAGAAGGCGGCCAGGGCCTTCCCGTCGATGAGCCGCTTGCCGCTCTCGTCGCGGTGGGTCGCCACCCGGCCCGCGTCCGCCCACCGCCGCGCGGTGTCCGGGCTCACGCCGAGCAGCCGTGCGGCCTGGCCGATCGTGTATGACTGCATGAGCGCCAAGATAGGGCCCCGGGCCCGGTGTTGTTGGTTAGGGTGGAGGCCGGCACCGACGGGAGGGGGAGGTGCGTCGCATCAGCCGTACCGTCCGTGAAACCGCTGTCTCCGACCCGGGTCGGTCGGCGACCGCCGTGCTGCCCCCGTCGCTGCGCGCGTCGCTCGGGCCGGTCGCGGCCCTCGCCACCGTGGTGGTCGTGCTGCTCGGGGTCCTCTACGCCGGCCACAGCGAGCCCGGCAGGGTGGACCGATGGTTCGTCCAGCCGACGGCCGATCCGGTGCACGGACCCTGGCGGCGTGTCGCCCTGGTCCTGGACTTCCTGGGGGAGCCCGTCGGCTCGACGCTGCTGGTCGCGGCCGCCGTGGCCTGCTGTCTGCTGCTGCGCCGCCCCCGCACGGCGGTGCTCCTCGTCGCCGGCGCCGTCGCGGCGGTGGGGACGGCGACCCTGCTCAAGCATGGGGTGGGGCGCACCATCCACGGCCCCGGCAACCTCTCCTACCCGAGCGGGCACACCGCCTTCCTGACCGCGCTCGCCCTCGCGGTCGCGCTGCCCGCGGGCGGGCGGCCCGGCCTCGGCAGGCGGGCCGGCACGCTCCTCGTGCTCGCCGCCGCGCTGGTCGCCGGCGCCGCCATGGGTTGGGCCCAGGTCGCCCTGGGCGCGCACTACCCGACCGACGTCCTCGGCGGCTGGTGCACCGCGCTGGCGGTGGTCCCGGCGACGGCGTGGCTGGTCGACCGGGCTGCCGAGGCACGCCGGCGGGAGCGCCGCTGACGTGCCGTCACCTCACACCCGGGGGCGGAACACGGGCTTCACCGGCCGTCCGCCCATCCACGGGCCGGGGTCGGAGGCGTCCAGTGCCTTCCGGTACACCGCGCACGCCTGGGCCGCCACCTCGACGGTGTGATCGATGTCGGCGTCGTCCAGGGCGCTGCTCACCACGAACGACGGGGCCAGCACCCCGCCCGCGAGGAGCCGGCGCAGGAACAGGGTGCGGTACTCCTGCGAGGGCCGCCCGTTCTCGTCCAGCGTGGCGAAGACCAGGTTGCTGGCCCGGCCCCGCACGACGACATGGTCGCCGACGCCCATGCCGGCCGCGGCCTCGCGGACCCCGGCGGCCAGGCGCTCGCCCAGGGCGTGCAGCCGCGCGGTGACGCCCTCCTCGGCGTAGACGGTCTGCACGGCCATCGCCGCGGCCAGCGAGTGCGTCTCCGCCCCGTGCGTGGTGGACAGCAGGAACACGCGGTCGCCGGAGTGGCGCAGCCCGCCCAGCTCCATCAGCTCGCGGCGCCCGGCCAGCGCGGAGACGGCGAACCCGTTGCCCAGCGCCTTGCCGAAGGTGGAGAGGTCGGGGACGACGCCGTACAGGCCCTGGGCGCCCGCCTCGGACCAGCGGAAACCGGTGATCATCTCGTCGAAGACCAGCACGCAGCCGTGCCGGTCGGCCAGCTCGCGCAGCCCGGCGAGATATCCCGGCGGCGGCTCGACCATCGTGGCGGGTTCGAGGATCAGGCACGCCACCTCGCCCTCGTACCGGGTGAGCAGCTCCTCCGTCGCGGCCAGGTCCCCGTACGGGAACGTCACCGTGAGCTCGGTGGTCGCCGCCGGAATGCCCGCGGACATCGGGGTGGTGCCGATGAACCAGTCGTCGACGGAGAAGAACGGATGGTCGGCGCAGAGGGCCACCCGAGGGCGCCCGGTGGCCGCGCGGGCCAGGCGCACCGCGGCGGTCGTGGCGTCCGAGCCGTTCTTCGCGAACTTCACCATCTCGGCGGTCGGCACCGTGGCCAGGAAGCGTTCCGCGGCCTCGGCCTCCACGACGGACGGCCGGACGAAGTTGCCACCGCGGTCGATCTCCCGGCGCACCGCCTCGGTCACGCGCGGGTGGGCGTGGCCCAGGCTGACCGACCGCAGCCCCGAGCCGTACTCGACGTACCGGTTGCCGTCGACGTCCCACACATGGGCACCGTGGCCGTGGCTGATGACCGGGGCCAGGTCCTCGGGGTACTGGTCGTCGCCCTTGGCGTAGGTGTGCGCGCCCCCGGGGATCAGGGCGTGCAGCCGCTCGTTCGCCTGCCGCGACCGGGGCAGACGGAACGCGCCGGTGTCTTCGGTGTCCACGCGGGCCTCAACTCTCTCTGTGCTTCAGGACCTCGGCGAGGCTGGGTGCCTCCCGGTCCCGGGGTGACATCGACGTGACCGGCAGCGGCCAGGGGATGGCGAGCTCCGGGTCGTCGAAGGCGATCGTCACGTCCTCGGACGGGTCGTGCGGTCGGTCGATGCGGTACGACGTGTCGGCGGTCTCGGTGAGCGCCTGGAAGCCGTGCGCGCAGCCCGCCGGGATGTACAGGGTCGCCTGGGTCTCGCCGGACAGTTCGAAGAACGTCCAGCGGCGGTACGTCGGCGAGTCGGGGCGCAGGTCGACGACGACGTCGTAGATCCGCCCGTACGAGCAGCGCACCAGCTTGGCCTCCCCGGCGCCGGAGCGCAGATGCAGGCCGCGCAGGACGCCCCGGACCGAGCGGGACACGCTGTCCTGGACGAAGGCGTGCGGGTCGAGGCCCACCGAGCGGATCACGTCGACGTCGAAGGTGCGGCAGAAGAAGCCGCGTTCGTCGGCGTACGGCGTCGGCTCGAACAGGTACGCGCCGGCGATCTCCGGGACTTCGGTCGCTTTCATGGAGCCTTCCGTAGTGCGGGGGCGGTGCCCGGGAACAGGGTCGTGGTCAGAACGGCGAACTGCTCGGCGAGTTGCTCCGCGGCGACCCGGTTGCGCTCGACGAGGGTCTGGCGCAGCTCCGCCGCGTGCTTCTCCAGGTCCCGGAACTGTTCGAGCAGCCGGTCGGCGTCGACCTCGCGGGCCGGGTGGCAGTACGCGCCCAGGCCCATCCGGTCCATGAGCGCGTCGCTCTTCGCCGCGTAGCAGAGGGCGAGCACGGGCGTCGCGGTCTTCAGCGCGCAGATCAGGTTGTGGTAGCGGACGGCCACCACGCTGTCGGCGGCCGCCATCTCGTCCATCAGGTCCGC
This sequence comes from Streptomyces sp. NPDC032126, assembly GCF_055580085.1. NCBI lineage: Bacteria > Bacillati > Actinomycetota > Actinomycetes > Kitasatosporales > Streptomycetaceae > Streptomyces > Streptomyces sp. NPDC032126. The sequence continues at coordinate 427,034 of NZ_JBVIMA010000001.1, forward strand.
CAGCGAGGCCGGTTCGGCCGCGGTGACCAGCGGTGAGTCGACCGCGTCGAGGATCGCGGCGACCACCGCCTCGTCGCAGGTGTCGCCGGTGAGCAGCCGGACCGGCCTGCCCTCGTCGACCAGGGTGCGCACGAAGGTGATCGTCCCGTCGAGGTAGCGGCGGTGGATCTCCTCGGCCCGGGCGCGGTCGTCGTTGCCGCCGTGGAAGTCCATGACGCCCAGGCAGACCGGCCCCGGCGTGCCCGTGGGCGCGCCCGCCCGTGGCGTGGGCAGGGAGAACGCGAGGTCGGGGTAGACCTCGTCGCGCGCGGTGTCCACGCCCATCGCGCGCATCGCGTCGCGGGACTGCTCGTCGCGGTACGACCGGTAGGCGGCGAGCCGCGCCGACCAGCGCACCAGGGCCCGGGTCGGGCGGCTCCGGATCCCGGCGGCGCCGACACCGACCAGCGCGACCCGGGTGCCCAGCAGCCGTCCGCTCGCGCAGAGCAGGAACAGCGAGTACGGGAAGCCCCACGGCCGCAGCGGCAGAGTGGCCTCCAGGACGCCCATGCCGGGCACGATCACCACGTCGTGCCGGCGCACCCAGGCGGCGGTGCGGAAGACGTCGACGAGTTTGCCGAGCCCTTTGGAGACGATCGCGCCCGCGCGGGACGCGGTCCGGTACTCCGCGCGGTTCCAGTGCAGCCGTGTCGCGGGGATCCCGAACCGGGCCGTGACCGCCTCGGGTCCGCCGCACAGCGCGTCCACCACGGCGTCCGGATGCTCGGCGCGCAGATAGCGCAGGACGGCCTCCAGCGACCCGTCGTTGCCGAGGTTGCCGGACCCGAGCAGTCCGAACACCCCCACCCGCGTACGCCGGTTCACGCCCGCCTCCCTTCTCGTCCGGCGACCAGGGCGTCGACGGAGACGGTCAGCTCGGCCGGGTCGACCGGGGCACGGTCCTCGACCCGCTCACCCGCGCCCGGCCGGACCCGGCTGGTCGCCCACGCCACCAGATGGCGGTAGCACGCGCGCCGGTCGGCCGGGGACAGCGGGGCCCGCCGGATCGCCGAGACGAAGCCCCAGACGTACTCGGCGAGCAGCCGGGGCGTCGGATGCAGCAGGCCCGCCCGGCGCGGGTCCAGGTTGACGCACCGGGCGCGCTTGGACGGGTTCGCCCGCTCGGCGCGGGTGGGGTGGTCGCGGCGGAAGTACAGCAGCTCCGGCACCTGGTGGAAGCGCCCGTGCAGGGCGATCTCGGCGACGAACGTGCGGTCCGCGTGGTGGTAGCTGTCCATCGGCCGTACCCGGCGCAGCGCGTCGGCCCGGATCACCCCGTAGAAGTCGTCGCCGCCGGGCTCGAACAGCAGGCTGCGGAAGCGCTCCGGGGCGTGCGGCGAGCCGGTGTCGAGCGTGTAGTCGTAGGGGACCTTCACCTGGCCGTCGCCGTCGATGACGGCCTGGTCGGCGTGGGCGAGGATCACGTCCGGCCGTTCGTCCAGCGCCTCGACGCAGGTCCGCAGCAGATCCCGGGCGTAGAGGTCGTCGTGCGAGGCCCACTTGAACAGCTCGCCGCGGCACTGGGTGAACACATAGTTGTGGTTGGGTGTGGCACCGACGTTGCGCGGCAGCCGGATGTACCGGATGCGGGCGTCCTGCGCGGCGTACTTGCGGCAGATGTCCTCGGTCCCGTCGGTGGAGGCGTTGTCGGAGACGACGAGTTCGAAGTCCTCGTAGGTCTGGCCGAGCAGCGCGTCGAGCGATTCCGCCAGATACTCCTCGCCGTTGTACACGGGCAGGCCGATGCTCAGCCTGGGTCGGTCGGTCATGAGGTCCTCACTTCGGGAACGGAGTCGTGGTGGCGCTCGCGCAGGGCGGACCGCAGGTGCAGCCACCACACGGCCGAGCCGCTGACGGTCGCGGCGGCGACGCCCCAGGCCGAGCCGACCGTGCCGGCGAGGGCCGCCCCGCCGAGGCCGCCGCCGACATAGCAGGCGGAGGCGAACAGCTGGGAGCGCAGGCTGTGCCGGGCGGCGCCGAGCGCGCGCAGCCCGGCGGCCGCGCCGGTGCCGAGGCCGGCGCCCGCGACGCCGAGGGTGATCGGCACGATGAGCTGTGAGGCGGAGTGCCAGACGTCGCCGAGGACCAGCTCGCCGAGCCGGTCGGGCAGCAGCAACAGCGACCCGCCCCACAGCAGCGCGGCGGCGGCCTGCCCGCCGCCCAGCAGGAGACAGAACGCGCCGAGGCGGTGCGGGGACTGCCGCAGCACCCGTGCCGCCTCCGGGACGGTGACCAGCGACAGCCCCATCAGGACGGCGAGGAAGGGGCCCATCAGCAGCTCGGCACCCCGCACCGCGCCCACCGCGCCGACCCCGACGATCGCGCCGAGCCCATAGGCCCGCAGCTGGCTCGCGCCGCTGAGGCTGACGTTCTCGACCAGGTAGCGGTAGCCGAGATCGCGCTGCTCGCGAAGCCATCCGCGCGCCTGGGCCGTCCGGGGCCGGATGCCGGACTGGAGGCAGCCGTACGCGGCGGCCACCGCGGCGGACGCGCCCCAGGCCAGCACGAAGGCGGCCACGGTGTTCACCCGGGCCGCCGCCACCATGGCCGGGACGAGGGCCACGCACCACACGACGTCGTTGAGGAAGGCCTTGCGGCCGTCGCCCGCCGCGAAGAACGAGAACCGCCAGGCGTCCTGCAGCAGCAGCCCCGGCAGCATGACGCCGAGACAGACGAACGCGGGCCCCAGCCGGCCGCCGAGCGCCACTCCGGCCACCAGGGACAGGGCGCCGATGGCGGTACCGACGCCGAGCGCCGTACCCGTCGAGCGGGCCACCGCCCCGCGCCAGTCCGCCTCCGGCACACCGCTGAAGCGCACCACGAGCGGGTCGGTGGCCAGGCCGCGGGAGACATTGAGCACCACGCCGTAGGTCACCCAGGCCAGGCTGAACACGCCGAACGCGGTCACCCCCAGCGAGCGGGCCACATAGATGCCCACCGCGAAGTTGCTGATGCTGGAGGCCGCCTGGTCGGCCAGTCCCCACGACAGCCGGCCGACGAGGGCCCGCTTGGCGGACCCTGTCGGTGCGGCTGTCCGCTCCTCCTCGGTGGTCATGGGCGTCATGCCTTGATCAGGCCGGCGCCGCGCAGGGCGTCGGCGGCGGTGGCGACGGTGTCGAACGGCAGCCCGGACCGCTCGGCGACGTCCAGCAGACCGTGTTCGCCGTCGGACAGACTGAGCACCCACAGCATGGCCATCTGCGCCTGCTTGGTGTCGCTGCGGCCGCCGAGCGCGTCGTACAACCCGCGCCGGCCCAGCTGCGGTTCGCCGTAGGGGCTGAGGTTGACGTACCGGCGGTTGCGGTCCAGGACGGCGAACGCCTCGCGGCAGACCGCGAGGGTGTCCGCCATCGCCTCCGGGGAGACGAGATCCAGGTTGTCGGCCGAGGTGTGGTACTCGGGGTAGCCCGCGTACGGGGTCCGGGTGAGCGAGCCCACGCCGAGGTCGAAACCGGGCGAGCAGTACTGCCGCTCGTCGTAGCCGTACGGAGTGAACTCGGTGACGCGGTGCGGCCGTTCGGAGGCGGCCAGCACATGCCGCATCACCCGGTCGATCTCCGCGTCGCCGCGCCTGCTCCGCTTGTACGTCAAGGAGCCCCGGTCGCCGGCGCAGGCCAGCACCAGCCCGTGCTTGACCCGCTCGATCCGCTCCGCGTTGCGGGCCAGCCAGGTGATCGCCCCGATGGTGCCGGGCGCGAAGATGAACCGGTAGGTGTGGTACGGCTTCTCCTCGGCCAGCGCCCGGGCCAGGAATGTCGCCACCGCCACGCCGGCCATGTTGTCGTTGGCCAGCGACGGGTGGCAGACGTGGCAGGAGACGATCACCTCGTCCGTGACCTGCCCGGGGACCACATGCTCGGCGTAGGTGAGGTGGCCGTCGGCGAGGGTGGAGTCGACGACCACCTCGTAGTCGCCGTCCGGCATCGCGTCCAGGGTGTCCTGCGCCAGGCAGAAGCCCCACTCCGGCTGGTAGTAGCTGGTGCGGTACGGCACCCAGGACGGCTGGTCCGGCAGGGTGTGCAGATGCGCGCGCAGCTCGGACAGGGGCATGGTCCGCGACACCGGCACGCTGTAGCCGAGCACGTGCAGGCTGGACGCGGCGAAGTCCACGACCCGGCGTCCGGAGGCGTCCGCGATGTACGCGTCCCGGATGTTCCACTCCTGCGGCACCGTCCAGTCGAGGACCTGCGTCCCGGTCGGCACCTCGTGCACCCGCAGCGGGATGTACTCGCCGACGATGTCCAGGGTGGCGCGCACACCGTCGCCGGTGATGCTCCGGCAGAGCGGGTACAGCCGCTCCACCAGGGCGTACATCTCCTCGCCGGTACCTCTTTCCCCCTGCGTGGTCACCGGCGCCACCGCAGGGTGTCGTCGACGGTGCCCGCCTCGGACGCCGCGCGCAGCACGGCGAGGCGGGTGAAGCGCTGGTCGAAGGCCTCGCGGGTCAGGCCGTGGTCCCGGTAGGCGTCGGCGAGTTCCAGCGCTCCCCGCTTCACCGACCACTCGCAGTCGAAGCCCGGCAGCGCCGCGCGGAACCGGGAGAAGTCCACCCGGTACGAGCGCGGGTCGGCGCCGTTCTCGCCGGTGATCCGCACCTTCGCGCCGGACACCGCCTCGGCGACCTGCTCCGCGATCTCGGCGACCGTGACGTTGTTGGTCTCGCTGCCGATGTTGAACGCCCGGTCGTGCACCGCTTCCCGTGGCGCGCTCAGCGCGGCCGTGAAGGCCCGCGCGATGTCGGCGGCGTGCACCAGCGGGCGCCAGGGCGTGCCGTCGGAGAGCACCAGGACCTCGCCGGACAGCAGGGCGTGGCCCACCAGGTTGTTCAGCACGATGTCGGCGCGCAGCCGGGGCGAGTAGCCGAAGGCGGTGGCGTTGCGCATGAACACCGGGGTGAAGTCGTCGTCGGCCAGTTCGTGCAGGTCGTCCTCCACCCGCACCTTGGACTCCGCGTACGGCGTCACCGGGCGCAGCGGGGCGTCCTCGCCGACCAGGTCGTCGCCGCCGGCGGCGCCGTACACCGAACAGGTCGACGCGTACAGGAAGCGCCGCACCCCGGCGTCGCGGGCCAGCCGGGCCAGCCGTACGGACGCGTGGTGGTTGATGTCGTAGGTGAGTTCCGGCGCCAGCGATCCCAGCGGGTCGTTGGAGAGCGCGGCCAGGTGGATCACGGCGTCGAAGCCGGCCACGTGGTCGGCCGTGACGTCGCGCAGGTCCACCCGGTGCCCCGACGGGTCGGCGGGCCGCGGGCCGAGGACGCAGTCGGCGAACAGGCCGGCGTCCAGGCCGACGACCTCGTGTCCGGCGGCGGCGAGGACCGGGGCCATGACGGTTCCCAGATATCCCTGGTGTCCGGTCAGCAGTACGCGCATGGTTCAACCCCCCAGGTTGAGCGTGAGTTTGGTGACGGCGAACGCCTCGGCGTAGCGCTCGTGGCATTCGATGCCGCGGATCCGCGCGAGACCCAGGAAGGCCTCCCGGTCGTACCAGGGCCGGTGCCGCTGCGAGGCGTAGTGCTCCTGCAGCAGCCGCACCTTCTCCTCGGCGATCTCCGAGGACAGCGGCTGGTACGCCGCCATGCGGCCGAGGTCGCCGTCCCACTTGACGATCTCGTAGCCGAGCACGAGGTGGTCGCGGAAGGCGGTGGGGATCAGCTGCGCCAGGCCCCGGTGGTCCTGGTGCGCGTCATCGGCGCGCGGGGCCAGGATCAGGTCCGGGTCGGTCTGCGCGCGCAGTTCCTCGACCGCGGACTTGGCCTCCTCCCAGTACGCGGGAAGCCGGCCGTCGGGCAGCTTGTGCACGGTCAGCCGCAGGTCGGCGCCCGGGCAGAAGGCGGCGAGCGCCGCCGCCTCCTCCCCCTCCCGCTCGCTGCCGCCGCCGGAGAGCACCAGCGCGTCGACCCGGATGCCGGGCCGTGCACGGCACAGCGTCAGCAGGGTGCCGCCGGCGCCGATGGCGATGTCGTCGCAGTGCGCGGCCACGGCGACGATCCGGTCCAGGGACCCGGCCCCGAGTCGGATCACGCGCGCACCCCCTGCTCCCACACGGCCCACGGGCGGTCGCCCCGGGCGTAGGCCTCGTCGAGCGCGGCCCGCTCCTTCACCGTGTCGGTCGGCTTCCAGAAGCCGCGGTGCTGGTGCGCCACCAGCCGTCCCCGCTTGGCCAGTTGGGCGCATCCGTCGGCGACCAGGTCCCCGCCCTCCGGGATGTGGTCGAACACCTCTTGGCGGAGTACGAAGTAGCCGCCGTTCTCCCACAGCGGCAGTTCGCTCACCGCGGTGATGCCGCCGACCAGGTTGTCCTCGCCCAGCTCCACGCAGTGGAAGGAGGACTGGGGCGGCACCACCATCATCGAGGCGCCGGCGTCGCGCTGGGCGAACTTCTCGATCATCTCCGGCAGCGGGGCGTCGGTGAGCACGTCGGCGTAGTTGGCGAGGAACATCTCGTCGCCGTCCAGGTGGTGGCGCACCCGGCGCAGGCGCTCCCCGATCGGGGACTCGATGCCGGTCTGCGCGAACGTGATCGTCCAGTCGGCGATGTCGGTGGACAGCAGCTCGGTCCGCCCGCCGCGCAGCACGAAGTCGTTGGACGTCGTCTCCTCGTAGTTGAGGAAGAAGTCCTTGATGTGGTGGGCGCCGTAGCCCAGGCACAGGATGAACTCCTTGTGCCCGAAGTGCGCGTAGTAGCGCATGACGTGCCAGATCAGCGGCCGCGGACCGACCATCGCCATCGGCTTGGGCACATCGTCGGAGGTTCCGTTGCGCATCCGCATCCCGTAACCGCCGCAGAACAGAACGACCTTCATGCCGTGACCTTTCGGGACGCGCCCTCGACGACGCTCAGTTCCGGGATGGGGAAGACCAGCCGGCCGCCCCACTCGTGCACGAAGGACAGCTGCTCGGTCAGTTCGGCCCGCAGGTTCCACGGGAGGACGAGCACGTAGTCCGGCTTGTCGACGGCGATCTGCTCGGGCGGCAGGATCGGGATGCGGGTGCCCGGGGTGAACCTGCCGTGCTTGTACGGATTGCGGTCCACCGTGTACGCGAGCAGGTCGGGCCGGATGCCGCAGTGGTTGAGCAGGGTGTTGCCCTTGCCGGGGGCGCCGTAGCCGACGACCGTCTCGCCGCGCTCGGCCGCCTCGATGAGGAACTTGAGGAGGTCCCGGCGCACCTTGGCCACGCGATCGGAGAACTCCGTGTACCCGGACAGCTCCTGGAGCCCGGCGGCCTTCTCCCGGGCCAGTACGTCGGCCACCCGCTGTGTCGGCTCGCCCGCCACCTCGGCCGGCCGGGCCCACAGCCGGATGGAGCCGCCGTGCGTGGGCAGCAACTCGACGTCCACGAGGGCGAGTCCGCCGCTCGCGAGGGCGCGGATCGCGGAGGCGACCGTGTAGTACTGGAAGTGCTCGTGGTAGATCGTGTCGTACTGGTTCTCCTCGATCAGGGTCAGCAGGTGCTGCACCTCGATGGAGACCCAGCCGTCGTCGGCGACCAGGGCGCGCAGTCCCTGGGTGAACCCGACCACGTCGGGGATGTGCGCGTACACGTTGTTGGCCACCACGAGGTCGGCCGGGCCGTGTTCGGCGCGTACGGCCGCGCCGGTGTCCGGGCTCAGGAACTCCGTGAGCGTGGGCACGCCCTTGTCCCGTGCCGCCGCGCCGACGTTCACCGACGGCTCGATGCCGAGGCAGCGGATCCCCCGGTCCACCACGTGCTTCAGCAGATACCCGTCGTTGCTCGCGACCTCGACCACGAAGGCGTCGGGGCCGAGGCCGAGGCGTTTCTCGGCGCCCGTGACGAACGTGCGCGCGTGCTCCACCCACGACGTCGAGAAGGAGGAGAAGTACGCGTACTCCTTGAACGTCTCCTCCGGCGTGATCAGCGGCGGGATCTGCGCCAGCCAGCAGTCGGCGCACACCCGCAGGTGCAGCGGATACGCGGGCTCCGGTCGATCCAGTTGGTCCGCGGCGAGAAAGCTCTCACAGGGCGGCGTCGCCCCGAGGTCGACGACGCTCGCCATCGCCTCCGAGCCGCACAGTCGGCATCGTGTCATCTACTGTCCCCATCCCCCCAGCTCGCGCGGGTGTCCCCGCCGCGAGTCTGTGCTGACCGGCCCGCGATCGCGGAGCGGTACTCCTCCACCAGGCGGTCGAGACCGACCGCCGGGCTGAAACCTTGTTCGTAGCGGCGCCGGGCCGCCTGTCCCATCTCCGCGTTGCGGGCCGGCCCGGCCGCGACTCGGCGTATGCGGGACGCGAGCGAGGCGGCGTCGCCGGGCCGGTGCAGCAGCCCGGTCACACCGTCCTCGACGAGTTCGACGAAGGCGCCGTGGCCGGCCGCGACGACCGGGACCCCGGCGGCCATCGCCTCGACGACGACGAGGCCGAACGCCTCCAGCCACGTCGAGGGGGCCACCACGGCGACCGACCGCGCGACGGCCTTCCGGCTCTCCGCCGCGTCCAGCAGGCCGACGCAGCGCACGTCGTCCCGGCCCGCCGCCCAGGCGGTCACCTCCGCCTCCAGCGGCCCCGTACCGGCGATCACGAGCGGCACGCCCACGCCGCCGCCCGCCGCGATCTCGTCCCACGCGGCCATGAGCAGCCGTACGCCCTTGGCCTCCGCGAGCCGGCCGAGATAGAGCAGGTGCTCGCCGGGGCCGTCGCGGCGGTCGTCGGGGTCGGGCACGAAGTTGTGCTTCACCACCAGCCGTTCGGCGGGCATGCCGGCCCGCACCAGGACCTCGCGCTGGGCGGCGGAGATGCACAGGAACCGCTCCACGCCGGTCCACCAGCGCCGCCGGTTGACCGACAGGCTCACCGCGAGCGGCACCGTCGCCAGGCGGGAGCCGCGGTAGCAGCCGTGCCGGACGGCGGGCAGCGGCGTCGACCCGACGCACTCGGCGCACGGTCGGCCGTCCCGCTGCAGGGTGCCGGGCGGGCAGACCTGGGTGTAGTTGTGCAGTGTGGCGACGGCGGGCACACCGGCGTCGGCGCAGGCGGCGAGGACCGCGGGCGACAGGAGCGGGAAGACGTTGTGGACGTGGACCACGTCCGGCCGCTCGGCGCGCAGCCGGTCGGCCAGCTCCCTGCGGACCGCCGGGTTCCACGGCACCAGCAGCGGTAGCGCGACCTTGCCCGGCAGGGACTTGGCGGCGATGTCGTCGCTGCGCCGCTCGAACAGCTCGACCCGGTGGCCGCCCTCACGCAGCAGCGCCACCTCCTGGTCGACGACCTTGTTCTCACCGCTCGGCTGCGCCGAGTTGTAGCGGTTGTGCACCACGAGAACGTGCATGGTCAGCTCACCTCCGATCTGCGGGCCCAGCGCGGGACGCGTCGTCGAGGAACGTCGGGGGCCGGCCGGACGGCGGCCCCGGCCGGTGCGGTCAGGGGCACGGTCCCGGCGGGCGCGGCCAGCAGCGAGGCCGCCACCGCGAGATGCAGCAGATACGGCGAGGCGTCGCCCAGCCCGGCCTCGGTGTACGACGCGATCGCGCAGTAGCTGATCAGGAAGATCGCGCAGGCCCGCTCCAGCGACGGCGGGCGCAGCAGCGCGACACCGCCCAGCACCACGACGATCGCCGCCACCAGCGTGACGCCGGTCATCCCCTGCTCGTAGTAGACGGCCAGCCAGCTGTTGTCGATCGGCAGCCCGCCGAACGACTTGTCGCCCAGGCCCGCGCCGAACAGATACTCCGTGGTCGAACGGGGCGCCGCCAGCAGGGCGTTCCAGACCTTGGCCCGGCCGGTGAGACTGCTGAAGTTCTCCTGGCTCTGCCCTCGCAGGAACCACGCCTGCAGCGCGGAACCGAACCCCACCACGGCCACCGTGGCGCACACCACCGTCCAGGTGAAGAAGCGGCGGGCGGCGGCGCTGGTCAGGACGAGCGAGCCGATCGCCAGCGCCAGCCCGATGAGCAGGCCGAGTGTGGCCGTCCGGGTGTGGGTCAGCGCCAGCAGGACGAGGGACGGCACGATGACCACCGTCGCGCTGGTCCGGTCGGTCCGCCGGCCCAGCAGGAGCAGCGCCGTGAGCCCGCTGATCACCGCCGCGTACTGTCCGATCTGCGGCGGGGTGAGCGGCCACAACGCGCCGACCAGCCGCCCGCCGTAGAGGTCGGGCAGGGCCGCGCCCGGGGAGATGACCAGGCCCGCGGCCACCGACCCGAGCACCGCGAAGTACATCCGGATGTGGTACCGCACGAACGTCGTGCCGCCGTCCCACCAGCGGCTGAGCAGCCACAGCGTGCCGACGAAGAGCGCCAGCCGGGCGCACCGGAACAGCGCGCCGAACCCGGACTCCAGATCCGCGCTGGAGATCACGCTCGGCACCAGCAGCAGGGTGAGCAGCAGTAGATAGGCGCTGGCCCGGATGCGCAGCCGCAGATTGAGCGCCAGCGCCAGCGCGAACGCGGCGACCAGCGAGCCCATGGTGACCATCTGGATGAGGGAACGGGGCAGCGGGACGATGGTCTTCGCCCCGGCGGAGCCGAGGGTGTTGAGGACCAGCAGCCCCCAGACCGTCCCGGTGATCCTCGACGGGTGGTTCGCGCTCATCTCCACGCTCATCTCAACCACCCTCCCGCGCGCGGAAGGTGCTGCCCGCGTCCTGCCGGTACGGCATGGCCTGCCACTGCCCGGAGTCGAGGATCCGGCTCGGGTCGTGGGCGACGAACCTCCACGGTCCGATGTAGACGTTGTCGTGCCAGCGGTTGTCCTGCTTGCGGGTGATCGCCTCGGCCACCCGCTCGCCCTGGTACGGCGACCAGTCCGGGTAGGTGCCGTAGTTGGCCAGCACCGCCATGCGGTCGCATCGCACCGTGCAGTCGACGACGGACTTGTCCAGGACGAAGCGGTTGGCGTGGATGTCCACCCGCTGGGTCTTCCACCGGCAGTCGGCGTACAGGGGTGCGGTGGCGATAGCCGGCTGCGCGCAGCTGCGGGTGTTCTTCACCAGCAGGGTGCAGTCGCCGGACGAGGTGTTGGCGGGGCTGTTGCAGAACCGGTCGGCGTTCTCCCAGAGGGTGATGCCGGACCAGTTGTTCTCCAGCACGTTCCGGTAGATCTCGATCTTGTCGGTGCGGGCCCGGATCCGTGGCTCGCCGCCGGACTCGGACACGTAGACGGTCGCGAACGGGAAGGTGTCGCCGCGGTCGGCGTACCGACGGCCCTCGATCCAGTTGTTGCGGCGGATCGTGTTCTCGCGGATGACCGCGTTGTAGCTGGTCTCGTAGATCAGCGCGGCACCGTCGTTGGCCTCCAGGACGTTGTCCTCGATGAGGAAGTCGTTGTTGTTGGTGTCCGCCCACAGCCCGGTTCCGCGGTTGTCGTGCACCCAGTTGCCGCGGACGTCGGCGCCGTCCACCGCCCAGAACTTGACGCCCGCCGTGCAGCCGCAGCCCGGCCGCTTGCGCTCCCAGTCGTCCGTGTTGTTGCCCACGATCTCGTTGCCCTCGACCACCAGACCGGTGATCCGGCCGCCGTCCTTGTACGCGTTCATGCCGTACTGGCCGTTGCCGCGCAGGCAGCTGGCGCGGACCTGCTGGCGGGCGCCGGCCATCAGCCCGGCGCCGGAGTTGTTCTGGATCGTCGCGTGCTCGATCACCCACCCGTCGGCCGAGTCGTGGTTGACCACGCCCTCGTCGTGCGGCGCGACGAACCCCTGCACGATCAGATGGCGGATCGTGACGTCGCGGGCGGTGCCGCCGAACGCGTACTGGTTGGTCTTCGCGCCGTCCAGCACCGCGCCCGGCGCGCCGACGTAGCTGTCGCCCTCCTTGGGCACGACCTGGGCGTAGCGGTCCGGTTCGAGCCGGTGCCTGCCCGGCCGCAGCCAGAACGTGGTGTGCGGGGGGCTGTTCCTGGTCTTCGCGGCCAGGTCGCCGGCGACCGCGGGGTCGACCGTCACCGCGCCCGCCGGTGCCTTCGCCGGACCGGCCGCGGGCTCGGCGCACACCCGTGCCACGGGCGTGGACGACGGCGCGGCGGACGGCTTCGCCCCGGCGTCCGACGTGCCGTCGCAGCCGGTCGCCGCCAGCAGCGCCAGCACCAGCGGTGCCACCGGCAACGCCCGGTGCCGCCACGTGATCCCCACACGTCCTCCCTAGCCGTGGAACCTGAGCACGGTGGTGAAGCCCTCCGTGCCGTCGGTGGAGCCGGTGCCGATCAGCGTGGTGGTGGGTTCCTTGCGTCCGAAGCCGGGGGAGTACCAGCCCAGCGGCGGGTCGCTCTCCCCGCGGTGCGCCCGCCAGGTCAGCTGCCCGGGCAGGTCGAGCGTCGCGGAGCGGTCCTCGCCGTCCCGGGTCCAGGTGAGCCGGGCCCGGTCGCCCGCCAGGTCGGCGGTGATCGCCGGGCCCAGGTGGAACGCCAGCCGGACCGCGCGGCGCGGGCCGCGCACCTCGTCGAGGATCCGCAGCTCCTGGCTCGCGGCGGTCAGCTCCACCCGGCGGCGGTGCACGGAGCTCTGGTAGCCGTCGTGCTCGGCGCACCAGCGGGCCACGCCCGCCTCGGAGGTGTCCGCAGCCAGGACGCGGCTCTCGGCATGCCGGGTCCACAGGAACGGGCCGCCGGAGACGGACTGGTCCTCGCCGTCCAGCTCCAGGGTGTTGTGGCCGAGGGTGGACCGGAAGTACCGCCGCCACTCGGGCTGACCGTGGTAGCAGTACGTCCCCGGGTCGGCGAGCACGTCGACCCCGTCGTGCCGCACCTCCACCGACAGCGCGTCCGCGTGGGCGTGCGCGGCGATGGACAGAAAGCCGTGCGGACCGCCGTCACAGCGGCACCAGATCTCCTCCGGACCGCGCAGGATCGTCATGCCCGCGTCGGCGAAGTGGGCCGGCCGGCTCGCCGGGCGGCTCCCGGACAGGTCCGTGGGCCCGATGAGCGCGGCGAGGAGCGGGGTGCGCACATCGGTGCCGGTGACCACCGGCCACCAGTCGAGCCGGCCGAACACGGCGTCCCCGGTGGCCAGCAGCGAGCCCCAGCGGTCGGTGCCCGCGCCGTCCACGACCAGGCCGTGCCCGTCGTCCGCGTCCCCCTGGCGCGGCGGCCGCAGCCGGTTGTCGACCACGGCCGCGAGCCCGTCGGTCATCCGCAGCAGCACCAGCCGGAGCGACGCGGGCACCGCGACGCCCGCCGCGTCCGCCTCGGCCAGGGCGGCCAGGCCGAGCTCCAGCACCAGCCCGTGGTACTCGGTGGCCAGCTCGCGGTTGAGTCCGGAGCCGAAGGTGTTGGCGCGCAGCTGCCGGTCCAGCGACCGCAGCGCGTCGGCACGCCAGCGCGCCGAGGCGGGGAACCAGCCGAACGCGCAGGCCGCGGCGAACTGCCCGGCGGCCTCCGCGACGACATGGTTGTTCGCCGACGACCCCCGGCTGGGGAAGGCGGCCAGCCAGCGCTGGTGGTGCCAGATCTGGTCGCGCGCCACCGGGTTGTCCTCGAACAGGGCGGCCGCGCCCGGCCAGCCGTCGAGCAGCCGGCGGATCCACACCCAGGACAGCAGCCGGATGCCCAGCTCGATGCCGCTGGTCCAGTGCACCCCGCGCAGCGGCGCGTTGCCCCGCCACCACGACCGCAGATGCGCGGCCACCCGCTCGGCGTACCGCTCGTCCCCGGTGATCGCGTAGGCGGCGGCGAGCTGGGTGAGGTACTGGTGCCGGGACGGCTCCCAGATCTGCTTGATGTCCCCGACCGCGTCCTCGTCGCGATACGGCACGTCGAAGGCGTAGCCCCACGGGGCCCGGCGCCCGGTCTTCGGGTCCCACCACCAGTCCGGGTCGGCCAGATCGTCACGGTCCACCCCGAAGTACCCGCCGTGCCCGTCCATCAGCCGGTCCGCCTCGGCGATGAGCCGTTTCGCGGCGTCCGGCGGCACCTGCGCGATCGTCCCGGGGGGCAGGACGGCGGTGAACCGGGCACCCGTCACCTCCGGGCAGTCCGGCCGCGCCGACCGCCACCGCCGTCTGCGCACCGTGTCGCCCACCCGGCCCGCGACCTCCCGCGGTCCCATCCGCGACAGCCGCCGCAGATACCAGCCCGCACTCCCCGCGCTCACCGTCATCGCGTCCTCGCCAACGTCACCGGCGCGCCGCCGGCCAGCGCGGCCCGCACGGCGAGGGTGGCCGCCGTGGTGGCGACCAGCGACTCCAGCGGCACCGGCATCGGCCCGCCGGTCCGCACGGCGTCGAGGAACGCGTCCAGCTCGGCGCGCTGGCCCTTGTCCCGGGCCTTGGGCAGCCGGGAGCTGACCCACCGCTTGCGGCCGTCGTACACGCCGGCCCGGACGAAGTCGTCGAGCCGCAGCGCGCGGCCGTCCGCGATCAGGTCCAGCGTCTCCTTGGGGAAGCCGGCCGGGCCGCCGGTGAGGTAGCTCAGGGTGGCCGTGGACCCGTCCGGGTAGCCCAGGACGATCTGGAGGTCCTCGTTGCCGGGCGGGGCGACCGCGTACACCGAGACCGGGTCGGCGCCCAGCAGCCAGCTCGCCGTGTCGATGAAGTGCCCGCCCTCGCCGGCGAACCGTGAGCCCTCGGTGTCCTGCTGGAGGTACCAGCTGCCGTGGTCGAGGCGGCCCGCGTTGACCAGGTAGCGCAGATGCGCCGGACCGGTCCGGGGGCCGAACCGCTTCCGGGCCTCCCGCAGCAGCGGCGCGAACCGGCGGTTGAAGCCCACCTGGAGCCGGTCGTTGCCGGACTCCTCCACCGCCGCGAGTACGCCGGCCAGCTCGTCCTCGGTGAGCGCCAGGGGCTTCTCGACGAACACCGTCTTGCCGGCGAGCAGCGCCCTGCGGGTCAGTTCGGCGTGCGAGCTGTGCCGGGTGACCACGAACACGGCGTCGACGGACGCGTCGCCGAGCACGGCGTCGAGGTCGGTGGTCGCCTTGGCGAAGCCGAACTTGCGCCGGGCGTTGGCCGCGGACAGCGAGGTGGTGGTGACGACGGTGGACAGTTCCACGCCCTCGCGCCGCGCCAGGTGCGGCAGCAGCATCGACGTCGCGTAGTTGCCCGCGCCGACGAACGCCAGGCGCACCGGGGACGTGACGGCCCGGGCCGGACCGCGCCGCGCGGTGACGGCGGGCACGGCCATCGCCGGAGCCTCCGCCTCGCCCTCCGCCTCGGGGTAACGGAACAGCACGGCCACGGCCTTCAGCTCGCCGTCCTTCAGGCGCCCGTACGTCTCCACCGCGTCGTCGAAGTCGGCGACGTGCGAGACCAGGGGCTCCACGTCGACGCTGCCGCGGGCGACGAGGTCGAGGAAGCACGCCAGGTTGCGGCGCTCGGTCCAGCGGACATAGCCGATCGGGTAGTCCCGCCCCTCCAGCTCGTACTCCGGGTCGTAGCGCCCGGGCCCGTAGCTGCGGGAGAAGCGGACGTCGAGCTCCTTCTCGTAGTACGCGTTCCACGGCAGGTCCAGACGGCACTTGCCGATGTCGACGACCCGGCCGCGGTCCCGGCTCAGCCGGGCGGCCAGCTCGACGGGCTGGTTGCTGCCGCCGCCGGCGGCCAGATACACCTGGTCCACGCCGTGTCCGCCGGTCAGTTCGGCGACGGAGTTCGCCACCGTCGCGGAGGCGGGGTCCCCGCAGGCCGCCGCGCCCAGGCGTTCGGCCAGCTCGCAGCGCGCCGGGTCGGGGTCGGCCCCCACCACGCGGACGCCCGAGGCGGCCAGCAGCTGCACCACCAGCTGTCCGATCAGCCCGAGGCCGACGACCAGCGCCACGTCGCCGAGCCGGGACTCGCCCTGGCGGACGCCCTGCAACGCGATCGACCCGACGGTGCCGAAGGCCGCGTGCCGCGGCGCGAGGCCGTCCGGCACCGGGGCGTAGAGGTTCTTCGGCACCCAGTTCAGCTCGGCGTGCAGCGCGTGCTCGTTGCCGGCGCAGGCCACCAGGTCGCCGACCTTCACATCGTCGATCCCGGCGCCGACCTGCTCGACCACCCCGCACAGCGAGTAGCCCAGCGGCGTGTACGAGTCCAGCTTGCCCATCACCTTGCGATACGTGGCGCCCACCCCGTTGGTGGCCACGCTCTGCAGGACCTTGGCCACCTGGTCCGGCCGGGAACGGGCCTTGCCCACCATCGACATGCCGGCCTCGGACACCTTCATGAGCTCGGTGCCGGTGGAGATCAGCGAGTAGGCGCTGCGGACCAGCACACCGCCCGGCTTGCACCCCGGCTCCGGCACGTCGAGCAGCGCCAGCTCGCCGCTCTTGTAGTTCTGTACAACCTGCTTCACGCGAACTCCCCTGATTCCTAAGCCGTTTGCCGAGTGCTCTGGCCGGACCCAGAGGTCGCGTCGCGATACCAGTACTCGAGGGTCAGCACATGCCACAGATGCTTGGAGAAGTCCTGCTGCCCGGCGGCGTCCTCGGCGACCATCCGCGCCAGCGCGTCGCGGCGCAGGATCCCGGCGCGGACCAGCTCGCCGTCGTCGACCACCTCGCGCACCAGCGGTGCCAGATCCCGGCTCATCCAGGCCCGCAGCGGGGCGCTGAACAGGCCCTTGGGCCGGTACACGATCTCCCGGGGCAGGATCGAGGTGGCCGCCTCCTTGAGCACGGCCTTGCCCTGCCGTCCGACGATCTTGCGGTCGCCGGGGAACGCGAACGCCGCCTTGACCACCTCGACGTCCACGTACGGCGTCCGGACCTCGGTCGACGCGGCCATGCTGGAGCGGTCCGTGTACGTGAGGTTCAGGCCCGGCAGGAACATGCGGGCGTCGGTCAGGCACATGCGATTGACGAAGTCGTCGAGGTCGTTGTCCCGGTAGACGTCCGCGTGCTCGGTCAGCACGTCGTCGACCGTCCCGGCCAGGTCCGGATCGACGAGCGCGAGCAGCTCCTGCCGGTCGTACATGGTGTAGCTGCGCCGGAACGCGGTCTCCTGCGGCAGATCGGCGAAGGACAGGAACCGCTTGGCGAAGCGCACCGACCGGTATCCGCGCCGGGACGAGGCGACCGGCAGCCGGTCCACGGCCGCCGACAGCCCGTGCCGCAGGGGCCGCGGAACGCGCTGGTAGCGCAGCGCGAGCAGGTTGGCCAGGTGCTTGCGGTACCCGGCGAACAGCTCGTCCGCGCCCATCCCCGACAGCATCACCTTCACCCCGGCCTCCCGGGCGGCCGAGCAGATCAGGAACGTGTTGATCGCGGCGGGGTCGCCGATCGGCTCGTCCAGGTGGTACGTCATCCGCGGCAGCAGGTCGAGCACGTCCGGGGCGATCTCGATCTCGTGCAGGTCCACGCCGAACCGCTCGGCCACCTGCCGGGCGTAGCGCAGATCGTCCGGCATCGCCTCGAACTTGGCGTCCTCGGCGCGGAACCCGATCGTGTAGGCGGAGATCCCCGGCTGGTGGCGGGCCGCCAGCGCGGTCAGATAGCTGGAGTCGAGCCCGCCGGAGAGGAAGGTCGCCACGGGCACGTCGGACAGCAGATGACGGCGCGTCGACTCCTCGACGACGGCGGCGAGGTCCGGCAGCTCGCCGCTGCGGGCCCGCTCGCGCCCCTCGGCGGCGACGTCCCTCAGATCCCAGAACCGGCCGCGCTCCACCCGGCCGTCGGGCCGGCACCGCAGCCAGCTCCCCGGCGGCAGCTTCTCCGCCCCGCGGAACGCGCACCGCGAGTCCGGCACCCAGTAGTACAGCAGCGACGCCACCAGCGCCCCCGGGTCCACCTCCAGCGAACCGCCGGTCACCGCGGCCAGCGCCTTGAGCTCGGAGGCGAACACCAGACCCTCGCCGCGCCGCAGCAGGAACAGCGGCTTGATGCCCAACTGGTCGCGGGCCAGGACCAGTTCGCCGGTCCGCTCGTCGAAGACGCCGAACGCGAACATGCCGCGCAGCCGGGGCAGGCAGTCCGTGCCCCAGCGCCGCCACGCCTCCAGGAGCACCTCGGTGTCGGAGGTGCCGCGGAAGCGCACCCCGGCGGCCGCCAGCTCGGCCCGCAGCTCGGGCGCGTTGTACAGCTCGCCGTTGTACGTCAGGACGAGGCCGTCGGAGGCCATCGGCTGGGCGCCGGTCTCGGACAGGTCGATGATGGACAGCCGACGGTGCCCGAGGTGCACCTCGCCGTCACCGGCGGGGTGGCTGTACCGTCCCGCGCCGTCCGGACCGCGGTGGGCGAGGGTCTCGGTGAGCCGGTCGGTGACGAGCTTCCCGTCCGGCCAGTGGTACGTGCCTGCGATGCCACACATGTCCTACCGAGCCTCCTGGTCGCTGTCCGGCACCCGTGCCGTCCACATCGGCAGCCGTTCCCGGTGCCGGCCGGTCCCGTTCTGTCCGCCCGGCTTCTCGCCGCGGCCGCGCGCGGCGGCGGGCGGCCCGTCCCACAACGTGCCGTCGGTCCGGTCACGCGGGTCGGGGTCGAGCAGCACCACACCGATCACCGCGATCCGCTGCTCGGCGAGCTGCCGCGCCACGGTGTGCAGCCACGCGGCGCTGCCGTGCCCGGCCCGTACGACGAGCACGGTCCGGGTGCCGAGATACCGCAGGTCGGTCCACGCGGTGCCGGGCGCGACCGAGCCGACGCCGATCAGGCGTTCCTGAGCCATGTCCGCGGCCCGATCGCCGCCGACCACGGCCGGGTCTCCCGGCTGCGGGCGCCGCCTCGCGAGCTGCGGCCCGGGCAGCCCGTCGACGACCGCCACCGGCTCCTGCGCCCCCAGCGACCTGGCGAGGTCTAGGGCGATCCCGGCGGCGCCGCGGGCACAGCCCAGTTCCAGCAGCGACAGCGTTTCCGCGGATCCGCGCGCGGTACGCGCCAGGGAGGTGGTGAGCCGGGTCCGCGCCGCCCGGATCCGCCGGCGCCGCCAGGGCCTGACCGACCGGCCGGGCAGCTCCGCGATGACCGAGGCGCCGAGGTTCGCCGCGATCTCCCGGCGCAGCACGGGCCGGTCCGCGACCACCGTGCCGACCGCGGCCACCACCAGCCCGAGGACCAGTCCGAGGACGAGTCCGATCGCGGCGTTGGTGGCGGCGGTCCTGGGCAGCGAGTGCGGCACCGCGCGCGGCGCGTCCACGACCTGCGTGCCGGCGATGAGCTGGGGCGTGCCGACCCGCGCCTCCGCGGCACGCTGGCCGAAATCGGTGATCCGGGAGGTGAGTTCGGCCCGGCGCGCGAAGAGCGACTCCAGGTTCGCCGAGGCCTTCGGCCCGTTGCCCGGTGAGCCGTCCCCGATCGACCGGTTGACCTGGGCGAGTTCGGCCCGCATCCGGCCCTGCTGGTCGAGCAGGGCCTTGGCCTGCGCGTTCGCGGCTTCCTGGATCCGCCGCACATGGTCGGCGACGAACGCGTCGGCCAGCGCCTTGGCGCGGGCCACCGCCTCCGCCTCGCTGTCCCCGGTCACCGTGATCTGCAGCAGGTTGTTGGTCAGCCCGGCACCCGAGTAGTCCCGCATGAAGTCCTCCGGTGCCACCGGGGACCCGAGGGAGTGCAGGGCCGCCTGCGCGATCCGCGTGGTCTGCAGCAGCGCGGCGTCGGTGCGGATCAGCGTGCCGGGGTCGTTCGGCTGGTCCTCCTGATGGGCCACCAGCACCTTGGTCACCGCGGTCGGCTTCGGCGGCAGCAGGACGGCCACCGCCACGCCGAGGATCAGCCCCAGCAGCGCCGCGGAGCACCACAGGCGGCGCCGTCGGCGCACCGCCACCACCAGCGCCTGGAGGTCGAGCAGCGGAGCGGCGGCCGGGTCCGCGGTCGTACGTGTGGTCACCCTGAGACTCCTGTCGCCTCGTCGCTCATCGCGAGCGCCGGCACGGCGGCGTCCCGGGGGCGGCCGGCCGGCCGCTTCGGGCGGGCCGCCCGGACCGGGCCGGCGAGGACGACCCCGACGACCTCGTGCCGGGCGTCCGCGCACGCCTCGGCGATCCCGGCGAGTTCCGCCGCGGTCCAGCTGCCCGCGCTGAGCACGACCACGGCACCGGACTCGTTGTCGCGGTCCGGCACCAACGGCTCGGACACCGACACCCCCACCGTGCGCAGGAATGGGTCGCGCCCGGCCTCGGCGACGAGCTGTCCGGCGGCCCGGCGGGCGATCTCGTCGCCGTCCGGGACGACGACCAGCAGCCGCCGCGGGGCGGGCAGTTCGTCCCTCAGACGGGCGCACACCCGCCGGTAGCGGATCCGCCGGGCGGACTCGTCGCCCGAGGTGTGCGGGGCGGGCACGTCCCAGCGGACGTCGGTGCCCAGCAGCCGGCGCAGCCGGGCCCGCGCGCCACGGTCCTCGGGCCGGTCCGAGGACCGTTCACCGGAGACGTCGACGGTGCCGAGGAGCGCCGAGCCCAGGGCCGCGGCGATCTCCGGCTCGGTGCGCAGCCGGCGGCTCATCCGCGCGGCGGCGAGATGGCCGACGACCGCGAGGAGGAGGAACAGCAGTGCCCCGCCGGCGATGAACTGCGTCCTCGTGGGAGGCGCCTCGCCGGCCGGCCGGGTCGCCGGCCCCATGACGACCATGTTGGCCTTGGCGGCGGCCGGATCGGCCTGGTCCAGCTTGTTGATGGCCCCCTGGAGGGAGGTGCGCAGCTTCTCCAGCTCGGTGCGGGTCTGCACGCTCTCCACGGTCTGCCCCGGGTCGGCGGCGTCGGCCAGCTCGGTGATGCGGCGGCTGGTCTGCACCACCATGTCCCGCAGCGCCTCCAGCTCCTCC
This sequence comes from Streptomyces sp. NPDC032126, assembly GCF_055580085.1. Taxonomy (NCBI): domain Bacteria; kingdom Bacillati; phylum Actinomycetota; class Actinomycetes; order Kitasatosporales; family Streptomycetaceae; genus Streptomyces; species Streptomyces sp. NPDC032126. The sequence goes on from NZ_JBVIMA010000001.1 coordinate 447,695, forward strand.
GCCGCTTCCGGGTCGGTGTCGTCGCCCACGATCCGCGCGGCGAACGCGACGAACTGCTGGGCCATCTGGTCGGCGAGCTCCTGGGCGCGTTCCGGGGTCTCGGCGGTGCCCGAGATCTTGATGATGTTGCCGTCGGCGGCCGTGGCGCTCACCCGGTCGCGCAGCTCCCGGTCGCTGACGCCGGGCCAGTCGAGCGCGGCGGCCGCGCGGTCGACGACCACCGAACTGGTCGCGATCTGCGTCTGGGTCAGCAGCTCGCGTTCCTCCCACGCCCCGGGCAGCAGCACGGATGCCGACGTCGTGTAGCGCGGCGGGAACAGCAGGGAGGTGCCGTAGCCGACGAGCGCGCCCACCACGGTGAGGACGGCGAGGAGCCGCCAGCGCCGGCGGAGAATCCGCCCGATCGTGACCAGGCGTATCGTGTCATCGCTCAACGGCGCGGCCTCCTTGCTGCCCGGCCCGGGTCGCCCGCGGACACCGGAGCGTGGTCACGGCAGGCGGCGGTGTAGGCGGCGAGCAGCGACGCTTGCGAGTTGCGCCAGGAGAGCGGACCGCCGATCCGCTCCTGGCCGATCTTGCCCATCCGGGCCCGCTGGTCCGGATCGTCGAGGAGCTGCGCGACGAGCCCGGCGAACGCGCTCTCGTCGTCGGCGGGCGCGTAGACGGCGGCGTCGCCGGCGGAGACGCGCGCCTCCTTCAGGTCGAACGAGACGATCGGCCGGCCCATGGCCATGTACTCCAGGACCTTGTTCATGGTCGACACGTCGTTGAGCGGATTGCGCGGGTCGGGGGAGAGGCAGACGTCGGCGGTGGACAGGTAGCGCACCAGGTCGGCGTCCGGGACGCGGCCGGTGAACTGCACCTGGTCGGTGAGTCCGAGCCGCCGGGACAGTTCCACCATCGCGTCGAAGGCGTCGCCGGAGCCGACGAACACGGCGTGCCAGTCGGTCCGCCCGAGGTCGTCGCGCAGCTTGGCGAGGGCGCGCAGGGCGTAGTCGACGCCGTCCTGCGGGCCCATGACGCCGAGGTAGCACAGCAGATGGGGCTTGCCGCGCTTCAGTTCCGGCTCGGGCGGCACGGGCTGGAACCGGTCGGTCTGGGGCGCGCTGCGCACCACGAAGACGTCCTCCGGCCGCTTGCCGCCACGGCGTACCGCGACGTCCCGGTAGCTCTCGTTCGTGGCGAGCACGATGTCCGCGGCCCGGTAGGTCCGCCGTTCCAGCGCGCACACGGCGCGGTAGAGCAGGTCCTCGCCGCGGTCGAACCGGGAGAGGTACAGCTCGGGTACGAGGTCGTGCTGGTCGAAGACGAACCGGGCGCCGCGCCGCTTCAGCCACAGCGCCGGCAGGAACAGCAGGTCGGGCGGGTTGCAGGCGTGGACCACGTCGACCGGGCCGACCCGGCGGGCCAGCCGGGCCGTGTGCCACAGGGCCGTTCCGTACTCCCGCAGGTAGCCGGCGGGGCCTCCGGTGGCGGCGCGCAGCGGGTAGCGGTGGATCCGCACCCCGTCGATCACCGCCTCCGGTTCCGTGTCCCGCTTCTCCCCGCGCGGGCAGATGACGTGGACCTCCCAGCCGGCGTCGCGCAGGGTCGTGCACTCCTGCCACACCCGCCGGTCGAACGGCACCGACAGGTTCTCCACCAGGATCAGCGCCCGCCGGCCCGCCCCGTCACCGCTCATCGCATTACCAAGCAAGGCCCACGTACCCCGGTTCGGTCCGGCGCGTCTCGGCGTCGGGAAGGCGGATGAGGTCGACGATGACCGGGCCGTCGCCGTGCGGCAGTGCCGCGAGGACGGCCGGATCCCTGGTTCCGACCAGGCAGACCTCGGCGTGCTCCAGTACTTCGTCGACGGAGTCCGCGAGCAGCTGCGCGAGGTGCGGCAGCCGGGTCTCGATGTACTCGCGGTTGGCGCCGATCAGCCGGGAGAGGCTCACATTGGCGTCGTGGATCCGCAGCTCGTACCCCTTGCCGTGGAGCCGCTCGGCCAGTTCGACGAGCGGGCTCTCGCGCAGGTCGTCGGTGCCGGGCTTGAAGGACAGCCCGAACAGGCCCACCTTGCGTTTTCCGGTGCGTTCGACCAGCTCCACCGCGCGCTGGAGATGGTCGGCGTTGGAGGGCAGCACATGGGAGAGGATGGGCACCGAGACATCGGCGCGCTGAGCCGCGTGGACCAGGCTGCGCAGGTCCTTGGGCAGGCAGGAGCCGCCGAAGGCGAAGCCGGGCCGCAGATAGGCGGGGCTGATGTTCAGCTTGCGGTCGGCCAGGAACACGTCCATCACCTGGTGCGAGTCCACCCCGAGTGCCTGGCACACCGCGCCCAGCTCGTTCGCGAACCCGATCTTGAGTCCGTGGAACGCGTTGTCCGCGTACTTGATGGCCTCGGCCGTGGGGACCGGCACCCGGAACACCTCGCCGGGCAGGCCGTCGTACAGCGCCAGCACCGCGTCGCCGCTCGCCGGGTCGAGTTCGCCGATGACCGTCTTGGGCGGGTCGAAGAAGTCCCGCACGCTCGTGCCCTCGCGCAGGAACTCGGGGTTGACCGCGACCCCGACGTCCACCCCGACCGTGCCGCCGAGGTTCTTCTCCAGGATCGGCACCAGCAGGTTCAGACAGGTGCCGGGGAGCATGGTGCTGCGGAACACGACGGTGTGCCGGCCGCCGCGCTCGGCCAGCGCGGCACCAATCTGCTCGGTGACCCGCTCCAGGTACGTGGTGCACAGGCTGCCGTTGGGCTCCGAGGGCGTGCCCACGCAGACCAGCGAGATCTCGCTGCCCATGATCGCCTCACGGACGTCGACGGTGGCGCGCAGCGCCCCGCTGCGCACGACGTCGGCGGTGAGTTCGCCGATCCGCTCCTCGACCACCGGGGCCTTGCCGTCGTTGACCAGGTCGACCTTCACCTGGTTGACGTCCACGCCGATGACCTCGTGCCCCATGCTGGCCAGGCACGCGGCTGATACGCAGCCCACGTAGCCGAGCCCGAAAACGCTGACCCTCATGACCCGTTCCTCCCCCTGACGGACCCTCTCGGGCCCGTGGTCCGCTCGCCCGCCGGGCGTCGGTTGCGGCGCATCAGTAGGCCCCCTGCCCGTAGAGCACCGCGCGCAGCGTCTTCCACAAGATCACTGTGTCCAGGGCGAGCGACCAGTCCTCCACGTACCGAAGGTCCAGCCGCACCGCCTCCTCCCAGGACAGGTCGCTGCGTCCGCTGATCTGCCACAGGCCGGTGAGCCCGGGCTTGACCAGCAGCCGCCGGCGGATGTCCGGGCCATACGCGGCGGACTCCTCGGGCAGCGGGGGCCGGGGACCGACGAGCGACATCGATCCGGTGAGCACGTTGAACAGCTGCGGGAGTTCGTCGATCGAGTAGCGGCGCAGCACCGCTCCCACCCGGGTCACCCGTGGGTCCCGGCGGAGTTTGAACAGCGGGCCGGCGCCCTCGTTGCGGTCGGCCAGCTCGGCGCGCGCCCGGTCGGCGTCGGCGACCATGGTGCGGAACTTGAGAATGGTGAACTCGCGGCCGTCCTTGCCGACCCTGCGCTGGCGGTAGAACGCCCCGCCCCGGCTGTCGACGAGCACGAGCACCGCGACGAACAGCATCAGCGGCGCGAAGAGCATCAGCAGGAGCGCCGCGCCCGTCCGGTCGACGACCTCTTTGACGGCCCGTCGGCCGCCGGTGAAGGTCGGCATGCTGACCCGCAGCAGCGGGATCCCGAGCACGGCGTCGACGTGCAGCCGGGGGCCGGCGACCTCCATCAGGACGGGGGCCACGACCATCTCGGCGTCGCTGCCTTCGAGGTTCCAGGCGAGCCGCTGGAGCCGGGCCGGGGACCAGTGCGGATCCGGGGTGACCGCGACGACGCGGTAGCCGTGGCGCCGGACGTGGTAGGCGACATCCGTCAGCCGGCCGACGACCGGCACTCCGTCCAGGTGCCCGCCGCCGAGCCCGAGACCGTCCGTCGTGCACACGGCGTCCACCCGCCAGCCGAGGTGCGGGAACTTACGGGTGCGGGTGATCAGATCGCGGACGGTGGCCAGGCTTCCGGCGGCGAGCACCGGTCTCAGACACCGTCCTTCCTTGCGCTGTTTGTGCAGCCAGAGGCGCAGCAGATAGCGCGTGGTCATGGTGACCAGCGCGATCGCGGGGATCGCGACGAAGATCCAGAGTTTGATGTTCCGTGAGGTGAGCGCTATTCCGCCGAGGGCCAGGACGACGGTCGCCGTGAACAGCGAGCGTCCGAGCCGGCGGAATTCCTCGGCGCCCTGGCCGAGTACGGCCGGCGCCCAGGCCCGGCTCACCGCGAGCGCCCCCAGCACCAGCAGTTCGGTGCCGAAGGCGAGGATTCCCCACTTCTCGTGCCAGTTGGCGGCGTCCCGTGCCCCGAAGAATTCGCCGATCCCCGCCACCACGACGGCGGTGGCCGCGGTGTCACTGGTGATCACGGTACGGCGGTACCGCTGCTCCCATTCGATGGCCGGCGGTCCGATCGGCCCGTCCGCCATACGCCCGCGCGTCGACGGAAACGGGCTGACTACTCCCCCTTGCGGCACAGAACCCCCCAGGTTCCCCAGTGGTTCGACGTGTTCGCCCAACACTGTTACTCCCCCCCGGGAGGCCCCCGCCTCCCGCTGTTCCTCCCCTAGGGAGGCCCCCGCCTCCCTCGCGCACGCGTCTCGGCCGAAGCGGAGCTATGTGAACAGCCCGTCCTGGCGGCAGCGGATCCGCATGCCGTACCGGGCGCTCGAAGTGCGCGCGAAACCGTTGAAACCCCGGGTGCTCCCCGCACCCAAGGCCCCTATTCGGGCTCTAAGAATTGATCACCCCCACGTCCGGCGCCGGGGACGCGACCGCTGGCTTAGTTGAGCGCCGGACCAATAGATCATTAGCGGTCGCCTCGTGTCCGAACAGCTGAAGCACGGTCAATCTAGACCATCGGGACCAGTTATGAAGAGGGGATGTGAGTAATTTGTGTTCAAGCTTTGGGGCTGGAGCCATTGATCGCTCACAGCCCCCGTCGCGTTCTCGCCACGGCCCGTCCGACAGGGGCCGAAACGGACTGCCTGTCAGGTCCGGCGCGGGGAAGGGGCCTTGATCCGTGGCCTCGCGTGGGGGCCGTTTCCCGGGGCGGGCGGTGGCATGAGCGCGCCGTGCGCATGAGTCACATGAGCCACATGAATCACATGGGCCACGAGACATGGCACTCCGCCGGGGTACGGGCGGGGTGACGGGGGCCGAGGAAGACGACGATGCCGTTGGTGTCGGGGGAGGGCTGGGTGACCTGGGTCCAGCCCTCGCGGCGGTAGAAGGACACCGCCCGGGCGGACCGCATGGAGGTCAGCAGCCAGCAGCGCCCGTCGGGGGCGTCCGCCGTGACCGCCTCCAGGAGCCGGCCGGCCAGTCCGGTGCCGTGGGCGGCCGGGCGGACCGCGAGTTCGTCTATCTGGCGGGCGCCGACCAGCCAGTCGCGGGTGCGTTCGGGGCCGAGGCCGGCGGCGACCCGGGGGTAGTTGCGGTCGGTGGGGAAGGGGGCCTCGGTCGTCCAGGCGGTGGCGAAGCCTACGAGGTCCTCGCCGGAGAAGGCGAGCGCGGCGGTGAAGCCGGGCCGCCGGACGTGCCCCGCCAGCCGTCCCACGAACGCGACCGCCTGCTCCTCGTCCTCGTCCCAGGGCGGAGCGCAGAACGCGTCGACATAGACCCCGCGCAGAGCCGGGCTGTACGTGAGCAGGTCGTCCCCACGGAAGACACGGATCGTGTCCGGCATCGCTTCCATCGTCCACCCTTATGCCATGAGTAAGTTGTTGCAATCAATATGCAACAAGCTTCCTGTTGTTGCCAGGAAACTCGGCTCTCGCTTGGGTGCGATCAGTCGATGTCGGGGTCACCGGACTCTTCGAGGAGGCGGCTCGCGAGGTCGTCCGCCCACTCCACGGCCCAGGCGCGCAGAGCGGTGATGGTGGCCTCGTCGAGGCCGTAGGCGATGAAGGCTTCGTCGTCGGTCCACTCGGCGCCGGTCAGGTTCGCCTGGAGGTCCTCGCGCTCGAAGCGACCGCGGGCATGACGTCGGCCGAACTCCTCCAACTCGGCATTCGTCCAGCGACGGGACGCGGCGAACACGTCGATCAGGTCGCGCGGCGCTCCGCGGTCGGCGAGGGCACGAACTTTGGTCCCGATCACGTCCTCCTCGGCGAGGACGGGCCCGTACGGGCTCTGGGCGACGGGCCGCCAGAAGATCTCTTTGAGGATGTCGACCTCGCACTCCTGCCCGGTGGCGGGGTCCGTCACGGTGAAGCGAGCGGACAGCGGGGCGGTCTCCAGCGCCTGCACCTTCCAGCCCCGGGCTGTCAGGCCACTGCGGAGCGCGGCTGCGATGTCGACCATGGGTGCCGGGTTCTCGGTGGCGACATCAAGGTCCTGGCTGGGGCGGTTCACCAGGCGGTGCGCCCGCACCGCGTACCCGCCGGTGAGGACCAGCGGATACGGCGAGCCGAGGGCGATCACATCCGCCAGGAGCCGCATGTGCAGCTCCGGCATGTCCGTCACGCGGCTGCCCGGGTGCGGGAGGCGAGATCGGGGAAGATGTCCTCCCACACCGTGCGTACGGTGCGACCGACGAGGGTGCGCAGCACGGGCCACAGCTCGAGGAGCAGATCCCGGTTGAGATAGCGGGGCAGGTCGTCGTGCAGGCCCTCGTGCAGGACGGTGCGGTACAGGCCCATGCGCTGGCGAGGTTTGTCCAGGTCGTACGAGGTCATCCCGGACCATGCCAGGTGCAGCGGCAGCTCCACGACGCCGTGGGCCGGTCCGCGCAGCTCGTCCAGTGAATCCGGCAGACGGCGCCGGAACTTTTCCCGGTACAGCGCGAGGTCCTCCGCGTCTGCGCCCGAGAGGTTCCTCGGCCCGGGTCCGGTGTGCTGCGGGTTGGAGGCCATGCCTCCATTATGGCGGCCGCACAGGGCCGGGCGCTGTGGCTTCAGCCGAGGAGTCATTGTCCTCCTCAGAGGGGACTCAGAGCCAGTCCCGCCGCTTGAAGATGACGTACAGGCTGGTGCAGACGACCCCCATCAGGGCGATCGCGAAGGGGTAGCCGAACAGCCAGTGCAGTTCCGGCATGTGGGAGAAGTTCATGCCGTAGATCGTCCCGACCAGCGTCGGGGCGAAGAGGATCGCCGCCCAGGACGAGATCTTCTTGATCTCCTCGTTCTGTTCGAAGCCCGCCTCCGCCAGCGCCCGCATCTCCGCGTTCTGCTGCTGGGTGACCAGTGTCGCGTTCACCGTGAGGATCTCGGTGAGGGCCTGACGGAAGCCGTCCACGCGTTCGCTGGTGTGGGTGACGTGGTCGGCGACGTCGCGCAGGTAGCGCTGGAGCTCCTCGTCCGTGCCGTACTTCGAGAAACCGGCCATCAGGCCGTGCAGCATGCCCACCAGGGGTCGGGTCGCCCGCTGGAACTCGACCATCTCGCGGGAGAGTTCGTAGATGCGCCGCGAGACCTCGGGGTCGCCGCGGAACACCTCCGTCTCGATCTCGTCGATGTCGTTCTGGACGCCGGCCACGACCGGCACATAGCCGTCGACCACCGCGTCCAGTATCGCGTACAGCACCGCCTCCGGGCCCAGTTTCAGCAGCTCCGGCGACTCCTCCATGCGGCGTCGCACCGCCGACAGGTCGGGGGCCGCCTCGTGCCGGACCGTGATCACGAAGTCGGGGCCCACGAACACATGCAGCTCACCGAAGTCGATCTCCTCCGGCGCGTCCAGATAGCGGGCGGCCCGCAGGACGACGAACAGCGTGTCGCCGTAGCGCTCCAGCTTCGGCCGCTGATGGGCCTCCTTCGCGTCCTCGACCGCCAGTGGATGCAGGTCGAACTCCGCCGCCAGCGAGTGCAGTTCGGCCTCCGTCGGGCGGGCCAGGCCGATCCACGCCATGCCGGACCGCTGCTCGCGCAGCTCACGGAACGTCTCGGCGAGCGTGGTGGGGGAGGAGACGCGCACCCCGTCCCGGTAGAGCGCGGCCTGGACGACGCTGGGCACCTCGGCCGGTGGACCGGCGGGCGGTGGGGCGGCCGGGACGGGGGCGGGCGCCTGCCGCGCCGGCTGCGGCGGGGTGAGGGCGCGGCGCCAGACGGGCCTTCTGGAGTTCTTCGCGGCGGGGTCGGTGCGGCGCTCGGACATCCCGGCTGCCTTCCGGTCGTACGGCGTGGTCGTCTTCGCCTGCGGCGGTCCCATGATCACGGGAGGGGGGTCACAGGGCAGGATATACGGGCAAACGGGGAGCAGGTGCGAGGGGAAGGCCGGGTGCGGTGGGGAATCGCGGACAGAAGATGTCCGCAACCGTCGCTAACGTCGTCGACATGACGAAGCCGAAGAACATGGCGGGGGCGGCGAAGGCTGTGTCGGCGGGGACCAGCCCCAAGCCGGCGAGGAAGGACACGCCGGCCGGGAAGCGCGCGCCCGCGAGCAAGAGTCCGTCGGCCGCGAGGGCCACCTCCGGGAGCAAGGGTCCCGCCTCGGCGGCCGAGATCGGTGTGCGGGCTCTCAACCGGGCCACGCTCGACCGGCAGCTGCTCCTGCGTCGCTCCCCGATGTCCGCGCGGGACGCGGTGGCGCACCTCGTCGGTCTCCAGGCGCAGAACGTCAAGCCGCCGTACTACGCGCTCGCCGCCCGCCTCGACGGCTTCGCCCCCGAGGACCTGTCCCGGCTGATGGCCGGCCGGGACGTGGCCCGCATCGTCACCCTGCGCTCGACCATCCACACCCACACCGCCGACGACTGCCTCACCCTGCGGCCGTTCGTGCAGCCCGCCCGCGAGCGCGAGCTCGGCCAGTTCCGCGAGGGGCTCGCCGGTGTCGACCTGGGCCGGCTCGCCGCCCTCGCCCGGGACCTCGTCGAGGCCGAGCCGCGCACCATGAAAGAGCTGCGCGAGGCCCTGCTCGTCAAGTGGCCGGACGCCGACCCGCAGGCCCTCGGTCTCGCCGCCCGCTGCACGCTGCCGCTCGTCCAGGTCACCCCGCGCGGCCTGTGGGGCAGCAGCGGCCAGGTCGCGCTCACCACCGTCGAGCGGTGGCTGGGCCGCCCCGCGGAATCCGCCCCGGCGCCCGAGGAGTTCGTCCCGCGCTACCTCGCCGCCTTCGGCCCGGCCTCCGTGAAGGACATGCAGACCTGGGCCGGACTGACCCGGCTGCGGGACGCGTTCGAGCGGCTGCGCCACCGGCTCGTCACCTTCCGCGACCCGCACGGCGTGGAGCTCTTCGACCTCCCCGACGCCCCCCGGCCCGACCCGGACACCCCGGCCCCGCCGCGCTTCCTGCCCGAGTTCGACAATCTGCTGCTCTCCCACGCCGACCGCACCCGGGTGATCCCGCCCGCGTACTGGGGCCGCGCCTGGCGGGGCAATCAGGCCTACCGCACCTTCCTCCTCGACGGCTTCCTCGCCGGCGTGTGGAAGCTGACCGACGACGCCCTCGTCATCGAGCCCTTCGCCCCGCCGACCAGGGCCCAGCGCTCGGAACTGACCGAGGAGGCGGCACGGATGCTGGGGGTCCTGCACCCGGGCGCACCGTACGACATCCGGTTCGGGACCGTCGTAGAGGAGTGACACGGGCATGGATAGGGGGCGCTGCGGGCCGCTCGTGGAGGCTCGCAGCGCCCCCTGGTTCATCACCTGAGGGGTGCTCAGGAGTTCTGTCGGGTCACGAGGTGACCTGTGCGGTCACCAGGCTGGAGAAGGTGGTCAGCCGGGTGTACACACCCGGGTGACCGGCCTCCGCGCAGCCCTCGCCCCAAGAAGTGATCCCTGCCAGGACGCCCCCGATGAGCAGGGGACCGCCGCTGTCGCCCTGGCAGGTGTCTACGCCGCCGGACGTGTATCCGGCGCAAACCATGTCGGTCTGGACGAAGTCCGAACCGTAGGAGCTCTTGCAGCTGGAGTCGGACACGATCGGCACGGTCGCGGTCCGCAGCTGGTTGGAGGAGCTGCCGTTCTCCGAGGTGGTGCCCCAGCCGAGGATGCGGGCCGTGGTGCCGGCCGCGTACACACTCGTCTGGGACGAGGAGACGTACGACGCCGTGGTGTACGGCATCGACGTCGACAGGGTCAGCACGGCCACGTCGTCGCCGTTGGTGGCGTCCGTGTAGTCCGGGTTGATCCAGATCTTGCTGACCCGGCTGACCGTCCCGTTGGTGCCGCTCAGGTAGGTGCGGCCGCCGACGACCCTGACACTGCTGGTGGTCTCGCCGACCATGCAGTGGGCCGCCGTCACGACCTTGGTCGCCGAGACCAGGGTGCCGCCGCAGAACTGGTTCTGCGAGGCGTCCGTGATCTGCATCATGAACGGGTACGCGGTCGTGGTGGTCGTGGTGCCGCCGACGATCGGCTGGGGCGCGGCCTGGGCGGTGGGGGCGCCCAGCAGCGCTGTGGCGGCCGCGGCGGCGGTCGCCACGGCGGCTGCCGCGGTCTGCTTGGCACGGGTGAGCCCGAACATGCGTCTCCTCGTGGGGGGATATGCCGGTGGGGGTTCGCGCGGGTGCTGTGGGGGTTGCTGCACGGGGGTCGCGGGACCGGCCCCCGTGTGCCCGGGCGAGCGGCACATGACAAAAACTAGGGCCCTGCGGGCCCCGTCCCAATGAGGGAACCCCCTAGGGGAGTTGGGCAGGGAAAACCCTCGGTTACCCGGCGGCGAACCCGTGACGGCAGTAAACCCGCCGAACGTTCACTTCGCGTGGCGCCCCGCCGCCAGGCGCACGATGTCCACCCGGGAGCGGATGCCCAGTTTGCGGTAGACGCGCGTCAGGGTCGCCTCGACGGTCTTCACGCTGATGAACAGCCGGGCCGCGATCTCCCGGTTGGTGGCGCCCTCCATGACCAGCGCGGCCACCTGACGCTCCATCGACGCCAGCCCCGCCAGCGCGTCCACGGCGGGCTCCGGCAGGGACGCCGGGGCCGACGTGGTGACGGGCCGCGCGGGCGCCGCCGTGCCGGTCTGCGCCGACTGCGCCGACTGCGCCGCCTGCGCGGCCTGTTCGACGTGGCGCAGCCACGGAAGCGCGCGGCACCGCCGGAACAGCCGCGCCGCCTCGTCGTACGACGTCGGCCCCGGGTGCCGGGTGCGCAGCCGGGCCAGGGCGAACGCGGCCCGGGCCTCCTCCAGCCCGTAGCCGAGCTTGGCGAGCCGGTCCTGAACGGACGTCAGCTGGGCGAGCGCCGCCTCGTGTTCGCCGCGCGCCGCCCGCACCAGCGCCTCCGCCCGGTCCAGGACGGCGAGCACGCTCTCCCGGCCGAGCCGCAGGGCGTGCTCACGGGTGACGTCGATGACGTCCTGGGCCTCGCCGGTCTCGCCGACCCGGACCAGGGCCTCGGCGAGGTCGCTCTGCCAGCGGCCGCGCGCCGGGTCGGTGATGCCGAGGCCGTGCTCCAGTTCGCGCACCCGGCGCAGCGAGCCGACCGCGCCCGGCGCGTCCCCGGCCACCAGCTGGGCGTAGCCCAGGGCGGCCAGGGCCCGCGAGAGGTACATCTGGTCGCCGTCCTCCTCGGCGCGCTCCGCGGCCTCCCGGGCCAGCGCCAGCGCCCGGTCGACATCGCCGCCGGACGCCTCCGCGAGGGAGGTGAGCATCGCCGAGGCGCCCAGCCCGATGCCGCTGTCGCGGGCGAGGCGCAGGCTCTCGCGGGCGAGGTCCAGGGCCCGCCCGCAGTGCCCGGAACGCAGCTCGGTGTCGGCGAGGAAGCGCTGGAAGTGGACCTCGCTCTCGACCATGCCGCGCCGGCGCACCTCGCGCAGCAGCGCGGTGATGGTGGTGCGGGCGTCGGGCAGCTGGTCGCTCATCAGCAGCCAGCGGAAGCGGGCCATGCCGGCGCCGTTGTGGTGGCAGGCCACATAGGGATCCTGGGGTTCCTTCAGGGCCTTCTTGATGGTCGCGGGCGCGTTCGGGTGGCCCATCAGGGTCTCGGTGGACGCCTGGAAGGACAGCGCCATCAGCTCGGTGCGCCGGTCGCCGCCACGGGCGGCCAGGTCCGCGGCGTGCGCGGCCTCCTGCCGGGCCTCGGCGAAATCGCCCTCCATGATCAGGGCGCGCCAGGACAGCTGGTAGTGGACCAGGGCGAGCAGTTCCGGGTCGTCGCCGGCGTCGGCGAGCATCTGCGGGAAGACGGAGTCGACGTCGCCGAGGGCCTGCCCGGCCGACTCGATGACCACCATCCAGGCCCGCACCCGCTCGGCCGGCGCGGTGGCCCGGGTCAGCACGTCGCGGGCGATGTCCCGGGCGAGGTCGGTCTCACCGGCGGTGATGGCGTCCTCCGCGGCCTGCAGCCGCCGCTCGTCCGGGCCCGGGGTGTCGTCGTCGGGGGTGTGCCGGGCGGCGAGCAGGCCGAGCGAGGCCGCGACCGAGGGGGCGCCGCGGTCGCGGGCCAGCGCGGCGGCCTCGGCGAGCCGGGCCGAGACGTCCGGGTCGGTGCCGGTGGTGGCCAGTGCCAGATGGCGGGCCCGCTCGATCGGGTCGGAGGCCGCGGTGGACAGCGCCGCGTGGGCGGCCCGGCGCTCCTGCGCGGGCGCCTCCGCGTACAGCGCGGCGGAGATCAGCGGGTGCGCGAACCGTACGGCCGGGCCCTCGGGCTCGGTCGCCAGCAGGCCCAGTGCGGCGGCCTGCGCGGTCTCCGCCTCGGCGTTCTCCCGGCCGGCCGCGTGCAGCAGGGCCAGCGTGGGGCGGGCGCCGGCGCTGGCCACGAGCAGGGTGCGGCGGGCCTCGCCGGAGAGCATGTCGAGGCGGCTGAGCACCAGGGCGCGCAGCGAGGTCGGCACCGGCAGCGGCTCGCCGGGTCTGGGCGGGGTCGGGTTCTCGCCGAGCGCGCGGCCCAGCTCCAGCGCGAACAGCGGGTTGCCCCCGCTGGTGCGGTGGATCTCGCGGACCGTGGAGCGGGGCAGGTCGGTGTACCCGCGGTGGTCGAGGAGGGCGGAGACCTGGGAGCGGGAGAGCGGGTTGAGGCGGACGGCGAGGGTGTCGGGCGGGGTGGCCCGCAGATGCCGGTCGTACTCCTGGCCCTCGGTGCGCACCGCGCACAGCAGCTGCACCGGCGTGTCGCCGAGGCGGCGGGCGGCGAAGCCGAGGAGTTCGGCACTGGCGGAATCCAGCCACTGGAGGTCGTCGGCGACGACGAGGACGGGTCCCTCGGCGGCGAGGGCGCGCAGCGTCGACAGCACGGCGAGGCGCAGGGCGAGCCCGTCGCGCTGGAGCGTGGACTCGCCGCGCCCGGTGAGCGCCGACTCCAGGGCGGTGCGCTGGGCCGGGGGGAGCTTGCCGGAGACCTCGTCGAGGACCAGGCCGAGCAGATCGGCCAGGGCCAGGAAGGGCAGGTGGGATTCGGACTCGGTGGCCGAGCAGCGCAACACCGTGCGGGCGCTGTCGCCGTAATCCGCGGCCAAAGCGCGCAGGACCGTCGACTTTCCTATTCCGGCGGGGCCGTGCAGGAGCACACTGCCGCCGCGCCCGAGCTGATCGCGCGCGGCCGTGACGAGCTCGCCCCTGCCGATGACCAGGTCGGGGCGGCATCGGGCAGGCTCCTGGAAGTCCCGTCGCACGGTCACCGCTCCCCTCCGAGTGTCGTGTTCGGGCCAAATTCTAGGCAACGACGCTTGGAAATCCGGAGTGACGGGGTGGTGAGGGATATAACAAGTGCCGGCATAGGGAAATTCAAGCGCCCATCAAGTGAATGGATCCTCGTCGCCGCGAGCATGCCGAGGTCTCCCTCCTAAGGCAGCAGTCCCGCTCTGCGGGCGGCCGCGACCGTCTCGCCGCGGGTGTGGGTGCCCAGCTTGCGCATGGCCGAGCGCAGATAGCCCTTGACCGTCTCCGGGCGCAGCCCCAGGCGCTCGGCCGCTGTGGCGTTCGTCGCTCCGGCCGCCACCCAGGACAGGACGTCCAGCTCGCGGGGGGCCAGCACCACGTCGGCCGCCGGCGGCGCCGCGGTCAGCAGACCGCACGCCGTCAGCAGCTCCTCCCGCAGCCGAGGGTCGGTGATCCGGGGCGCCAGGGCGCGCAGCGCCGCGTGCGCCTCGCGGATCTGCTCCCGGCTCACCGCCGCCCCCGCGGCGGGCTCCGGCGGCCGCGGGCGGGCCGTGTTCAGCAACGCGCTCACCTCGTCCCGGACCACCAGGGCCTGCTCCACGTCCCGCGCCACGTCGACGGCCGCGCTCAGCGTGCGGTCGCCCAGCGGCCGGGCCGTGCGCAGGGCGCCGTAGAGGATGCCGCGCACCCGGCGGCGCACCACCACCGGGACCGCGAACACCGAGCGCAGGCCCTCCTCGGCGACCGCCGCGTCGTACTCGTGGCTGATCTGCCGGGACAGCGAGTAGTCCGTGACCGCGCAGGGACGGGCCAGCGCCAGGGTCTTGCCGCCCAGGCCGTAGCCCGTGACCACCGCCAGACCGCGCAGCGCCGGCGTGTCCGCGCCGCACATCTCGCTGATCCGCATCCGCTGCTGCCCCGGCTCCACCAGGCCGCCGAAGGCCACCGGCAGCCCCGTCGCCCGCCGCAGCCGCGCCAGCGCGCCGCGTATCTCCATCACTCCGGACGGGTCCGCTGCCACTCGTACGCCCTTTCCCGCGACCCGGGCCTCCAGCTCCGAAAGAAGGACCCTCGTGCCGCGCACACCCCCGTTCGGGGGTAGTGAGACCTGCATCACGGATTACACGATGGCAGAGAGCCACCCGGCAATGGTCCGGACAGAAGGAGCACAGATGACGACGGCGACGGAAGCGTTCCGCGGGGCGCGGGACTTTCTGCTGGCCCACCGCGAGGACTACGCCCGGGCCTACGAGGGCTTCGAGTGGCCCCGGCCCCAGGCGTTCAACTGGGCCCTCGACTGGTTCGACGTCATCGCGGAGGGCAACGACCGCACCGCGCTGCACATCGTCGAGGAGGACGGCACCGAGACCCGGCGGACCTTCGGCGAGATGGCCGAACGCTCGAACCGCGTGGCCAACTGGCTGCGCGGCCTCGGCGTCGGCGCCGAGGACCGCGTCCTCGTCATGCTCGGCAACCAGGTCGAGCTGTGGGAGACCGCGCTGGCCGCGATGAAGCTGCGCGCCGTCGTCATCCCCGCCACCCCGCTGCTCGGCCCCGCCGACCTGCGCGACCGCGTCGACCGCGGCCGGGTGCGGCACGTCGTCGTGCGCTCCGAGGACACCGAGAAGTTCGACGAGGTACCCGGCGGCTACACCCGGATCGCCGTCGGCGGCGCCCCCGGGGGCTGGCGGCCCTACGAGGAGGCCGACGGCGCGCCCGCCGCCTTCACCCCCGACGGGCCGACCCTCGCCGACGACCCGCTGATGCTCTACTTCACGTCGGGCACCACCGCCCGCCCCAAGCTGGTCGAGCACACCCACACCTCGTACCCGATCGGCCATCTGGCCACCATGTACTGGATCGGCCTCCAGCCCGGCGACGTGCACCTCAACATCTCCTCGCCCGGCTGGGCCAAGCACGCCTGGTCCAACCTGTTCGCCCCGTGGAACGCCGAGGCGACCGTCTTCATCCACAACTACACGCGCTTCGACGCGGCCCGGCTGATGGCCGAGATGGACCGGGCCGGCGTCACCACCTTCTGCGCCCCGCCCACCGTGTGGCGCATGCTCATCCAGGCCGACCTCACCCAGCTCGCCACCCCGCCGCGCGAGGCCGTGGCCGCCGGCGAGCCCCTCAACCCCGAGGTCATCGAGCAGGTCCGGCGGGCGTGGGGTGTCACCATCCGGGACGGCTTCGGGCAGACCGAGACGGCCGTGCAGGTCGCCAACACCCCGGGGCAGCCGTTGAAGACCGGCTCCATGGGCCGGCCCAGCCCCGGCTTCCGCATCGAACTCCTCGACCCGGTCACCGGCGCCCCCGGCGCCACCGAGGGCGAGATCGCCCTCGACCTCGCCCACCGCCCGGTCGGCCTGATGACCGGCTACCACGGCGACGCCGACCGTACGGCGGAGGCGATGGCCGGCGGCTACTACCGCACCGGCGACATCGGCTCCCGCGACGCCGACGGGTACATCACGTACGTCGGCCGCGCCGACGACGTCTTCAAGGCGTCCGACTACAAGATCAGCCCCTTCGAGCTGGAGAGCGCGCTCCTGGAGCACGAGGCGGTCGCCGAGGCCGCCGTCGTCCCCGCCCCCGACGACCTGCGGCTCGCCGTGCCCAAGGCGTACGTCGTCCTCGCCGAGGGCTGGGAGCCCGGCCCGGACACCGCGAAGGTGCTGTTCGAGCACTCCCGTGACGTCCTGGCGCCCTACAAGCGCATCCGGCGGCTGGAGTTCGGCCCGCTGCCCAAGACCGTCTCCGGCAAGATCCGCCGCATCGAGCTGCGCGAGGCCACCGCGGCCGGCTCGGGGGCCGAGTACCGCGAGGAGGACTTCCGGTGACCTCTCCATCGGCGACCCCGGAACCGTCGTACACGCACGGCACCGGCGACACGGCCCTGCTCGGCGACACCATCGGCGCCAACCTCGACCGGGCCGTCGCCGCCTGGCCGGACCGCGAGGCCCTGGTCGACGTGCCGTCCGGGCGGCGCTGGACCTACGCCGCCTTCGCCCGCGACGTCGAACGACTGGCGTACGCGCTGCTCGCGAGCGGTGTCACCAAGGGCGATCGGGTGGGCATCTGGGCGATCAACTGCCCCGAGTGGGTCCTGGTGCAGTACGCAACCGCCCGCATCGGCGCGATCATGGTCAACATCAACCCGGCCTACCGCACCCACGAGGTCGAGTACGTCCTCAACCAGGCGGGCGTCTCCCTGCTGTTCGCCTCGCTCAGCCACAAGAGCAGCGACTACCGGGCGATGGTCGAGGAGGTGCGCGGCCGCTGCCCGCGGCTGCGGGAGACCGTCTACATCGGCGACCCCACCTGGGACGCGCTGCTCGCCCGCGCGACCCCGGCGCCCTTCCCGGAACTGTCCTGCGACGACCCGATCAACATCCAGTACACATCGGGCACGACGGGCTTCCCCAAGGGCGCGACCCTCTCCCACCACAACATCCTCAACAACGGGTACTTCGTGGGCGAGATGATCGGCTACGACGAGCAGGACCGGGTGTGCGTCCCCGTGCCCTTCTACCACTGCTTCGGCATGGTGATGGGGAACCTCGCGGCCACCTCGCACGGCGCCTGCGTCGTGATCCCGGCCCCGTCCTTCGAACCGGCGGCCACGCTGCGCGCGGTGGAGCAGGAGCGCTGCACCTCGCTCTACGGCGTGCCGACCATGTTCATCGCGGAGCTGAACCTCCCCGACTTCGCCGCCTACGACCTGACCTCGCTGCGCACCGGCATCATGGCGGGCTCGCCCTGCCCGGTCGAGGTGATGAAGCGGGTCGTCGCCGAGATGCACATGGAGGAGGTCTCCATCTGCTACGGGATGACCGAGACCTCCCCCGTCTCGCTGCAGACCCGCAGGGACGACGACCTCGAACACCGCACGGGCACGGTCGGCCGGGTCCTCCCGCATCTGGAGGTCAAGGTCGTCGACCCGGTCAGCGGGATCACCCAACCCCGGGGCACCGCGGGCGAGTTGTGCACCCGCGGCTACAGCGTGATGCTCGGCTACTGGGACGAGCCGCAGAAGACCGCCGAGGCCGTCGACGCCGGCCGCTGGATGCACACGGGCGATCTCGCGGTGATGCGCGAGGACGGATACGTCGAGATCGTCGGCCGCATCAAGGACATGATCATCCGGGGCGGGGAGAACATCTACCCGCGCGAGATCGAGGAGTTCCTCTACGGACACCCGAAGATCAGGGACGTCCAGGTCGTCGGCGTCCCGCACGAGACCTACGGCGAGGAGGTGCTCGCCTGCGTCGTCCCGAGGGACCCGGCCGAACCGCCCACCCTGGAGGAGGTACGCGCCTACTGCGCCGGGCGGCTCGCCCACTACAAGATCCCCAGCCGGCTCCAGGTACTCGACGCCTTCCCGATGACCGTGTCCGGGAAGGTCCGCAAGGTGGAACTGCGGGAGAGGTACGGAGCGTAGGCGGGCGCGCTGGTCAGGCACCCCGGTCGGCGAGGTCGTCGGCCGGGGAGTTGACCGGGCGTGGGGTGCCGGTGAGGTCGAGGACGAACAGGGGGACGCCGAGGCCGTCGGCCCGGACGCGGGCGTCGTCGGCGTATCCGGCGAGGGAGAAGTACACACAGCGCGCGGAGTCGGCCATCGCCGTCAGCCACAGGCACTCCACGTCCCGCAGCGACGCCGGGCGCACGCTGGGATCGACCTGCGCGAGCAGGCCACGGGCGGCGAGACCGATCCCCGAGGTGGGGCGCTGGTCCGCCCGGCGGATGTCCCCGTAACCGAGCCAGCGCAGATACAGCGCGGTGGCGGTGACCGCGTCCCGAGCGGTCCGGATGGCCACGGGGTGGAAGGGGCGACGGGGCCGGGGGACGGGCGTCTCCGGGGATTCTCTGGGTTCTGCTGCCTCTGCTGCCTCTGCTGCCTCTTCTGCTTCTGTTGTCTCCGCTGATTCTTTCGTTTGGGCGACCGGGATGCGCAGTACCGTCCCGCAGGGGCAGCCCAGTTCCGGCCGGGGCCACTGGCCCGCGCGGCCGCAGGTCCGGCAGTGCAGGGTGATCCACTCCTCCTCCCAGGCGCGATGGACGACCGCCTGCGCGGCCGTACGGCGGTCCAGCGGCGCGGCGACGGGGGCGCCGCACGGGCAGGGGTAGGACGGCGCGGCGTACAGACGCTCGCGCCGACAGGCCGGGCAGCGCACCGGCACGCTCTCGGGCATGGGCCCACTCCAGGACACGGCATGGGGCAAGTCAGCGGTCCCATCGTGCTCCTGTCCGCCCCCGCTTGTCCGACTCTTGACGGCCTTCACCCACCCACTTACATTGCTTCCAGATAGTAGAAGTTACTTTCCGCTATACGGAAGTGCAGACCGTGGGGCGCGACGGGAGCTCATCCGACGGCCGAAGCAGGAGTACTCCATGGCTCGAATGACCGCTGCCCGCGCGGCAGTTGAGATCCTCAGGCGCGAGGGCGTCACCGCCGCGTTCGGCGTCCCGGGCGCGGCGATCAACCCCTTCTACGCGGCGCTCAAGGCGTCCGGCGGCATCGCCCACACCCTCGCCCGCCATGTGGAGGGCGCCTCGCACATGGCCGAGGGCTACACCCGGACGCACCCCGGCAACATCGGCGTCTGCATCGGCACCTCGGGCCCGGCCGGCACCGACATGATCACCGGCCTGTACTCCGCGATCGGCGACTCCGTCCCGATCCTGTGCATCACCGGCCAGGCGCCGACCGCGGTGATCCACAAGGAGGACTTCCAGGCCGTCGACATCGCCTCGATCGCCAAGCCGGTGACGAAGATGGCGGTCACCGTCCTGGAGGCCGCGCAGGTCCCCGGCGTCTTCCAGCAGGCGTTCCATCTGATGCGCTCCGGGCGGCCCGGCCCGGTCCTCATCGACCTGCCGATCGACGTCCAGCTCACCGAGATCGAGTTCGACCCGGAGACGTACGAGCCGCTGCCCGTCTACAAGCCCGCCGCGTCCCGCGCCCAGATCGAGAAGGCGATCGGCATGCTGAACGCGGCCGAGCGCCCGCTGATCGTGGCCGGTGGCGGCGTCATCACCGCCGACGCCACGGAACTCCTCGTCGAATTCGCCGAGTTGACCGGCACGCCGGTCGTTCCGACGCTGATGGGCTGGGGCGTCCTCCCCGACGACCACGAGCTGAACGCCGGCATGGTGGGCCTGCAGACCTCGCACCGCTACGGCAACGCGACCTTCCTGGAGTCCGACTTCGTCCTCGGTATCGGCAACCGCTGGGCCAACCGCCACACCGGCAGGCTCGACGTCTACACGGCCGGCCGCACGTTCGTCCACGTCGACATCGAGCCCACCCAGATCGGCAGGATCTTCGCCCCGGACTACGGCATCGCCTCCGACGCCAAGGCGGCTCTGGAGCTCTTCGTCGAGGTGGCCAGGGAGTTGAAGGCGGCGGGCCGGCTGCCCGACCGCTCCGCCTGGGCGGCCGCCGCGCAGGCGCGGAAGGCGACGCTCCAGCGCCGTACGCACTTCGACGACATCCCGATCAAGCCGCAGCGCGTCTACGAGGAGATGAACAAGGCGTTCGGGCCCGAGACGCGCTACGTCACCACCATCGGCCTCTCCCAGATCGCCGGCGCGCAGATGCTGCACGTCTACCGGCCGCGGCACTGGATCAACTGCGGCCAGGCGGGCCCCCTCGGCTGGACCGTCCCGGCCGCGCTGGGCGTCGCGAAGGCGGACCCGGAGGCGCAGGTCGTCGCCCTGTCCGGCGACTACGACTTCCAGTTCATGATCGAGGAGCTGGCGGTCGGCGCGCAGCACAAGATCCCGTACGTCCATGTCCTGGTCAACAACGCCTACCTGGGCCTGATCCGGCAGGCCCAGCGCGCCTTCGACATCGACTTCCAGGTCAAGCTGGAGTTCGAGAACATCAACTCGCCCGAGCTGGGCGTGTACGGCGTCGACCACGTCAAGGTCGCCGAGGGCCTCGGCTGCAAGGCGATCCGGGTGACCGACCCGAACGAGCTGGGCGCGGCCTTCGAGCAGGCGAAGAAGCTGGCGCAGGAGCACCAGGTCCCGGTCGTGGTCGAGGCGATCCTGGAGCGGGTCACCAATATCTCCATGTCGGCGACGAACGACATCGGCAACGTCGTGGAGTTCGAGGAGCCGGCGACGGAGCCGGGGCACGCGCCGACGGCGATCCGGACGCTGAAGGTCTGACGCGGGGGCGGTGCTCGCGCGAAGGGGCGGTCCGACCGATTCCGGTCGGGCCGCCCCGCGTTTTCCGTGTCCGGTCCTTCGCCGCTCCCCGGTGGACGCTCCGGGGTCCGCATCGCGGCGGTGGCCGTACCGGGGCCCGCCGCCCCCGTGCCGGCGGGCCCCGTGTGACAACAATGTGCCCCTCGTACGGCCGGGTTGAAGCGTGAGTCGCGGTCTTCAGAGCTTCATTTGAGGTTGGCGTACCCGCCCTACGTCCGCTGTCGTAGACACGTCAGGGGCCGGAGGGCTCCTCGTCGCCGTAGTGCTCCGGCAGTCCCGGCCATGCGTCCGGGCCCCCGCCCTGCCACTCGATGAGGTCGCTCTCCTCCACCTCGATCCGGTCCAGATCGGCCATCCGCAGGATCTCGACGACGTCGTCGAGATGCGAGGCGAGCCCGAGGACGACATCCCCCTCGGTGACCCGGCGGGAGCCGTCCAGCGCCGGGGCGTGGACCACGATGTGCGGGTAGTGCGTCGGATTGCCCATGGGTTCAGCGTCCTGCGCGAGGCGCTCACGCGCACCCCGGGGCCGGGGAGCCGCCGGACAACGCGGAGCGCTCCCTCGCCGGTGGTGGGCCGGCTCGGGAGCGCTCGATGTGCTGGCCGTCCGGTGGCGCGAGGCTGGGCGCGACAGTACGTTCGCGCCACCGGACGGGGCTCGGTGGGGGAGGGGGCAGGGACCGCGGCGGTGGCGACGGAGCCGGGCGTCTCCTTCCCTCAGGTCGAGAAGGGGGCGCCGGATCCTTGACCACCGCACTGGCTCGCACGCCGCCGCGGTCCTCGCCGGCCCGTCGTACCGGGCGATCACCCCTCATCCGGATCGCTCGGCACGGCGGGTCGCGCGCGCCCGGGTCCCGACCTCCCCGTCGGGTCCCGGACGCCGTTCATGGGCCGGGAGGTCAGTCCTCGCGCAGGGCGCGGACCGTCTCCTCCACGAGCCGCCCGTAGTCGGGGTCGGCGGCGTGGAAGTGGGCCAGGTTCTTCTCCACGACGTCGTCGAGGGAGACCCGGGACAGGCTGCCCGCGATGTTCGCGACCAGACGGGTCCTCTCCTCCCGCGACATCAGCCGGTACAGCTCGCCGGCCTGGAAGAAGTCGTCGTCCTTGGTGTGCAGCGGGGCCTCGTGGGTGCCGGTCCAGCCGCTCACCGCGAGCGGGGCCGACAGGGGGCGGCCGCTCTCCACGGGGCCGTCGTAGGAGTTCGGCTCGTAGTTCTTGGCGTGGCGGCCCTGCGCGTTGGCTGCCATGAGGCCGTCGCGGCCGTAGTTGTGCGTCGTCGTCGCCTTGGGGGCGTTCACCGCGAGCTGCGTGTGGTTGACGCCCAGGCGGTAGCGGTGGGCGTCCGCGTAGGCGAACAGCCGGCCCTGGAGCATCTTGTCGGGGGAGGGGCCGATGCCGGGCACGAAGTTGTTCGGGGAGAACGCCGCCTGCTCGACCTCGGCGAAGACGTTGTCCGGGTTGCGGTCCAGGACCAGCCGGCCCACGCGCTGGAGCGGGTAGTCCCGGTGCGGCCAGACCTTGGTGAGGTCGAAGGGGTTGAAGCGGTAGTCCGCCGCCTCGGCCGCCGGCATGATCTGGACGTAGAGCGTCCAGGAGGGGTGTACCCCGCGCTCGATGGCCTGGAGCAGGTCCGTCTGGTGGGAGTTGGGGTCCTTGCCCGCGATCGCGGCGGCCTGCTCGCCGCTCAGGCAGCGGATGCCCTGGTTGGTCTTGAAGTGGTACTTGACGAAGAAGGCCTCGCCCGAGGCGTTCGTCCACTGGTAGGTGTGCGAGCCGTAGCCGTTCATGTGGCGGTACGACGCGGGGATGCCGCGGTCGCCCATCAGCCAGGTCACCTGGTGCGTGGCCTCGGGGGTGTGCGCCCAGAAGTCCCAGACGTTGTCCGGCTCCTGACGGCCCGTGAAGGGATCCCGCTTCTGCGAGTGGATGAAGTCCGGGAACTTGATCGGGTCCTTGATGAAGAACACCGGGGTGTTGTTCCCGACGAGGTCGTAGTTGCCGTCCCGTGTATAGAACTTGACCGCGAAGCCGCGCGGGTCGCGTACCGCGTCCGCGCCGCCGAGGCTGTCGGCCACGGTCGAGAAGCGCACGAACACCTCGGTGCGCTCGCCGACGCGGTTCAGGAAGTCGGCGTGCGTGAAGCCGGTGACGTCGTCGGTCACCTCGAAGTGCCCGTACGCGCCCGAGCCACGGGCGTGCACCACGCGCTCCGGGATGCGCTCGCGGTTGAAGCGGGCGAGCTTCTCCAGGAGGTGCTGGTCCTGGAGGA
Source organism: Streptomyces sp. NPDC032126 (assembly GCF_055580085.1). NCBI lineage: Bacteria > Bacillati > Actinomycetota > Actinomycetes > Kitasatosporales > Streptomycetaceae > Streptomyces > Streptomyces sp. NPDC032126. Next base: position 470,738 of record NZ_JBVIMA010000001.1, read on the forward strand.
GGAGCGGGCCGCCGACGCCGGCGGAGGCGGAGTTCTGGTTGTCGGCGACCGGGGCGCCGGACTCGGTGGTGAGCACGCGCTGCGACATCGGGGACCTTCCGTGCGGGTTCAGCGGAAATCTGTTTCCGCTTCGTGGAGCCTAGATTTGCGACGAAGGGGGCGTCAACAGTTTGTTGAAGTCCTTGCGGGGATGATGCGGGGATGATTCCGGGCGGCGCCCCCGCCTGGGCGCGACAGGACAGATGTCGGCGGCGGCGCCGCCCGGAAGTCTTGAGGTGGAGCGTCAGACCCGCGCGCCGGACAGCCGCTCCACGGCCCGCAGCAGCGCCGAGTGGTCCAGCCCGCCGTCGCCCTGGGCGCGCAGCGACGCCACGAGCTGTGCCACCACCGCGCCGACCGGCAGGGCCGCGCCGACCGTGCGGGCGGCGTCGGTGACGATGCCCATGTCCTTGTGGTGCAGATCGATACGGAAGCCCGGCTGGAAGTCCCGGTTCAGGAAGTTGTCCTTCTTCCGGGTCAGCACGGTCGAGCCGGCCAGTCCGCCGTTGAGGACGTCCAGGGCCGCCCGGAGGTCCACGCCGGACTTCTCCAGGAAGACCACGGCCTCGGCGCACGCCTGGATGTTCACGGCGACGATCAGCTGGTTGGCGGCCTTCACGGTCTGGCCCGAGCCGTGCGGACCGCACAGCACGATGGTCCTGCCCAGGGCCTCGAAGACCGGCCTGGCCTCCTCGAAGTCGGCCTGCGTGCCGCCGACCATGATCGACAGTACGGCCTCGATCGCCCCGGCCTCACCGCCCGACACGGGGGCGTCCAGCACGCGGACGCCCTTGTCCCGGGCGGCGGCGGCCAGGTCGATCGAGGTCTGCGGGGTGATCGAGGACATGTCGATCAGCAGCGCGCCGGAGCGCGCGTTCTCCAGGATGCCCTGGGGGCCGTAACAGACGGCCTCCACCTGCGGGGACGCGGGCACCATCGTGACGATCACGTCGGCGTCCCGCACCGCCTCGGCGATCGAACCGGCCGGGGTGCCGCCGGCGGCGGCCAGGCGGTCCAGCTTGTCCTGTTCCAGCGTGAAGCCGGTGACGTCGTAGCCCGCCTTGACCAGGTTCTCGGACATGGGGGAGCCCATGATGCCGAGGCCGATCCAGGCGATCTTGGGAAGTGTGCTCATGGGGGTGCCTCTCAGAAGTTCAGGGGGTCAGCGGCGCAGCCAGTCGAAGGCCTCGGCGCTCGGGTGGTCGCCCGGCTTGTACTCGAGGCCGACCCAGCCGTCGTAGCCCGCCTTGGTGAGCCGGTCGAGGAGGTCCGCCAGCGGGAGGGTTCCGGTGCCCGGCGCGCCGCGGCCCGGGTTGTCGGCGATCTGGACGTGGCCGGTCTTCGCCGCGTACCGCTCGATCACTCCCGGCAGGTCCTCGCCGTTCATGGACAGGTGGTAGAGGTCCATGAGGAAGCGGGCGTTGCCGAGGCCCGTGGCCTCGTTGACCCGGTCGACGACGGCGATCGCGGCCGGCGCGCTCACCAGCGGGTACAGCGGCGACTCGGGCTCGTTCAGCGCCTCGATCAGCAGGATCGCGCCGATCCGGTCGGCGGCCCGGGCCGCGAGCACCAGGTTCTCCAGGGCGAGCGCGTCCTGCTCGGCCGGGTCGACGCCCTCGACGCGGTTGCCGTACAGGGCGTTGAGGGCCGTGCAGCCGAGCGACCGCGCGAAGTCCGCCGCCACGTCGATGTTGGCGCGGAACCTCTCGGACTCCTCGCCGGGGATCGACAGGGCGCCCCGGTCGGGGCCCGGGAGCTGTCCGGCGTAGAAGTTCAGGCCGGTGAGCCGGACGCCCGCGTCCTCGATCGCCTTCTTCAGGGCGTCGAGCTCGGACCGCTCGGGGGTCGGGGTGTCGATCCAGGGCCACCACAGCTCGACCGCGGTGAAGCCGGCCGCGGCGGCGGCCGCGGGGCGCTCCAGGAGCGGGAGTTCCGTGAAGAGGATCGACAGGTTGACGTTGAAGCGCTGGTCGTCGAATCCCATCGGGCCGCGCTCCCTTCCGTGTCGTATTCCGTATTGCGGAAGTTAGTTTCTGCGTATTGGAAGATTGCAGTCGGGTGTCAGGGCTTGTCAAGGGGGGTCGGCGGAAACCGTCACCGCGCGTTAGGTTGTGCGCGTGCGATTGAGAGTGGAGTTCACGACCGAGCCCTTCGACCTCGACGAGGCACCCGCGCACGCGCTGGTGGCCCGCGAGGTCATCGAGGCGGCCGACCTGGACGCGGTGGACGTCGGCCCGTTCGGCAACACCGCCGAGGGTGGCGCCGACCAGGTCCTCGCCGCCGTGGACGCGCTGCTGCGCGGCGCCCTGGGCGCCGGGGCCACCCGGGTCTCGCTCCAGGTCAACGTGGTCGGGGAGGAGCGGTGACCGGGGCCGGCGACGAGCCCTTCATCACCGCCGTGAAGCCCCTGGTCGACGCCATGGGCGGCGAGCTCCTCCCGCCCGACGAGGCCGGACCCGACGACGTCGTGCTCTTCTGGGAGGGGGTCGAGGCCGTCGCCGTGCGCCTGCCGCAGCTCGCCGACTCCCTCGACCACATCCTGGCCGCCATGGAGCGCAAGCGGGGCAAGCCGCTCGCCGAGCTGGACCGCAAGGCCAAGCAGGAGGTGGTGCGGACGCTGGAGGCGCGCGGCGCCTTCGCTGTGCGGCACGGAGTGGAGACCGTCGCGAGCGCGCTCGGCGTGAGCCGCTTCACCGTCTACAACTACCTCAACCGCGAGAAGGGGGCCTGAACGCCGGGCGGCCGGCCGGGGGGTTTGTTACGCGGAATTTTCAACAAAGTGTTGACGTGGCGTTGTGTCGAGGCGTTAGCTGACCGCAGCCCGTTCAGCACGAAGGCCGCAACCGGCCACGGAGGCTCCCGTGACGTCGACTTCCACGCCCCCGGGCCTGGCCCGCTTCAACGACCTTCCGGAGCGCGCGGCCCTCGCCGCCCTCCACGAGGCGTGCGCCTCCACCGCGTGGGCCCGGCGGCTGTCCGCCGCCCGCCCCTACGCCACCGTGGAAGACCTCTACGCCGCCAGCGACGCCGCGACGGCCGAGCTGACCACCGCGGACCTGGAAGAAGCCATGGCCGGCCACCCGCCCATCGGCCGCCCCAAGCCGGGAGACCCGACCTCCGCCCGGGAACAGCGCGGCATGGCCGGCGCCTCCGAGGACCTCAGGGCGGCGATGTTCGACCTCAACCTGGCCTACCAGGAGAAGTTCGGCCATGTCTTCCTGATCTGCGCCACCGGCCGGACCGGCGAGCAGATGCGCGACGCGGTCAAGGAGCGGATCGGCAACGCGCCGGAGCAGGAGCGGGAGATCGTCCGCACCGAGCTGGGCAAGATCAACCGTATCCGGCTCGCCCGACTCGTCGAAGAGGACGCCTGACACCATGAGCACCCGCACCACCGCCTCCGTGTCCACGCACATCCTGGACACCTCCGTCGGCCGCCCCGCCGAGGGCGTCGCCGTCCGGCTCGCCGCCCGTGGCGGCCGTGACGCCGAATGGCGGGCGCTCGGCGGCTCCGCGACCGACGCCGACGGCCGGTGCAAGGACCTGCCGGCCCTGCCGGAGGGGACCACCCACGTACGGCTCGACTTCGCCGTGGAGCCGTATTTCGAGAAGAAGCAAGCCGATGCGCAGCAGGACGCCCCCGCGAATCGGGACAGCGGTGCCGGGGGAGTGTTCTTCCCCGAGGTGGCGATCACGTTCGCCGTCGTGCCGGGCGAGCACTACCACGTACCGCTGCTGCTCAACCCGTTCGGCTACTCCGTTTACCGAGGGAGCTAGCTACATGACTGTCAATTCCCGCCCCGGCCGCCCTGTGATGCTGGGACAGAACCAGTACGGCAAGGCCGAGAACCGGGTCGTCAAGATCACGCGGGACGGCGCCACCCACCACATCAAGGACCTCAACGTATCCGTGGCGCTGAGCGGCGACATGGACGAGGTCCACTACTCCGGCTCCAACGCCAACGTCCTGCCGACCGACACCACCAAGAACACGGTGTACGCGTTCGCCAAGGAGCACGGCATCGAGTCCGCCGAGCAGTTCGGCATCCACCTCGCCCGCCACTTCGTCACCTCGCAGGAGCCGATCCACCGGGCCCGCATCCGCATCGAGGAGTACGCCTGGGAGCGCATCGCCGCCTCCGACGCGAACTCCCAGTTCATCGGCGCCGACGAGGTCAAGCACTCCTTCGTGCGCAAGGGCCAGGAGACCCGCGTCACGCAGATCACCTACGACGGTGAGAAGTGGGAGGTCATCTCCGGGCTCAAGGACCTCGTCGTGATGAACTCGACCAACTCCGAGTTCTGGGGCTACGTCAAGGACAAGTACACGACGCTCCAGGAGGCCTACGACCGCATCCTGGCCACCCAGGTCTCCGCCCGCTGGCGGTTCAACTGGACCGACGACGAGCAGAAGATGCCGCACTGGGAGAAGTCCTACGAGCAGACGAAGAAGCACCTGCTCCAGGCCTTCGCCGAGACCTACTCCCTGTCGCTCCAGCAGACGCTGTACCAGATGGGCGCGCGAATCATCAACAACCGCGGTGAGATCGACGAGGTCCGCTTCTCGCTGCCGAACAAGCACCACTTCCTCGTCGACCTGGAGCCCTTCGGGCTGAAGAACGACAACGAGGTGTACTTCGCCGCCGACCGCCCGTACGGCCTGATCGAGGCCACCGTCCTGCGGGACGGCTGCGAGCCGAGGATCCCGGTGGACCTCACGAACCTGTAGAACCCCCGACATCGGCACCCGCGGCCGACGGACCCCCGGCCGGCCGCGGCACTCAAATCCCCCAGGGTCCTGCCGTGCCCACTCCACCCAGCGCAAAGGACGAATCATGGCAGCAGTCGAGCGCATCGTCATCGAGAACTGTTCGATCGCGACCGTCGACGCCAACGACACCGAGTACGCCAACGGTCATGTCGTCATCGCCGGCAACCGCATCGAGGCGCTCGGCGCCGGGAAGGCCCCCGAGGGCCTGGAGAACGTCGTACGCCGGATCGACGCCACCGGGCACCTCGTGACCCCCGGTCTGGTCAACACCCACCACCACTTCTACCAGTGGATCACCCGGGGCCTGGCCACCGACCACAACCTCTTCAACTGGCTCGTCGCGCTCTACCCGACCTGGGCGCGCATCGACGAGCCGATGGTCCACGCCGCGGCCCAGGGCTCGCTGGCGATGATGGCCCGCGGCGGAGTCACCACCGCGATGGACCACCACTACGTCTTCCCGCACGGCTCCGGCGACCTGTCCGGCGCGATCATCCGCGCCGCCCGCGACATGGGCGTCCGCTTCACCCTCGCCCGGGGCTCCATGGACCGCAGCGAGAAGGACGGCGGCCTGCCCCCGGACTTCGCCGTCGAGACCCTCGACGGCGCCCTCGCCGCCACCGAGGAGACCGTCACCCTGCACCACGACGCCTCCTTCGGCGCGATGACCCAGGTCGCCGTGGCGCCCTGCTCGCCCTTCTCGGTCTCCACCGAACTCCTGCGGGAAGGCGCCGAGTTGGCCCGCCGCCTCGGGGTGCGGCTGCACACGCACGGCTCGGAGACCGTCGAGGAGGAGCAGTTCTGCAAGGAACTGTTCGGCATGGGCCCGACCGACTACTTCGAGTCCACCGGCTGGCTCGGCGAGGACGTGTGGATGGCGCACTGCGTCCACATGAACGACTCCGACATCGCCGCCTTCGCCCGGACGAAGACCGGTGTGGCCCACTGTCCTTCGTCGAACGCCCGGCTCGCGGCCGGTATCGCCCGCGTCCCCGACATGCTCGCCGCCGGCGTCCCGGTCGGCCTCGGCGTCGACGGCACCGCCTCCAACGAGTCCGGCGAACTCCACACCGAACTGCGCAACGCCCTCCTCATCAACCGCCTCGGCGCCCACCGCGAGGCCGCCCTGAACGCCCGCCAGGCCCTGCGCCTGGGCACCTTCGGCGGCGCCCAGGTCCTCGGCCGCGCCGCCGAGATCGGCTCCCTGGAGCCCGGCAAGCTGGCCGACCTGGTGCTGTGGAAGCTGGACACCCTCGCCCACGCCTCCATCGCCGACCCGGTGACCGCGCTGGTCTTCGGCGCGGCCGCCCCGGTCACCGCGTCCTTCGTGAATGGCCGTCAGATCGTCGCGGACGGACGGCTGTCGACCGCCGACGAGGACGCCATCGCGCGCTCCACCCGGGCGGAGGCCCAGCGGCTGGCGCGGATCGCCGCACAGGGCTAGGGCCTTTCTTTCGGATCTGGCCGGCTCCGAGCGACGGCTCCTCCCCGCGACCCCGGCAAGATCCGAAAGAGAGGCCCTGACCCGATCGTAGATCTCCGGTCGAGGGGGACGGCCCTCGACCGGTGGCCGTGGACCCATGCGTCCACGGCGGCCGTCCCCGGGGCGTGCGCGGACGTGCGCGCCCCGGAACGGTCCCGCACACCCCCTCGCGAGGGATCCGTCCGCCGGTCCCGCACGACCGCGCACGCACCACCTCCAAGAAACCCACGTCGGAGCCGACGTGTTAGCTGACCCGGAGGAACCGCCGTGACCGCCCACCCCGTCGACGAGAAACTCCCCGCGCTCACCATGGCCACCACCGGCCTCCAGCACGTGGCCGCCATGTACGCGGGAGTCGTCGCCCCGCCGCTGATCGTCGGAGCGGCCGTCGGCCTCTCCGGCGCCGAACTGACCTTCCTGACCGGAGCCTGTCTCTTCACCGCGGGCCTCGCCACCTTCCTCCAGACCCTCGGTGTGTGGAAGATCGGCGCCCGGCTGCCCTTCGTCAACGGCGTCACCTTCGCGGGCGTTGCCCCGATGACCGCGATCGTCGCCTCCACCGATGACAAGTCCGACGCCCTGCCGATCATCTTCGGCGCGGTGATCGTCGCCGGCCTCCTCGGCTTCCTGGCCGCCCCCTTCTTCAGCAAGGCGGTCCGTTTCTTCCCGCCGGTCGTGACGGGCACGGTCATCACCCTGATCGGCATCTCGCTGCTGCCGGTCGCCTTCGGCTGGGCGCAGGGCCCGAACCCCGCGGCGGACGACTACGGTTCGGCGACCTACCTGGGCCTCGCGGGCGCGACGCTCGTGATCGTGCTGCTGCTGCGCCGGTTCACCCGCGGCTTCGTCAAGCAGATCGCCGTCCTGCTCGGCCTGGTCGTCGGCACGCTCGTCGCGATCCCCTTCGGCGTCACCGACTTCGGGCCGGTCGCCGACGCGGACGTGATCGGCTTCCCGACCCCCTTCCACTTCGGCGCCCCGCGGTTCCAGGTCGCCGCGATCGTGTCGATGATCGTGGTGATGGTGGTCTCGATGACCGAATCGACCGCGGACATGCTGGCGTTGGGCGAGATCGTGGAACGCCCGGCAGACGAGAGGACCATCGCGGCCGGCCTGCGCGCCGACACCCTCGGCTCCGCCCTCAGCCCGCTCTTCAACGGCTTCATGTGCAGCGCCTTCGCCCAGAACATCGGCCTCGTCGCGATGACGAGGATCCGCAGCCGGTACGTCGTCGCCACCGGCGGAGCCTTCCTGGTCCTGATGGGCCTGTGCCCGACGGCCGCCTCGCTGATCGCCGTCGTACCGCGCCCGGTGCTGGGCGGGGCGGGCGTGGTCCTCTTCGGCTCGGTGGCCGCCAGCGGCATCCAGACCCTGGTCCGCGCCGGCCTCGACAAGGACAACAACGTCCTGATCGTGGCCGTGTCGCTGGCCGTCGGCATGATCCCGATCACCGCGCCGGAGTTCTACCACGCCTTCCCTCAGACCGCGCGGATCGTCCTGGACTCGGGCATCTCGACGGGCTGCGTGGCGGCGGTGGTGCTGAACCTGGTCTTCAACCACCTGGGCCGGGGCGGCGACGCCCAGGACGTGACACATCCGATGGAAGCCGGAGACGATCTCGCACCGGCCCACTGAACGGGCCCCGCGTAGGGCACCCTGTGTGCCATGAACGAGTCGAGCCGTGTCGAGGCCTTCAGTGACGGCGTGTTCGCCATCGCCATCACCCTGCTCATCCTGGAGATCAAGGTTCCGGACGTCGGGGAGCACGGAGACCTCTGGCACGCGCTCGGCGCCCAGTGGCCGTCGTACGCCGCCTACGTGGTCAGCTTCCTGGTCATCGGCATCATGTGGATCAACCACCATCAGCTCTTCGGCTACGTCGCCCGGGTGGACCGCCCGCTGATGTTCCTCAACCTGCTGGTGCTGATGGTGGTGGCCGCGGTGCCCTGGCCGACGGCGATGCTGGCGGAGTACCTGCGCGAGGACGAGAGCTCGCACGTGGCGGCCGCCGTCTACAGCCTGGTGATGGTGGCGATGGCCCTCACCTACCAGGCCCTGTGGTGGCATCTCACCCGCACGGGCCACCTCTTCGACGCCCGTGTCGACGTTCCCGCGGCCCGCGCCACCCGCCTGCGCTTCGCGCTGGGCGCCCTCGCCTACCCGGTCACGGTGGGCCTGGCCTTCGTCTCGGCCCCGCTCACCCTGGCCGCGCACGGCCTGCTCGCCCTCTACTACGGCTTCAACCAGATCCCGGTGCCGACCCGCGAACCGGCCACGTCATGAGGAACTGAGGAACTGAGGAACTGGCGAACGTCACCGGCCGCCCGAGCGGCCGGCCCGGCAGGGGGTCGTCGCGGGAAGCCGTCCCGTGAAGTACGAGCGGGGCGGCACGCCCATCAGGGTGCGGAAGTCGGCCGTCATATGGGACTGGTCGTAGTAGCCGGTCTCGGCGGCGAGTTCGCCCCAGGGGGCGGTGGCCGCATGGGTCAGCACATGGCGTACGCGGTCGATACGGGCGAAGTGCTTCGGCGAGAGCCCGACCCCCTCGGTGAACAGATTGCGCAACTGCCGCTCGCTGACCGCCAGTTCCCGGGCCACCTGGCCCACCTGCGCGGGCGTGCGGCCCGCTCGGACGGACAGCGCGGCGACCCCGGCCCGCAGCAGCCGCGCCCGCCCGTCGTCGGCGCCGGTACCGGGCCGGCGATCCGGCAGCACCCGCGCCAGATGCTCCGCCCACTCCTCGGGCGCCAGATCCCCCGCCTCGGCCGCGAGCCGGCGCGCCGTCGGGCCGGGCAGCTCGGCGAGGGCCACCGTACGGCCGACCAGGTCGGCCGCGGGCACGCCCAGCAGCGGGCGGGCCGTGCCCGGCGCCAGGCCGAACAGCACACAGGACGCCGGGCGTTCGCTCGCGTGGTACGCGGCCCGGGTGCGCGGACCGACGACCAGGGCGCGGGGGCGCCCGCCCGGCGCCACCCGCACCACCAGCCGCACCGCCGGATCCGGGACGTACGTGAACGGCTCCGACGCGTCGCCGTCCGTCGTCGACTCCGTGAAGTCCGTGAACCACGCGCGCAGTTCGTCGGGCAGGGGGCGGGCGCGTTCGGCGACGGCAGGGCTCATGTCACCACCGTATGCGCCGCCGGCCTCGCGCGGGCCGCCGGAAGCGTGCCGGAATTTCCTAGAGCCGGGCCGACCGGGCCGCGCACCGTTGACGGCATGATCCTCGTGACCGGTGCCACGGGCACCATCGGCAGTGAACTCGTACGACTCCTCGCGGCGCGCGGTGAGAAGGTGCGCGCCCTCACCCGCGACCCGGCCGGGGCCCGGCTGCCCTCCGGCGTGGAGGCGGTGCGCGGTGACTACCTCGATCCGGCGTCCCTGGAGGCGGCCATGAGCGGGGCCGACGCCGCGTTCCTGGTGGGCGTCACCGGGCCGGACGCCCAGCACGACGAGACGCTCGTGTCGGCGGCCCGGGCGACGGGCGTACGCCGTCTGGTGAAGCTCTCCGCGATCGGCACCGGCGAGGCGGACCTGGCGTCCTTCGGCGGCTGGCACGTACCCGGCGAGCGGGCCGTGCGGGAGAGCGGGGCCGCCTGGACGATCCTGCGGCCCTCCTCGTTCGCGTCCAACACGCTGAGCTGGGCCGGACCGATCGGCGCGGGCGAGCCGGTGCCCAACCTGTCCGGGGACGGACGGCAGGGCGTGATCGACCCGCGGGACGTGTCCGAGGTGGCCGCGCTCGCCCTGGTCGAGGAGGGACATGCGGGGCGGACATACACGCTGACCGGGCCGGCGGCCATCGCCGTCCCCGACCAGGCCGCGACCCTCGCCGCCGTGCTGGGCCGTCCCGTCACCGCGCGGGACCTCACGCCGGCTCAGACGCGTGACTTCCTGCGCACCTGGGGCCTGGACGAGCGGGCGGCCGAGGACGTCCTCGCCGCCATGACCTACGTCCGCCAGAACCGCAACGCCCTCGTCACGGACGACGTACAGCGCGTCCTCGGCCGCCCCGCACGGACGTACCGGGAGTGGGCGCAGGACCATCGGGGGGCGTTCGGGGAGGGCTGAGCGGACATCGGGGGCGGGAGCGCCGGGGTGCCGGGCACTGATCCCGCCCCGCCCCGCGCCCAAGGGGTCACCACGTCCGCCGATCCCTGCCCCGCCTCAGACGCGGCGTGGGGAGGCGAGGAGGTAGCGGGTTCGGGTGCGGGGGTCCGTGTGTTCGCTTGTCTGCCAGCCCGCCTGCTCCAGGGTGGTCGCGCAGGCCCGCAGGAACGTCCCGGCCGGGCCGCCGACCGCCACGGCCTCCGGCTGCGGGGTCGCGCGCACCCGGTAGCCGTCGCCGTCGGGGTCCGCCGGGTGGTGTCCGGCGGCCTCCAGGGCGAGCGCGGCGGCCCGCACCAGGTGCGTCCGCTCCCAGGCGCAGGGCCGGTCGGTGGATCGGTCCGGATTGGTCATCCGGCGCAGCTCCAGCAACCCCTGCCAGGCACTGTGCACCTCTCGGACGCGGGCCGGGGACGCGGCGTACGGCTCCTCCTCGCCGCCGACCCGGGCCGCGAACAGGCCGGAGCCGGCCGCGCCGTCGGTGTCGGCGGGCGCCCGCGCCGGCGGGGGGTCCGGTACCGCCTCCCGTATCCGGTGTCCGGCCGGGGTGAGGAAGTGGTCGTGCGGCGGCCGGGGGTGCCGGAAGGCGAGCCCCCGTCTGACCAGCGCGTCGAGCTGCGCGGGCGTCCCGCTCAGCCGCCCGGTGACGGAGTCGGCGGCGTCGATCACGCGCCGCTGCGCGGCGGTCGGCGGTCGTGTCACGGCGTGCTCCTTCCCGGCGCCCCTCCCCGGCGCCCACCTGCTTCGAAGGCTACGACGAGGGTCTGACAACGGCCCGCGCCGAAGACCCCCGCCCGCGATCAGGCAAGGGCCGCGACCGCCCGCAGCACCGCGTCCACCAGGGGCCCGTTCTCGGGGGAGGAGCCGTACCCCGACGGGAAGGCGAACCGGCGCCGCGTGTAGCCGTAGGCCACCCCGCTCGCCGGGTCGGCGAAGCCGAGCGAGCCGGTCGCCCCGCTGTGTCCGAAGGCGTCCTCGCCGAGGGCCGGGAAGCGGCCCGCCAGATACTCGAAGCCCAGCCCGAAGTGGTCCCGCTGCCGGGTGACCAGGTCCACGCCGGGCGTGCGCAGCCCGCTGAACGCGGCGACGGTCTCCGGCCGCAGCAGCGGCGCCGTCCCGGCCGGCGTGCCGATCGCGGCGGCGTACAGCCCCGCCACACCGCGCGCGTTGCCCACCCCGCCCGACGAGGCCGGGCCCAGCGCCCGCACGAGACGCGTGTTGGCGAAGTCGACGAGGTCGACCGGCGGGCTCGCGTGGAGGTTGTACGAGACGGTCCGCACGGTGTCGTACGAGACCGCCCCCACCGCCAGCGCCGCCGCCTGCTGCCGCGTCGGCACGAGCGGCCGCACGTCCAGTCGGCGAGGCTCCAGTTCCTCGGGGAACCCGAGCCAGAGGTCGAGGCCGTACGGCACCCGGACGCGCTCCTCGTACAGCTCCTGGATCGACCGGCCCGTCGCCCTGCGCACCACCTCGCCGGTGAGCGCGCCGATGACGAAGGCGTGGTAACCGTATTCCGCCCCCGGCTCCCAGTACGGCTTCTGACCGGCGAGCCGCGCGGCCATGAGCCGGTCGTCGGCGAGTTCCCCCACCGTGAAGCCGCCGTCCACGCCGACCACGCCCGACCTGTGCTCCAGCAGCTCGCGCAGGGTCAGCCGGTCCTTGCCCTCGGCCCCGAACTCGGGCCAGTAGGACGCCACTTCGCGACCGAGATCGAGCACCCCGTCCTGCACGAGCAGGGCGACGACCAGATGGGCCGCGCCCTTGCTGATGGAGAACACGCTGGTCAGTGAGTCCCCGTCGAGCTCCGGCCCGCCCCACAGGTCCACCACCCGGTGCCCTCGCGCGAACACGGTCAGCTGGGCGCCCGGATCGTGCGTCTCGCCGGCGAGGAACGCGGCGAACTCCTCCCGTACGCCCTCGAATCCGTCGGCGACGGTCCCCCGCACCTCGTGCGCCATGCCCCAAGCCCCCGTGGTCGTCCGGCAGTTCCGCAGATGACCAACGAGGAGCCGGCGTGGGGCATTCCCGCGCGCGGGGCCGCCCGCTACTGCCGATAGCCGCTCAGGAAGCGCCCGATCCGCCCGATCGCCGCCTCCAGGTCGTCGGCGTGGGGCAGCGTGAGGATGCGGAAGTGGTCGGGCGTCGGCCAGTTGAAGCCGGTGCCCTGCACCACCTGGATCTTCTCGCGCAGCAGCAGGTCCAGGACGAACTTCTCGTCGTCGTGGATCGGGTACACCTTGGGGTCGAGCCGCGGGAACGCGTACAGCGAGCCCTTCGGCTTCACACACGTCACCCCGGGGATCTCGTTGAGCTTCTCCCAGGCGACATCGCGCTGCTGGTACAACCGCCCGCCGGGGGCGGTCAGTTCACGGATGGACTGGCGGCCGCCGAGCGCGGCCTGGATGGCGTACTGGGCGGGCGCGTTGGGGCACAGGCGCATGGAGGCCAGCATCGTCAGGCCCTCCAGATAGTCCTTGGCGTGCTGTTTCGGGCCGGTGATCACCAGCCAGCCCGAGCGGAAACCCGCCACCCGGTACGTCTTGGACAGGCCGCAGAAGGTGAGGACCACCAGGTCCGGGGCGAGCGCGGCGGCCGAGTGGTGCACGGCGTCGTCGTAGAGGATCTGGTCGTAGATCTCGTCGGCGAAGACCATCAGGCCGTGCTGGCGGGCCAGGTCGAGGACGCCCTCGACGATCTCCTTCGGATAGACCGCGCCCGTGGGGTTGTTCGGGTTGATGATCACCACGGCCTTGGTGCGGTCGGTGATCTTCGACTCCATGTCGGCGAGGTCCGGGTACCACTCCGCCTGCTCGTCGCACAGGTAGTGGACCGCCTTGCCGCCCGCGAGGGTCGTCACGGCCGTCCACAGCGGGAAGTCCGGGGCCGGGATCAGGATCTCGTCGCCGTCCTCGACCAGCGCCTGGACGGCCATCGACACCAGTTCGGAGACGCCGTTGCCGAGGAAGACGTCGTCGACGTCGACCTCCAGGCCCAGGATCTGGTAGCGCTGGGCGACCGCCCGGCGGGCCGAGAGGATGCCGCGCGAGTCCGTGTAGCCGTGCGCCTGGGGAAGCATCCGGATCACGTCCTGGAGGATCTCCTCCGGCGCCTCGAAGCCGAACAGCGCCGGATTGCCGGTGTTCAGGCGCAGCACGCTGTGGCCCGCCTCCTCCAGCGCGTTCGCGTGCTCGATCACCGGGCCGCGGATCTCGTAACAGACCTCGCTGAGCTTGTTCGACTGCCGGAACTCCATGCGTCCCTCCGGGAACTCGTGTTGCTTGGTTTTACCAAGTACCAGCTTGGAAAGTCCAACAACATGTCTAGACTGCGTCGCATGTCACCGCGCCGAAGCTACGACCAGTACTGTTCCGCCGCACGCGCCCTCGATGCCGTCGGCGACCGCTGGACCCTGCTGATCGTCCGGGAGCTGCTCGCCGGCCCGCGCCGCTACACGGACCTGCACGCCGACCTGCCCGGCGTGAGCACGGACGTGCTCGCCTCGCGACTGAAGGACATGGAGCGGGACGGTCTGACCACCCGCCGCCGGCTGCCCCCGCCGGGCGCCGCCTACGTCTACGAACTCACCGCGCGCGGACGCGAGTTGCTCCCCGTACTCCAGGCCTTGGGAGCGTGGGGTCAGGCCGAACTGGGCGAGCGGCGGCCCACGGACGCCGTACGGGCCCACTGGTTCGCCCTGCCCCTGCTGCGCGGACTGCCCGGCGAGGGACTCGTCGAGGTCCGCCTGGAGGAGGGTCGCTTCCATGTGTACGCGGGCGCGCAGGAGGGGCCCGTCTACGGCGACGGCGACGCGCCCCGAGAGCCGGACGCCCGGCTCGTCCTGGACACCGACACCTGTACGGCGATCGGCCGCGGGGAGTCCACCGTCCTCGCCGAGGTCCGCGCCGGCCGCATCGAGGTGACCGGCGAGAGCACGCTCGCCAAGGCCCTCCGGGAGGCGTGACGCCCCGTCATGCCGAAGGGGCCCACCGCCCTTGCGGTGAGCCCCTTCTGATCGAACGTCAGGCGCTCGGCGGCACCCGCGACGGCCGGCCCGAGCCGCGCGTCAGCGTGTACCCGCCGATGCCGGCGAGCGCGGCCAGCACGGCGCCGATGCCCGTCCACACCCACCGGTCGGACCACCAGCCGGACGACCAGCCGCCGTCGGGCCGGATGTCGGACAGCACGGCCGTGGCCTTGTCGTCCTCACCCTTCTCGTCCGTCTTCATCGCGACACCCGGCACCAGCGGCTCGGCCAGCCAGCCGTCCACCGCCGCCGCGCCGCCCATGTCCTTGGAGTCCGCCCGCACCTCGGCGTCGACCGGCTGACCGAGGTCCGCCGTCGACACCTTCACGGCCGTCAGCCGGACGTAGTACGTGCCCGGCAGCGGGTCGTTCGCCCACGCCTCCGACCAGGCGCGCACCGTCCGCAGCACACAGGCCAGTTCGACCGAGGCCGTGCCCTGCCCCGCCGTGCGGGTCTGGGCGCCGTACTGGCAGGCCTGACGGCGCCGCAGGCCGTCGTAGACGTCGAGCTGCCAGGTCTGCCCGGCGTGCGCCTGGGGGAGCTTCACCGTCGCCTTCACGGTGGGCCGCTGACCGGCGTCCGCCGGGAACGACCAGTACAGGTAGTCACCGGTGGAGGCGCTCGCCGTGGCCGACTGCCCCTGCTCGATCTCGGTCGCCGTACGGAACGACGTGCCCGCCGAGGTGGGCGCGGAGGAGGAGTCCCCGGAAGGGCTCGCGGACGGCGACGAGTCGGCGGCGGCGGGTGCCGCCGCGAGCCCGAGCGTCAGCAGCGCAGCGCTGAATGCACGTGTGATCCGCATCAGTTGGTCCTCCACACCGCGAAACGCCAGCGCGACAGCCAGCCCCAGATCAGACCCGCCAGGAAGCCGGCCAGCACCAGCACGCCGAGCAGCCACCAGCCACGGCCGAGGCCGAAGGAGGCCACGTCGTCGGCCGGCGACGGCCCGTCGACCACGTCCACCGTCAGCTCCACCGGCATGCCCGGAGTGGCCTTCACCCCGGCGGCCGCCGAGAAGGAGTTCGTCACCAGCAGGCACACCGTCTCGGCCGGCGCCTCGTCGTCGTCGCTGTCCGCCTTCGGGTAGCGCAGACCGGTCGAGACCACGTCCGTACGGCCGTTGCCCGCGGACTCGCCGCGCACGATCTCCCGGCCGTGCGTGGTGAGGGCCCGCAGCAGGACGGCGTAGTCCGGGTTCACCGCGCGGTCCGCCGCCACGCTCACCGACGCGCGCAGCTCCTGACCGGGCTCGACGTCCACCCGGTACCAGCGCTCCTGGCCGAACTCCTCGCGGTCCGTGTACAGGCCCGACTTCAGCGTCGGCGCCTTCTCGCACGAGGCCGCGCCCTGGGTGGCGACCGGCGTCACCACCGGATCGGCCGCCCGGTCCACCAACTGGTTGACCTTGTCGCTGAGTTCGTCGGCGTGCTCGACCGACGTGTACGTCCCGCCGGTCGCCTCCGCGATGCAGCTGAGCTGCGCCCGCATCTTGGTGTTCGGCACCAGGCCGAGGGTGTCGATGGTCAGGCCGATGCCCTTGGCGGCGATCTCGCGGGCCACCTCGCACGGGTCGAGCGGGGCGCAGGTGTCCTCGCCGTCGCTGATCAGCACGATGCGCTTGGAGCCCTCGCCGCCCTGGAGGTCGTCGGCCGCCTGGAGCAGCGCCGGGCCGATCGGCGTCCAGCCGGTCGGGGACAGGGTCGCCACCGCCGCCTTGGCGTCGGTGCGGTCCAGCGGGCCGACCTTGTACAGCTGCGCGGTGTCCTTGCAGCCGGTCTTGCGGTCGTCGCCCGGGTAGTTGGCCCCCAGGGTGCGGATGCCGAGCTGGACCTCCTCGGGGGTCGCGTCCAGCACCTCGTTGAACGCCTGCTTGGCCGCGGCCATCCGCGTACCGCCGTCGATGTCCTTGGTGCGCATCGAACCGCTGACGTCGAGCACCAGGTCGACCTTGGGCGCGCGGGCGCTCATCTCGTCGGCGACCGCCCCGGCCGGGAACGCGATCCCGGCCGCGAGCGCGGCGAGCAGGGCGCACACGCCCGCCGCCAGCCGTTGTGTTCTGATCATCGGCGGATCTTATTGATCAGACGTGCCCCGCTTCAAAACGGGCCGTGAAGGATCATGGAACCGGCCCGGCGGACTCCGTGAGACGCCCTCAGGAGGAAGCGCTTGCCAGGGGGTTCGGCAGCTCGGTCCACCGGTCGCCGGGCACCCCGGGCGACAGCCGCATCAGCGTCAGCGCCTTCACCGGCAGCGGACGCTCGCACAGCGCCGCCAGATCCGGGGTACGCGGCAGATCCCGTACGGCGCCCTCCAGCGCTGCCCGCAGCGCCGCACCGCTGCCCGCCGTACCCGCGAGCGCGCCGCCCACCAGGGAGCCGAACAGCTTGCGCCGCAGGGCGTGCTCGTCGTCCGTGACGATCCGCGCGGGCAGGTCCGCGGCGGTCAGACCGTGCCGGGCGAGCCGGGCCGGACTGACGCGGATGTCGGCGAGGTCGCGGTAGACCAGGCGCCGCGGGGTCCCCGTCGGGGACAGGACGACCAGCAGGTTCTGGCCGTGCGCCTCCAGCGCCACGCCCAGCTCCAGCAGCCGCAGACCGACGGTCAGCGCGAGCCGGGCGAGCTCCGCCGACCAGGCGGCGTCGCGCGGCAGTCCGGTCGTGGCGAGGGCGGCCACCGGCACGACGTGCTCGCCCGGCCGCGCGTACACCCGCGGCGACTCCCGCAGCAGCGCCGCCAGTTCGGGGGAGTCCGGGGTGGCCGCGCCCAGCGTGCGCGTGACGTGCAGCAGTCCGTCCGTACGGGCGGCGAGGGTTTCCGCGAAGTCCGACAGCGCCGCCGAGCCCACGACCGACGCGACGCTGATGTCCCGCACCGAGGACGTCAGCCGGGCGCTCAGCGCCGTCTTGACGTGCGGGCCGTCCGGCAGCGCCAGCGTGCGCAGCGACATCAGCGGATGCGCGTCGACGCCCTCCGCGCAGCTCCTCTTGAGTACGTGGGCGGCCTGCCACGGATGCACGGGGATCAGCAGCCGCTCCCCGTCCCGCAGTTCCTCCGGCCAGGTGCCCGACACCCGGCACTCCGCCGCCGGCACCGGCAGCAGGCCCAGCCGCACCACCGGCCGGTGCTCCGGCCCGTACGCCAGCTGTTCGGCCACCGAGAAACCGGGCCGGGAGCGGCAGCCGGGGTGGAAGGGGTGCCCGTCGACGACCCGCTGCTCCCACTCCCAGTCGGTCGCGGGCCACCCGGGCGTGGGGTGTTCGGGCTGTCCGGCCCGCGACAGCGCCAACGAGGCGACGCTGTGCCCGAGTTCGACCGCCAGGCCCTCGCCGTGCGGCACCCCGAGGTCCGTCACGAGGTGCGCCGGATCGTCGTAGGACCGACCGTCCAGGTGGACGGCGGTGACGTACGCGGAGGTCGCGTACGGGTCGGCGCGCGGGCCCCGCAGCCGGCGGCCGTCGGTGAGGCGCAGCGCGAGTCCCTCGCGGCTCTCCTCGCGGCCGGCGATCCACGGCAGCGGCTCGTACGCCAGCGCCCGCCACAGACGGCTCAGGACGGCCGCGCGGGCACCGGGCAGCTCGGCCGTGTACCGGGGGCCGAGCGTGGGGCGCAGGGCCGCCAGCTCGGCGGCCACCTCGGCCTCGGCGGTGGAGTGACGGTGCACGGGCGGGCTCCTCGGGTACGAGTACGACGACACGGCGGGCGCGGTCGCCAGCGATACTGATCGTCCCCGCCCGACAGAACCGTAGAAAACGAGTGGACCGCGTGGACCGCATCCCCCCGCCCGACGACACGACCGACGCCCCCGCCCCGCGCGCCGAGGACGCGGTCGACGGCCCCGCCGCCCGTGCTGAAGAGGCCGTCGGAGCCTCCGTCGATCCCGTGGCCCTGTGGGGTGGCAGGGTCGGGGAGGGGGCCGATGGTTATGCGGCTGTGCCGTTGCTCAACTGTCTGCTGCGGGAGGTGGCGCGGCCCCTGGCGGGGGACGGCGGGCGGTGCGTGTACCGGCTGCCCGGGGGGCGTCTGCTGCGGGTGCGCGGCACCCGGCGGCCCGCCGCGCCGGAGGTGTTCGCGGGCGGCGCCTGGCACCGCCTCGGCCACGCCGAGCTGGTGAAGCTCGCCGCCGAGGTCCTGCGCCACCACACCGGACTGTCCAACCACGAGCTGCCCGCCGAGATGCTCGACAGCAGGGCCGCGCTCGCCGCGATCCTCGCCGCACGCGCGCGTACCGCCCCGCCGGACGACCTCTACCTGCGCTCGGAGCAGTCCCTCGTCACCGGCCACCCCCACCACCCCGCCCCCAAGGCGCGCGGCGGCGGCCCGGTCGCCGGCTGGCTGCCGTACGCCCCGGAGGCGCACGCCCGTTTCCCCCTCGTCCTGCTCGCGGTGCGCGAGGACCAGGTCGTCGAGGAGGGCGACACCTCCGCGCTCGACGCGCTCGGCGAGGCCCCGCCCGGCTACCGGCTGCTGCCCGCCCACCCGTGGCAGCTCGACCTGGTCCCCCTCGGCGACGCCCTCGCCGACGGCCGTCTGATCCGGCTCGGGACGACCGGCTCCGACACCTGGCCGACGGCCTCGATCCGCACGGTGTACGACCCCGAGCGCGACCTCTTCCTGAAGTTCAGCCTCGATGTGCGCATCACCAACGACATCCGCCGGCTGTGGCGCCACGACCTGCTGAAGCTGCGCCGCACCGACGCCGCGGTCACCCGGGCGTTCGCGACCGGCCCCGGGGCCTGGCTCAGCGACCGCGGCTATCGCACCGCCCGTTTCGCCTTCGAGGAACTCGCCGTCCTGGTCCGCGACGGCCTGCGCGACGCCACCCCGCCCGGCGCGACCCCGCTGCTCGCGGCCGGCCTGGTGGAGGGCTTCGCGGGCAGTCCCCTGCCCGACGCGACCGACCCGGCCGCCTGGTGGGAGGCGTACCTGCGCGCGGTGGTCCCGCCCGCGCTGTCCGCCTTCGCCGACCACGGCGTCGTCCTGGAGGCACACCTGCAGAACACCCTGGTCGCCGTGGACGCCTCGGGTACGCCCGTGCGGGCCCTGTTCCGGGACGCCGAGGGCGTCAAACTGCTGCCGGACGTGACCCGCGAGGCCGGCTGGGAGCGGCTGGTGTACTGCCTGGTCGTCAACCACCTCACCGAGGTCGCCGGCGCCCTCGCCGAGCACCACCCCGGCCTGGACCCCTGGCCCGCGGTCCGCCGCGAGCTGTCCCGGCACGCCCTGCCCGAGGCCGCGGCCCTGCTCACCGCGCCCACCCTGCCCGCCAAGACCAACCTGCTGCTGCGCTGGACGGGCGCGGACGGCGCGGCCGCCCGCTACCGTCCCCTGCCGAACCCGCTGGCCGGCGCGTGAGCCGACGGCGGCCGGCCCGGGCGTCACTCCAGGCGGCGGGCGGCGACCTCCTGGTCGAGCCGCCAGGTGCGGCCGCCGTCGGACGACCGCTCGTTGCGCCAGTGGAAGGTGTCGGCGGTGATGTCGGCGAACGTCCAGCGCACGAGGTCGCCGCCGGTGGCCCGTTCCATGACGATCTCGTCGTCGACCTGGCGGGCGTACATGTGCACCTGGTCGCCGCGGGCGGTGCCGTGGAAGGTGAACCGCCACAGCTGCAGGCGCGGGTCCCAGACGCGTACGCACAGGCCGCACTCCTGGTCCGGGGCACGGCCCTCGGCGGGGAGTTCGGCGCGCCCGGGCCACTGCCAGACGTCCAGGACCGCCCTGCCCTCCAGGGCGTAGCCGAACTCCCAGGCGCCGTCGACGTGACGGGCCGGTGAGCCGTCGGCGGGGTAGTGGGTGATGCGGGTCGCCCACTGTCCGGCGAGCCGTCCGAACTGCTCCATCTCGGTCGCGTACCGGTCGCAGGGGCCGTCGGCGAGCAGGGTCTTCACGCGGACGCCTCCACGGTCGCGAGGGGGGCCAGGGCGGTGGCGAGACAGTCGACGATCGGGGCGGCGTACGCGCCGTCGGGGTCGCGGTCCGGGTCGTAGACGGTGACGTCGAGCCCCACGATCCTGCCGGTGCCCACCAGGGTCGAGACGAGCTCGGCGAGCTGGGCGAAGTCCAGGCCGGGACGGCCCGGGGAGTCCACCGCGGGCAGGACGTGCGCGTCGAGCACGTCGAGGTCGACGTGGAGCCAGACGCGGTCCAGCCCGCGCCCTTCCAGACGGCGCACGACCCGCTCGCCGATCTCCCCGATGCCGGACCGCTGGATCTCCTGGGCGGTGAACCGGGTGACCGGGGGCGTCGCCTCGTCCTCGCGGTCGCCGATCTGGACCACGTCGTCGTCGGCGACCAGCGGTCGGCCCACCCCGGGCCAGTGGGTGAGCAGCAGTTCGCCACGGCCGGTGGCCAGCGCCAGGTCCATGCCGGCCGCCGTGCCCAGGGACGACGCGGCGTCGTGGTTGCCGGGGTGCCTGAAGTCGCTGTGCCCGTCGAGGTGGACCAGGCCGCTGCGCCCGTCGCCCCGGGCGCCCAGCAGACATCCCAGCAGGATGCTGCAGTCGCCGCCCAGCACGAGCGGGAACCGGGAGGCGGTGAGCGCGCTCCGGACCGCCTCGCCGAGCCGCAGCGTGTGTTCGCGGAGGGTGACTCCGTTGCGGACGCGGGTCGCCGGCTGCGCCTCGGCCTCGTACGGCGGACGGTCGAGCTCGACGACCCGGGCCGGCCGCAGACGTGCCTCCAGCCCCGCCGACAGCAGCGCTCGCGGGGCCCGCCACGTTCCGGGTTCACGTCCCGGCGCGGGCGGCCGCAGGCCGAGGTTCCAGGGGGCCGCGATGATCTCTACGGCCTCAGCCATGGGCGTCTCCTGTCAGCGAGGGCAGCCAATCCAACCGGATAACATCAGTACACCGGTTGGATAGACTGAGGCAAGGACGAAGGAAGGCGGGCACGCGTGACAGGAACCGTCCGGCCCCACAGCTTCAGGCCCGATGACCTGGTCGGCGGGCATGTCGTCATCGACCTGGTCAACACGGTCACGGCGCGGGACGCGGAGCCGGTCGACTGGCTCGACGGCTACCCACGCCTGCTGGAGTGGGCCGCCCTCACCGGCCACTTCGCCCCCGCCGACCTCGCCGCCTCGCGGCGGCTGGCCGAGGCCGAGCCGCACCGGGCGGAGGAGGTCCTGGACCGCACGCGCGAGCTGCGCGAGGCGCTGCACGACCTGATCACCGCGCTGATCCACCAGGACGCGCGGATTCCGGCGGGGGCGGTCGAGCGGGACGCGCCGGTTCGGTCGGGGGCGGTCGGGCAGGACGCGTCCGTTCCGGCTGGAGCGGTCGTGCGGGACGCGCCAGCTCCGGCGGGGGCGGTCGAGGGGGAAGCGTCCGTTCCGGCGGAGGCGGTGGCGCGGGTGGAGAGCGAGTGGAAGCGGGCCGTCGCCCACGCGCGGCTCACCGTCTCCGGGGCGACGCCGCGGATCGGGGTCGACGTCGGCACCTCGGGGCTCGAGTACGTCACCCACGCACTCGCCCTCCAGGCGCTCGACCTGCTGCGGTCGCTCCCGCGCGAACGGACCCGGGTGTGCCCCGGCCGGCGCTGCGGCTGGCTGTTCCTCGACAGCTCCCGTGGCGGCCGCCGCCGCTGGTGCTCCATGGCCACCTGCGGGAACTCCGCCAAGGGCAGAACCCATTACCGGCGCAAACAGGCGGGCGGTTAGGCTGACGAGGAAACGTGAGCCGAACGACACGGGGCCCCGGGCGATGCTGAGAGATGTCACCGCGACGCGCTACATCGCTCCGCTGCGGTCCGGCGGTTCCGTCCCGGGGATCGTGGAGGCCGACGACCTGGGGACGTACGTCGTCAAGTTCACCGGATCCGCGCAGGGCCGCAAGGCGCTGGTCGCCGAGGTGATCGTCGGGGAGCTGGCGCGCGCCCTCGGGCTGCGCTTCCCCGAGCTGGTCCTGGTGCATTTCGACGCCGCGATCGCCGACAGCGAGCCGCACCAGGAGGTGCGCGACCTGCACTCCGCCAGCCACGGCCTCAACCTCGGCATGGACTGGCTGCCCGGCGCGCGGGACTTCACCCCGGAGGTCGCCAAGACCTTCCCGGTGGACCCGCTGGAGGCCGGCCGGATCGTCTGGCTCGACGCCCTGACGGTCAACGTCGACCGCACGGTCCACAGCTCCAACCTGATGATCTGGCCCACCTTCGGGACCGTGCCCCCGCGCCTGTGGCTGATCGACCACGGCGCCGCCCTCGTCTTCCACCACCGCTGGGACGGGGCGGACCCCGCGAAGCGGTACGACTTCCGCCACCACGCCCTCGGCCACTACGGCCCCGACGTGCGCGCCGCCGACGCGGAACTGGCACCCAGGGTGACCGAGGAACTGCTGCGCCGGATCGTCGCCGAGGTGCCCGACGCCTGGCTCGCCGACTTCCCCGGCCCGGACGAGGCGCGGGAGGCGTACGTGGCGTACCTCCACGCGCGCGTGCGGGCGTCCGCGGACTGGCTGCCCACGGACTTCCCCAGCCGCGAGGAACTGGCCGCCGAGGAGGCGCGGCGCGCGGCGCGCACCGAGCAGGGACGGCCGAACTGGCTCAAGCGGGTCCCCGACCTGCACGGCAAGCCGGCCGCGGAACAGGACTGGTCGGTGCACCTCGGCTGAGCGGCCCGGGCCGGACCGGGCGCCGCTCCCGGTGCCGTCGGCGACGGTGAGGCGGGCCGTACGCGACCGAGTGGCCCCGGGAAGTCCCTGGGCCACTCGGACGGGTGACGGTGTCTCAGCCTTCGAGCTGCTCGTACGCCGGCAGGGTGAGGAAGTCCGCGTAGTCCTCGTCGAGGGCGACCTTCAGCAGCAGGTCGTGGGCCTGCTGCCAGTGGCCGGCCGCGAAGCCCTCCTCGCCGATCTCGTCGCGGATGGCGGCCAGTTCCTCGGCGGCGACCTTGCGGGCCAGCTCCGGGGTGGCCTTCTCGCCGTTCTCGAACTCGACGCCGGCGTTGATCCACTGCCAGATCTGCGAGCGGGAGATCTCGGCGGTGGCCGCGTCCTCCATGAGGTTGAAGATGGCGACGGCGCCGAGGCCGCGCAGCCATGCCTCGATGTAACGGATGCCGACCTGGACGGCGTTGACCAGTCCGTTGTACGTCGGCTTGGCGTCCAGCGAGTCGATGGCGATCAGGTCGGCGGCCTCGACGTGGACGTCCTCGCGCAGCCGGTCCTTCTGGTTCGGCCTGTCGCCGAGGACCTTGTTGAAGGACTCCATGGCGATGGGGACCAGGTCGGGGTGGGCGACCCAGGAGCCGTCGAAACCGTCGGCCGCCTCACGGTCCTTGTCGGCGCGGACCTTCTCGAAGGCCACCTTGTTGACCTCGGCGTCCCGGCGGGACGGGATGAACGCCGCCATGCCGCCGATGGCGTGCGCGCCGCGCTTGTGGCAGGTGCGGACGAGGAGTTCGGTGTACGCGCGCATGAACGGGGCCGTCATCGTCACGGCGTTGCGATCCGGGAGGACGAACTTGGCGCCGCCGTCACGGAAGTTCTTGACGATGGAGAACAGGTAGTCCCAGCGGCCCGCGTTCAACCCCGAGGCGTGGTCGCGCAGTTCGTAGAGGATCTCCTCCATCTCGTAGGCGGCCGTGATCGTCTCGATCAGGACGGTGGCGCGCACGGTGCCCTGCGGGATGCCGACGTGGTCCTGCGCGAAGACGAACACGTCGTTCCACAGGCGGGCTTCGAGGTGCGACTCGGTCTTCGGGAGGTAGAAGTACGGGCCCTTGCCGAGGTCGAGCAGGCGCTGGGCGTTGTGGAAGAAGTACAGGCCGAAGTCGACGAGGGCGCCGGGGACCGGGGTGCCGTCGGCGTCGACCAGGTGGCGCTCGTCCAGATGCCAGCCGCGCGGCCGCATGACGACGGTGGCGAGCTCCTCGTTCGGGCGCAGGGCGTACGACTTGCCGCTCGCCGGGTCGGTGAAGTCGATGGTCCGGGTGTACGCGTCGATCAGATTGATCTGACCGGTGACCACGTTCTCCCAGGTGGGCGCCGAGGCGTCCTCGAAGTCCGCGAGCCACACCCGGGCGCCCGAGTTGAGGGCGTTGATGGTCATCTTGCGGTCGGTGGGGCCGGTGATCTCGACACGCCGGTCCTCCAGGGCCGCGGGGGAGGGGGCGACCCGCCAGGAGTCGTCCGCGCGGATCGCGGCGGTCTCCGGCAGGAAGTCGAGCGTGGAGGTGCGGGCGATCTCGGCGCGCCGCTCCGCCCGGCGGGCGAGGAGCTCGTCACGGCGTGGCGTGAACCGCCGGTGCAGCTCCGCCACGAAGGCGAGCGCCGCGTCGGTGAGGACCTCTTCCTGCCGGGGCAGGGGCTCGGCGTCGACGATGGCCAGCGGGGACGGCGCTGGTGCGGACATGAGCTGTCACTTCCTTCAGCGGTGGCACCGGGTGCCGAGGCGTACGAATGGGGCGTTTCGCACCCGCTGTGCGGACGGATGCTTCTGATCAGTGGATAGTAGTTTCCTCATTGTGGAACTTCAATGGTTTGTTGATGTCGAGATTCTCCGGGTCGAGGCAAGGTGGCTCTCGGTGCCACGCCCCTCACTCAAGGTGTCCCAGGTCCGCTTCGGTGTCGATGTCGTACGGCCGGGCCACGTCCCCGCACTCGACGAGCGCGATCTCCTGCTCGTGCGCCTTGAGGTAGGCGCGGGCGCCCTGGTCGCCGCTCGCGCTCGCGGCGATCGGCGCCCAGTGGGCGGCGCCGAACAGCACGGGATGCCCGCGCACCCCGTCGTAGGCGGCCGAGACCAGCGACCACGGGCCGTGGTGGGCGGCGAGCACCCGCGCCACCGCCTCCGGCCCGATGCCGGGCTGGTCCACCAGGGTGACCAGGACGGCCCCCGCTCCCGTCCCGGACAGCGAGTCCAGTCCGGCGCGCAGCGAGGAGCCCATGCCCCGCTTCCAGTGCGGGTTGTCCACCAGGACGCAGCCGGGCAGCTCCGCCCGCTCGCGTACGTCCGAGGCCCGGGCCCCGAGGACCACGTGGACGCGGGCGCACCCGGCGGCGCGCAGAACGCCGACCGCGTGCTCCACCAGGGGCCGACCCCGGTGTTCGAGCAGTGCCTTGGGGCGCCCGCCGAGCCGGCGCCCGCCACCGGCGGCGAGCAGCAGTCCGGCGACGTCGTCCTTCAGGTGTGTCATGGGCCGTCCTTGCCGAGGCGTGGGTGTCTTCCCTGCATACCCGAGAGCGGGGCCGCCCGCCGCGCACGCGCGGCTGAATTTCCGTCCCGGCTGTGGCGCGGCGCGGGCAGAAGGCGTTTACTGACCGGCGTCCCCTGGCGCCCGACCGCCGCCACGGGGCGGCGAGGCGGGGCAGGGCGGACTCGCGCACGCGAGGGTGCGAGGGGGGAGAGCTGTGTTGCGGAGCTTGGGGCAGAGGGCAGTGACCGGCAGCGACGAGGATCCGAGGGTGGCGGGACTGCGGACCGCGGTGTCCCGGCTGCGCCGCGAACTCGCCGCGCTCCCTGGGGAGTTCCCCGACCGGGCCATCGCCGAGGACGAACTGGCCGCTCTGGCCGCGATGACGATGGACGGCGCACCCGAAATCCCTCGGCTGCGACGGTCGTTACTGCTGATCGCCGGGG
Source organism: Streptomyces sp. NPDC032126 (assembly GCF_055580085.1). Lineage (NCBI taxonomy): Bacteria > Bacillati > Actinomycetota > Actinomycetes > Kitasatosporales > Streptomycetaceae > Streptomyces > Streptomyces sp. NPDC032126. The sequence goes on from NZ_JBVIMA010000001.1 coordinate 496,730, forward strand.
CGATCGGGTCCGTGAGTGCGCTGGCCAGGGGCTTGTCGGAGGTACGCGACGCGGTGGATCTGTTCGGGGAGCCACCGCGCCGCTGAATCGCCTTTCGGGGCCCGCTCAGATCTCGACGACCAGTTCGTAGCCGCTGCTCTGCATGTCCTCGCACAGCACGTAGGCCGCGTCGAAGCGCTCCTTGAACCCGGGGGAGCCCTGCCAGGCGCGCATCGCGTCGAGGTCCTGCCAACTGGCGAAGGACACGAAGGAGTTCGGGTCGCGGACGTCGCGGACCAGGCGAGCCCCGAGGAACCCCTCGTTCGCCTCCTTGGTCCAGGTCAGGAAGTCCCGCCAGCGATCGATGAACTCGTCGGCGTTTCCCTCCTTGACCTGCCACTTCCCCGAGGACCAGTGCTTGTTCTCCTGCAGCATGGTGGACACCTCGCTCCGCTGCCGGACTGCCGGTCCCCCCGGTTTCCAGGCTAGGCCGCCGGTCCCGAGCTTGCGAGTGCCTCCGACAGCTCCACCGCCACCTGCTGCAGCACCGGCACGATCTTGTCCGTCGCCGCCTCCGTGACCCGGCCGGCCGGACCCGAGATCGAAATGGCGGCGGCGGTGGGGGAGTTGGGCACCGACACCGCGAGGCAGCGCACCCCCATCTCCTGCTCGTTGTCGTCGACCGCGTAGCCGTCCCGGCGCACCTCGTGAAGGGCGGCCAGGAAATCCTCCGGCGTGGTGATCGTCCTGTCCGTCGCGGCGGGCATGCCGGTGCGGGAGAGCAGCGCGCGGACCTCGTCGTCCGGGACGTTCGCCAGCAGGGCCTTGCCCACGCCCGTGGAGTGCGGCAGCACCCGCCGGCCGACCTCGGTGAACATCCGCATCGAGTGCTTGGACGGCACCTGGGCGACGTAGACGATCTCGTCGCCGTCGAGCAGCGCCATGTTGGCCGTCTCGCCGGTCTCCTCGACGAGGCGGGCGAGGTAGGGGCGGGCCCAGGTGCCGAGCAGCCGGGAGGCGGACTCGCCGAGGCGGATCAGGCGCGGCCCGAGGGCGTACCGCCGGTTGGGCTGCTGGCGTACGTATCCGCAGGCCACCAGGGTGCGCATCAGCCGGTGGATGGTGGGCAGCGGCAGCCCGCTGCTGGCGGACAGCTCGCTCAGGCCGACCTCGCCGCCCGCGTCGGCCATCCGCTCCAGCAGGTCGAAGGCGCGCTCTAGGGACTGGACGCCTCCGCCGGCGGACCTGGCGGAGTCGGTGGTGCTGGCGCTGGACGTCGGCACGGCGCGTTCCTTTCGGACTGGCGTGAAGGGCAGCAGCCTACCCGGCGGTCGGTTGACTCCCCGTTGGTGCGTAGCTACGTTCTGTCTCACGGAATTCTAATTCCGCTTTGTGGAAACGTCCAGAGTGTGGGCCGCCGGGTGCACTGTGGAGAAGTGTGCCCTTGACGGCTAGGGGGCGGGAGTGAAGACTCCTTCAACAGAACGTTGAATTCCGTTACGTGGATGTAAATCCCGTGCCCCGGACCTGGCCGGGAGCGGAGCGGCGGCGGAGAGAGGGGCCCGGGTGTCCGACGTAGAACTGGTGCTGCGGTCGACGCGAGTCATCACCCCCGAGGGGACGCGGGCCGCGTCGGTCGCGGTCTCCGGCGGCACGATCACGGCCGTGCTGCCGTACGACGCCGACGTGCCCGCCGGAGCCCGCCTGGAGGACTTCGGCGACGACGTCCTGCTGCCCGGCCTGGTCGACACCCATGTGCACGTCAACGACCCCGGCCGCACCGAGTGGGAGGGCTTCTGGACCGCCACGCGCGCGGCGGCCGCCGGCGGCATCACCACCCTCGTCGACATGCCGCTCAACTCCCTGCCGCCGACCACGACCGTCGACCACCTGCGCGCCAAGCGGGCCGTCGCCGCCGACAAGGCGCACATCGACGTCGGCTTCTGGGGCGGCGCCCTGCCCGACAACGTCAAGGACCTGCGCCCGCTGCACGACGCCGGCGTCTTCGGTTTCAAGGCGTTCCTCTCGCCGTCCGGCGTCGACGAGTTCCCGCACCTCGACCAGGAGGGGCTCGCCCGCTCCCTGGCCGAGATCGCCGGCTTCGGCGGGCTGCTGATCGTGCACGCGGAGGACCCGGACCATCTGGCGGCTGCCCCGCAGCAGGGTGGCCCGAAGTACGCCGACTTCCTGGCCAGCCGCCCCCGCGACGCGGAGGACACGGCCATCTCCCAACTGATCGCCCAGGCCCGGCGGTTGGACGCGCGCGTGCACGTCCTCCATCTGTCGTCCAGTGACGCGCTGCCGATGATCGCCGCCGCGAAGGCCGAGGGCGTCCGGATCACCGTCGAGACCTGCCCGCACTACCTCACCCTGACCGCCGAACAAGTCCCCGACGGCGCCAGCGAGTTCAAGTGCTGTCCGCCCATCCGTGAGGCCGCCAACCAGGACCTGCTGTGGCAGGCGCTCGCGGACGGCACCATCGACTGCGTGGTCACCGACCACTCGCCGTCCACGGCCGACCTCAAGACGGACGACTTCGCCACCGCCTGGGGCGGCATCTCCGGCCTCCAGCTGAGCCTCGCGGCCGTGTGGACCGAGGCCCGCGGGCGCGGCCACGGCCTGGAGGACGTGGTCCGCTGGATGTCGACGCGCACGGCCGAACTCGTGGGCCTCCAGGCCCGCAAGGGCGCCATCGAGGCCGGCCGCGACGCCGACTTCGCGGTCCTCGCGCCCGACGAGACGTTCACCGTGGACCCGGCCGCGCTCCAGCACCGCAACCGGGTGACCGCCTACGCGGGCAGGACCCTGTACGGCGTCGTGAAGTCGACCTGGCTGCGCGGCGAACGCATCGTCGCCGACGGCGAGTTCACCGAACCGAAGGGACGCCTCCTCACCCGGACCGACTGAATCCCACCCCACCGAGCTTGGAAAGGCAGAACTGATCACTGTGACGGCGATACCCAGCTTCACCGGCGACGCGAACCCCTATGGAGGCGGCGACCCGTACGCGGACTACCGCACCGCCGACTTCCCCTTCACCCAGTACGCCGACCTCGCCGACCGGCGGCTCGGCGCCGGTGTCATCGCCGCCAACGACGAGTTCTTCGCCCAGCGCGAGAACCTGCTGGTGCCGGAGCGGGCCGAGTTCGACCCCGAGCACTTCGGGCACAAGGGCAAGATCATGGACGGCTGGGAGACACGGCGGCGCCGGGGTGCCTCGGCCGAGCACCCGTGGCCGACGGCCGAGGACCACGACTGGGCGCTGGTCCGCCTCGGCGCGCCGGGCGTGATCCGCGGGATCGTCGTCGACACGGCCCACTTCCGCGGCAACTACCCGCAGGCCGTGTCGATCGAGGGCACCTCGGTGCCGGGCTCGCCGTCGCCGGAGGACCTGCTCGGCGACGACGTGAAGTGGACGACCCTGGTTCCGCGCACGCCGGTCGGCGGGCACGCCGCGAACGGTTTCGCCGTGTCCGTGGAGCAGCGCTTCACGCATCTGCGGGTGAACCAGCACCCGGACGGCGGTATCGCGCGGCTGCGGGTGTACGGCGAGGTGGTGCCGGATCCCGAGTGGCTGGCGGTGCTGGGCACCTTCGACGTGGTCGCGCTGGAGAACGGCGGACAGGTCGAGGACGCGTCGAACCTCTTCTACTCCCCGGCGACCAACACCATCCAGCCGGGGCGCTCCCGCAAGATGGACGACGGCTGGGAGACGCGGCGGCGCCGCGACCGGGGCAGCGACTGGATCCGCTACCGGCTGGCCGCGCAGGCGGAGATCAGGGCGGTGGAGATCGACACGGCGTATCTGAAGGGCAACAGCGCGGGCTGGGCGGCGGTGTCGGTGCGGGACGGCGAGGACGGCGAGTGGCGGGAGATCCTGCCGCGCACCCGCCTCCAGCCGGACACCAACCACCGCTTCGTCCTGCCGACGCCGGCCGTCGGGACCCACGCGCGCGTGGACATCTACCCGGACGGAGGGATCTCGCGGCTGCGGCTGCACGGGGCGCTGACGCAGGAGGGGGCGGGCGCTCTGTCGGCCAGATACCAGGAACTGGGCGGCTGAGGCCCCAGGGGGCTGCGTCCCTGGGGCCGGTGGGAAATCGGCGGGCTACGCCGCGTGCCCCCCGTCCACCGAGAACTCCGCCCCGGTGACGTAGCCCGCGTCCGGCCCCGCCAGCCAGCTCACCATCGACGCGACCTCCTCGGCCGTGCCGAACCTCCCCAGCGCGGTCATCCCGGCCTGCGCCTCGGCGTACGGCCCGTCCGCGGGGTTCATGTCGGTGTCCGTCGGCCCGGGATGCACGATGTTCGCCGTGATCCCCCGCCCGCCCAACTCCCTGGCCAGCGCCTTCGTCAGCCCGACCAGCGCCGACTTGCTCATCGCGTAGAGCGTGCCGCCCGGCCCGGGCACCCGCTGGGTCATGCACGTGCCGATCGTGATGATCCGCCCACCGGCCACCATCACCGGTGCCGCCGCCTGCGAGGCCAGGAACACCCCGCGCACATTCACGGCCAGCACCCGGTCCACGGCGGCGAGCGACATCCCTTCCAGCGGCCCCAGCACCCCCACCCCCACGTTGTTCACCAGCACGTCCAGGCGGCCGCCGAGCGCCTCCGCCGCACCCGCCACGGCCCCAGCCGCCTCCTCCGGCTCCGCCGAGTCCGCCCGCAGGGCGACCGCGCGCCGCCCCAGCGTCTCGACACGCCGTACGACGTCCTCGGCCGCCTGCTTGCCGTTCGCATACGTCAGCGCCACATCCGCGCCCTCACGCGCGAGCCGCAGCACCGTCGCCGCCCCGATGCCCCGGCTGCCACCGGTGACGAGGGCGACCTTGCCGTGCAGAGTTCCGTAAGTCGTTGTCATGCCTCCATCTCAGCGGCGCACACACACGCGTGCTGGCGGCGAGCAGACATCGAACTCGCACCCCCGCAACCCGGAAACCCGGCTTCCCGAACCCGGAACTCTTCCCTCCGCCTCCCGCGTTCTCCTCCCGTGACCCTTCAGCAAGAGATCGTCGGCAACGCCATGCAGATGGCGGTCGTCAGCCTGCGCCCCGGCCAGACCGTGTACTGCGAGGCGGGCAAGTTCCTGTTCAAGACGACGAACGTGACCATGGAGACCCGCCTGTCCGGCCCGGGAGGCGGCGACGGAGGCCGGCCGCAGGGCAACGGCGGCGGCACGGGCGGCATGGGCGGCATGCTCCGTCAGGCCATGGGCACCGCCATGCAGGTCGGCCAGCGCGCGCTCGCCGGCGAGTCCCTGGCGTTCCAGTACTTCACCGCGCAGGGCGGCGAGGGCACCGTCGGCTTCGCGGGCGTGCTGCCCGGGGAGATGCGCGCCCTGGAGCTGGACGGCAGCCGCGCGTGGTTCGCGGAGAAGGACGCCTTCGTCGCCGCCGAGTCCAGCGTGGACTTCGGCATCGCCTTCCAGGGCGGCCGCACCGGCAGAAGCGGCGGCGAGGGCTTCGTCCTGGAGAAGTTCACCGGCCACGGCACGGTGATCATCGCCGGCGCGGGCAACTTCATCGACCTCGACCCGGCCGACTTCGGCGGCCGCATCGAGGTCGACACCGGCTGCGTGGTGGCCTTCGAGGAGGGCATCCAGTACGGCGTCCAGCGGGTCGGCGGCCTCAACCGGCAGGGTCTGATGAACGCCGTGTTCGGCGGCGAGGGCCTCTCCCTGGCCACCCTGGAGGGCAGCGGCCGGGTCATCCTGCAGTCCCTCACCATCGAGAGCCTGGCCAACGCCCTGAGGAAGGCCCAGGGCGGCGACAAGCAGGGCCCGACGGGCGGCCTGTTCTCCACGCACGCGGGGTGACCGCCGGGCGGTCTTCTCCACGCCCACGGGTGACCGCCGGGCGGCCGGGGCGGGCCACCGATGAGTTGCGGGCGCCGGTGGGGTCTGAGCTGATGACGACAGACCCCGCATCCGAAAGAAGGCACCCGACATGGGCAAGCTGGTCTCCACCATCTTCGTCACCCTCGACGGCGTCTACCAGGCGCCCGGCGGCCCCCAGGAGGACACCCGCGGCGGCTTCGAGCACGGCGGCTGGAGCTTCACCTACGGCGACGACGACTTCGGCCGGTTCGTCGTCGAGGTCTTCGACCGCGCCGGCGCGTTCCTCCTCGGCCGCCGCACGTACGACATCTTCTCCGGCTATCGGCCGAAGGTGACCGACCCCGCCGACCCGATCGCCTCCCGGCTGAACGCCCTGCCGAAGTACGTCGCCTCCTCCACCCTGACCGACCCGTCCTGGGCGCACACCAGCGTCATCGGCGGCGACCTCGCCAAGGAGGTCACGGCCCTGAAGGAGCGCACCGACGGCGAGCTCCAGGTCCACGGCAGCGGCGCCCTGCTGCGGTCCCTGATCGACCTCGAACTCCTCGACACGCTCCACCTGCTGACCTTCCCGGTGGTGCTCGGTTCGGGCCGCCGCCTGTTCACCGAGGGCACCCTGCCCACGGCCTTCCGGCACACCGGCGGGCGGATCACCCCGGCGGGCGTGTCCCTGCAGTCGTACGACCGCGCGGGCCGTCCGGAGTACGGTTCGTACGAATTGCCGGAGGGCGCCTAGCCGGAGGTTAACTCCCTGAAAACTCAACCGACGTCACGGGAAATTCTTCGGGGTTGTCATTGACATGTCAGCGTCTACGCGCGTCATCATGAGGGCATGAGATTCCCCCCACGAATCGCTTCCCTCGGCGCCACGGCCGCCGTTCTGTCCGCCCTGCTCGTCGGCGGTGCCGTCACCGCCACTCCGGCGGCCGCCGCGGTCGGCAGCATCTGTTACGGCGACCTGCCCTCCCAGGCGTACGACACCCTGGAGCTCATCGAGCAGGGCGGCCCCTTCCCGTACTCGCAGGACGGGTCCGTCTTCCAGAACCGCGAGGGCGTCCTGCCCCGGCACTCGACGGGCTACTACCACGAGTACACCGTCATCACGCCCGGCAGCTCAACGCGCGGCGCCCGCCGCATCGTGACCGGCCAGGCGTCCCAGGAGGACTACTACACGGGCAACCACTACGCCACCTTCGACCTGATCGACTACGGCTGCTGAGCCACCCCCCACCACGGCTGCCGAGCCGTCCCGACCAGGACCGCCGGGTCACCCCCACGACCCGGCCCCAGGAACGGCGCGAAAGGCCGGGGCCCGGCCCGCGCTCAGCCGGACCCCCGGCTCTCCGCGGCGGCGAACAACGCGAACGCCAGCACGACCAGCGCCACGCTCGCGTAGATCTCATGGCCGTCGAGGAAGCCGAGCCGCTGCACGAAACCGATGTGCCAGTCGGTGAACTCGTGCACCAGGCCCAGCACCCCCTGCACCAGAGCGAAGAAACCGAGCAGTTCCAGCAGTTGCCTCATGTGTGACAGCCTCGCCCCGCGGACCCGCCGCCCACATCGGCCGCGGGGCGAGGGCGTGTCCGACGGAAGTCGCCCGCCCGGCCGCGTCGGTGCGCCGAAAGTCTTCTTCGCCGCGACTTTGGTCGGCGATCGCCCGCACAGGGAGGTCGCGAGCGCCGGCACTGCATAGATTTGTCGACCGTGAGCAACGACGACGCGACACCGGCCGTGGTGGGAGCAGGGCGCAGGTGGCTGTTCCCGTCCGCCGTGCTCCACGAGGTCGATCCCGACGCCGCCCGGTCCGGGCGGCCCAAGCGCACCGCGCGCGACTGGATCGTCGACTTCACCTGCTTCCTGCTGGCCGTCGGCCTCGGGCTGGCCGGCGCACGGTCCGTCCGCGACGAACAGCACCTCCCGGACGCCCTCGCCGCCCTCGACCAGCTGCTCGGCGCGCTCGCCTGCGCCGCGGTGTGGCTGCGCCGGCGGTGGCCGGTCGGACTCGCCGTCGCGATGGTCCCCGTCGGGCTCCTGTCGAACACGGCGGGCGGCGCCGGCCTGGTCGCACTCTTCACGCTCACGGTCCACCGGCCCTTCCGGTACGTGGCCTGGATCGGCGGCGCCTCCCTCGCGCTGCTCCCGCTGTTCTTCTGGCTGCGTCCCGACCCCGACCTGCCGTACGCGGGCGCGGTCGTCTTCAGCGAGCTGCTCACCCTCGGCATCATCGGCTGGGGCATGTTCGTACGGTCCAAACGGCAGCTCATGGTGAGCCTGCGCGATCGGGCCCGGCGCGCCGAGACGGAGGCGCGGCTGCGGGCCGAGCAGGCGCAGCGGCTCGCCCGCGAGGCCATCGCCCGGGAGATGCACGATGTGCTCGCCCACCGGCTCACCCTGCTCAGCGTGCACGCGGGCGCCCTGGAGTTCCGGCCCGACGCGCCCCGGGAGGAGGTCGCGCGCGCCGCCGGTGTCATCCGCGAGAGCGCCCACGAGGCCCTCCAGGACCTGCGGGAGATCATCGGCGTGCTGCGCGCGGGCGAGCCCGACGACGCGGGCCGACCGCAGCCCACGCTGGCCGCCCTGGACGCGCTGGTCGCCGAGTCCCGGGAGGCCGGCATGAAGGTCACCCTCGACCAGCGCGTGACCGACCCGGCCGCCGTCCCCGCCTCCGTCGGCCGCACCGCGTACCGCATCGCCCAGGAGGGCCTCACCAACGCCCGCAAGCACGCGCCCGGCACCGAGGTCGCGGTGACCGTGACGGGCGCGCCGGGGGAGGGGCTCGCCCTCACCGTGCGCAACCCCCCGCCCGAGGGCGACGTCCCGCACGTCCCCGGCTCCGGGCAGGGCCTGATCGGTCTGACCGAGCGGGCCACGCTGACCGGCGGGCGGCTCGACCACGGCCCCACGGCCGACGGGGGGTTCGAGATCAGCGCCTGGCTGCCGTGGCCGGCCGGATGAGCGGCGGCCGCGCCCCCCGCGCGCGGGCAACTGCGCGGCCGGTGCGCGGCGTTGCCGCCCGCCGCGGCCACGGCCGGCGACCATCCGTGATTACGTGAGGACCATGACTGCGATCAGACTGCTCCTCGTCGACGACGACCCGCTCGTGCGGGCCGGGCTCGCCTTCATGATGGGCGGGGCCGAGGACATCCGGATCGTCGGCGAGGCCGCCGACGGCGGCGAGGTCGAGGAACTCGTCGACCGCACGCGCCCGGACGTCGTCCTGATGGACATCAGGATGCCGTCGGTGGACGGACTCACGGCCACCGAACGGCTGCGCGCCCGCGCGGACGCCCCGCAGGTCGTCGTCCTCACCACCTTCCACGCCGACGAACAGGTGCTGAAGGCGCTGCGCGCGGGCGCCGCCGGATTCGTCCTCAAGGACACCCCGCCCGCCGAGATCGTCGCCGCGGTGCGCCGGGTCGCGGCCGGCGACCCCGTCCTGTCGCCCGCCGTCACCCGCCAGTTGATGGAGCACGCGGCCGGCACCGCCGCCGACGACCGCCGCGTACGCGCACGCGCGCGCATCGCCGAACTCAACGCGCGCGAGCGCGAGGTCGCCGTCGCCGTCGGCCGGGGACGGTCCAACGCCGAGATCGCCACAGGGCTGTTCATGAGCGTCGCCACCGTCAAGACCCATGTCTCCCGGATCCTCGCCAAGCTCGACCTCAACAACCGGGTGCAGATCGCCCTGCTGGCCTACGACGCGGGACTGCTCGACGACGCCGACGGCATCGGCGACGGCAGCGCGGGGGCCGGGCACTGATCGGCCGCGCCGCGCGTTGTCGGGGTGAGGGAGGGGGCATGCGATGACCGAGGTGATCGACCTGAGGGAGTGCGGCGAGGAGTTCCGCCGCGACCCGCATCCGGTGTACGCGCGGCTGCGCGCGCGGGGCCCCGTGCACCGCGTACGGCTCGCCGGCCCCGACGGACCGTACGAGACATGGCTGGTCGTGGGGCACCAGGAGGCGCGCGCCGCCCTCACCGACCCCCGTCTGGTCAAGGACGCCGAGCGGCTCGGGACGACCTTCCTCGACGAGGAGCTGGTCGGCAAGCACCTGCTGGTCACCGACCCGCCGCAGCACACCCGGCTGCGCGGTCTCGTCACGCGCGCGTTCACCGCCCGCCGTGTGGAGGAACTGCGCCCGCGCGTGGCGCGGATCACCGACGACCTCCTGGACGCGATGCTGCCGCGCGGCCGCGCCGACCTCGTGGAGTCCTTCGCCTACCCGCTGCCCCTCACCGTCATCTGCGAGCTGCTCGGCGTCCCCGAGCTGGACCGCGCGGCGTTCCGCGCGATGTCCACCGAGGTGGTCGCCCCGACGGACGGCGACCGCGAGTACGCCGCCTTCGCGCGTCTCGGCGCGTACCTCACCGAGCTGATCGAGGACAAGCGGTGCGGCGGCCCCGGCGGCGACCTGCTGAGCGAGCTGATCCGCACCACCGACGAGGACGGCGACCGGCTCTCCCCCGAGGAACTGCGCGGCATGGCCTTCCTGCTGCTCGTCGCCGGCCACGAGACCACGGTCAACCTGATCACGAACACCGTCCACGCCCTGCTCACCCACCCCGGCCAGCTCGCCGCCCTGCGCGCCGACCCGGCCCTGCTGGACGGGGTGATCGAGGAGACCCTGCGCTGGGAGGGGCCGGTGGAGAACACCACGTACCGGTTCGCCGCCGAGCCCCTGGAGTTGGGGGGCGTGACGATCGGCAGGGGCGATCCGGTGCTCGTCGGCCTCGCCTCCGCCGGCCGCGACGCCACGCGCTTCGCGGACCCCGACCGCTACGACATCCGCCGCGACGCGCGCGGCCACCTCGCCTTCGGCCACGGCGTCCACTACTGTCTCGGCGCCCCGCTGGCCCGCCTGGAGGCCCGCACGGCGCTGCGGTCCCTGCTCGACCGCGCCCCGGGCCTCGCCCTCGACGGCCCGCCCGGCGAGTGGTTGCCCGGCATGCTGATGCGCGGGCTGCGCGCCCTGCCGGTGCGCTGGTAGAACGGCGCGCTGAGCCGGGAGTACGGCGTGCTGAGCTGGTAGAACGGCGCGGCGCACCCGCGCACCCGACGTATCCGACCGACCCACCGACGCTGCGAGTTGAGCGCCATCACCGAGGACGGCACCGAGAAACTGTGCGTGGTGGCCCAGGGCACGGTCCTCACGGTGGAGGAGCGCTGACGGGAGCGCTGTACAGGCGGCGCTCACCCCCCCGGTACAGGCGGCGCCCCCGGTACAGACGGCGTCCGCACCCCGGCTCTCAGCTCAGCGGCTCCGGTCTCGCCCCCGCTATCTCCCGCAGGGACACCGGTCTGTGTTCGCGGCGTGAGACGTCGCACGCCTCGGCGATGCGCAGCGCCTCCAACGCCTCGCGGCCGTCGCAGGGGTTGGCCCGTTCCCCGTTCACGACCTCGACGAACGCCGCGAGTTCGGCCTCGTAGGCGGGCGCGAAGCGCTCCAGGAAGCCGGCCCAGGGCTTGTCGGCGGCCGGCGGTCCGGTCGGCTCGGTCGACGCGATCGGGGTGCGGTCGTCCAGGCCCACCACGATCTGGTCCCGCTCCCCGGCGAGCTCCATGCGCACGTCGTAGCCCGCCCCGTTGAGCCGGGTCGCCGTGGCCGTGGCGAGCGTGCCGTCGTCGAGGGTGAGGACCACCGCCGCCGTGTCGACGTCCCGCGCCGCGCGGAACATCGCGGGCCCGGCGTCCGACCCGGCCGCGTACACCTCCGCCACCTGGCGTCCGGTCACCCAGCGCAGCGCGTCGAAGTCGTGGATCAGCGCGTCCCGGTAGATCCCGCCGGACAACGGCAGCCACTCGGCCGGCGGGGGAGCCTGGTCGGAGGTGACCGCCCGCACGGTGTGCAGCCGCCCGAGCCGCCCCGAGCGCACCGCCTCACGGGCGCCCGCGTAGCCCGCGTCGAAGCGCCGCTGGAAGCCCATCTGCAGGACCGTTCCGGCGGCCTCGACCTCCGCCAGCGCCGCTAATGTGCCGGCCAGGTCGAGGGCGATCGGCTTCTCGCAGAAGACGGGGAGGCCGGAGCGGGCCGCCCGGCCGATCAGCTCGGCGTGGGCCGATGTCGCGGTGGTGATCACCACCGCGTCCACGCCCCACCGGAAGATCTCGTCCACCCCGGGCGCCGCCGTCTCGCCCAGCCGCAGCGCCAGCTCCTGCGCCCGAACGGGATCGGCGTCCGTCAGGATCAGCGATCCGACCTCACGGTGGCGGCTGAGCGTGTTCGCGTGGATCGTGCCGAGGCGGCCCGTCCCGATGACCCCGATGCGCATGGAAACAAAGTGCGGTCGCGGCCGGTACCCTGTCAATGCGTATGTCCGGACAATCGAACTACACAACTTCCCGTCAACCGGCCGCGGAGCTACGCTCGGGCGCGTGCCGAAACCAGTTGTGGACCCGACCGTGCAGCTCGACCTCCGGGTGGACCGGAGTTCTCCCGTCCCCTTGTACTTCCAGCTGTCCCAGCAGCTGGAGGCCGCGATCGAGCACGGCTCGCTGACCCCGGGCAGCCTGCTGGGCAACGAGATCGAGCTCGCCGCCCGCCTCGGCCTGTCCCGCCCCACCGTCCGCCAGGCGATCCAGTCCCTCGTCGACAAGGGCCTCCTGGTGCGCCGCAGAGGCGTCGGCACCCAGGTCGTGCACAGCCAGGTCAAGCGCCCCCTGGAGCTCAGCAGCCTCTACGACGACCTGGAGGCGGCCGGCCAGCGCCCCGCGACCACGGTCCTGGTCAACGCCGTGGTCCCCGCGACCGCCGAGGTGGCCGCCGCCCTCGCGGTCGCCGAGGGCAGCGACGTCCAGCGCGTCGAACGCCTGCGGCTCGCCCACGGGGAGCCGATGGCGTACCTGTGCAACCATCTGCCCGCCGGCCTGCTCGACCTGGACACCGGCCAGCTGGAGGCCACCGGCCTGTACCGGCTGATGCGGGCCGCCGGGATCACCCTGCACAGCGCCCGCCAGTCCATCGGCGCCCGCGCCGCCACCGCCCCCGAGGCCGAGCGGCTCGCCGAGGCCGAGGGTGCCCCGCTGCTCACCATGCAGCGCACCACCTTCGACGACACCGGCCGCGCGGTCGAGTTCGGCGACCACATCTACCGGCCCAGCCGCTACTCCTTCGAGTTCCAGCTGCTCGTACGGTCCTGAGGCGAGCCCTTCTTCGCGTTCCGGCGGGCGTGCCGGGGCCCGGATTCGTCGCAATGTCCGGACAATGCGACCGCGTCCCGGTCCCCGGTTACGTGCCGCATGTTCCGTGTGTTTGATACTGGGGCGTTTGCGCCTGGTGAGACCAGTGATGCGCAGACCAGCACGACAGGACCAGCACGAACAGATCACGGCACGCCGGAACGCAGCACGGCGGAGCACGGCAAGAAGGGCACGGCCTAGTAGTGGCACGGTTTCGGACCTGGGCGGGGATCGCGTTGGCGGGGGCACTGTGCGTGTCCCTGGCCGGGTGCAGCAGCACCGGAGGCAAGCGCGCGGAGGACGCCCGCAACGCCGCGGCGGCCCAGGGGCGGGCGGCGGTGACCACGCCCCGCTGGACGTTCGCCATGATCACCCACTCGGGTGACGGCGACACCTTCTGGGACATCGTCCAGAGCGGCGCCGAGCAGGCCGCCGTCAAGGACAACATCAACTTCCTCTACTCCCACGACGCCGAGGCCCAGCAGCAGGCCCAGCTCGTGGACGCGGCCGTCGACAAGAAGGTCGACGCCATCATCGTCACCCTCGCCAAGCCGGACGCGCTCAAGGCCGCCGTCGCGCGCGCCGAGAAGGCCGGCATCCCCGTGATCACGGTCAACTCCGGCTCCGCGGAGTCCCAGGCGTTCGGCGCCCTCACCCACATCGGCCAGGACGAGACGATCGCCGGCGAGGCCGTCGGCCAGGAGCTCAACGAGCGCGGCCGCAAGAAGGCCCTGTGCGTCCTGCACGAGCAGGGCAACATCGGCCACGAGCAGCGCTGCGACGGGGTCGCGAAGACCTTCACCGGCACGCTCCAGCGCCTCTACGTCAACGGCACCAACATGCCCGACGTGCAGTCCGCGATCGAGGCCAAGCTCCAGGCCGACCCCTCGGTCGACTCCGTCGTCACCCTCGGCGCGCCGTACGCCGACACCGCCGTGAAGGCCCGGCGGGGCGCGGGCAGCAAGGCCGAGATCGACACCTTCGACCTCAACGCCAAGGTCGCCGCCGGTCTGACGGACGGCACCCTCGGCTTCGCCGTCGACCAGCAGCCCTACCTCCAGGGCTACCAGGCCGTCGACCTGCTGTGGCTGTACAAGTACAACGGCGACGTCCTCGGCGGCGGCAAGCCCGTCCTGACCGGCCCGCAGATCATCACCAAGGACCAGGCCGCCGTGCTGGCCGCGTACACGCAGCGGGGCACCCGATGAGCGCCACCACTGAGGAAAGGTTTCTGCGGAGCTCGCCCCTGCGCCGGCTCCTCGGCCGTCCCGAGCTGGGCTCGGTGGTGGGCGCGATCGCCGTCTTCGCCGTGTTCGCGGTGGCCGCCGACAGCTTCCTGCGCCCCGCAAGTCTCAGCACGGTCCTCTACGCGTCCTCGACGATCGGCATCATGGCCGTGCCCGTCGCCCTGCTGATGATCGGCGGCGAGTTCGATCTCTCGGCGGGCGTCATGGTCACGTCGTCGGCGCTGATCTCGTCGATGTTCAGCTACCAGATGACGGCGAACGTCTGGGTCGGCGTGGGTGTCTCCCTGCTCGCCACCCTGGGAATCGGCGCCTTCAACGGCTTCCTGCTGACCCGCACCAAGCTGCCCAGCTTCATCATCACGCTGGGCACGTTTCTCATGTTGACCGGCATGAACCTCGGCTTCACCAAGTTGATCGACGGCACGGTGTCGACGAAGACCATTGCCGACATGGAGGGGTTCCCGACCGCTCATGACGTCTTCGCGTCAACGTTGACGATCGGTGACGTCGACATCAAGGTCACCATCCTGTGGTGGCTCGCCCTGGTCGCGCTCGCCTCCTGGATCCTGCTGCGCACGCGCGCGGGCAACTGGATCTTCGCGGTCGGCGGCAACCAGGACGCGGCCCGCGCGGTCGGCGTCCCCGTCGCCAGGACCAAGATCGGCCTCTACACGGGCGTGGCGTTCGGCGCCTGGATCTCCGGCCAGCACCTGCTGTTCTCGTACGACGTCGTCCAGTCCGGCGAGGGCGTCGGCAACGAGCTGATCTACATCATCGCGGCCGTCATCGGCGGCTGTCTGATCACCGGCGGCCACGGCAGCGCGGTCGGGTCCGCCGTCGGCGCGCTCCTGTTCGGCATGACCAGCAAGGGCATCGTCTTCGCCGAGTGGAACCCCGACTGGTTCACGTTCTTCCTCGGAGCGATGCTGCTCCTCGCGACCCTGCTCAACGCCTGGGTCCGCAAGCGTGCGGAGGCCGCCAAGTGACGCTCGTCGAGCTGACCGACGTCAGCAAGTACTACGGCACCGTCCGGGCCCTCGAAGGGGTCTCCCTCACGGTGCGCGCGGGCGAGATCACCTGCGTGCTGGGTGACAACGGCGCCGGTAAATCAACATTGATCAAGATGATCGCCGGACTGCACCGGCATGACGCCGGAGTGCTGCGCATCGATGGCGAGGAGACAAGGCTCTCCTCGCCGCGCGACGCCCTGGACCGGGGCATCGCCACGGTCTACCAGGACCTGGCGGTCGTCCCCCTGATGCCCGTCTGGCGCAACTTCTTCCTCGGCTCGGAACCGAGGAAGGGCGTGGGCCCCTTCCGGCGCATGGACGTCGACTTCATGCGCCGGACCACCCGCGCCGAGCTCCTGCGCATGGGCATCGACCTCCGGGACGTCGACCAGCCCATCGGCACGCTGTCGGGCGGCGAACGCCAGTGCGTGGCGATCGCGAGGGCGGTGTACTTCGGAGCCAAGGTGCTCGTCCTCGACGAGCCGACGGCCGCGCTGGGCGTGAAGCAGTCGGGGGTGGTCCTGAAGTACGTGGCGGCGGCGCGGGACGACGGCCTGGGTGTTGTGTTGATCACGCACAATCCGCACCACGCGTACCTGGTCGGAGACCGCTTCGTACTGCTTCGGCGGGGCACGATGGTGGGCGCTTACGAGCGGGACGACATCACGCTCGACGAGCTGACCAGGCAGATGGCGGGCGGCAGCGACCTGGACGATCTACGCCATGAGCTGCGGCGCGCCTGAGGGGCGCGGGGAACCACCGCGACGGCCGCAACGCACCCGCGGCCGACGACGGTGGCAGAATCGGCCCTGATGAGCACCTACCGCGACTTCAGCGCCCCCATCGGCTCCCGCCGGGCACCGGTCCGCACGGTCGGCACGCGGGAGCGCCGCTCCCACCTGACCGCACCCCGTGTGCCGACGGTCGGCATCGATATCGGCGGCACCAAGGTGATGGCGGGCGTGGTCGACGCCGACGGCAACATCCTGGAGAAGCTCCGCGCGGAGACCCCGGACAAGTCCAAGAGCCCCAAGGTCGTCGAGGACACGATCGTGGAGCTGGTGCTGGACCTGTCCGACCGCCACGACGTGCACGCGGTCGGCATCGGCGCGGCCGGCTGGGTCGACGCCGACCGCAACCGCGTCCTGTTCGCGCCGCACCTGTCGTGGCGCAACGAGCCCCTGCGCGACCGCCTCGCCAGCCGCCTGTCGGTGCCCGTCCTGGTCGACAACGACGCCAACACCGCCGCCTGGGCGGAGTGGCGCTTCGGCGCGGGCCGGGGCGAGGACCACCTCGTCATGATCACGCTGGGCACCGGCATCGGCGGCGCGATCCTGGAGGGCGGCCAGGTCAAGCGCGGCAAGTACGGCGTCGCGGGCGAGTTCGGCCATATGCAGGTCGTCCCCGGCGGACACCGCTGCCCGTGCGGCAACCGCGGCTGCTGGGAGCAGTACAGCTCCGGCAACGCGCTCGTCCGGGAGGCCAAGGAGCTGGCCGCCGCCGACTCGCCGGTGGCGTACGGGATCATCGAGCACGTCAAGGGCCAGATCGGTGACATCACCGGCCCGATGATCACCGAGCTGGCGCGCGAGGGCGACGCCATGTGCGTGGAGCTGCTCCAGGACATCGGCCAGTGGCTCGGCGTCGGCATCGCCAACCTCGCCGCCGCCCTCGACCCCTCCTGCTTCGTGATCGGCGGTGGCGTCTCCGCCGCCGACGACCTGCTGATCGGCCCCGCGCGGGACGCCTTCAAGCGCCATCTCACCGGCCGCGGCTACCGGCCCGAGGCCCGGATCGTGCGGGCCCAGCTCGGCCCCGAGGCCGGCATGGTCGGCGCCGCCGACCTGGCCCGGCTGGTCGCCCGCCGCTTCCGCCGCGCCAAGCGGCGCCGCGTCGAGCGGTACGAGCGCTACGAGCGCTTCACCGAGTCGCGCCGCACCACCCGGGACACCGCATGACCGCCTCACTGCCCCACCAGGCGGCACCCCCGGACGAGCCGTCCAAGCCTCCGGAGGACCGCCGGCACATGATCCGCCGCAGGGCCCTCACCCTGCTCATCATCGGACTGCTCATCGGCGTACCCGCCGGCTACCTGGTGATCTCCGCCGCGCAGAGCCGTGACAGCGGCAAGGACAAGGAGGCGAAGTACTCGGCGACCGGCCTGACCGAGGGCTGGCCGTCGAACGTGCAGCGCCGCCTCTACCAGGTGCCGATCCCGCACCCCTCGAACAAGGTCGCGTACTACGAGACCAACAACTGGAAGACCAGCCGGCTGTACGTGCAGTTCCAGACCACCCAGGCGGGACTGGACGAGTTCCTCGCCGGGCTGGGCTTCACCCGCGCCAACCTGAAGAAGGACGACATCACCATCAGCGAGCGGGACCGGAGCATCACCGGCTGGACCTTCTCGGGCCCCGGCGCCCGCCCCGGCGACTACTTCGGCGTCGTGCGCGAGCAGAAGAACCCGCAGCCCACCCAGGACGTCGTGGTGAACACCGGCAACCCCGTCTACCCGATGGTCTACGTCGTCTCGCGCACCGTTCCCTGACCGGCGCGGCAAAGCCGTCCGTACGGGCCCCGGCCGGTCACCGGGACCGATTGTCAGACCCCGCCCGTAGAGTCGAAGACGACTGATCGGGTCCTACGGGCGGGAGGTGAACAGAGGCATGAGCGACACGACCACGGCACAGCACGCGCAGGTCCCCGTGCGGCTCGCCGCCGTCTTCCTGCCCGCCGCCCTCCCGCGCGAGGGCCGTATCGCCTTCTGGGACCCCGAGGGCGCCCCCCTGCCCGCCGCACCCGACACCGAGCCCACCGAGCTGACGGTCGTACGGCCCCACGGGGTGGGCGTCCGACGCAAGCGGATCCCCGCGCTGACCCTGCCCCTCGACCGGGCGCTCCCGCTGCTCGTGCGCGCCCGGCGCGACCCGGCCGCCCACCCCGCCACCGCCTGCTGGGGCGCCGCCGCGCTGCACGCCCTGCGGCTCACCGCGCGCGGCCGGCTGCTGCCCGGCCTGACCCCCACCGGCCACGACGCCTGGCGGGCCGGCCCCCTCGACCCCGAGGACATCGCCCACCTGCGCGCGGTCGCCGCCGCCCTGCCGCACGAGGGCCACGCCGTGCCGCTGCCCGGCGCCGGCCCGCTCCGGCTGCCCCGCCCCGAGGCGCTGATGCGCGCCTTCCTGGACGCCGTCGCGGACACCCTGCCCCGCACCCCCGCCGCCCCGCACGCCGCCGGTAGGCCCTTCGCCGACCGCCGCCCCACCCGGCTGCCCGGCGCCCACGACTGGGCGGCCGAGGTCGCCGCCGGCATGGACGCGGGCGTGCGGATCTCGCTCCGCCTCGACCTCGCGGCGCACGACCTGTTCGACACCGACGGCGACGGGGTGCGCAGCGCGGGTGCCGCCGTCGTCCAGGTGCACAGCCTCGCCGACCCCACCCTCGTGGCCGACGCGGCGGCCCTGTGGGCGGGCGAGGCGGACGCCGTCTTCGGGCCCCGCGCGCGCGTGGACGCGGCCCTCGCCGTCCGCCGCGCCGCCCGCGTCTGGCCGCCCCTCGCCCGGCTCGCGGAGCAGGAGACGCCCGACGTGCTGGCCCTGTCCGCGGACGAGCTGGGCGACCTGCTCGGCGTCGCCGCGACCCGGCTCGCGGCGGCCGGAGTCGCCGTGCACTGGCCCAGGGACCTGGCCCAGGACCTCACCGCGACCGCCGTCGTCCGTCCCGCGCCCGGCTCGGCCACCGACGGCACCGGCTTCTTCGAGAGCGAGGAACTGCTGCGGTTCCGCTGGCAGCTGGCGCTCGGCGGCGACCCGCTCACCGAGGGCGAGATGGACGCCCTCGCCGAGGCCCACCGCCCGGTCGTCCGGCTGCGCGACCGCTGGGTGCTCGTCGACCCGGCCCTGGTCCGCAAGGCCCGCAAGCGCGAACTGGGCCTGCTGGACCCGGTCGACGCCCTCTCCGTCGCCCTCACCGGCGCCGCGGAGGTCGACGGCAAGACCGTCGAGGCCGTCCCGGAGGGCGTGCTGGCCGCACTGCGGGACCGGCTGACGGCCGGCGTGCACCCCGCCGAGCCGCCCGCCGGCCTGCGCGCGACCCTGCGCGACTACCAACTGCGGGGCCTGGCCTGGCTGGAGCTGATGACCGGCCTCGGCCTCGGCGGCTGCCTCGCCGACGACATGGGCCTCGGCAAGACGATCACCGTGATAGCCCTGCATCTCCGGCGGGCCCGCCCCGAGCCGACCCTGGTGGTCTGCCCGGCCTCCCTGCTCGGCAACTGGCAGCGGGAGATCGCCCGGTTCGCCCCCGGCGTCCCCGTCCGCCGCTTCCACGGCCCCGACCGCACCCTCGCCGATCTGACCGGCGGCTTCGTCCTCACCACCTACGGCACCCTGCGCTCGGCGGCCACGACGCTCGCCGACCGGACCTGGGGCATGGTCGTCGCCGATGAGGCCCAGCACGTGAAGAACCCGTACTCCGCGACGGCGAAGGCACTGCGCACCCTGCCCACGCCCGCGCGGGTCGCCCTGACGGGCACGCCCGTGGAGAACAACCTCTCGGAGCTGTGGGCCCTGCTCGACTGGACGACACCGGGGCTGCTGGGCCCCCTGAAGTCCTTCCGCGCCCGCCACGCGCGCGCGGTGGAGACGGGCGAGGACCCTGAGGCGGTGGAGCGCCTCGCCCGGCTGGTCCGCCCCTTCCTGCTGCGCCGCAAGAAGTCCGACCCCGGCATCGTGCCCGAGCTGCCGCCCAAGACCGAGACCGACCACCCGGTGCCCCTCACCCGCGAACAGGCCGCGCTGTACGAGGCGGTGGTGCGCGAGTCGATGCTGGCGATCGAGACGGCGGACGGGATCGCGCGGCGCGGACTGGTGCTGAAGCTGCTGGGCGCGCTGAAGCAGATCTGCGACCACCCCGCGCTGTATCTGAAGGAGGAGCACGCGGCCGGCACCGGCGACCGGCTCTCCGCCCGCTCGGGCAAGCTGGCGCTCCTGGACGAACTGCTGGACACCCTCCTCGCGGAGGACGGCTCCGCGCTCGTCTTCACCCAGTACGTCGGCATGGCCCGGCTGATCACCGCACACCTCGCCGCCCGAGCGATCCCGGTCGACCTCCTCCACGGCGGTACGCCGGTGGCCGAGCGGGAGCGCATGGTGGACCGCTTCCAGGACGGCACGACCCCGGTCCTCGTCCTCTCCCTCAAGGCCGCCGGCACCGGCCTGAACCTCACCCGCGCGGGCCATGTCGTCCACTTCGACCGCTGGTGGAACCCCGCGGTGGAGGAGCAGGCCACGGACCGCGCCTACCGCATCGGCCAGACCCAGCCCGTCCAGGTCCACCGCCTCATCACCGAGGGCACGGTGGAGGACCGCATCGCCGAGATGCTCGCCACCAAGCGGGCACTGGCGGACGCGATCCTCGGCTCCGGCGAATCGGCCCTGACCGAACTGACGGACCGCGAGCTGTCCGATCTGGTGTCGCTGAGGAGGGGGGAGTGATGGAGCGGCAGGAGTGGGAGTGGGAGGCGGTGCCTGGCAGGGGAGAGGGTGACACCGGGACACCGTCCGGGACGGCCGGGGCGGCGGGCGAGCCCGTTCGGGCGGAGGCGGAGCCGGGCTCGGAGGTGGCCGACAGCCCCGCTGACGCGGTGCGTCGGGCTCTACGGGTCGCGCGGGCGCGGGGGAACCGGCCGGAGCCGGCGCCGGAGGGGCCCCGGGAACGCGAGCCCCGCCCCGGCGACGCCGCCCGCGCGGCCCTGCGCCGGGCGAGCGAAATGCGGCGCGGGGAGGCTGCTGGGCGGGGTGATCTTGCCCAGCGCGGGGAGGCTGGCGGGCGACCCGAGGATGCCGGGTGCGGGGAGGTTGCAGGGTCAGACGAAGCCGGTGAGCGGGCCCGGGCCGTCGGGTCCGGTGAGGAAGGGGGCGTCCCGGACGGGGCGGGGCACGGTGCCGTGGTCGCGGACGGCGACGTCACCGTCGTAGAGGCGCGGCCGGCAGCCGGGGCGCGTCCCGGTGATGTCGCCCGGGAGGCGCTGCGTGCCGCCCGTGCCGATCTGCGGAAGGCGCGGGCCGAGGAGGAGGACGGGGGCGAGCGGCGGAGGCGTGGGGCCTCGCGAGCCGGGCGGTCCGGGCCGGGTGCCGTCCGGGGACGGGCCGGTGAGCGCGGGCACGATGTCCGTGGACGGGCGCGTGACTTGCGGGAGTTGATCGGCGACGCCTTCTCGATGCCGTCGGACGAGACGGACGTGGCGGACTTGTCCGAGCAGGCGGTGCCGGGGGACGCCGGTCCGCCGCACGGCGGTTCGCGGGGCGCCGTCGCCGACGACACAGCCGCAGCCGCCGCCGGTGTCGGCCCGGACGGACTCGTCGTCCCCGTGCCCCCGCGCGTGCCCGGTTCCATGGGGGCGCCCTCCCGGGACGGAGATCTCCGTCGTACGTTCCCCGCTTTCCCCGCCCTCCCCGCCGGGGCCGGCACCGCCGAGACCTGGTGGGGCAACGCCTGGATCACCGCGCTCGAAGCGGGCGCGCTCGACTTCAAGCGGCTGGGCCGGGGCCGTAGTTACGCCGAGCGTGGGCAGGTCGACGCCATCACCGTGACGCCGGGGCTGGTGCTCGGCTACGTGCGCGGCAGCCGCCCCCGGCCCTACCGCGTGCAGGTACGGCTGCGCACGCTCGACGACGCCGCCTGGGAGCGGTTCCTGGACGCCGCCGTCGAGCGGCCGGGGCACATCGCCGCGCTGCTCGACAAGGAGATGCCCGAGACCCTCGCCGACTGCGGTGTCCCGCTGCTGCCGGGCCCCGGCGACCTGGACCCGCACTGCAGCTGCCCCGACCGCGGCCATCCCTGCAAGCACGCCGCCGCCCTGTGCTACCAGACCGCGCGGCTGCTCGACGCCGACCCCTTCGTCCTGCTCCTGCTGCGCGGCCGCGGCGAGCGCGAGCTGCTCGACGCCCTCTCCCGGCGCAATGCCGCCCGTGCGGCCCGCGCCGCGCAGGAGCGGGAGCCGGAGCCCCTGCCCGGCGTGCGCGCCGCCGACGCCCTCGCCGCGCGCGGGCTCCCGCCCCTGCCCGCCCCCTTGCCGTCGCCCGCGCACCCCGAGCAGCCCCCGGCCTACCCCGCCGTGCCGGGCGGCCCGGACTCCTTCGCGCTCGACCAGCTCGCCACGGACGCGGCGGCCCGCGCCCACGCCCTCCTGGCCACCGGCCGGGACGAGATCGGTGAACTCACCCTGTGGCAGGACGCGGTACGGCTCGCCGCCGCCCGCCCGGGTGCCGGGCTGACCGCGGCGACCCGCGCGCTGTACTCCTCGCTCACCTCCGCCGCCGACCGCACCCCCGGTGACCTGGCGCGCGCGGTCGCTGCCTGGCGGCAGGGCGGCCCCGACGGGCTCGCCGTGCTCGAAGAGCCCTGGGACCCGCCCGCCGGCCGCTTCGACCGGGCCCGGCCGCTGCTCCTCGCCGCCGACCTGCCCGCCTTCCGCCCCTGGCGCAACCGACTCACCCACCCCCGCGGTCACGTCCAACTCCGGCTGGGCCGGGACGGGTTGTGGTACGCGTACGAGTCGGAGCCCGGCCAGGACGACTGGTGGCCCCGCGGCACCCCCGACCCGGACCCGGTGGGCGCCCTCACCGGCCTGGGCGGCCCCGGCGACCCGTGACACCGCATGTGACCAAGATCGGCAACCGCATTCATGCCCGCGCCCTGAACCAGGCAGCCGCCCCTGTCCGGCCGACCCGGTGGAGCGGTGCGGGAACGCCTGCCCGAGCAGCCGACCCGCCGCAGGAAGGCACTCACCAGTGCGCAATACTCTCCCGATGAGTTCACGCACTTCCCCGATCAGCCAGCCGATCACGATTCGGAGGGCCGTCGCGCGGGATGCCAAACGGCTCACGCGGCTCGTGCGTGGCTCAAGCGCCTACGAGGGTAAGTACGCATCCGCAGTCGCGGGCTACCGGGTCGGTCCTGATTACATCGAGGCCCACCGCGCCTTCGTGGCCGTCGGCGCCGATGAGCCCGGAGGCCGGGTCCTCGGATTCTACTCGCTCGTCCTGGCGCCACCGGAGCTCGACCTGCTGTTCGTCGCCGACGATGCGCAAGGGCGGGGTATCGGACGGCTGCTCGTGGCGCACATGCAGTCCGAGGCCCGTGCCGCCGGGCTCGACCGTGTCAAGGTCGTGTCGCATCTTCCCGCCGAGGACTTCTACCGCCGCGTCGGTGCGGTGCGGATCGGGACCGCGTTCGCGAACCCGCCCGCCGTGCTGTGGGACCGTCCCGAATTCGAGTTTCGCGTGTCTTCGGAATGACGCGGTGTGCCGGTTGGCGAGGCACCGGCTTCGCTGCGTGGTGGCCGGCTTGCAGGAGCCAGCGGTCTGCCACCCAAGGCCCCGGACGTCCCACGCCAGGGCCTGGGCGGGATCTTCAGAGAGATCTGCCAGGTGGTGAGCGAGAGAGCAGCGGTGAAGCGGGTCGCCCGTGACACCGACCGCGGACCATAGGGTCGGCGACCGCGGCCCGCATGTCATCGCCGTTGACCGTGCCGCCCATGTCTGCCCCGGTGGTTCGGTCGGCACCAGGGTTCGGGTGGAGAGCCGGTATCGGTCAGTCGCGGTCAGGGTGACCGCCTCATGACTCGCCTCGATACGCAGGCGGCACGTTCCCGAGCGCGGACTTGATGACAGCAGCCTTCTGCCGTGCGGCCGCCGCGTCTCCCGCGACCTTCGATACATGCTCATCGAGCAGCCGGGATACCTCGGGCGACCGGCGCGGCTTCGGGCCCTTCGACTGCGAGTTCGTGGCGGTCGACGTCGCAAGCCAGTGGCGAGCGCTGCGCCGGGCATCCCGCAGCGCCTCCAGCAGCTGACCTGCCGCCCGAGCAGCAACATGACGGCCACGGGCATCAGAAACGCGGACAGCCCGGTGTACCGGCCAAGGGAGGCAGGAGAGCCCACTTCTGGAGCCTGCGGACAAGGGCGCCTGACCTCGGGTTCGTGAGCCAGGCGCTTGTAACACTCAGGCGGCGACGAGCTCCTGCTCACGGTCCGGCGTCTTGACCTCGGGCTTCTTGTTCGGCAGCGAGAGTCGGAAGACCTTGCGCCACGCTGAGAACACCTGTTTGGGCAGCGGTCCGGTGACGTACTCCAGCTCGTACTTCTCGAACAGCGCGCGCACCTTCACCGCGACCTCGGCGTACCGGTTGCTCGGCAGGTCCGGGAAGAGGTGGTGCTCGATCTGGTGCGAGAGGTTGCCGGTCATGAAATGCATGGCCTTGCTGCCGCTGATGTTCGCCGAGCCCATCATCTGGCGCAGGTACCACTCGCCGCGCGTCTCGCCGTTGATCGACCGGCGCTCGAAGACCTGTACGCCCTCGGGGAAGTGCCCGCACATGATCACGGAGTGGGACCAGATGTTGCGGACCAGGTTCGCGGTGAAGGTGGCGGCGAGCGTGGGGAGGAAGGACGGGCCCGAGAGCAGCGGGTGGACCACGTAGTCCTTGAGTACCTGCTTGCGGATCTTGCGGCCCACGGCCCTGGCCCGCGCGCGGAACTCCGGGTTCTTGCGGCGGCGCTTGTTCAGGTTCTTGCCGAGCTCCAGGTCGTACGCTGCGATGCCGTACTCGAAGAAGCAGGCGTTGATGAAGTTCCACAGCGGCTGGCCGAGGTGGAAGGGGTGCCACTTCTGGTCCTCGTCGACGCGCATGATGCCGTAGCCGAGGTCGTTGTCCTTGCCGATCACGTTGGTGTACGTGTGGTGCAGCTCGTTGTGCGAGTGCTTCCACTGGTCGGCCGGCGAGACGTGGTCCCATTCCCAGGTGGTGGAGTGGATCTTCGGGTCCCGCATCCAGTCCCACTGGCCGTGCAGGATGTTGTGGCCGATCTCCATGTTGTCCATGATCTTCGCCACGGACAGCCCGGCGGTGCCGATCAGCCACGCGGGCGGGAACATCGAGAACAGCAGCACGCCTCTGCTGACCAGTTCGAGCTTGCGCTGCGCGGCGATGACCTTACGGATGTAGGCGGCGTCCTTCTCGCCGCGGCTGGCGATCACCTCGTCGCGGATCGCGTCCAGCTCGCGGCCGAGCTCCTCGATCTGCTCCGCGGTCAGGTGGGCGGTGGGGTCGATGGCGGTCAAACTGTTCCTACCGTTCGATGTCGCAGGGGCCCGCCGCGGCGGACACGCAGGTCTGGATGAGGACACCCGGCTCGGCCTCGGTGATCTCGCCGGTGCGCAGGTCGCGGACGGCGCCCGCCTTGAGTGGCGAGACGCAGCCGAAGCAGATGCCCATACGGCACCCGGAGGGCATGAGCACGCCGGCCTCCTCGCCGACGTCCAGCAACGGCGTGGCGCCGTCCGCGTCGACGGTCCTGCCGGTGGCGCTGAACGTGACCTCGCCGCCGTCACCGGCGACGACGATGCCGGGGCGGAAGCGTTCGGTGTGCAGGCGCTCGGGGACGCCGTGCTCGCTCCAGTGCTTCTCGGCGGCGTCGAGCAGCCCCGCGGGCCCGCAGGCCCAGGTCTCGCGTTCGGCCCAGTCGGGGACGAGCTCGTCGAGGCGGGCGATGTCGAGCACGCCGTCCGTGTCGGTGTGCACCTCGGTGAGCCGCAGCTTCTTGTTCGCGACCAGGTCGTGCAGTTCGGAGCGGAAGATCACGTCCTGCGGCTGTGGCGCGCAGTGGACCATGACGACGTCGTCGAACTCGGTGTCGCGCAGCATGCCCATCACGGGCGTGATGCCGCTGCCCGCCGTCAGGTAGAGCACCTTGGCGGGCTTGGCCCGCGGCAGCACGAAGTCTCCGGTCGGCTGGTCGAGCTGGATCAGCGTGCCCGGTTTCGCCCTGCGGACCAGGTGGTTGCTGACCTTGCCGTCCGGGATCGCCTTCACGGTGATCGTGACGCGGCCGTCCTGGCGGTTCGTCGGCGAGGTGAGGGAGTAGGCACGCCACAGGCGCACGCCGTCGACGTCGACCCCGATCCGCACGTACTGGCCGGCCGTGTGACCGCGCCACCCCCGTCCCGGCCTGATCACGATGGTCGCGGCGTCACCCGTCTCGGGGTGCACGGCCTCGATGCGCCCACGCAGGTCAGCGCCCGCGCGCAGCGGGCTGACCAAGTCGAGGTAGTCCGACGGCAGCAGCGGCGTCGTGACCATCTCCAGCAGTTTCCACGCCCTGCTGCGCAGGGCCGTACTCTTCATGACTCCAGCTTGCTGCGCTCAGGGCGTAAAGTCCTGACCGCAGGACGTAAATCTGGCCGGCTGAATTGTTCGCGGGGAACAAAAACATGAGTCATGCAATCCGGAGGGCCAGCGAACTGAACCTGGATGAGACGACGGTCACCGTACTGAGGGCCGCGCTGAAGACCACCGCCGACGAGGTCGTCCAGGCGATCATCGACGAGGTCCCTCCCTACACCAACGCCCTTTCGGGCCACATGGGCGCCACCATCCGCCGAGCCGTCCGCACCGCCCTGGGGCACTACCTGGACCTCGCGAGCGGGAACGCCACGGGCGGCGACGCCGGTGACGCGGCCTACGAGCTGGGCCGGGGCGAGGTCCGCGACGGCCGTTCGATGGACGCCCTGCTCAGCGCCTACCGCGTCGGCGCCCGCGTGGCCTGGCGCTGCCTGGCGGCGGGTGCGGTACCCGCGGGTCTGCCCGCCGCCGAGGTCGCCAAGTTCGCCGAGCTGACCTTCGCCTACATCGACGAGCTCTCCGCCGCGAGCGCCGCGGGCCACGCCGACGAACTGGCCGCCCGGGGCAGGGCCCACGAGCGCCACCTGGAACACCTGGCCCGCGACGTCCTCGCCGGCGCGAGCCCGGACGTGCTGCTGGCCTCTGCTCAACGGGCCGGGTGGCAGCCTCCGGATTCGCTGACCGCGGTCCTGCTGCCCGCCGCCCAGGCCCGGCCTGCCTACCGCGCGCTCGACCCGAGCACCCTCGTCCTCGACGATCTGCCGGACGCCACCGGTGTGCTGCTCGTCCCCGATGCCGACCGGTCACATCTCCTGCGGCAGCTGACCGACCGCACCGCCGTGGTCGGCCCGGCCCGGCCATGGACTCGTGCGTCCGCCTCGTACGCACGAGCCCTACGCGCGCGCTCCCTCTCCTCTGACATCCGCGACACCGAGGACCACCTGCCCGAGCTGGTGCTGAGCGCCGACGTTGACGCGTTCGCGGACCTGCGTGCCCGAGCCCTCGCACCTTTGCGGACCTTGCCTGTCGCGACCGCACGGCGGCTGGAGGAGACGTTGCGGGCGTGGCTGCTGCACCAGGGCAGGCGGGACGAGGTGGCGGCGGCGTTGTTCGTCCATCCCCAGACAGTCCGGTACCGGATGTCGCAGCTGCGGGAGCTGTTTCCGGATCTCGCATCGCCACACCGGGTCCTTGAACTGACGCTGGCGGTCGGTCTTCGGGCCGGTTGACGCCTACTTCGACCGTCCACGAACTCCCGGCGGATCCCGGCATCGTTCCACCACGAGTCGCCCACCTGCCGATCCGCCAGGCCCGCGTCTCGCACGACCGTGTGCGTACGGTGCTCACGTATTGGGTCAGTCGGGCGGCGTGGCGCCATGCCGCTTCCTGGGCTTCGAGGTGCCGGACGCGGTACGCCTCCGCGTACCGGATGCGGGCTTGTCCCATGGCGGCTTCCCAGCGGATGCGCTTCTGGCGTGCCGCTTCGGCCTCGTCCGCCTGACCCAGCTCGTCGAACACCACGCCCCACAGCTACTGGCCCCGGACAGCGCAGTCACCTTGCTGATCACCATGGGAGACAACCCCGAGCGGCTGAACACCGAGGCATCCTTTGCTGGGCGAACGCGGTCCTCCACCGCATCGTGTTCACCCGTCTGCGCCACGACCCGCGCACGCAGGCGTACTTCGCACACCGCACGCAGGAGAGCAAGACCGGTATCCAGCGTCCCCTGTTATAGGGCGTCCGTGAGACGTGAGAAGGTCTGGGGCGTGAGTGAGACACCACCGAACACCCTGCAATACCGCTTTGACGGACCAGAAGACGCTCCGGTTCTGATCCTGGGTCCCTCACTGGGTACCACATGGCACATGTGGGACCGTCAGGTCCCCGAGCTGGCCCAGCAGTGGCGGGTCTTCCGGTTCGACCTGCCGGGCCACGGCGGTGCCCCCGCGTATCCGGCGGGCTCCGTCGCCGAGTTGACCGCGCGGCTGCTGGCCACTCTCGACGGCCTCGGGGTGCAGCGTTTCGGCTACGCCGGCTGCGCGCTCGGCGGTGCCGTCGGCGTCGAGCTGGCCCTGCGTCACCCGGAGCGCCTCGCCTCGCTGGCGCTGATCGCCGCCTCCCCCCGCTTCGGCACCGCCGACGAGTTCCGCCAGCGCGGCGTCATCGTCCGTACCAACGGACTGGACCCGATCGCCCGCACGGCGCCCGACCGCTGGTTCACCGGCGGGTTCGCGGCCGCGCAGCCCGCGATCACCGACTGGGCGGTGCAGATGGTGCGCACCACCGACCCCGGCTGCTACATCGCCGCGTGCGAGGCGCTCGCCGCGTTCGACGTGCGGCCCGAGCTGGGCATGGTCGGCGTGCCGACGCTGGTGCTGGTCGGCTCCGAGGACCAGGTCACCGGCCCCGCCGAGGCCCGCACCCTGGTCGCCGGCATCCCGGACGCCCGCCTCGCCGTCGTCCCGGGCGCCTCGCACCTGGTCCCCGTGGAACAGCCCGCCGCCGTCACCGATCTGCTGGTGCGGCACTTCTCCACGGCCTGGCAGCCCGCCTACGACAGCAGCACCGGGCAGACGGTCCTGCCCGGCCTCGCCGCCCCGCCCGCCCGACCCGTCGCGGCGGTGGTGCCGCCGCAGCCGGTCGCGCCGATCGCGGAGATCGCGCCCATCCCCGTCGAGCCGCCGTCCGCGCCGGGCCGCCCCGATCCGTACGACGCGGGGCTGAAGGTGCGCCGGGAGGTCCTCGGCGACGCCCATGTCGACCTGGCGCTCTCCCAGGCCGACGACTTCTCCGGGGACTTCCAGGAGTTCGTCACCCGGTATGCCTGGGGCGAGGTCTGGGACCGCCCCGGCCTCGACCGCCGCTCGCGCAGCTGTGTCGCGCTCACCGCGCTGGTCGCCGGCGGCCACCTGGAGGAGCTCGCCTTCCACGTCCGCGCCGCCCTGCGCAACGGCCTCACCCCGGACGAGATCAAGGAGGTGCTGCTGCAGGCGGCGGTGTACTGCGGCGTACCGGCCGCGAACAGCGCGTTCCGGGTGGCACAGCAGGTCATCCGCGAGGAGACCACCCCCCAGGAGTGAGCGCCCCCCGAGCCCAGGGACCCCCGGATCGAGCGCCCCACGCGCGCGGGCGTCAGGATGGAGCCATGAAGCTCACGAAGATGTCGCACGCGTGCGTGCGCCTGGAGAAGGACGGGCGCACGCTCGTTCTCGACCCGGGCGTGTTCAGCGAGGAGGACGCCGCCCTCGGAGCGGAGGCCATCCTGGTCACGCACGAGCACCCCGACCACTTCAGCGAGGAGCGGCTGCGGGCCGCCCTGGACGCGAACCCGGCCGCCGAGATCTGGACGCTGCGCTCGGTCGCGGAGAAGATCGCGGCGGCGTTCCCGGGCCGGGTGCACACCGTCGGCCACGGCGACACGTTCACCGCCGCCGGCTTCGACGTCCAGGTCCACGGCGAACTGCACGCGGTGATCCACCCGGACATCCCGCGCATCACCAACGTCGGCTACCTGATCGACGGCGGCCGGGTCTTCCACCCCGGTGACGCGCTCACCGTCCCCGACCGGGCAGTCGAGACGCTGATGCTCCCGGTGATGGCCCCCTGGAACAAGATCTCCGAGGTCATCGACTACGTCCGCGAGGTCCGGCCGCAGCGCGCGTACGACATCCACGACGCCCTGCTCACCGACCTCGCCCGCCCGATCTACGACAACCAGATCGGCGCCCTCGGCGGAGCGGAGCACCTGCGGCTGGCGCCCGGCGAGGCCACGGTCCTGTGAGTGTCAGTGGTGCCCGGTAGGTTGTGAGGCATGCGCATCGCGACCTGGAACGTGAACTCGATCACCGCACGCCTGCCGAGGCTGCTGGCCTGGCTGGAGAGCAGCGGCACCGATGTGCTCTGCCTTCAGGAGGCCAAGATCGCCGAGGACCAGTTCCCGGTCGACCAGCTCCGCGACCTGGGCTACGAGGCGGCGGTGCACGCGACCGGCCGGTGGAACGGGGTGGCGGTGCTCTCCCGCGTGGGCCTCGCGGACGTCGTCAAGGGCCTGCCGGGCGACCCGGGCTTCGACGGCTCCGTGGAGCCCCGCGCCATCTCCGCGACCTGCGGCCCGGTCCGCGTCTGGTCGGTCTACGTGCCGAACGGGCGGGAGGTGGACCACCCGCACTACGCCTACAAGCTCCAGTGGTTCGAGGCCCTGAAGGCGGCCGTCGCGGGCGACGCCCGGGGCAGCCGCCCCTTCGCCGTCCTCGGTGACTACAACGTGGCGCCGACGGACGACGACGTCTTCGACGTGGCCGCCTTCGAGGGCGCCACCCATGTCACCCCCGCCGAGCGTGCCGCCCTCGCGTCCCTGCGCGAGGCCGGTCTGTCCGACGTGGTGCCGCGCCCGCTGAAGTACGAGCACCCGTTCACGTACTGGGACTACCGCCAGCTCTGCTTCCCCAAGAACCGCGGCATGCGCATCGACCTGGTCTACGGCAACGCGGCCTTCGCCGGGGCCGTCAAGGACGCCTACGTCGACCGCGAGGAGCGCAAGGGCAAGGGCGCCTCGGACCACGCGCCGGTGGTCGTCGACCTCGACGTCTAGGGCCTGATCCGCCGGACAGGCCCTGGGGCGCCCCGGGAACGGGCCCGCGCGCCTGTGGTGTGCGCGGTGGTGCGAGTGTCACGCTGGGTCCATGGACATCCCCTTCCTGGACAGGTGGCGCAAACGGCACGACGCCGGCGCCGCGGTCGCGATGTTCCCCGACGGCGACGAGGGCGGCTACGCCGAGCTGTTCGCCGAGTGCGAGCTGCTGCGCTCGCTGGCGGGCCGGGAGGGCGTCCGACTCGACGACACCCCCGCCTCCTTGGAGGCCCTGGACCAGCTGAAGCCGCGCTGGCGCGACGACGAGGACGTGCTGCCCTGGCTCGGCAACGACGCGGGCTTCTATCTGGGCACCGTCGTCGTGCGGACCGTCCCGGGCGCCGGCTGGCGCGTCCTGTCCGGCGGGCGCCCCGCGGTCCGGCTCGCGTCGGGCCGGCACGTGGACGTGCTCGCCGACGGCCAGGCGTGGGCCGCCAGCGGCGTCCCCGAGCTGTACCAGGTGTACGCGGAGATCGCCGAGACATGAGTCCCCGGCCCACCCGCGGCTTAAATACGGCTAATGCCCGAAAAGTGCGTGTCGTCCCCCCTGTCGATGCGGGGCTGGATAGTTTGCGGCAACCACGACACAGCTGAAAGTGAGTAGGGCTGCGTATGGCCGTCGAGCCGCTGATCGAGCTGCGTGACGTCAACAAGCACTTCGGGGAACTGCATGTCCTGCAGGACATCGACCTCACCGTCGGCAAGGGGGAGGTGGTCGTCGTCATCGGCCCGTCGGGGTCGGGGAAGTCGACCCTGTGCCGGGCGATCAACCGGCTGGAGCCCATCGACTCCGGCACGATCCTGCTCCAGGGCGAGCCGCTGCCCGCGGAGGGCAAGGAGCTGGCCCGGCTGCGCGCCGAGGTCGGCATGGTCTTCCAGTCGTTCAACCTCTTCGCCCACAAGACGGTCCTGCAGAACGTCTCGCTCGGCCAGATCAAGGTCCGCGGCCGCAAGAAGGAAGAGGCCGACAGGCGTTCGCGCGAGCTGCTCGACCGGGTGGGCGTGGCCAACCAGGCCGACAAGTTCCCCGCGCAGCTCTCCGGCGGCCAGCAGCAGCGTGTGGCCATCGCCCGCGCCCTGGCCATGGGCCCCAAGGCGATGCTCTTCGACGAGCCGACCTCCGCCCTCGACCCGGAGATGATCAATGAGGTGCTGGAGGTCATGCGTCAACTGGCCCAGGAGGGCATGACGATGGTCGTGGTCACCCATGAGATGGGCTTCGCCCGCTCGGCCGCCAACCGCGTGGTCTTTATGGCCGACGGCCGCATCGTCGAGGACCGCTCACCCGACGAGTTCTTCACCCACCCCAGCAGCGAGCGTGCCCGGGACTTCCTCTCCAAGATCCTCAAGCACTAGCGGGGGACCCGCGCGTCATGCTCCGTTCCTTACGCGTGCCCCGCGCCAGGACGACCAGCGACCGCCGTCGACCCGTCATCCGGGCCCCGGTGCCGGGAAGTTCGGCAAGTACCGCCCCCCGATGGACAGTTGACCGATCACCGCCCCACCGCCCCGGCGGTGCGTCCGGGGTCGCCGGGGCCCGCCGGTCACGGAGATCGCCCGGGGCGGGTCCCTCGCGGCGGCCCTCGACTAGGATGGGCCGTTCATCCCTGGGGTGAAGGCGGGCCGCCCGGCCCGCCGCGGGAGGCGCACCGCGGGGGACGCTGCCACGGCAGTTCACCAGAGCCCTACCCGCCCGGCCGCGCGGCCGGAGATCACTGCTCGCGCAGGGGGACCGTCAGATACGACGGGTCGTCCGCCGGTGAGGAGAAGGTCAGCCGCGCGCCGGACGGGTTGTGCTCGACGTAGAGCGGGTCGACCGTGTCGACCACCACCGCCAGCCGATGTCCCGCCGGCACGTCGTACGCCGTGGCGAACAGATCCAGGTCCACCCCGAACGCCCGGCCCGGCGTGCGGTCGTGGAAGGTGTAGGGCGCGTTGGTGACCAGCTTGCCGAGTCCCAGCGGGCCGACGTCGTACAGGTACGCCACGAAGGTGCCGCTCTCCGCGGTGGGGGTGAGCGTGGTGTGCAGCCTGGCCGTCCCGCGGATGTGCTGCGCGCTCGCGTACGCCCCCGACTGCCACACGGCCGTCCACCAGCGCGGCAGCAGGGGGATCGAGGCGACCGGGGGGATGCGGGCGACCTGGTCGAGGATGCTGGAGAGGAAGACGGTCCCGCCGTCCGCGCCCGAGTCGACGTTGGTGCGGATCGTGGTCGAGCCGCCGAGGGCGATCTTGCGGGAGGTCGCGGCCACCGACTTCCAGTCCGGGTAGCCCTCGTAGGCTCCTCCTGTACGGGACTTGAGCTGCACCGGCGGTTCCTGGTCGATGCCGTTGCGTTCGCCCTTGAGGTAGCGGTCGAACCAGCGTCCGGTGTCGGTCCACACGTCGTTGGTGAGGCCGAAGAGCCCGGTGAGTTCGGCGGTCGCGTGGTCGCCGGGGCGGAATGCGAGGCGCTTGGGGACCGTCAGCTTCTCGTAGAAGTCGGCGTACTGGTCGGGCGGGAAGATCGTGTCGCCCCAGGCGTTGGCGAGCAGGACCGCCGGGCCGTTCTGGTTGAGCTGGTCCAGGTAGGTGGCGACGGATCGTTTCCGCCCCCAGTCGATCATGTCCTGTTCCCGGGACAGGTTGGAGGCGTAGAAGTCCCGGAAGACCTGCTTGGCCTCGTCGCTCTCGCGGCCGGTGCCACCGCCGACGAAGTCCAGCACGCCGGCGGCCTGGACGTGCTGGGTGCGCCCGGAGTAGATGGAGCCGATCAGGTCCGCCCAGCCGCTGAGCGCCGCGACGGCCTTGATGCGCCGGTCGTGCGCGGCGGCGAGCAGGCTGATGCCGGCGCCGTAGGAGACGCCGCCCATGCCGATGTGCCCAGGATCCGTGGGGGTGTTGGCGAGCGCCCAGTCGACGACCTTGGCGGCGTCGGCCACATCGGGCGGGCCCGCCACTTCTATCGTGCCGCCGGACTGCCAGAAGCCGCGCACGTTGTAGGTGAGCACGACGTACCCCGAGTCGGCGAGTCTCTGCGCCTGGGCGAGATATTCGACCTGGGGGAAGCCCCAGCTCGTGGGGAACACGATGAGCGGGTAGCGGTGGGTGCCGTCGGCGCCGGCGGGGGTGACGACGTTCGCCTTCAGGGTGGTGCCGCCGTAGCCGGCGATGTCGACGAAGCGGACGCTGTTCGGCGTGGCCTGTGCGGCGGGGGCCGCGCCGAGGACGCCACCCGCGATCAGGGTCGCGGAGACGGCGCCCACGGCGGTCGTACGCAGGGTGCTGCGGTGTCCCACGGTCACTCCTCACTCGTGTCACCGCCCGGGGGCGGTGCTCGTGTCAGTGCAAAGTGACCCGACGGTAACCTGAGCGCCTTACCGTAAGTAACCCGCCGGTAAGTTACGCCGTAGTAACGATTGTTGGGGCGTGGGTGAATTCAGGACGCGCGATGCGAGGCCGGCGCCGGAGCCGGCAGCGGTGCCTGGGCCGCGCGCGTCACGTCCGCGACCAGTTCCACCACATCGGGGCCGTACGCCTGCGAGTTGACCACCTTTAGCAGCAGTACGAAGGAGTTGTGGCCGTGCTTGCGCGCCAACCGCTCGTGATGGCGGGCGAGATAGCGCGTCGCCGCCTGGTTGGTGATCGCCCGCTGCCCGCAGAACAGGAACACCGGCCGCGCCTCGCGCCGCCCGCCGACGGTGAGCCGGGCCAGCAGCACGTACTCGGTGACGCCCGGCTCCATGCGGTAGCGGTCGCCGCCGATCTGGAACGCCCCCCGGTCCGGGCCCGGTTCCGGATCGATGTTGACCCGGACGCCCGGCAGCATCGCCGACATGTGCGCCAGCATCCGCCGGTTCGAACCGGGCCCGCCGACACAGAACTCGGTGCGCTCGCCGAACCCCTGCTGCACGGTGTCCTGGGTGACCATCTGCACATGCGCCCCGCACTCCTTGATCAGCGCGGCGAGCTCCAGCAGCGCGAACACGTCGAAGCGGTGCACCGCCGGTTCGGAGGTGGCCGGATCGCGATTGACGACGAGCAGCGACTCGGAGTTCTCCGGCAGCCCGAAGAACGCCTGCTTGCGGCGGAGTTTGCGCCGCCAGAGATACGTACGGGCGAGCCAGCCCAGCGCGGCGCTGATGCCCGCCGCCACCACGCCCAGGACGATGTTGCGCACGTCGTCGTTCATGGGCGCGCATGCTAGCGGGCACGGAGGGCCGAGGCGTACCCGTGTTCGACGTGTGACAGTCGTACGACACTGCCCGGTTGGGGTCTGTCGGGGCTCGGGGGATCTGGCTACGCTGCGCGGACGGCCCTGGACTGGAGGTGCGGATGCGTCGCTCTGCCGCGCGCAAACTGTCGGTGCTGGCGGTCTCGGCCGCCGTGGTCTCGGTGGGGGCGGCGGCGCCACCCGCCGCGCGGACCACGCCGGTCGGGAAGGTGCCGGTGGCGGCCGGATACGGCGGTGCCGTCGCCAGCGTCGACGCGGACGCCTCGGCGGCCGGCATCGAGGTCCTCAAGAAGGGCGGCAACGCCGTCGACGCGGCCGTCGCCACCGCCGCCGCCCTCGGCGTCACCGAGCCCTACTCCTCCGGCATCGGCGGAGGCGGCTACTTCGTCTACTACGACGCCAAGTCCCGTACGGTGCACACCATCGACGGTCGCGAGACGGCCCCGCTGACCGCCGGCCCGGACCTGTTCCTGGAGAACGGCGCGCCGCTCGCCTTCGCCGACGCCGTCACCAGCGGCCTGGGCGTCGGCACCCCGGGCACGCCCGCCACCTGGGCGACGGCCCTGTCCCAGTGGGGCAGCAAGGGGCTCGGCACCCTCCTGAAGCCCGCCGAGCGCCTCGCCCGCGACGGCTTCACCGTCGACGACACCTTCCGCGCGCAGACGGCGGCCAACGAGACCCGCTTCCGCTCCTTCCCCGACACGGCGAAACTGTTCCTGCCGGGCGGGCAACTCCCCGTCGTCGGCTCGACGTTCAAGAACCCCGACCTCGCGCGCACCTACGCGGAACTGGGCCGTGCGGGCGTCGGCGCGATCTACCGCGGCGACCTCGGCGAGGACATCGTCGACACGGTCAACCACCCGCCCGTGGACCCCGCGTCCGGCTGGAAGGCGCGCCCCGGCCGGCTCTCCGCCGCCGATCTCACGGCGTACCGCGCCAAACTCCAGGCGCCCACCAGGACCTCGTACCGCGGCCTGGACGTCTACTCCATCGCCCCCTCCTCCTCGGGCGGCACGACGGTCGGCGAGGCCCTCAACATCCTGGAGCGCACCGATCTCTCCCGGGCGAGCGAGGCCCAGTACCTGCACCACTTCATCGAGGCCAGCCGGATCGCGTTCGCCGACCGCGGGCGCTGGGTCGGCGACCCGTCCGCCGAGGACGTACCGACGAAGGAACTGCTCTCGCAGTCGTACGCCGACTCGCGCGCCTGCCTCATCAAGGACGACGCGGTGCTGACCAGCCCGCTCGCCCCCGGTGACCCGCGTCATCCGGCGGCCTGCGCGACGGGCGGCACGGCGGCGCCGACGACCTACGAGGGCGAGAACACCACGCATCTCACGGTGGCCGACAAGTGGGGCAACGTCGTCGCCTACACCCTCACCATCGAGCAGACCGGCGGCAGCGGCATCACCGTCCCCGGCCGGGGCTTCCTGCTCAACAACGAGCTGACCGACTTCTCCTTCGCCCCGGCCAACCCGGCCGTCCACGACCCCAATCTGCCGGGGCCGGGCAAGCGGCCGCGGTCGTCGATCTCGCCGACGATCGTGCTCGACAAGACCGGCAAGCCGGTTGTCGCGGTCGGATCGCCCGGTGGCGCGACCATCATCACCACCGTGCTCCAGGTGCTGACCGAGTTCCTCGACCGCGGGCTGCCGCTCGTCGACGCGATCGCCGCGCCGCGCGCCAGCCAGCGCAACCAGACCACCACCGAGCTCGAACCCGCCCTGTACTCAAGCCCGTTGAGGACCCAGCTGGAGGCCATCGGGCACGGCTTCCGGCTCAACCAGGAGATCGGGGCGGCGACGGGCGTACAACGGCTGCCGGGCGGCAAGTGGCTGGCCGCGGCCGAGACCATGCGGCGTGGGGGAGGGTCGGCGCAAGTGGTGCGACCGGCCTCATAGCTCCGGCGCGGGTGGCGGTTCGGTGGCGGGCGGCGCGGGCGTGGACGCCCCGGTGGCGGACGGCTCGGTGGTGGACGCCCCGGTGGCGTTCGGCTCCGTGTGGAAGGTGAGCTGCCCGTCCGCCACGTCCACCCGCACCCGGTCGCCCTTCTTGACCCGGCCGTCCAGCAGGAGGCGTGACATGCGGTTGTCGACCTCCCGCTGGATGGTGCGGCGCAGCGGGCGCGCGCCGTACTCGGGCTGGAAGCCGCGCTCGGCCAGCCAGTCCACGGCCGCGCCGGTGAACTCGGCGGCGATGCCCTGCGCGTCCAGCAGCCTGCGGGTCTTCTCCAGCAACAGATCGGTGATCTCCGTGAGTTGATCGCCCGTCAGCTGCCGGAACACGACGATCTCGTCGATGCGGTTGAGGAACTCCGGCCGGAAGTGCTCGCGCAGCGGCCGCAGGATCCGCTCCCGCCGCGCCTCCTCGTCCGCTTCGCCGCCGCCCGCGCCGAAGCCGATGCCGGAGCCGCTCCGGGTGATCGCCTCCGAGCCGAGATTGCTGGTCATCACGATGACCGTGTTGGTGAAGTCGACCGTGCGGCCCTGGGAGTCGGTCAGCCGGCCGTCGTCCAGGACCTGCAGCAGGATGTTGAAGACATCCGGGTGCGCCTTCTCCACCTCGTCGAGGAGCAGCAGCGAGTACGGGTGACGGCGCACGACCTCGGTGAGCTGACCGGCCTCCTCGTGACCGACGTACCCGGGCGGGGCGCCGACCAGCCGGCTGACCGTGTGCCGCTCCTGGTACTCGCTCATGTCGAGGCGGACCATGCGCTCCTCGCTGCCGAACAGCACCTCGGCGAGCGCGCGGGCCAGTTCCGTCTTGCCGACGCCGGTCGGCCCGAGGAACAGGAAGCTGCCGATGGGCCGGTCGGGGCTGGCGAGCCCGGCGCGCGAGCGCAGCACGGCGTCCGCGACCACCCGTACGGCCTCGTCCTGGCCCACCACCCGCTCGTGCAGATGCTCCTCCAGGCCCAGCAGACGGTCCTTCTCCTCCTGGGTGAGGCTGCTGACCGGGATGTGCGTCAGCCGGGACACCACCTCGGCGATCGCCTCCGCGGTGACCTCCAGATGCTGGCCCTCGTCGACCTCGCCGCCGCCGGTCGCGTCCTCGATGCGCTGCTTCAACTCCGTGATGCGGTCTCGTAGTTGCGTCGCCGTCTCGTACTGCTCGTCCGCGACCGCCTGGTCCTTGTCCCGCAGGAGCGTCTCGACCTCGCGTTCCATGGCCCGTACGTCCGTGCCCTTGGTGCGCGCCCCGAGCCGCACCCGGGCCCCGGCCTGGTCGATCAGGTCGATCGCCTTGTCCGGCAGACGGCGGTCGGTGAGATAGCGGTCGGACAGCTCGACGGCCGCGACGAGCGCCTCGTCGGTGTAACGGACCTGGTGGTGGGCCTCGTAGCGGTCGCGCAGGCCGCGCAGGATCTCCACCGTGTCCGGGATCGTCGGCTCCGGCACCAGGATCGGCTGGAAGCGGCGGGCCAGCGCCGCGTCCTTCTCGATGCGCCGGAACTCCTCCAGCGTGGTCGCGCCGACGATGTGCAGTTCGCCGCGCGCCAGGGCCGGTTTGAGGATGTTCCCGGCGTCCATCGAGCCGCCCTCCCCGCCGCCGCCCGCGCCGACGACCGTGTGCAGCTCGTCGATGAAGACGATCAGCCGGTCGGAGTGGGCGCGGATCTCGTCGACGATGGTGTTGAGCCGCTCCTCGAAGTCGCCCCGGTAGCGGGTGCCGGCCACCACGGCCGTCAGGTCCAGGGCCACCACCCGGCGGCCCACGAGCACGTCCGGCACGTCGCCGTCCGCGATCCGCTGGGCCAGCCCCTCGACGATCGCGGTCTTGCCGACGCCCGCGTCGCCGATCAGCACCGGGTTGTTCTTGCCGCGCCGGGAGAGCACCTCGATCGTCTGCTCGATCTCCTCCTCCCGGCCGATCACCGGGTCGATACGGCCCTGGCGCGCCATGTCGGTCAGATCGCGGCCGTACTTGTCGAGGGTCGGCGTCGACGAGGCGCGCTGCCGCTCGGGCCGGACGGCGGGCGGCGCCTCCGGGGCCTCCGGGGGCAGGCCGCCCGGCGCGAAGCGGGCCGCGTTCAGGATGTGGCCGGCCGCGGAGTCCGGGTTCGCGGCGAGGGCGCTCAGCACATGTTCGGGGCCGATGTAGCCCGCGCCCCGGGAACGCGCCAGGTCGTGCGCGTCGAGCAGGGCGCGCTTGGCGGCCGGGGTCAGGGAGAGGGAGGTCGGCGGCGGCGCCTCGCCCGGCGGGTGCAGGACCGGGCCCGAACGCTCGTCGATCTCCGACGCGAGCGTGTCGGGGTCCGCGCCTGCGCGGCTGAGCAGACTGCGGGTCGGCTCCGCCGCGAGGGCCGCGCGCAGAAGGTGTTCCGTGTCCAGGTCTCGGCTGCCGTGCTCGGCGGCGTACTGGGCGGCGCCGCGGACCAGCTCACGCGCGGGCTGGCTGAGGAGCTGGCCGATGTTGATCTGGCGGGGGCCGGGGCGGGGCCCGCCGAAGAAGCGGGCCAGGAATTCACCGAAGGGGTCGCCGTAGCCCTCCGGGCCGTTGAAGCCGCTGGTCATGGCGTTCCGTTCGATCGACGCTCGGTTCGGACGCGGGTGCCCCTTCCGTGCCGGGCTAAGCCATGGGGTCGGCCAGGGCACGTCTTCCACCATGGCACGGGTGGGGTGGTGCGGCATGTCCTGCCTGGCTTGTGCGGTTCTCGGGCTCTCCGCTGTCGGTGGCCGGCCGCGCCGTTCCCCGCGCCCCCCTTTCAGGCCGGTCGATTCATCGCTCGGTCAGGATGCGCGGCCCCGATTCCGTGATCGCCACCGTGTGTTCCGCGTGGGCCGCCCTGGAGCCGTCGGTCGTGCGCAGGGTCCAGCCGTCGCGGTCCGCGTAGTAGTCGTCCTTTCCGCCCGCGATCACCATCGGCTCGATCGCCAGGACCATGCCGTGGCGCAGGGGGAGGCCACGGCCGGGGCGGCCCTCGTTCGGGATCGACGGGTCCTCGTGCATCCGGCGGCCGATGCCGTGGCCGCCGAAGCCGTCGGGGATGCCGTAGCCCGCCGTGCGGCACACGGTGCCGATCGCGTGGGCGATGTCGCCGACGCGGTTGCCGACCACCGCCGCCTCGATGCCCGCCGCCAGGGCGCGCTCCGCCGTCTCGATCAGGCGGAGGTCCGCCGCGCGCGGGGTGCCGACGGTGAAGCTGAGCGCCGAGTCGCCGACCCAGCCGTCGAGGCGGGCGCCGAAGTCGGCGGAGACCAGGTCGCCGTCGCGCAGGCGGTAGCCGGTCGGGATGCCGTGCACGATCGCGTCGTTCACCGAGACGCAGAGGACGGCCGGGAAAGGGGTCGGCGCGAAAGAGGGGCGGTAGTGGAGGAACGGCGACGACGCGCCCGCCGCGCGCAGCGCGTCATGGGCCACCTCGTCCAGCTCCAGCAGGGAGACGCCCACGTCGGCGGCGTCGCGCACCGCCGTCAGGGCGCGTGCGACCACCTGGCCCGCCGCGTACATGGCCTCGATCGATGTGTCTGTCTTCAGCTCCACCATGCCAATTACTATACCGGTATTAGAATGGTGGCATGGTACGCACCCCGCTCACCCCCGAAGAGCGTGAACGCGGCGAACGGCTCGGCCGGCTGCTGCGCGAGGCCCGTGGCGGCCGCAGCATGGCCGAGGTGGCGTCGGTCGCGGGAATCTCCGCCGAGACGCTCCGCAAGATCGAGACCGGACGGGCCCCTACACCGGCCTTCTTCACCGTCGCCGCGCTCGCCACCGCCCTCGGGCTGTCCATGGACGAGCTGGCCGGGCGGTGCGCGCTCGCCGCGATCTGAGGGGCCGGGCGGGCCGGTCCGCGCGCACGAGCGTCGAGATCGCGCCAAGAGCGTGTCGCGTCCCCTTCGAAAACTCCCTGTAGCCGCGCTGTAACACAGCTGGTGTTCGCTCGGAGCCGAGTGTTCCGGGCGGGGCGGGGGTCGAGCGATGACGGTGGAACAACTCCCGGGGGAGGTACGGGAGTTCGCGCACTACCTGGACGGTCTGCTGGCGCGGCTGGACCAGAACGCCGGGTGGGCCGCCGTGTTCTGGCAGCGCGACCCGGAGGGCATGCGGGCCTGCGTCGACGGGCGTGAGGTGCCGCCCTGGGACGTGGTCGAGGCCCTGCTCCAGGATGTCGCCGCCGCGTACGGCACCCCGACCGCACAGCAGGAGGCCGAGCAGGCGCGGCCCTTGCACGCCGCCGCGCTCGTCGCGTACGACGCGCTGCCCGGCGGGCGGGACGCGCTCGGGGACCGCCTCGACGTGATGCTCCGCGAACAGCGCTACGCCGCCGAGCGCCAGGCCCAGCTCGGCAGACTGCTCGCCGCCGCCACCACCCGCGAGGAGGCCGACGCCCTGCGCGTGGACCTCGCCTGGGCCCACGACGACCACGAACGCGCCACGGCCCGCTGCGCGGAACTCCGGCAGCGGATGGCGGAGGCGGACCGGCGCGCGATGGCGGACCCGCGCTGGACCGGTACGGGTACGACCGGGGTCACCGTCCCCGTGACCGGCGGCGCCGGGGTGGGGGCGACGGCGACTGCTCCTGATACGACACCGGGTCACACCCGAGAGGGCGAGCCGGTACCGACGCCGGGCCACGGCGCCACGTCTCCCACCCCTGTATCTCCCGCCCAGGCCCCCGTGGTCCCGAAGCAACGCAAGCGTCGGCGAGGCAGTGCGCGCTTCGCCGGGATGGTCGAGGACGGCGATGACGCCGTCGCCGTGCCCGCCGAGGCCGTCGTTCCGGACCTGGCCCCTCCCGTCGTCGACGCCGGCCGCGGTCCCCGGGGCGCACGGTTCGCCGGCGCCGCCGACGACGTAGGGACCGTGCCGGAGCGACCGCCGGCCGAGCAGGTGGACGCGGCCGCGCGGAAGGAGACCGCCGAGGCCGTGCGGCGGCTGGTGCGGCTGCGGAACGAGGGGCGCAGCGGAGAGGCGCACGCGCTGCTCGTCGAGCTGGCGTACTGGCCCGCCCCGCGCATTCCGCTGCTCGCCGCCGAGCTCCAGC
This sequence comes from Streptomyces sp. NPDC032126, assembly GCF_055580085.1. Taxonomy (NCBI): domain Bacteria; kingdom Bacillati; phylum Actinomycetota; class Actinomycetes; order Kitasatosporales; family Streptomycetaceae; genus Streptomyces; species Streptomyces sp. NPDC032126. The sequence goes on from NZ_JBVIMA010000001.1 coordinate 538,996, forward strand.
ACGCCGGGCTCGGCGCCGACTGGGCCACCCTGCTGTGGGAGGCCGCCTCGCTGCCCGCCGACCGGCTCGTCGCCGCGGCGGACGCGCTCGTCGCGGACGGCCGCGGCGCGGACGGGGAGCAGATCCTGCGGCAGGGCGTCGCCCGGCCCGCCGACGAGATCGGCGAGGCCGTACGCGGGCTGGTCGCACAGGGCCGCCGCCGCGAGGTACGGGCGCTGCTCGACGCGTACGTCCGGGTCCGCGCCCCCGAAGAGGCGGCCCGCAGCGTCGCCCCGGACCCGCGCACCCTCGTACCGCTGCTCCTGGAGGCCGCCGGGGGCGTCTCGGACGAGCGCCGCTGGGACCTGGTGCACGCGTTAAGGGTCGCCGGATTCACCGCCTGACCGGCTCGGAGCGGACGGCACCGCCCCCGGGCACCCCGTTCACCGCACCGCCCCCGGGCACCCCGGACGCGATTCACCCGATCGAGTGGGCCCGCATCCTTCCCGGCAGGGGTTTTGCGACTTACCGTCGGCGTACACGCGCGTAGACGCTCTGAGGACCGTCGAAGGAGCAGCTCATGGCCAACGTCGTACGTGCCGCCCTGGTCCAGGCCACCTGGACCGGCGACACCGAGTCCATGGTGGCGAAACACGAGGAGCACGCCCGGGAGGCGGCCCGGCAGGGCGCGAAGGTCATCGGTTTCCAGGAGGTCTTCAACGCCCCCTACTTCTGCCAGGTCCAGGAACCGGAGCACTACCGCTGGGCGGAGCCGGTGCCCGACGGGCCGACCGTGCGTCGTATGCAGGCGCTCGCGCGGGAGACCGGCATGGTGATCGTCGTGCCGGTCTTCGAGGTCGAGCAGTCCGGTTTCTACTTCAACACCGCGGCCGTGATCGACGCCGACGGCACCTACCTCGGCAAATACCGCAAGCACCACATCCCGCAGGTCAGAGGCTTCTGGGAGAAGTACTACTTCAAGCCGGGCAACCTCGGCTGGCCCGTCTTCGACACCGCCGTCGGCAAGGTCGGCGTCTATATCTGCTACGACCGCCACTTCCCGGAGGGCTGGCGCCAACTCGGCCTGAACGGCGCCCAGTTGGTCTACAACCCGTCCGCCACGCACCGGGGCCTCTCGGCCTACCTGTGGCGGCTGGAGCAGCCCGCGGCCGCCGTCGCCAACGAGTACTACATCGCCGCGATCAACCGCGTCGGCCAGGAGATCTACGGCGACAACGACTTCTACGGCACGAGCTACTTCGTGGACCCGCGCGGCCAGTTCGTCGGGGACGTGGCGAGCGACACCAAGGAGGAACTCCTCGTCCGCGACCTCGACTTCGACATCATCGACGAGGTGCGGCAGCAGTGGGCCTTCTACCGCGACCGCCGGCCCGACGCCTACGACGGGCTGGTGCGGCCGTGAGCGACCTCTACGCCCGACACCGTCTCGTCCTTCCCGACTGGCTCGCGCTGTACTACGAGGACCCGCTGGAGATCACCCACGGCGAGGGCCGGCACGTCTGGGACGCCGACGGAAACCGCTATCTCGACTTCTTCGGCGGCATCCTGACGACGATGACCGCGCACGCCCTGCCCGAGGTGACGAAGGCGGTGAGCGAACAGGCCGGGCGGATCATCCACTCCTCGACCCTGTACCTCAACCGTCCGATGGTCGAACTCGCCGAGCGCATCGCGAAGACGAGCGCCATCCCCGACGCCCGCGTCTTCTTCACCACCTCCGGCACCGAGGCCAACGACACCGCCCTGCTGCTCGCCACGACGTACCGGCGCAGCAACACCGTCCTGGCCATGCGCAACAGCTACCACGGCCGTTCCTTCAGCGCCGTCGGTATCACCGGCAACCGCGGCTGGTCCCCCACCTCGCTCTCCCCGCTCCAGACGCTCTACGTCCACGGCGGCGTCCGTACACGCGGACCGTACGCCGGACTCGACGACGCCGACTTCATCGCGGCCTGTGTCGAGGACCTGAGGGACCTGCTCGGGCACACCCGACCGCCGGCCGCGCTGATCGCCGAGCCGATCCAGGGCGTCGGCGGCTTCACCTCCCCGCCCGACGGACTGTACGCGGCCTTCCGCGAGGTGCTGAACGAACACGGGATCCTGTGGATCGCCGACGAGGTGCAGACCGGCTGGGGCCGCACCGGCGACAACTTCTGGGGCTGGCAGGCGCACGGCAGGAACGGCCCGCCGGACATCGTCACCTTCGCCAAGGGCATCGGCAACGGCATGTCCATCGGCGGGGTCGTCGCCCGCGCCGAGATCATGAACTGCCTGGACGCCAACAGCATCTCGACGTTCGGCGGCACCCAGCTCACCATGGCCGCCGGCCTCGCCAACCTCACGTACCTGCTGGAACACGATCTCCAGGGCAACGCCCGGCGCGTCGGCGGGCTGCTCATCGAGCGGCTGCGGGCCGTCGCCGCGCAGATCCCGCACGTGCGCGAGGTGCGCGGACGCGGCCTGATGATCGGCGTCGAGCTGGTGCGACCCGGCACCGACCAGGCCGATCCGGACGCCGCGTCCGCCGTGCTGGAGGCGGCCCGCGCGGGCGGTCTGCTCCTCGGCAAGGGCGGCGGCCACAACACCAGCGTCCTGCGTATCGCCCCGCCCCTGTCCCTCACGGTCGCCGAGGCCGAGGAGGGCGCCGCCGTCCTCGAACGCGCTCTGCGGAGCCTGCAACCGTAGGACCCGAGCAAGGGAAAGCCGCCATGACCACCACCTTCGGGACCCTCGAACCGGCGCTGTCCGTGCGCCAGGTGCTGACCCTGGAACGGGTGCTCGCCGGGGAGCCCGAGGTGGTGGCCGGCGCGGCCCAGCTCGACCGGCCGGTGCGCTGGGTGCACGTGGCGGAGGCGCCCGATGTGGGCGTGATGCTCAGCGGCGGCGAGATGGTCCTCACCACCGGGGTGCTGCTCGCCGGCGACGAGGAGAAGCAGGCCGAGTACATCCAGTCCCTGCACCGCGCGGAGGCCGCGGCCGTCGTCCTGGGCCTGGGCCGGGCCTTCCCCGCGCCGCCGGACGTGATGCGGCGGGCCGCCGAGCGCTGCGGACTGCCCCTGGTCGTCCTCCACCGACCCTTCCCCTTCGCGGAGTTGACGGAGGAGGTCCAGTCCCGGCTGGTGCGGCGCAAGTTCGCCGCCGTCAGCCTCTCCGAGTCCGTGCGGACCGCCCTCACCGGGCTCATCACCGCGGGCGCCCCGCTGCAGCGCCTGCTCGACGAGATCGCGCAGCACAGCGCCTGCCCGGTCGTGGTCACCAACCTCGCCCACCGCGTCCTCGGCACGGCGGGGGAGCGGCCCGCCGTGGACGACGTCCTGCGCGACTGGGAACGCATCTCCCGGCAGGCCGGCGGCAGCGAGGGAGACGGCTGGATCCGCGCCGAACTCGGCGGGCGCGGCGAGCGCTGGGGGCGGATCGTGCTGTGCGGCTACCGTGGCGACACCGCCACCGGACGCCTGCTCGCCGACCGGGCCGCCGAGGCCCTCGTGCTGCACCGCATGCTCGGCGGCGCCTCCGCGCACACCTGGGAGGAGCAGTCCGCGCAGAGCCTGCTCACCGACCTGGTGAGCGGCGTCGTACCGGCCCGGCAGCTGCTGCCCCGCGCGCGGGCCGCCGGACTCCCGGTCAACCGGCGCACCTTCGTGCCGCTGGTCGTACGCCACGGCGAGCCGGCCGGGCTCGACCGGGTGCTGCGGATGCTGGGCCTGTCCGGACTGGTCGCCGAACTCGCCGACGAGGCGATCGCCGTGCTGCTCAGCCTCGCCCGCGACCAGGACGCGGCCACCCTCACCGCGCACTTCGCGGCCCGGCTGCGGACGGAGACCGGGTCGACGCAGACGGTGGTCGCCGCCGCCGACCCGCGCACCGCCTGGGACGACGTGCCCGCCGGGCTGCGCGAGGCCCAGCACGTCGCCGACGCCGTGGCCGACTCCGCGGCCGCCCTCGACCTGCCGGCCGTCGTCCGGCTCCGGGACGTTCATCTGCGCGGGCTGATTCGCCTGTTGCGGGACCACCCCCAGGTGCAGTCCTTCGCGGAGCGGGAGCTGGACGGGCTGCTGTGCCCGGCCGACGACGACCTGCTGGCCGTGCTGCGCACCTACCTCGCCACCGGACGCAACAAGTCCCGCACCGCCCAGCTCCACCACGTCTCCCGGCCGGCGCTGTACCGCCGCCTGGAGGCGATACAGGGCCGGCTCGGTGTGGACCTCGACGACTTCGAGCAGGCCGCGTCGGTGCTCATCGCGCTCCTCGCGCATGACGCGCAACAGAGCTGAAACATGCCACGACCTGGGAAAACGGCGGTGAAACATGGGTCCACGCAAGGGTGACACCGTGGCACGCCGCACACCCGCAGACGTGACACGCTGCACCTCAAAGCCGGTTTTCGGACTTCCTAGTCTTCTCGCACACCGAGCGACCGGAGGTCCCGATGAGCAGAGTGATCCGTGCCGCCCTCTTCCAGACCGCGTGGACGGGCGACAAGGAATCGATGATCCAGGTACACGAGCAGGCGGCCCGCGACGCGGCCGCGCAGGGCGCTCAGGTGCTGTGCTTCCAGGAGCTGTTCTACGGGCCCTACTTCTGCCAGGTCCAGGACAAGGCGTTCTACGAGTACGCGGAGGCGGTTCCCGACGGCCCGATCGTCCAGCGCTTCCAGGCGCTCGCCAGGGAACTCGGCCTCGTCCTGATCCTGCCGATGTACGAGGAGGAGCAGCCCGGCGTCCTCTACAACACGGCCGCCGTGATCGACGCGGACGGCCGGTACCTGGGCAAGTACCGCAAGCATCACATCCCCCAAGTGCCGGGATTCTGGGAGAAGTTCTACTTCCGCCCCGGCAACGCCGGCTGGCCCGTCTTCGACACCGCCGTCGGCCGCATCGGCGTCTACATCTGCTACGACCGCCACTTCCCGGAAGGCTGGCGGGCGTTGGGCCTGGAAGGCGCGGAGATCGTCTTCAACCCCTCGGCCACCTCACGCGGCCTGTCCCGCTATCTGTGGCAGCTGGAGCAGCCCGCGGCGGCCGTCGCCAACGAGTACTTCGTGGGCGCGATCAACCGGGTCGGTGTCGAGGACCTCGGCGACAACGACTTCTACGGCACGTCGTACTTCGTGGACCCCGAGGCCCAGTTCGTCGGCGAGGTGGCGAGCGACAAGGAGACCGAACTGGTCGTCCGCGACCTCGACCTGGCCAAGCTGCGCGAGGTCCGCGACCGCTGGCAGTTCTTCCGCGACCGCCGACCCGACGCGTACGGCCCGCTGACCGCTCCCTGACCGCCGCCGGGCACTCCCGCGGGCCCGGTGAACGGGGGTCGGGCCCGCGGGGCACGCGCAGCCTCCAGCAACGTCCGTCAAAAGGAGAGGGAGCATGAGCAGCCGTACCGTCATCCGCGGCGGCCTCGTCGTCACCGCGTCCGACGAGATCCACGCCGACGTCCTCATCGAGGACGGCCGCATCGCCGCGCTCGCGGCCTCCGGGACCCCGGCCGCCGAGGCGTGGACCGCCGAGCGGGTCATCGACGCGAGCGGGAAGTACGTGATCCCGGGCGGCGTCGACGCCCACACCCACATGGAACTGCCCTTCGGCGGCACCTCCGCCTCCGACACCTTCGAGACCGGCACCTGCGCCGCCGCCTGGGGCGGTACGACGACCATCGTCGACTTCGCCGTGCAGAGCGTCGGCCACACCCTGCGCGAGGGCCTGGACGCCTGGCACGGCAAGGCCGAGGGCAACTGCGCCATCGACTACGCCTTCCACATGATCGTCTCCGATGTGAACCAGGAGACGCTCAAGGAGATGGACCTGCTGGTCGAGGAGGGCGTCACCTCCTTCAAGCAGTTCATGGCCTATCCCGGCGTCTTCTACAGCGACGACGGCCAGATCCTGCGCGCCATGCAGCGCTCCGCCGACAACGGCGGACTGATCATGATGCACGCGGAGAACGGCATCGCCATCGACGTCCTCGTCGAGCAGGCGCTGGCCCGCGGGGAGACCGATCCGCGCTACCACGGCGAGGTCCGCAAGGCCCTTCTGGAGGCCGAGGCCACCCACCGCGCCATCAAGCTCGCGCAGGTCGCCGGCGCGCCGCTGTACGTGGTGCACGTCTCCGCGATGGAGGCGGTCGCCGAGCTGGCGCGGGCGCGTGACGAGGGGCTCAACGTCTTCGGCGAGACCTGCCCGCAGTACCTGTTCCTGTCGACGGACAACCTCGCCGAACCGGACTTCGAGGGCGCCAAGTACGTGTGCAGCACGCCTCTGCGGCCCAAGGAGCACCAGGCGAAGCTGTGGCAGGGACTGAGGACGAACGACCTCCAGGTGGTCTCCACCGACCACTGCCCCTTCTGCTTCGTGGGTCAGAAGGAGCTCGGCCGAGGCGACTTCTCGAAGATCCCCAACGGTCTGCCGGGCGTCGAGAACCGTATGGACCTGCTCCACCAGGCCGTCGTCGACGGACACATCAGCCGCCGCCGGTGGATCGAGATCGCCTGCGCCACCCCGGCCCGTATGTTCGGCCTGTACCCGAAGAAGGGCACCATCGCCCCGGGCGCCGACGCCGACGTCGTCATCTACGACCCGCACGCCGAGCAGATCGTCTCCGCCGAGACCCACCACATGAACGTCGACTACTCGGCGTACGAGGGCAAGCGGATCACGGGCCGCGTCGAGACGGTCCTCTCCCGTGGCGAACCCGTCATCACCGAGCGGGAGTTCACCGGACGCGCCGGGCACGGCGCCTACACCCCGCGCTCGACCTGTCAGTACCTCAACTAGGAGAGGCGCCCATGGACTTCGGACTCGTCCTGCAGACCGACCCGCCGGCCTCGAAGGTCGTCAGCCTGATGAAACGGGCGGAGCGCAACGGCTTCACCTACGGCTGGACCTTCGACTCCGCCGTGCTCTGGCAGGAGCCGTTCGTGATCTACAGTCAGATCCTCGCGAACACCCAGAAGTTGACCGTCGGCACCATGGTCACCAACCCGGGCACCCGCACCTGGGAGGTCACCGCCTCGACCTTCGCCACCCTCAACGACATGTTCGGCAACCGCACGGTGTGCGGCATCGGCCGCGGTGACTCCGCGATGCGCGTCGCGGGCCGCAAGCCCAACACCCTGGCCCGTATCAGTGACGCCATGAAGGTCATCCGCGCGCTCGGCCGGGGCGAGGAGGCCGACCTGGGCGGCGGCGCCGTCGTCAGGTTCCCGTGGATCAAGCCGGGCGCCGAACTCCCCGTCTGGATGGCCGCGTACGGCCCGAAGGCGCTCAAGATGACCGGCGAGGAGGCCGACGGGTTCATCCTCCAGCTCGCCGACCTCTACCTCACCGAGTACATGGTCAAGGCCGTGAAGGACGCGGCCGCCGCGGCCGGGCGCGACCCCTCCGAGGTGAAGATCTGCGTCGCCGCCCCCGCCTACGTCACCGACGACGACTCGCCCGAGGCCCTCGCCCACGCCCGCGACCAGTGCCGCTGGTTCGGCGGCATGGTCGGCAACCACGTCGCCGACCTGGTGGCGAAGTACGGCGAGCACTCCGCGCAGGTCCCCGAGGAACTCACCGACTACATCAAGGCCCGCGAGGGGTACGACTACTCCCACCACGGGCGCGCGGACAACCCCGACACCCAGTTCGTGCCCGACGAGATCGTCGACCGGTTCTGCCTCATCGGACCGCCCGAGAGGCACATCGAGAAGCTGAACGCCCTGCGCGAGCTGGGCGTCGACCAGTTCGCCGTCTACGACATGCACGACGCGCAGGAGAAGGTCATCGACACGTACGGCACGACGGTCATCCCCGCCCTCAACGGCTGACCCCGCCCGACTCCCCCTCCCCCCACTCCTGTTCTCCCCTCCCCGTCCCCAGGGGAGGGGGCCGGAGACCCGCACGGCCTTTCCGGATCCGCCCCTCGTTTGATTGGCCTGCCCATGACCGACACCGCTCCCACGGCCATACCGCCGTCCTCCCAAGTCACGCTCGCCGACGGCCGGGTGGAGATCGCCCCCGGCGCACCGCAGCCCAGCGGCCCCTACGCCAACGAGGACCTCCTCCCCGTCCCCGTGGAGAAGCGCACCTGGACGACGTACAACTTCTCCGCGCTGTGGGTCGGCATGGCCCACAACACGGCGTCCTGGACGCTCGCCTCGGGCCTGATCGCCGTCGGCATGGACTGGAAGCAGGCCGTGCTGACCATCGCGCTGGCCAACGTCATCGTGCTGGTGCCGATGCTGCTCACCGGGCACGCCGGACCGAAGTACGGCATCCCCTTCCCCGTCTTCGCCCGCGCCTCCTTCGGCATCCGGGGCGCCAACCTCCCCGCCGTCGTACGGGCGTTGGTGGCGTGCGGCTGGTTCGGCATCCAGACCTGGATCGGCGGCGAGGCCATCTTCTTCCTCGCCGGCAAGCTGATCGGCGACGGCTGGAGCGACGCCGGGAAGATCGGCGGCTACGCCTGGACGATGTGGCTGTCCTTCGCGCTGTTCTGGGCGCTCCAGGTGGCCATCATCTACCGGGGCATGGAGACCATCCGCCGCTTCGAGAACTGGGCGGCCCCCTTCGTCCTCGTCGGCGCCTTCGTGATGCTGATCTGGATGAGCGACAAGGCCGGCGGCCTCGGCCCGCTGCTCGACCAGCCGTCCAAGCTGGGCTGGGGCGGTGACTTCTGGAAGCTGTTCTGGCCGTCCCTCATGGGCATGATCGGCTTCTGGTCGACGCTGTCGCTGAACATCCCCGACTTCACGCGCTACGGCAGAAGCCAGAAGGCGCAGACCTGGGGCCAGGCGCTCGGACTGCCCACCACCATGACGCTGTTCGCGTTCCTGTCCGTGATGGTGACCTCCGGCTCGCAGGCCGTGTACGGCGAGCCCGTCTGGGACCCGGTGCAGCTGGCGGCCAAGACCGACAACGTCGTCGGTCTGCTGTACGCGCTCGTCACCGTGCTCGTCGCGACCCTGTCCGTGAACATCGCGGCCAACCTGGTCTCGCCGGCCTTCGACTTCTCCAACATCGCGCCCCGGAGGATCAGTTTCCGCACCGGCGCGCTCGTCACCTGCGTGCTCGGTGTGCTGATCTTCCCGTGGAAGCTGTACTCCGACCCGCAGGGCTACATCTTCACCTGGCTCGGCCTGGTCGGCGGTCTGCTCGGCACGGTCGCCGGGATCCTCATCGCCGACTACTGGATCCTGCGCCGCGGCAGGCTCGACCTGGTCGACCTGTACCGCACGGGCGGCCGCTACTGGTACGACGGCGGCTGGAACTGGCGGGCCGTCGTCGCCTTCCTGGCGGGCGGTGTGCTGGCGGTCGGCGGGGCCAATTTCAAGCCATTGATCGACGGCCGGCCCATCCCGGCCCTGGAGCCCCTCGCCGACTACGGCTGGGCGGTGGGCCTCGGCACCTCGATGGTGCTCTATCTGGCCCTGATGCTGCTGCGGGGCCGGGACACGGCCGACGCGTGACGCGACGGAACGGACCGAGGGCGGCCGGAACCATCCGGCCGCTCTCGGCTTTGCTAGCTCTTCGCCGTGTCGGCACCGCCGCCGACGCTCGGGCTGGGACTCGGGCTCGGGCTGCCGGACGCGCTCCCGCCCGCGCCACCGCTTCCGGTGCTGTTACCGCTACCGCTACCGGTTCCGCTTTTGCCCGCCAGCGCGGCCACGGCGTCCTTCGCGGCCCTGATCGCGCCCTTGTTGATCTCGTCCGTGCTCGGCGCCTTCTTCGTCTCGAAGTCGCTGCCGTTGTAGGTGACGACCACCAGGGCGTTGGCCGCGCGCGCGATCACCACGCCCTCACGGGTCTGCTGCTTGTCCTCGGTGGTCAGGTTGACCACGGAGTACCCCTGGTCGCCGAGTCCCGGCACGGCACCGCCGCCGCTCTTCTCCGCGGTCCGCTCCTGGTAGGCGCTCCGGGCGGCGTCGTCCGACTCCATGATCTCGTAGGTGACGTCGAGCCAGCGGTAGTCGTAGCCCTTGAGCGCGTTCCACGAGCAGGTGCGGCGCAGTTGGGAGTCGGTCGACGGGATCTCCTTGCCCGCCGGCTTGGCGTTCGGCACGAGCGCGGCGACCGTCTTCGCGGCCACTCCGGTGCAGGGCGCGGGTGACGCCGCGTACGTTCTGGACACGGCCGTGGAGGACGGTCCGGACGCCGACTCGGACTGCGTCCGCTGCGTGTCCTTGGCCGCGGTGTCCTTCTCGGCGGCGAACGGTCCGGAGGTCAGTGCCCAGCCCGCGCAGGCGAGCACGACCACGGGCGACAGGCGCGCGGTGAGAGCGAGCGGCAGGGAGAGAGGACGCACGACGCACTTCTTTGTGGGGGACGGTGCGGGTCAGTCCGCACTGCGGACACGGGACGCCAGTGTCACACGACTGTCTGTGAGGCGGAAGTGTCAACTCGCTCCGTGGTGACACGGTCACAGCGCCCCGGTTCCGAGGGGGTGTCCGTGCGGTGATATCTGTCCGTTTATCGTCTTGATGCCGCGATCCGGCGCGAGGCCCCGTGCGATCATCGGGCGGTTGTCGAGACGTGAGGAGCAGCCCGTGTTCACCACCCGACCCACCCTCCAGGGCACCTTCGGCATGGTGTCGTCCACCCACTGGCTGGCCTCCCAGTCGGCCATGGCCGTCCTGGAGGACGGGGGCAACGCCTACGACGCCGCCGTGGCCGGCGCCTTCGTGCTCCACGTCGTCGAACCGCATCTGAACGGGCCGGCCGGCGAGGTGCCCATCCTGCTCGCCCCGGCGGGCGGCGAGGTGCGGGTGCTGTGCGGGCAGGGCGTCGCCCCGGCCGGGGCGAGCGTCGCCCACTACCGGGGGCTCGGACTCGACCTCGTCCCCGGCACCGGACCGCTCGCCGCCGCCGTGCCGGGCGCCTTCGACGCGTGGATGCTCCTGCTGCGCGACCACGGCACCAAGTCCCTCGACGACGTCCTGAAGTACGCCATCGGCTACGCCGAGCACGGGCACGCGCCCGTGGAGTACGTCGGCTACACCGTCGAGTCGGTGCGCGAACTGTTCGAGAAGGAGTGGACGTCGTCCGCCGAGGTGTACCTGCCCGACGGCCGGTCGCCCCGGCCCGGCACGCTCCTGCGCAACCCCGCGCTCGCCGCCACCTGGAAGCGGCTGCTCGCCGAGACCGCCGGCGCCGGTGACCGGGAGGCGCGCATCGAGGCCGCGCGGGAGGTGTGGCGCTCCGGGTTCATCGGCGAGGCCCTGGTACGGCAGTCCGAGCGGCCCACCCTGGACACCAGCGGCGAGCACCACACCGGCACGCTCACCGCCGCCGATCTCGCCGGCTGGTCCGCGACCTACGAGACGCCGGCGACGTACGACTGGAACGGCTGGACGGTGTGCAAGGTCGGACCCTGGAGCCAGGGTCCCGCGTTCCTCCAGCAGCTCGCGCTGCTCCCGCCCGAACTGCCCCGCTACGGCTCCGCCGACTACGTCCACCTCCTGATAGAGGGCTGCAAGCTCGCCATGGCCGACCGAGAGGCCTGGTACGGCGACGCCGCCGACGTGCCGCTCACCGACCTGCTGTCGCCCGAGTACAACGCCGCGCGGCGGGCCCTCGTCGGTGACACCGCCTCCCACGACCTGCGGCCCGGCAGCCCCGGCGGGCGAGAGCCGAGACTGAGCGAGCTCTCCGCCGTGGTGATCACCGAGGAGCCGACCTTCTTCAACCCGATGGGCATCGGCGAACCCACGGTCGCGAAGGCGCCGGCCGCCCCGGTCCCCGGCGGGCCCGAGGTCGGCCACGACGGCACCACCCGCGGCGACACCTGCCACATCGACATCGTCGACCGGTGGGGCAACATGATCGCGGCCACGCCCAGCGGTGGCTGGCTCCAGTCCAACCCGGTCGTGCCCGAGCTGGGCTTTCCCCTCGGCTCCCGGCTGCAGATGACCTGGCTGGAGGAGGGCCTGCCGAACTCCCTCACGCCCGGCCGCCGCCCCCGCACCACCCTCACCCCGTCGATCGCGCTGCGGGACGGGGTCCCGGTGCTGGCCTTCGGTACGCCCGGCGGTGACCAGCAGGACCAGTGGCAGCTGCACTTCTTCCTGTCCGTCGCGCTGCGCGCGCCCGTGCGCGGCGGCCTCGACCTCCAGGGCGCCGTCGACGCCCCGAACTGGCACAACGACAGCTTCCCCGGCTCCTTCTACCCGCGCGGGATGCGCCCGGGCAGCGTCACCGTGGAGTCCCGCATGGACCCGCACACCGTGGCGGAGCTGCGCCGGCGCGGCCATGTGGTGACGCTCGCCGACCCCTGGTCGGAGGGGCGGATGTGCGCGGTGTCCCGCGACCCGCGCACCGGGATCCTGTCCGCGGCCGCGAACCCCCGGGGGATGCAGGGCTACGCCGTGGGCCGCTGAGCACCCCGTCGGCAGCCTTCCGGGCGCCGGAGTCGGGTGTTCATCCCGATTCCACCCGGTGTGCACGGGGCGGGGGAGGATTGTCAGTGGGGCGTGGTGTCATGGAGGCATGATCGTAGACACGGAAACCATCGACGAGTTTCTCGCCCGCCACTCGGCCGACGTGGAGGAGGCGGTCCGCAAGGCCGCCGCGGCCGAGATCATGCCCCGCTTCCGCCGGCTCGCCGCGCACGAGGTCGACGAGAAGAGCGGCCCGCACGACCTGGTGACGGACGCCGACCGCAACGCCGAGCTGTATCTCACCGGCGTGCTCGGCAGCCTGCTGCCCGGCTCGGTGGTGGTCGGCGAGGAAGCCGTCCACGCCGACCCGGCGACATACGCGGCGATACGGGGCGACGCACCGGTGTGGATAGTCGACCCCGTCGACGGCACCCGGCAGTTCGTGCACGGCGACGACGGTTTCTGCACCTTGGTCGCGCTCGCCCGGCGCGGCGTCGTGCTGGCCTCGTGGACGTACGCGCCCGCCCGCGACCAGCTCGCCACCGCCGTGCGCGGCGGCGGCGCCTTCCTCGACGGCGTCCGGCTCCACGCGGGCCCGCCCGCTCCCGGCCGGGACCTCGAAGTGGCCACGTCCCACCCGGACTACACGACCGACGAGCAGAAGCGCGCCCTGCTCGGCCTGTGGAGCGACGGCGTCGCGCCGCGCGCCTGCGGATCGGCCGGCCTGGAGTATCTCGCCATCGCCCGGGGCCGGTTGGACGCCACCGCGTTCTCCTGGGAGGCCGCCTGGGACCACGCGGCCGGCCTGCTCCTGGTCGAGGAGGCGGGCGGCGCCCACCTCACCCTGTCGGGCGAGCCGTTCCGCATCACCGGCGGCAACGCCCTGCCCTTCACCGCGGCGCGTGACGCGGCCACGGCTCACCGGGTGCGGGGACTGCTGGCGGGGGAGGGGTGAGCGGAGGGCCGGAGCGGGGGCGGCCCCGGATCGGCCGACCTGGCTGAGCTGTCCGACCTGTCCGACCTGTCCGATCAGGTCGGCCCGGCCGGTTCGCGGGTGCGCGGCCTGAACCCACCCGTGGCGCCGGGTCCGTCGGACCCCCGGCATATCCTGAGCCCCTGGGAGGCCGTCGGCTGACGAAGGGGTCCGAAGTGCCGTCGATGCTCGATGCGGTCGTGGTGGGAGCGGGGCCGAACGGGCTGACCGCTGCCGTGGAGCTGGCCCGGCGCGGCTTCTCCGTGGCCCTGTTCGAAGCGCGCGACACGGTGGGCGGGGGTGCCCGCACCGAGGAGCTCACCCTGCCGGGCTTCCGGCACGACCCGTGCTCCGCCGCACACCCCCTCGGCATCAACTCGCCCGCGTTCCGCGCCATGCCCCTGGAGCGGTACGGCCTGGAGTGGCTGCACGCCGACCTGCCGATGGCGCACCCCTTCCCCGACGGCAGCGCCGCCGTGCTGTCGAAGTCGGTCGCGGAGACCGCCGCCTCCTTCGGCCCCCGCGACGCCGGGACGTACCGCCGTCTGGTGGAGCCCTTCCTGGCCAGGTGGGACACCCTGGCCCGGGACTTCATGTCCCTGCCGCTGACCGCCCTGCCCCGGGACCCGGTCACCCTCGCCCGCTTCGGCCTGGCCGGGCTGCCCCCGTCCACCTGGCTGACCCGCCGCTTCCGCGACGAGCCCGCCAAGACCGTCTTCGCCGGCCTGGTCGCCCATGTCATGGCCCCGCTGGGCGGCTTCGCCACCGGCGCCGTCGGCCTGGTCTTCGCCCTGGCCGCGCACGCCCGCGGCTGGCCCGTGCCCCGGGGCGGCTCGCAGTCCATCTCCGACGCCCTCGCCGCCTACCTCAAGGACCTCGGCGGCGTCATCCACACCGACTTCGAGGTCAAGCGCCTCGACGACCTCCCCCCGGCCCGCGCCTACGTCTTCGACACCTCGCCGACCGCGCTGGCCCGTATCGCCGGCTTCGGCCGCTACTACGACAACTTCCGGTACGGCCCCAGCGTCTTCAAGATCGACTACGCGCTGGACGGGCCGGTGCCCTGGACCGCGCCCGAGGCGCGCGTCGCCGGCACGGTGCAGATCGGGGCGGACAGCGCGGAGATCGGGGCCGCGTTGCACGCCGCGTCCCGGGAGGGCCGCGCGCCCGACAGACCCTTCCTGATCACCGTGCAGCCCGGGGTCGTCGACCCGACGCGGGCCCCGGAGGGCAAGCAGGTCTTCTGGGCGTACGGCCATGTGCCCAACGGCTGGACGGGCGATCTCACGGACGCCATGGAGGCCCAACTGGAGCGCTTCGCCCCGGGGTTCCGCGACCGCGTCCTCGCCCGCGCCGTGATGGGCCCGGCCGAACTCGCCGCCCGCAACGCCAACTACGTCGGCGGCGACATCGCCACCGGCGCGGCCTCCGGCCTCCAGCTGATGCTGCGCCCCAAGCTGTCCCTCTTCCCGTACGGCACTCCGCACCCGAACGTGTTCATCTGCTCCTCGGCGACCCCGCCCGGCCCCGGCGTGCACGGCATGTCCGGGCACAACGCGGCGAAGGCCGTGTGGCGCAGGCTGCGTCAGCAGGGGTGAGCCGGTAACCGGGGCCGTGCGTGGGGGAGTTGTATTACACCCACGGTGCGGTTTCGGGAAGATCCCCGGGTGTTGGCTTCGCCACGTCGGTGATCTTCCGGACGAGCGTTGAAAGTTCAACCATGGTGGTTACAGTGCGGGTATGAAGGATCGGAGAGCGGACGTCCGCTCCGACGCCCGGTCCGGCGTGCGCCTGGGGGACCTCATCAGTCTCGTCCGGGCGCCGGCCGCGCTGAGCGTCCCGGGAGACGTACTCGCCGGAGCGGCGGCCACCGGCCGCCCGTGGAACGCCCGCACCCTCGGAGCGACGGCCTCCTCCGTCTGCCTCTACTGGGCGGGCATGGCCCTCAACGACTACGCCGACGCCACGACCGACGCCGTGGAGCGCCCCGACCGTCCCATCCCGTCCGGCCGGGTACCGCGGCGCACCGCGCTCGCCGTCGCCGGCGGCCTCACCGCGGCGGGCCTCGGACTGGCCGCGGTGACGGGCGGCCGGCGCGGAATGCTCGGCGCCCTGCCCCTCACGGGCCTGGTCTGGGCCTACGACCTGGGCCTGAAGAACACGCCGGCCGGCGCCCCCGCGATGGCCGGGGCGCGCGCCGTCAACGTCCTCACGGGCGCGCTGTCGACCGCGCCCACGGCGGGCGCCGCGCTGCGCCAGGGGGCCGTTCCCGCCGCACTGGTCGGCGGGCACACCTACACGCTCATGACGCTGAGCCGCCACGAGATCGCCGGCGCCCCCGCCCGCGTCCCGGCCACGACACTCGCCGGAGCCACGGCAACCGCCCTGGCGACGGCGGCGGCACCGGTGGCACGGGCCGCGTCGGTGGTGCGGGCTGCCTCGGTCGTACGCAGCGCATCGGTCGGACGGGCTGCACAGGTCGCCCGGAGCGCACGGCTCGCAGACGCCGCACCGCTCGCAGACGCCGCACCGCTCGTACGCGCCGCACCGGGCCCGCGTGACGCTGGGGCCTCTCAGCGGAGTCGGGTGGTGGCCGCCGCCCTCCTCGCCGCCGGGGGCGCCCTCGCCTATCTCGGCACCTATGGAACCGCCCAGTTCAAGGCCGTGCGCGAGCCGTCCGCCGAGAACGTCCGACAGGCCGTCGGCGCCGGCATCCTCGCCCTCATGCCCCTCCAGGCCGCGCTCACGGCGCGCGCCGGATCCCCCACCGCGGCCGCGTTCCTCGGCGCCGCGCACCCCCTCGCGCGACGGCTCGCGCGGCGCATATCCCCCACCTGACAGCCCGTGTGAGGAACCGTCAGCATGGATGTACCCCCCACCCCCCTCCTCTTCGGCTACGGCACCAACGGCTTCACCCACCACCGCCTGGCCGACGTCCTCGCCCTCCTCGCCGACCTCGGCTACGACGGCGTGGCCCTCACCCTCGACCACGTCCACCTCGACCCCTACGCCGACGACCTGCCCGCCCGTGTCACCGCGCTGAGCAGATCCCTCGAACGGTACGGCCTCCGCGTCACCGTGGAGACCGGCGCGCCCTTCCTCCTCGACGCCCGCGGCAAGCACCTGCCGACCCTGATGTCCGACGGCGCCGAGGCCCGGCTCGACCTGCTGCGCCGCGCCCTGCGCATCGCGGCCGAACTCGGCTCGCCCACCGTCCACTTGTGCAGCGGACCCGCTCCGGAGGGAACATCGGAGGCGGATGCCTTCAAACGGCTCGCCGCCGGGATCGGGACCGTGCTCGACACCGCCGAGCGGTACGGCGTCGCGCTCGCCTTCGAACCCGAGCCGTACATGTTCGTCGACACCGTCGAACGCTGTCTGCGGCTCGCCGAACTCCTCGGCGGACACGAGCTGTTCGGGATCACTCTCGACATCGGCCACGCCCACTGCGTGGAGGAGCGCCCCCTGCTGGACTGCGTCCGGCTCGCGGCGCCCCTGCTGCGGAACGTGCAGATCGAGGACATGCGGCGCGGCATCCACCAGCATCTCGAATTCGGCGCCGGCGAGATCGACTTCCCGCCCGTCCTGGCCGCCCTGCGCGACCTCGGGCACACCGGCCTGGTGTCCGTCGAGATCCAGGGCGCCGCCCTGGACGCCCCCGAGGTCGCCCGCCGCTCACTGGAGTTCCTCCGCGCGGCGACGGCCTGACCGAGCCCGCCGCCGACCCGTACGGCGAGGGCCGCGCCAGGCCCTCTCCGACGCGTACCCCGCTCCTCCCACCCCCCACCGGAGGCCGACCACCCATGCCCCGCACCCGCCCGATGCCCGCGCCGCCCCCCGACCCGCGCCCCCTGCTCGCCGCCGCGCTGCCCGAGGCGGCCCGCGCCTGGCTCGACGAGGGCGCCGCACGCGTCGCCGTCGCGCCCGCCGCGATCCGCGTCCTCTTCCCCGCCGCCCGCCGCCGCTGCGGACAGCAGCGGCTGGACGACCACTGGAGCGCGGACGAGGCCGCCCGCGCCGTCCTGCTCACCGCGTTGCCCCGCGACCCCGAGGCCCTCGCCCGCACCGTGGCCGACCTCTTCCACCACGGCGACCCGGCCGAACAGCGCGCCGTGCTACGCGCGTTGCCCCTCTTGGACCCGCCAGGGCCCCGCCACCCGGACACCACCCCGGTCACCGACCCCACCACCGACCGCACCGCCGCCCCAGCCACCGGCCCCACCGACGCCCCCTTCCGCTCCCTCGCCCTCGCCCTCGTCCGGGAGGCGCTGCGGGCCAATGACACCACCGTCGTCGAGGCCGCCCTGGGGCCGTACGCGGCGGCCTGGCTGCCCGACGCCGAGTACCGGCAGGCCGTCCTCAAGTGCGTGTTCTGCGAGATCCCGCTCCGCCGCGTGCAGGGCCTCGACACCCGCGCCGACGCCGAACTCGCCCGGATGCTGGCCGACTTCGCGCACGAGCGGATCGCCGCCGGACGTGACGTGCCCGCCGACGTCTGGCCGCTGATCCGCCGCCACCCCGACACCGCCGCCGGCCTCACCGAACGGGCCCACCGGCTCGCCCCCACCCGCCCCGATGCCGCCACCCACGCCCTCGCGGCCCTCGCACCCTCGGAAGAGAACTGACCCGTGCGCATCTTCGACCCCCACATCCATATGACCTCCCGCACCACCGACGACTACGAGGCCATGCACGCCGCCGGCGTCCGAGCGGTCGTCGAGCCCGCCTTCTGGCTCGGCCAGCCCCGCACCTCGCCGCAGAGCTTCCACGACTACTTCGACGCACTGCTCGGCTGGGAGCCCTACCGCGCCGCCCAGTTCGGCATCCAGCACTTCTGCACGATCGCCCTCAACCCCAAGGAGGCCAACGACCCCCGCTGCCTCCCGGTGCTCGACGAACTCGACCGCTATCTCGCCAAGGACCGCGTGGTCGCCGTGGGAGAGATCGGTTACGACTCGATGACCCCCGAGGAGGACGACGCGCTCGCCCGCCAGCTCCAGCTGGCGATCGACCACGGCCTGCCCGCCCTGGTGCACACCCCGCACCGCGACAAGGCCGCCGGCACCCGCCGCACCCTCGATGTCGTCCGCGCCTCCGGCATCGCCCCCGAGATGGTCGTCCTCGACCATCTGAACGAGCTCACCGTCGGCATGGTCCTCGACAGCGGCTGCTGGGCCGGCTTCTCGATCTACCCGAGGACGAAGATGAGCGAGGACCGCATGGTCGAGATCCTCCAGGCCCACGGCACCGACCGGGTCCTCGTCAACTCGGCGGCCGACTGGGGCCGTTCGGACCCCCTGAAGACGCGGAAGACCGCCGACGCCATGCTCGCGGCCGGCTTCGACGACGACACCGTGGACCAGGTGCTGTGGCGCAACCCGGTCGCCTTCTACGGTCAGAGCGGCCGCCTCGACCTCGACGAGCCCCGACCGGACGACACCTCCAGTTTCGAGGGGAACTCCATCCGGCGCGGGGGAGCGTGACAGCCCGTGCGTCTGCGTCACCCCGACGGCACCGCCGTCCACCTCGGCTACTGCAGCAACGTCCACCAGGCGGAAGACCTCACCGGAGTCGTCGCCCAACTCGCCGCGTACGCCGAACCCGTACGCGAACGGCTGGGCGTCGGCCGGCTCGGCATCGGGCTGTGGCTCGCCCGGGACGTCGTCCGCGAACTCGTCGCCGACGAGGCGGCGTTGGAGCGGCTGCGCACCGAACTCCGGCTGCGCGGCCTGGAGACCGTCACCCTCAACGCCTTCCCCTACGCCGGGTTCCACCGCGAGGTCGTGAAGCGGGACGTCTATCTGCCCGACTGGGCCGACGAGGCCCGGCTGCGCCACACCCTGGACTGCGCCCGGGTGCTCGCCGCGCTCCTGCCCGACGACGCCGAACGGGGCAGCGTCTCCACCCTGCCGCTGGCCTGGCGCGATCCCTGGCCGGCCGAGCGCGCCGACACCGCCCGCCGGGCCCTGGACCGGCTCGCCGACGGGCTCGCCGCGATCGAGACCGCCACCGGCCGCCGTATCCGCGTCGGCTTCGAACCCGAACCCGGATGCGTCGTCGAGACCACCGCACAGGCCGCCGCCCGGCTCGGCGGCCTCGACCCCGACCGGCTCGGCGTCTGCCTCGACGCCTGCCATCTCGCCGTCCAGTTCGAGGAGCCGGGCGCCGCGCTCGCCCGCCTCGCCGCCGCCGGGCTGCCCGTCGTCAAGCTCCAGGCGTCCTGCGCCGTCGAGGCCGCCGACCCGGCCGCGCCCGCCGCCCGCGCCGCCCTGCGCCGGCTCGCCGAACCCCGCTTCCTGCACCAGACCCGCACGCTCCACGAGGGCCGGGTGACCGGCGTCGACGACCTGCCCGAGGCGCTCGACGGCGGCCTGCCCCCGTCCCCCTGGCGCATCCACTTCCACGCACCCCTGCACGCCGACCCCGAGCCACCGCTCACCACGACCGCCGGCCACCTCGGCGACGTCCTCACCGGACTCCTCGGCGGCCCCACCGCCCTGTGCGACCACATCGAGGCCGAGACCTACACCTGGTCCGTCCTGCCCACACCCCCCACCGACCTCCCCGGCGGCATCGCCGCCGAACTCGCCTGGGCCCGCGACCGGTTGACGGCCCTGGGACTCAAGGAGGAAGCCTCATGAACCGGCTCGTCGTCCTCGACATCGTCGGCCTCACCCCGAACCTGCTGCGCCACATGCCGGCCGTCTCCGCCCTCGGCGAGCGCGGCTCCCGCGCCCGGCTCGACACCGTCCTGCCCGCCGTCACCTGCACCGTCCAGTCCACGCTCCTGACCGGCGAACTCCCCGCCGTGCACGGCGCGGTGGGCAACGGCTGGTACTTCCGCGACCTCGGCGAGGTCCTGCTGTGGCGCCAGCACAACGCCCTCGTCGGCGGCGAGAAGATCTGGGAGACCGCCCGCCGCACCGACCCCGGCTACACCGTCGCCAACGTCTGCTGGTGGTACGCGATGGGCGCCGACGTCGACTGGACCGTCACCCCCCGCCCCGTCTACTACTCCGACGGCCGCAAGGAACCCGACTGCTACACCTGGCCGCCCGAACTCCACACCGAACTCACCGACCGCCTCGGCCCGTTCCCCCTGTTCACCTACTGGGGCCCCAACGCCGGCCTGCCCTCCACCCGGTGGATCCTCGCCGCCGCCCGCCAGATCTTCGACGAGAAACGGCCCGACCTCACCCTCGTCTACGTCCCCCACCTCGACTACGAGCCCCAGCGCACCGGCCCCGACTCACCCGAGACCGCCCGGGCGGCCCGCGAACTCGACGACGCCCTGCGCCCGTTGATCGACCACTTCGTGCGTGAGGGCGCCACCGTGGTGGCCCTCAGCGAGTACGGCATCGCGCCCGCCTCCCGCCCCGTCGACATCAACCGCGCCCTGCGCCGCGCCGGACTCCTCCACGTCCACACCCAGGACGGCATGGAGTACCTCGACCCCTGGACCTCCCGCGCCTTCGCCGTCGCCGACCACCAGATCGCCCACGTCTACGTCCGCGACCCCGCCGACCGCGCCACCGTCGCCGGTCTGCTCGCCGAACTCGACGGAGTGGACCAGGTGCTGGACGAGGCCGGCCGGAAGACCCACGGCCTGGACCACGAGCGCTCCGGCGACCTCGTCGCCCTCGCCGACCCCGACGCCTGGTTCACGTACTACTACTGGCTCGACGACGAGCGCGCCCCCGACTTCGCCCGCCAGGTCGAGATCCACCGCAAACCCGGTTACGACCCCGCCGAACTCCTCTACGACGACACCGTCCCGGCCGTGAAACTCAAGGCCGTCGGCTCGGTGCTGCGCAAGAAGGCCGGTTTCCGGTACCGCATCCGCACCGTCCCGCTGGACCCGTCCGGCGTGCGCGGCAGCCACGGCCGCCTCCCCGACGACCCCGACCACGCCCCCGTACTCCTGTGCTCCGCACCGGAGTTGACCCGCGAGGCGTACCCGGCCACCGAGATCAAGTCGCTGCTGCTCTCCCTCGCCGGACTGACGCAGCCGAAGGAGGCGTCCACATGACCCACCCCCCGCTGCCCGCCACCCGCCCCCTGTTCGACCCGGCACCCGAGTACGCCACATGGCGCGCGAAGGAACCCGTCCGCCGGGTGACCCTCTGGGGCGACAACAGCCCCTGGCTGATCACCCGCTACGAGGACGCCCGCGCGATCCTCGCCGACCCCCGTTTCAGCGCCGACGCGACCCGGGAGGGATTCCCCGGCCTGACACCACATCAACCGCCGCGCGGTCCGGGCCAGTTCTTCGTCATGGACCCGCCGGACCACACCCGGCTGCGGCGCCTGGTGATCCCGGACTTCACCTTCCGCCGTATCGAGGCCCTGCGCCCCGCCATCGCGACCGTGTGCGCCGAACTCCTCGACGCCATGACCGCCGGCGGCGCCCGCGAGGCCGACCTCGTGACCGCGTACGCGCTGCCGCAGCCCACCCGTGTCATCTGCGCGCTGCTCGGCGTGCCGTACGACGATCACGCCTTCCTCCACCGCCAGGTGGCCACCCTCATCGGCACCACGTCCGCCCCGCAGGAGAGGATGGCCGCCCGCACGGCCCTGCACGGCCACCTCGGCGAGCTGCTCGCCGCCCGCGCCGCCGAACCCGCCGACGATCTTCTCTCCCGGCTCGCCACCGACCATGTGGCGACCGGCGGGGCGAGCGCGGAGGAGGCCGTCGGCGTCGCCGCCCTGCTGCTGATCGCCGGCCACGAGACCACCGCGAACATGTTCCCGCTGGCCGTCCTCGCCCTGCTCGACCGGCCCGACCAGCTCGCCGCCCTGCGCGCCGATCCGTCCCTGTGGCCGGGCGCGGTGGAGGAACTGCTGCGCCATCTGACCGTCACCCACATGGGCCTGCGGCGGATCGCCACCGAGGACGTCGAGATCGCCGGCGTCCGCATCCGCGCGGGCGAGGGCGTGGTCGTGGCCCTGCAGTCCGCCAACCGCGACCCGTCCGCCTTCGCCGACCCCGACACCCTCGACGTCCGCCGCGACGCCACCGGCCACCTCGCCTTCGGCCACGGCCTGCACCAGTGCGTCGGACAGTCCCTGGCCCGAGCCGAACTCCAGATCGGCCTGCCCGCCCTCTTCGACCGGCTCCCCGACCTGCGCATCACGGTCCACCCCGCCGATCTGCCCCTGTCGACGTCCCCCGTGCACGGGGTGCGGTCCCTGCCGGTGGCCTGGTAACCGGGCTCCCGGAATATCGGGAGGCGTCCGGTGACCCCGGCGGTTTGGATGGAGGCATGACCACCATCACTCTCGTCCGGGGCGACATCACCCGGCAGTCCGTCGACGCCATCGTCAACGCGGCGAACTCCTCGCTGCTCGGCGGCGGTGGCGTCGACGGCGCGATCCACCGACGCGGCGGCCCCGCCATCCTGGAGGACTGCCGCAGACTGCGCGCCTCGCACTACGGCAAGGGCCTGCCCACCGGCCAGGCGGTCGCCACCACGGCCGGCGAGCTCGACGCCCGGTGGGTGATCCACACCGTCGGCCCGCGCCACACCCCCGACACCGACCGCTCGGACCTCCTCGCCTCCTGCTACCGCGAGTCGCTGCGCGTCGCCGACGAGCTCGGTGCCCGCACGGTCGCCTTCCCCGCCGTCTCCGCCGGCATCTACGGCTGGCCCATCGACGACGCGGCCCGCATCGCGGTACGGACCGTACGGGCGACGGACACGGCGGTCGAGGAGGTGCGGTTCGTCCTCTTCGACGAGGAGGCGTACAGGGCGTTCGCGACCCAGCTCGGCTGACCGGCCCACCTGACCGGACCACCCCGCCTGTGCGGTGCGGGACGTCATCGCGGCGCGTTGATGTTCGGTTCCTCAACCGAATTGGACAAGATCTGACGCACCCTCACTTCGCGCAGCCGCCCTGTACGCCCCGAGGAAGGTCACGGTCATGCCGCACCCGCACGTGTCGCCCCCGGACCCGACGGACCGCCCCCGGCGGGCCGTTGTCAGTCGCCGCCGTCTCCTGGAGGGTTCGGCCGCCGTCCTCGGCGCGCTCGCCCTCTCCGGAGCGTCCGACTCCGTCACCCGCGCCGGCGCGGCGGACGGCACCCCGGAGTGGAACGGTCACATGGACCTCTTCCGGCTCGGCACCGAACCCCCGCACACCACGCTCATGCCGTACGGCGACCTCGGCCAGGCCCTCGCCGCCGACCGCACCCGCTCGCCCCACCGGCTGAGCCTGGACGGCACCTGGAAGTTCGCCTACGCCGACCGCCCCGACGACCGGGACCCCGACTTCCATCGCACCGACCTCGACGACAGCGGCTGGGAGACCATCCCGGTCCCCTCCGTCTGGCAACTGCACGGCCACGACGTGCCGATCTACCTCAACAGCACCTACCCCTACTGGGGCCCCAACGGCCTCGGCGAGGACCCCCGGCCCCCGAACGCCCCCACCCGCTACAACCCCGTCGGCCAGTACCGCCGCACCTTCACCGTGCCGCGCGGCTGGACCGGACGGCGGGTCTTCCTGCACTTCGAGGGCGTGAAGTCGGCGCACTACGTGTGGATCAACGGCAAGCTGGCCGGTTACCACGAGGACTCCTACACCCCCGCCGAGTACGACATCACCCCGCACCTCACGACGGGCACCAACCGGATCGCCGTGGAGGTCTACCGGTACTCCGACGGCGACTGGCTGGAGGACCAGGACATGCTCCGGCTGAGCGGCATCTTCCGCTCGGTGTACCTGTACTCCACACCGCCCGTGCACCTGCGCGACTTCAAGCTGGACACTCCGCTGGGCGACGGGTACACGACAGCCGAGCTGTCGGTCACCGCGAGCGTGCGGGACTACGGCGGGGCCGGAAGCCCGGATGCACCCGACCGGAGCCGCCCCGCCGCCACTCGGTACACCGTCGACACCATGCTGTACACCGCAGACGGCCACCCCGTCTGGCCCCGCCCCCTGCGGCAGACCGTCGACCTCGCCACCGCCCCGGCCGGTCAGGACGTCACCGTCCACGCGGCGAAGGCCGTCCCCGCCCCTCGCCTCTGGTCCGCCGAGAGCCCCTACCTCTACACCGCCGTCCTCCAGCTGCGCGATCCCTCCGGCGCGGTCGTCGAGACCCTCTCCCACCGCGTCGGCCTGCGCGAGTTCGCCCTCAAGGACGGCCTCATGCGCATCAACGGCCGGCCGGTCTCCTTCCGCGGCACCAACCGCCACGAGATGCACCCCGCCCGTGGCACCGCCCTCACCCGCGCGGACATGGTCCAGGACATCGGGATCATCAAGCGGATGAACATCAACTCCGTCCGCACCTCGCACTACCCCAACAACCCCGTCTGGCTCGAACTCGCGGACGAGTACGGCCTCTATCTCGTCGACGAGACCAACCTGGAGACGCACGGCATCCGTGGCGACTACCCCGGCGACCACGCCGACTGGAGCGCCGCCTGTGTCGCCCGCGCCCAGAACATGGTCCACCGCGACAAGAACCACGCCTCGGTCGTCATCTGGTCCCTCGGCAACGAGGCCGGCGGCGGCAGCACGTTCGTCGCCATGCACGACTGGATCAAGTCCTACGACACCACCCGCGTCGTCCAGTACGAGGGCGACGACCGGCCGGCCGTCAGCGACATCCGCTCGGAGATGTACGACAGCCCCGCCACCGTCGAGGCCCGGGCCAGGAACACCGCCGACACCCGGCCGTACGTGATGATCGAGTACTGCCACGCGATGGGGAACTCCAACGGCAACGTCAAGAAGTACTGGGACCTCGTCCGCCGCCACGACGTCCTCCAGGGCGGCTGGATCTGGGACTTCGTCGACCAGTCGCTGAGCTGGCCCACCCCGAAGCGTCAACTCCTCACCGAAACCGGCCCGTCGGGGCTCCGCGGCGAGGTGATGGCCTCCGCCGCCCGCTTCGACCGCGAGCGGGGCGTCTCCGGCGCCACGGTCTTCGCCCGCGATCCCGGCCTGGACCTCACCGGCTCCCTCACCCTGGAGGCCTGGATCACCCCCCGCGTCACCGGCTACCACCAGCCCGTCCTCGCCAAGGGCGACACCCAGTACGCGCTCAAACAGACCAACAGGACACTGGAGTTCTTCATCCACGGCGACGGCCAGTGGGTCTCCGCCGGCTGGGCCCTGCCCGACGACTGGACCGGCCGCGAACACCATGTCGCAGGGGTCTTCGACGCGGAGGCCGGCACCCTCACCCTGTACGTCGACGGCACCGTGCGCGCCACCCGCACCACCACCCGCCGCCCGAGCGTCAACACCGCGCCCCTCGCCCTCGGCAACGACACCGACAACCCCGTCCGGGAGTTCAGCGGCACCATCCGCCGCGCCCGGGTCCACGCCCGCGCCCTGAGCGCCGCCGAACTCGCCTCCGACGACCGCGCGCCGGACGACGACGGCGTCCGCTTCTGGTTCGACGCGGCCACCGCGCGGGTCACCGAGCGGGAGCCGGCCGAGAAGACGTTCCTCGCCTACGGCGGCGACTGGGGCGACAATCCCAACGACGGCAACTTCGTCGCCGACGGCATCATCACCGCCGACCGGGGCCACACCGGCAAGGCCGCCGAGATCAAGCGGATCTACCAGGCGATCAACGTCGTCGCCGGCACCGCGCCCGGCGCGGTCACCCTCGTCAACGAGTACCTCTTCACCGACCTGAGGGAATTCGACGGGAGGTGGGCCCTCGTCGAGGACGGAAGGACCGTCCAGCGCGGGAGTTTGACGCGCGATCAGCTCGCCGTGGCCCCGCTGACGGACAAGCGCGTCACCGTGCCGGTGAAGCTCCCCGCCGACCCGGCCCCCGGCGCCGAGTACTTCCTGGAACTGTCCTTCACCACCAAGGAGTCCACCCCCTGGGCCAAGGCCGGCTTCGAGGTGGCCCGCGCCCAGCTCCCGATCGACGCGGGCAGCCCGGCCGTGACACCCGTACCGCTGAGCGCCGTTCCTGCCCTGACCTACGACGACGGCGCCACGGCCGTCACCGTGTCCGGCGACGACTTCTCGGTCACCGTCGACAAGAGGACCGGCGTCCTCACCTCCTACGAGGCCGGCGGCGTCCCCCTGATCGTCTCCGGACCCGAGCCCAGCTTCTGGCGGGCCCCCACGGACAACGACCGGGGCAACGGCCAGCACACCCGCAACCGCACCTGGCGCGACGCCGGACCCCGCCGCACCGTGACCGGCGTGCGCGTGCGCGCCCTGCGCGACCGGGCCGTCCGGATCGAGGTCACCGGCACCCTGCCCACGACAACGCCGTCCGCGTACAGCACGACGTATACCGTCTTCGGCAACGCCGAGATCAAGATCGACCACAGCCTCCATCCGGGCGCGGCCACCCTGCCGTACATCCCGGAGGTCGGCTCCCTCCTCTATCTGCCCGCCCGCCTCGAACACCTGCACTACTACGGGCGCGGCCCCGAGGAGAACCACTGGGACCGCAACGACGGCACCGACGTCGGCCTGTACTCCGGGACCGTCTCCGGGCAGTGGACGCCGTACATCCGGCCCCAGGAGAACGGCAACAAGACCGATGTGCGCTGGATCGCCCTCACCGACGACGACGGCGTCGGCCTGCTCGCCACCGGAGAGCCGCTGCTGGAGGTCAACGCCTCCCACTTCACCCCCGAGGACCTCTCCGTCGGCGCCCGCCACGACTACCAGCTCACCCCGCGCGAGGAGATCGTCCTCAGGCTCGCCCACCGCCAGATGGGCGTGGGCGGCGACACCAGCTGGGGCGCCCACACCCACGACGAGTACAAGCTGTTCGCCGACCGCGACTACGCCTACACCTACCGGCTGCGGCCCCTGACGGACGTGGCCCGAGCGACGGCCGCCTCGCGGCGACCGACGGCGGACCAGGAGTAGCCCGCCGTGGGGCGATCTCCGCCACACCCCGATGATCTCTGTGGCGGGGAGCGCGGTGGAGCGGAACAATCCCCCACGGAACGGGAAACCGGAACGGGAAACAGAACCGAGGGAAGAGGACCTCCCATGGTCGAGCAGGACGAGCGATTCGACGTGGTCGTACTCGGCGCGGGGCCCGGCGGCTATGTCGCCGCCGTCCGCGCCGCCCAGCTGGGCAAGCGCGTCGCGGTCGTCGAGGAGAAGTACTGGGGCGGCGTCTGCCTCAACGTGGGCTGCATCCCCACCAAGGCCCTGCTGCGCAACGCCGAGCTGGCGCACATCTTCACCCGCGAGGCGAAGACCTTCGGCATCAAGGTCGACGGCCAGGTCTCGTTCGACTACGGGGAGGCCTACCGCCGTAGCCGCCGCGTCGCCGACGGCCGCGTCAAGGGCGTCCACTACCTGATGAAGAAGAACAAGATCACGGAGTTCGACGGCCGCGGCACCTTCCTCGACGCCCACACCATCCAGGTCACCGGCTACGACGGAGACACCCGCACGATCGGTTTCGACCACTGCGTCATCGCCACCGGCGCCACCCCGAAGCTGCTGCCCGGCACCAAGCGCAGCGCACGGGTCGTGACCTACGAGGAGCAGATCCTCGCCGAGGACCTCCCGCAGTCGATCGTCATCGCGGGCGCCGGCGCGATCGGCATCGAGTTCGCCTACGTCCTGCACAACTACGGCGTCAAGGTCACCGTCGTCGAGTTCCTGGACCGCGTCGCCCCCCTGGAGGACGCCGAGGTCTCCGCCGAGCTGGCCCGCCAGTACCGCAAGCTGGGCATCGACGTGCTCACCTCCACCCGGGTCGACGCCATCGACGAGTCCGGCCCGCAGGTGCGGGTCACCGTCACCGGCAAGGACGGCGCCCAGCAGATCCTGGAGGCCGACAAGGTCCTCCAGGCGATCGGCTTCGCCCCCAACGTCACCGGCTACGGCCTGGAGAACACCGGCGTCACGGTGACCGAGCGCGGCGCGATCGACGTCGACGGCCGCTGCCGCACGTCCGTCCCGCACATCTACGCCATCGGTGACGTGACCGCGAAGCTGATGCTCGCGCACAGCGCCGAGGCGATGGGAGTGATCGCCGCCGAGACGATCGCCGACGCGGAGACCATGGAGCTGGACTACGCCATGATCCCGCGCGCCACCTACTGCCAGCCGCAGATCGCCAGCTTCGGCTACACCGAGGCCCAGGCCCGCGAACTCGGCTACGACGTGAAGGTGGCGAAGTTCCCGTTCACCGCCAACGGCAAGGCGCACGGCCTCGGGGACACCACCGGTTTCGTCAAGCTGATCAGCGACGCCAAGTACGGCGAGCTCATCGGCGGCCACATGATCGGCCCCGAGGTCACCGAGCTGCTGCCCGAGCTGACGCTGGCCCAGAAGTGGGACCTCACCGTCCACGAGGTGGCCCGCAACGTGCACGGCCACCCGACCCTCGGCGAGGCGATCCAGGAGGCCGTCCACGGCCTCGCCGGACACATGATCAACATGTAGCGGCGACGCCGGACCACCCACCGGCGGGGCCGTACGGCACGAGGACCCACGTCCTCACCCGAACGGCCCCGCCTCGGTCGCCGCAGCCGTACGGCCCGGCTGTGCTGGTCGTATGAGCAGCGGATCCGACCCCGACAGCGAGATCGGCACCCCCTGGACCGCCCCGCCGCCCGGACGCCCGGACCGGTCCGGCGGCCGGGACACCGACCGTGTCGAGTTCGCCGGCGTCCTGATGCTGTGCAGCGGTGTCCTCGCCGTCCTCCAGGGTGTCGCGGCGATCGCCGAGGACGACGTGTACGCCCGGATCGGCTCCTACGTCTACGAACTCAGCCTCACCGGCTGGGGCTGGATCCACCTGGTTCTCGGCGCCCTGGTCGCCGCCACCGGCGTGGGCGTCCTCATGGACGCCGCCTGGGCGCGGTTCACCGGCGTCTTCCTGGCCTCCCTCAGCCTGGTCGCCCAGTTCCTGTTCCTGCCCTACGAGCCGGTCTGGTCGATCGTGGTGATGGCGATCGATGTGTTCGTGATCTGGGCGCTGGCCGTCCCCGGGGAGCGGACTGCCTGAGGTCCCCTCAGGTCGATGTCGCATTCCTGCCAGCCCCGCCCCGCCGCATGACCAATGCTGGACGCATGCAGAACGGGATGTACGCCGACCGCGAGCGCTGTGTGCGCGCCGTGCAGTCGAAGGACGCGCGGTTCGACGGCTGGTTCTTCACCGCCGTCCTGACCACCCGCATCTACTGCCGGCCCAGCTGCCCGGCCGTTCCGCCCAAGCCGGAGAACATGACGTTCCTGCCGAGCGCGGCCGCCTGCCAGCAGGCCGGATTCCGGGCGTGCAAGCGCTGCCGCCCCGACACCAGTCCGGGCTCCCCGGAGTGGAACCAGCGCGCCGACCTCGTGGCCCGCGCCATGCGGCTGATCGCCGACGGGGTGGTCGACCGGGAGGGCGTGCCCGGCCTCGCCGCCCGTCTCGGGTACAGCACCCGCCAGGTCGAGCGTCAGCTCCTCGCCGAACTGGGCGCCGGTCCGCTCGCCCTGGCCCGCGCGCAGCGCGCCCAGACCGCCCGCCTCCTCATCGAGACCACCGCCCTGCCCATGGCGGACGTGGCGTTCGCCGCCGGCTTCGCCTCCATCCGCAGCTTCAACGACACCGTCCGCGAGGTCTTCGCGCTCTCCCCGAGCGAACTGCGCGCCCGTGTGCCGAAGAAGAGCGCCGCCCCGACGACCCCGGGCACGCTCCAGCTGCGCCTGCCCTTCCGTGCCCCCCTCAACCCCGACAACCTCTTCGGCCACCTCGCGGCGACCGCCGTACCGGGGGTGGAGGAGTGGCGGGACGGCGCCTTCCGGCGAACGCTGCGGCTGCCGTACGGGCACGGGATCGTCGCGCTCACCCCGAACCCCGACCACATCGCCTGCCGGCTCACCCTCAGCGACCTGCGCGACCTCACCGTCGCGATCAGCCGCTGCCGCCGCATGCTCGACCTGGACGCCGACCCGGTCGCCATCGACGACCAGCTGCGCACGGACCCGCTGCTCGCGCCCCTCGTCGACAAGGCACCCGGCCGCCGGGTGCCACGCACGGTCGACGAGGCCGAGTTCGCCGTCCGCGCGGTCCTCGGCCAGCAGGTCTCCACCGCCGCCGCCCGCACCCACGCGGCCCGCCTGGTCACCGCGCACGGCGAGCCCGTCGACGACCCCGAGGGCGGCCTCACCCACCTCTTCCCGACCCCCCGGGCGCTGGCCGCACTGGACCCGGAGACCCTCGCCCTGCCCCGCACCCGCCGCACCACCTTCACCACCCTCGTCGGCCGGCTCGCCGACGACAGCCTTCACCTGGGCGCCGACAGCGACTGGGCCGAGGCCCGCGCCCGGCTCCTGGACCTGCCCGGCTTCGGCCCCTGGACCGTCGACGTCATCGCGATGCGCGCCCTCGGCGACCCGGACGCCTTCCTGCCCACCGATCTCGGCATCCGGCGCGCGGCGGGGGAGCTGGGCCTGCCGTCCACGCCCGCCGCCCTCACCGCCCGCGCGGCGGCCTGGCGGCCCTGGCGGGCCTACGCGGTCCAGTACCTGTGGGCGACCGACAACCATCCGATCAACTTCCTCCCGATGTAAGGACGTTCAGTGAAACGGCACCATGTCGTCGACAGCCCGTACGGCCCCCTCACCCTGGTCGCCGACGACGGCGTTCTGTGCGGCCTCTACATGACCGGCCAGCGCCACCGCCCGCCCGAGGAGAGCTTCGGCCCCCGCGACGACACCCTCCTGCCCGAGGCCGAGGAACAGCTCGGCGCCTATTTCGCGGGCGAGCTGAAGGAGTTCACCCTCGAACTCCGGCTGTCCGGCACCCCGTTCCAGCACACCGTCTGGGACCAGCTCCGGCGGATCCCCTACGGCGAGACCCGCACGTACGGCGAACTGGCCGACGCCCTCGGCAATCCCGGGGCGTCCCGCGCCGTCGGCCTCGCCAACGGCAGGAACCCGGTCGGCATCGTCGTCCCCTGCCATCGCGTCGTGGGCGCCGACGGCGGCCTCACCGGCTACGGCGGCGGCCTGGACCGCAAGCGGCGCCTGCTGGACTTCGAACGGGGAACGGCTCTCTTCTAGAGGAACGGCTCACGACATGCGCGGCCCTCACCGCGATGGTGCAATGGACGTCGAGACGGCGTGAGCCGTGCGCCGCCCCCGCGCTACTCAGGAGTGACCATGAGTGACGACGTGGAAGAGATGGGTCCCGTCGACTACCTGGTCGTCGAGTTCCCCGGCAACCGGATGACGGGCGAGGGATTCCCCCTGCTGGTCGACCTGGTCGATCGCGGCATCATCCGCATCCTCGATCTTCTGTTCATCCGCCGGGACGAGGACGGCTCGGTCTCCGCCATGGAGCTGACCGACGTCGGGGGCGAGATGGACCTGTCCGTCTTCGAGGGCGCCTCCTCGGGCCTCATGGGCCAGGACGACATCGACGAGGCGGGCGCGGTCCTCGCGCCGGGCAACTCCGCCGCGCTCCTGGTCTACGAGAACGTCTGGGCGGCGCCTCTGGCGCGGGCGCTCCGGCGTAGCGGGGCCCAGCTGGTGGCGAGCGGCCGTATCCCGGTCCAGGCCCTGCTGGCCTCCCTGGACGCCACCGAAGCCCCTGCGTGACCGGTGAGGAGATGAGGGGACATGCCCGGACTGCTTCGCGGTGTCGCCCGCACCGCTGTCGTCGCCGGCACCGCCACGGCGGTGTCGAACCGCGTCTCGCGCCGCCAGGCCGGCCGCTGGGCGCAGCAGGACTACGAGAGAGAACAGGCGTACCAGCAGCAGGCGCCCCCGGCCCCGCCCCCCACCCCGCAGGCACCGCCGGCCGCTCCCGCCGACGACATGACCGCGAAGATCGAGCAGCTCAAGCAGCTGGGCGACCTGAAGACCCAAGGCATCCTGACGGACGCGGAGTTCGAGGAACAGAAGCGCCGCCTCCTCGGGTCCTAGCCGCCCTCCTGGCCGTCCTCCCGGCCGAGCCGGCGCAGCAGTTCCGGCAGGGCGGTGCCGATCGGCTCGCGGACGACCTCGTCGGCGATCTCGTCGTACGGTGTCGGCTCGGCGTTGACGATGACGAGCCGTGCGCCGTGGTCGGCGGCGACGCCCGCGAGGCCCGCGGCCGGCTGGACCTGGAGGCTGGTGCCGACGGCGAGGAACACCTGGCAGGCCTTGGTGATGGCGAGCGCCTCACCCAGCACCACCGGGTCGAGCCGCTCGCCGAACATCACGGTCGCCGACTTCAGGATCCCGCCGCACTCCAGGCACGGCGGATCGGTCTCCCCGGCCTCGACGCGGGCCAGGGCATCCTCCATCGGCCCGCGCGCATGGCACTTCGTGCACACGAAACTCCGGGCGCTGCCGTGCAGTTCGAGCACCTTGCGGGCGGGCATCCCGGCGAGCTGGTGCAGCCCGTCCACGTTCTGCGTGATCACCCGCACCGGTACCCCGGACCGCTCCAGCTCGGCCAGGGCGCGATGCGCCGCGTTCGGCTCGGCCCGCAGTGTCCGGTTCGCCCGCCGCATCTGCCACGACCGGCGCCGGATCTCCGGATCCCCCATGTAGTACTCGTAGGTGACGAGCTTCTCCGCCTCCGGGTCGCGCCGCCACAGTCCGTTGGGCCCGCGGTAGTCGGGGATGCCGGAGTCGGTGGAGATACCGGCGCCGCTCAGGACGGCGACGAGGGGCTTGGTCATGAGGTCGAGCGTAGGCCGGGGCATCCGGGTGGGGCGAACGGATATCCGAAGAGCCCGGCGGCTGCTAACGTCCGGCCATGGCCAAGGTCACTGTCTCCCTCGACGCCGATCTCGTCGTCGAAGTCATGGTCCTCGCGGGAGTGGGCAGCCCCCAGGACGCCGTGGAACTCGCCGTCCGCGACTACATCGAGCGCGGCCACCGCACCGAGGCGCGCGTGGCCGCCCGCGACGAGGCCCTGCGCGAGATCGACAGCAGGCCCCGCGACCCGGAGGGCTGAAAGACCGGCCCCGGTCCTGCCCCCGGTAGGCCCTCAGCCCACCCGCCGCCCGGCCTCCAGCTCCACCGCGCCCGTGCCGTTCTCCAGCACGTCCAGGGCCGCCAGGACGCGGCGGCCCAGGGAGCCCAGCAGGAACTCCGGGATGTCCTCGCGGTCGACCAGCCGCCAGGACAGCAGCTCCTCCTCCTGGAGCCGGATCGCCTTGAGATCCTCCTCGCCGAGGACGCCGCCGTCGTAGACGTACGCCACCAGCGGCGGCCGGTTCGTGCCCGGGACCCAGTCCACGGCGAGCAGCCGGCCGAGCTCCCGGTCGAGGCCGATCTCCTCCAGCGTCTCGCGGCGCGCGGCCGCGCGCGGGCTCTCGCCGGAGTCGGACTCGATGGTGCCGCCGGGCAGCCCCCAGCCGTCGCGGTAGTTGGGTTCGACCAGCAGCACCCGTCCCTCGGCGTCGCGGAACAGGGCGGCGGCCCCGGCGAGCACCCGGGGGAGCGAGGCGATGTACGCGGCGAAGTCGTGAGTGGTCATCCTCGAAGGGTAACCAGCCCCGACGGCCCTCCCACCGCCAACGCTTCCCGCGCCCCGTCGACGCTTCCTACGCCTCCCTCAGCGCCTTTTATGTCTCCCTCAGCGCCAATCGCAGCGTCCGCTCGGCGAGTTCGCCGATCGACACCCCGTCGAAGCCGAACACCGCACTGCGCACCGTGTCCTCCAGCGGCTCCTTCCACCGCGCCGGGATCGCCGCAGCGCCGGTGAACACCCCGGCCACCGAGCCGGCCGTGGCCCCGTTGGAGTCGGTGTCCAGGCCGCCGCGGACGGTGAGGGCGACGGTCCGGGTGAAGTCGCCGTCGCCGTAGAGCAGCCCGGCGGTGAGGACGGCGGCGTTCGGCACGGTGTGGATCCAGCCGAGCCCCGCCGTCTCCTGCTCGACCGCCGCGAGGGTGTCCTCCCAGGCCATCCGGGCCTCGTGCAGCGAGACCACCCGGCGCACGGTCCGCGCCAGGCGACTGCTCGCCGGGACGACGGCCAGCGCCTGCTCGATCGCGTCGCGCAGGGCCGGCGCGGTGAACGCGGCGGAGATCAGCGCGGCCGCGAACATCGCGCCGTACACCCCGTTGCCGGTGTGCGACAGCACGGCGTCCCGGCGGGCCGACGCGGCGGCCCGGCGCGGCGCTCCGGGCCAGGCCCAGCCGTGGATGTCGGCACGGATCAGCGCGCCGATCCACTCCTGGTACGGATTGTCGTACGTCGCCGTCAGCGGCGGCCGCCGCCCGTTCGCGAGGTTGCGGTAGGCGGCCCGCTCGGCGGTGAACGTCTGCAGAAACGGCAGCCGCAGCAGCCACAGATCGCCGACCTGCTCGGTGCTGAAACCGAATCCATGGGTCTCCAGCAGGTCCAGGCCGAGGATCGCGTAGTCGACGTCGTCGTCGCGGCAGCTGCCGTGGATCCGGCCGCGCACGCACTGGCGCCACTCCGGCCGCAGCGCGGCGGCGGTGGCCTCGTCCGGCGGCTCGGGCAGGTAGTCCGTCAGGGGCAGGGCGCCGGCCTGCCGCAGATAGCGGTCGATGCGCTCGCGCGTCCACACCTCGCCCTGCTCGACCGGTTTGCCGAGCATGTTGCCCGCGATCCGGCCGAGCCAGCCGCCGAGGACGCGGTCGGCGAGCTCCGGCCGGGTGCCCACAGGGGTCATGAGGGAAGGTCTACCCGTTTCCGGGCGCGAGCGCGCCGCGCCGTTCCACGGTCCGGGCAGCGCATGACGGCGGGGGCGTCCTCCGGTTAAGGTCGCTGCGGCGCGACTGGCCTTGACATGCGCGAGGCCCGGAGAGCAAGGGGAACCACACGTGACACAGCGCGTGCTCATCGCCGCGGACAAGTTCAAGGGGTCGCTGACGGCCGTGCAGGTCGCCGAGCGGGTGACGGCCGGGCTGCGGCGGGCCGTACCGGGCGTCGAGGTCGAGGCACTGCCGGTCGCCGACGGCGGCGACGGCACGGTCGACGCGGCCGTCGCGGCCGGGTTCGAGCGCCGTGAGCTCCGGGTCGCGGGACCGCTCGGCCAGGAGGTCACCGCCGCGTTCGCGCTGCGCGGCGACACCGCCGTGGTGGAGATGGCGGAGGCCAGCGGGCTGCAGCGACTGCCCGCGGGCGTCTTCGCGCCGCTGACGGCGTCGACGTACGGCTCCGGCGAACTGCTGCGCGCCGCGCTGGACGCCGGCGTACGGACGATCGTGTTCGGGGTCGGCGGCAGCGCCACCACCGACGGCGGCGCGGGGATGCTGTCCGCGCTGGGCGCCCGTTTCCTGGACGCGCGGGGCGAGCCGGTCTCCCCGGGCGGCGGCGGTCTCGCGGAGCTGGCCCGGGCCGACCTGACGGGCCTGGACCCGCGGCTGGCCTCGGTCGACCTGGTCCTGGCGAGCGACGTCGACAATCCGCTCACCGGCCCCACGGGCGCCCCGGCGGTCTACGGCCCCCAGAAGGGCGCCTCGCCCGACGACGTGGAGACCCTCGACGCGGCGCTCGCCCACTTCGCGAAGGTCCTGGCAGAGGAGGCCGGCGCGAAGGCGGCCGAGTACGCCGCCTCGCCGGGCGCGGGCGCGGCCGGCGGCATCGGCTACGGCGCCCTGCTGCTGGGTGCCCGCTTCCGCCCCGGCATCGAGGTCATGCTCGACGTCCTCGGCTTCGCGTCCGCCCTGGAGCGGGCCGAGCTGGTGATCACCGGTGAGGGCTCCCTCGACCAGCAGACGCTGCACGGCAAGGCCCCTGCCGGTGTGGCGGCGGCCGCCCGCGCGGCCGACAAGGAGGTCGTCGCGGTCTGCGGCCGCCTCGCCCTGCCGCCGGAGGCGCTGGGCCGGGCGGGCATCCGCCGCGCCTACCCGCTGACGGAGGTCGAGCCGGACGTCGCCCGCTGCATCGCGGACGCCGGCCCGATCCTGGAACAGGTCGCGGAACGGATCGGGCGGGACTTCCTGCTCTGAGCCGCCCTGAGCGGCCACGACCGGACCCGTGGCGGGCTATCCCAGCGGGGTCAGCTCGCCATCCGCGTCCCGGTAGAAGCTGCCGCTCTCCTGGCCCCACACCTTGCCGTGGGCGAGCCACTCCTTCGAGATGAAGTGCACCGTCTTCGCGGGACGCTCCCAGACCACGGAGTGTCCCGCGCCGGCCAGCTGGAACATCAGCTTCTTCGTACCCTTGATCGTCGCGTAGAGGGCCGGGACGGACAGCCGCTGGAAGGCCGGGACGGGTGTGGTCGGCGGGGTGTTGACCGTCCGGTCGAACTCGCCGTGGACGATGGCGACGGGGACCCGCTCTCCGAGCACATACGTGCCCGTCGCGTCCTTGAGCGGCGCGGTCCGGTCGTTCCAGCCGTACCAGTAGGTGTTCCGGATCCGGTTGACGCCCTCGTACATGCCCGTGGAGAGCATGGGCCCCCACTTGGCGCCCACCGGGTCGTCCTCCATCATCGTGGCCCACACGTGCTCCTCGATGCCGGGCTCCCGCTGGAGCGGGCTGCCCGTCTCGCGGTCCAGCGCGATGCGGAGGCCGGCCTTGCTGCCCACGGTCATCGGGAAGCCGTACTGGAGGGCCGGGTCGGAGACCGGGAAGGTGACGCCCGGCGGACGGCCGAACGGGTCGTCGGGGTTCCCCGACCAGCGGCCCTGCGGCGGGAAGACCGGGGCGAGGAAGAAGAGGCTACCTGCGTGGGGTTCTTGAGGACGTAAGGCCCCATGACCTGCCCCGCGGCGGACCAGCCGATGAAGTCGAGCGGTTTGTTCCGGTCGGGCAGCTGCTTGA
This sequence comes from Streptomyces sp. NPDC032126, assembly GCF_055580085.1. Taxonomy (NCBI): domain Bacteria; kingdom Bacillati; phylum Actinomycetota; class Actinomycetes; order Kitasatosporales; family Streptomycetaceae; genus Streptomyces; species Streptomyces sp. NPDC032126. Next base: position 575,998 of record NZ_JBVIMA010000001.1, read on the forward strand.
TGTACGCGACGACGGCGGTCAGCTCGGCCTCGTCGCTCTCCGAGTTGCCCAGCTGGTGCGGGTAGGGCGGCAGGCCCGAGCAGGGGGCCGGCAGCGGGTTGGGGACGAGGAGCGTCCCCTGCTGTGCCGGGCTGGCGTTGCAGGGCTGGTCCATGACGGACGGGTGGTGCGAGCGGCCGCTGCCCTGCACGTCCATCAGGAACACGTCGTAGTGGTCCTTGGCCAGCTGCTGGGCCCAGCTGTAGCTGATGTCGGGGTGGCCGGACGGCGAGGGCAGCTCCAGGTCGAACCCGGCGAGCGCCGGCACGCTCCTGCCGTGGAGCATCAGCACCGGCCGACGGTCCTGGCCCGGCTGGGTGCCGTCGTACTCGCGGACGAACAGGTCGACGTTCTCTCCGGCGTTCGCCGGGATCTTCGACGGGTAGCTGACCCAGTGGTCCACGGGCGAGACTGCGGACATGGCTCTCCTCCGATCCGTGGTACGGGAGAAACCCGCAGAAACCCCCTGTTTCCACCGTCCGCTTCCTGCTCACGTCCTGCAACTGGGCCTGCGGAACAGGTAGTTGACCGATCAAGGGGCAACGGCGCACGTCCTTGAACGCGAAACGGGTGTGGGCCGAGCCGTCGAGGCTCGGGCCACACCCGTCGGTGCGTTCAGGCTCAGGGCAGCTGCGCCGCCCGCGCCTCGCGTCGGTTGTCGCGGAAGTTGTTCACCCGGCGGGCCGTGGCGAACAGCGGGATGACCGCGCCCATGACCAGCTGCAGCGCGCAGCCGGTCTGCAGCAGCAGCTGGCCGCTCGGGGCGCCGAAGGCCCAGGCGGCCAGGAGACCCATCGACAGCACGATCCAGGAGAGCATCGCCGCGGCGGAGCGGCCGCGCGGCTTCGGGTACTCGACCCGGCTCACCATCAGCCACGCGGTGCCGAGGATCGCCAGGAGCGTCGCCACGAAGGGCAGCTCCAGCAGCACGATGGCGACGACGGTCAGCGCGCCGAAGGGGCTCGGCATGCCCTGGAACATGCCGTTGGTCGGGGTCACGCACGAGAAGCGCGCGAGTCTGAGCACCACCGCCAGCAGGACGACGATCGCGCCGACCGCGGCCACCCGCTGGTGGGCGCCGTCAGCGACGATGCCGTAGACGAGGACGAAGTACGCCGGCGCCAGACCGAAGCTGATCAGGTCCGACAGGTTGTCCAGCTCCGCGCCCATGGGGGAGGAGCGCAGCTTGCGCGCCACCAGGCCGTCGAACAGGTCGAAGACCGCCGCGCACAGCATCAGGATGACCGCCGTGGCCGCGCTGTTGCGGGCCATACCGGCCTCCTGGTCGCCGGTGAGGTGCGGGATCAGGATGCCGGTGGTGGTGAAGTACACCGCCATGAAGCCGCACGTGGCGTTGCCGAGGGTGAGGGTGTCCGCTATTGAGAGGCGGAGAGAGAGCGGCATCTCCTCCTCTTCGTCCACCTCGTCGGCCTCCGGCACCCAGCCGGCCTGCGTCTCCGGGTCAATCACGGTCAATGCGAGTCACCCCAGCCACGGTCTTCTGGCCGACCTCGACCGCGACCTCCACGCCCTCGGGCAGGTAGATGTCGACGCGGGAGCCGAAGCGGATCAGACCGATGCGGTCGCCCTGCTCGACCTTCGTGCCCTGGGGGATGTAGGGGACGATACGGCGGGCGACGGCGCCGGCGATCTGGATCATCTCGATGTCACCGAGTTCGGTGTCGAAGTGCCAGACGACGCGCTCGTTGTTCTCGCTCTCCTTGTTGAACGCCGGAACGAATCCGCCCGGGATGTGCTCGACCGAGGTCACCGTGCCGGAGAGCGGGGCGCGGTTCACGTGGACGTTGAGCGGGCTCATGAAGATCGCGACCCGGGTCCGTCCGTCCTTCCACGGCATGATGCTCTGCACCACACCGTCGGCGGGGGAGATGACCCTGCCCGGCGCGATCTCGCGCTCGGGGTCGCGGAAGAACCACAGCATGCCCGCCGCGAGGGCGGTGGCGGGCACGGCCACGGCCTTGGCGACGCCCGAGCGGCGGGCGCGGACCAGGCTGACGGCTGCGGTGGCGACGGTCGGGAGAAGCCACGGCGATGCTCCGCGCGCAAGGCGTACGCCGGCGAGGCTGTCGCGAGGTGCAGAGGTTTGGCTGTGGGGCATGGATGACCTTCGTAGCGGATGATGCCGCGCTGGGTGAGGGGGACGGCGGCTTTCCGGCGATCGTAGCGGTTCAGGGCCGTAACTGGGTAAGCCAGGAAGCCGAGTCGGCGGCCGAAGAGGGTTGACGGGGTGTGATCTTCTTCTCGAAGAAAACACCCCCAACCCGGACATCTAGCCCTGGAATCGATACTCTTCGAGCAACCTGCGCCCGATGATCATCTTCTGGATCTCGGCGGTGCCTTCACCGATCAGCAGCATCGGTGCCTCACGGTAGAGGCGCTCGATCTCGTACTCCTTGGAGAAGCCGTAGCCGCCGTGGATCCGGAAAGCGTCTTCGACGACTTCCTTGCAGTATTCGGAGGCGAGGTACTTCGCCATCCCTGCTTCGAGGTCGTTTCGTTCCCCGGAGTCCTTTTTGCGTGCCGCGTTCACCATCATCGCATGCGCGGCCTCCACCTTGGTAGCCATCTCCGCGAGCTTGAACTGGATGGCCTGGTGCTGGGCGATCGGCTTGCCGAACGTGTGACGCTGCTGGGCGTACTGGACGCCGAGTTCGAACGCACGCTGGGCGACACCGCAGCCACGCGCCGCTACATTGACGCGGCCCACTTCCACGCCGTCCATCATTTGGTAAAAACCTCGGCCCGTGACCCCGCCGAGCACCCGGTCGGCGGGAATCCGCAGGCCGTCCATGATCAGCTCGGTGGTGTCGACGCCCTTGTAGCCCATCTTCTCGATCTTGCCCGGGATGGTCAGGCCGGGGCGGACCTCACCGAAGCCGGGCTCCTTCTCGACCAGGAAGGTGGTCATCGACTTGTGGGGGGCCGTGCCCTCCGGGTGTCCTTCGTCACTTCGCACGAGGACGGCCACGAGGGACGACGTGCCGCCGTTCGTCAGCCACATCTTCTGGCCGTTGAGGACGTACTCGTCGCCGTCCTTCACCGCCTTCGACGTGATGGCCGACACATCGGAGCCCAGGCCCGGTTCCGACATCGAGAAGGCGCCGCGGATGTCACCGGCCGCCATCCTCGGCAGGAAGTGGTCCTTCTGCTCCTGCGTGCCGTGCTGCTTGAGCATGTACGCCACGATGAAGTGCGTGTTGATGATGCCGGACACCGACATCCAGCCGCGGGCGATCTCCTCGACGCACAGGGCGTACGTCAGGAGGGACTCGCCCAGACCGCCGTACTCCTCGGGGATCATCAGGCCGAACAGGCCGAGTTCCTTGAGGCCGTCGACGATCTGCTGCGGGTACTCGTCGCGGTGCTCCAGCTCGGTGGCGACCGGGATGATCTCCTTGTCCACGAAGTCGCGGACGGTGGAGAGGATCTCCTGCTGGATGTCCGTCAGACCGGCGGTCTGGGCGAGACGGGCCATGGCTACTTCTCCTGCTGCTTCGGCTCCGGGCGGCCGGGCTGCTCGCCGCCGCGCTCCTTGATGTAGGTCTCGGTGGGGACCATGACCTTGCGGCGGAACACGCAGACCAGCGTGCCGTCCTGCTTGTAGCCCTTGGTCTCGACGTAGACGATGCCGCGGTCGTTCTTCGACTTCGACGGCCACTTGTCGAGGACGGTCGTCTCGCCGTAGATCGTGTCGCCGTGGAAGGTCGGCGCCACGTGCTTGAGCGACTCGATCTCCAGGTTGGCGATCGCCTTGCCGGAGATGTCCGGCACGCTCATGCCGAGCAGCAGCGAGTAGATGTAGTTCCCGACGACGACGTTCTTGCCGAAGTCCGTCGTCTTCTCCGCATAGTTGGTGTCCATGTGGAGGGGGTGGTGGTTCATGGTGAGGAGACAGAACAGGTGGTCGTCGTACTCCGTGACCGTCTTGCCCGGCCAGTGCTTGTACGTCGCCCCGACCTCGAACTCCTCGTAGGTGCGTCCGAACTGCATGCTCACGCCTCCGGGATCTCGAACTTGCTGGTGCGCTGCATGCCGGCGGCCCGGCCCTTGCCCGAGATGACCAGGGCCATCTTGCGGCTGGCCTCGTCGATCATCTCGTCGCCGAGCATCGCCGAGCCCTTCTTGCCGCCCGCCTCGGACGTGTAGTAGTCGTACGCGTCCAGGATCAGCTCGGCGTGGTCGAAGTCCTCCTGCGAGGGCGAGAAGATCTCGTTGGACGCCTCGACCTGGCCCGGGTGCAGCACCCACTTGCCGTCGAAGCCGAGCGCGGCGGCGCGCTGGGCGACCTCGCGGTAGCCGTCGATGTTGCGGATCTGCAGGTAGGGGCCGTCGATCGCCTGGAGGTTGTTCGCGCGGGCGGCCATCAGGATCTTCATCAGGATGTAGTGGTAGGCGTCCGCCGGGTAGCCGGGCGGCTGCTCACCCACGACCAGCGACTTCATGTTGATCGACGCCATGAAGTCGGCCGGGCCGAAGATGATCGTCTCGACGCGCTGGGAGGCCGTCGCGATCTCGTTGACGTTGTTCAGGCCCTGGGCGTTCTCGATCTGCGCCTCGATGCCGATCTTGCCGACCTCGAAGCCCATGGTCTTCTCGATCTGCGTCAGCAGGAGGTCGAGGGCGACGATCTGCTGGGCCGTCTGCACCTTCGGCAGCATGATGCAGTCGAGGTTCTGGCCGGCCCCCTCGACGACGGTCACGACATCGCGGTACGTCCACTCGGTCGTCCAGTCGTTGACCCGGACCACGCGCGTCTTGCCGGTCCAGTCGCCCTCGTTGAGGAACTTGACGATGGTGTGCCGCGCCTCGGGCTTGGCGAGCGGCGCGCACGCGTCCTCCAGGTCCAGGAAGACCTGGTCCGCCGGGAGACCCTGCGCCTTCTCCAGGAAGCGCGGGTTCGAACCGGGTACTGCCAGGCACGAGCGCCGCGGGCGGAGACGGTTGACGGTCGTCATGCGGGGACCTCCAGGGGGTCGAGCTTGTTCGCTTTCCGGATCTCGTCGACGATGCGGCCGATGATTCCGGTGATGTCGAAGTCCTTCGGGGTGAAGACGGCGGCCACTCCGGCGGCCCTGAGCTGCTCGGCGTCACCATTCGGGATGATGCCACCGGCGATCACCGGTATATCTGTGGCACCGGCCACACGCAGCCGCTCCAGCACGTCCGGCACGAGCTGGGCGTGCGAGCCGGACAGGATGGACAGGCCGACCGCGTGCACGTCCTCGGCGAGGGCGGCGTCCACGATCTGCTCCGGGGTGAGCCGGATGCCCTGGTAGACCACCTCGAAGCCGGCGTCGCGCGCGCGGACGGCGATCTGCTCGGCCCCGTTGGAGTGCCCGTCCAGGCCGGGCTTGCCGACGAGGAAGCGCAGCTTGCCGACGTTGAGGTGCTTCGCCGTGAGATCCACCTTGCGGCGCACCTCGCCCAGCGGCGAACCCTCCTCGACGGGGACGGCCAGCGGCGCCGACGAGACACCGGTCGGCGCCCGGAACTCCCCGAAGACCTCCCGCAGGGCCCCCGCCCACTCGCCCGTCGTGACGCCCGCGCGGGCGCACTCCAGGGTGGCCTCCATGAGGTTGTCGGTGCCCTTGGCGGCCTCCTTCAGGCGCTCCAGGGCCTTGCAGGGGCGCGGGTGGTTGAACGGCGGCTGGTAGCGGGTGTCGCGCCAGTGCTGGAGCGAGGCGATGACCCGGGCCTCGACCGCCGGGTCCACCGTCTGGATCGCGGTGTCCAGGTCGGCCGTCAGCGGGTTCGGCTCGGTCGTCTCGAAGATGTTGACGCCGATGATCTTCTCCTGCCCGGACTCGATCCGGGCCCGGCGCTCGGCGTGCGAGGAGACCAGCTGCGACTTGAGGTAACCGGATTCGACGGCGGCCATCGCACCGCCCATCTCCTGGATCCGCTCGATCTCCGCGAGCGACTCCTCGACGAGCTGGGCGACCTTCGCCTCGATGACGTGCGAGCCCTCGAAGATGTCCTCGTACTCCAGCAGGTCGCTCTCGTGGGCGAGGACCTGCTGGATGCGCAGCGACCACTGCTGGTCCCAGGGGCGGGGCAGGCCCAGGGCCTCGTTCCAGGCGGGCAGCTGCACGGCACGCGCGCGGGCGTCCTTGGAGAGGGTCACCGCCAGCATCTCCAGCACGATCCGCTGGACGTTGTTCTCCGGCTGCGCCTCGGTCAGGCCGAGGGAGTTGACCTGGACGCCGTAGCGGAAGCGGCGCTGCTTGGGGTTCTCGATGCCGTAGCGCTCGCGCGTGATCCGGTCCCAGATCCGCCCGAACGCCCGCATCTTGCACATCTCCTCGATGAAGCGGACGCCCGCGTTCACGAAGAAGGAGATACGGGCCACGACGTCCCCGAACTTCTCGGCGGGGACCTGCCCGGAGTCGCGTACGGCATCGAGAACCGCGATCGCCGTGGACATCGCGTACGCGATCTCCTGGACCGGCGTGGCGCCCGCCTCCTGCAGGTGGTAGCTGCAGATGTTGATCGGGTTCCACTTCGGGATGTGGGAGACCGTGTACGCGATCATGTCGGTCGTCAGACGGAGGCTCGGCCCCGGCGGGAAGACGTGCGTGCCGCGGGACAGGTACTCCTTGACGATGTCGTTCTGGGTCGTGCCCTGGAGCTTGGTGATGTCCGCGCCCTGCTCCTCGGCGACGACCTGGTAGAGCGCCAGCAGCCACATGGCGGTGGCGTTGATCGTCATCGAGGTGTTCATCTGCTCCAGGGGGATGTCCTGGAACAGCCGGCGCATGTCACCGAGGTGCGCGATCGGCACACCGACCCGGCCGACCTCGCCGCGGGCGAGGATGTGGTCGGAGTCGTAGCCGGTCTGCGTCGGAAGGTCGAACGCGACCGACAGGCCGGTCTGCCCCTTGGCGAGGTTGCGCCGGTACAGCTCGTTGGACGCCTCGGCCGTGGAGTGACCGGCGTACGTGCGCATGAGCCACGGCCGGTCCTTCTCCCGCTTGCCTTCGGCGGGCTGACGCTCAGTCATCTATGACCTCGGGTGTCTCAGATGTTGCGGAAGCGGTTGATGGCGTCGAGGTGCTTGGCGCGCATCTCCTCGTCGCGCACGCCCAGGCCCTCCTCGGGGGCGAGGCACAGCACGCCGACCTTGCCCTGGTGGAGGTTGCGGTGCACGTCGTACGCGGCCTGACCGGTCTCCTCCAGGGAGTAGGTCTTCGACAGCGTCGGGTGGATCTTGCCCTTCGCGATGAGCCGGTTGGCCTCCCAGGCCTCGCGGTAGTTGGCGAAGTGCGAGCCGATGATCCGCTTCAGGGACATCCACAGGTAGCGGTTGTCGTACTCGTGCATGTAGCCCGAGGTCGAGGCGCAGGTGGTGATGGTGCCGCCCTTGCGGGTGACGAAGACGGAGGCACCGAAGGTCTCGCGGCCGGGGTGCTCGAAGACGATGTCGATGTCCTCGCCGCCGGTCAGCTCGCGGATGCGCTTGCCGAAGCGCTTCCACTCCTTCGGGTCCTGGGTGTGCTCGTCCTTCCAGAACTTGTAGCCCTCGGCGCTGCGGTCGATGATCGCCTCGGCGCCCATCGAGCGGCAGATGTCCGCCTTCTGCTCACTGGAGACGACACAGATCGGGTTGGCGCCGCCCGCGAGCGCGAACTGGGTGGCGTACGAGCCGAGTCCGCCGCTCGCGCCCCAGATCAGGACGTTGTCGCCCTGCTTCATGCCGGCGCCGTTGCGGGAGACCAGCTGCCGGTACGCGGTGGAGTTGACCAGGCCCGGGGCGGCGGCCTCCTCCCAGCTGAGGTGGTCCGGCTTGGGCATCAGCTGGTTGGACTTGACCAGGGCGATCTCGGCGAGGCCGCCGAAGTTGGTCTCGAAGCCCCAGATCCGCTGCTCGGGGTCGAGCATGGTGTCGTTGTGGCCGTCGCTGGACTCCAGCTCGACGGACAGGCAGTGCGCGACGACCTCGTCGCCCGGCTTCCAGGCGTTGACGCCCGGGCCGGTGCGCAGGACGACGCCCGCGAGGTCGGAGCCGATGATGTGGTACGGCAGGTCGTGGCGCTTGGTGAGCTCGGAGAGCCGTCCGTAGCGCTCCAGGAAGCCGAACGTCGACAGCGGCTCGAAGATCGAGGTCCAGACCGAGTTGTAGTTGACCGAGGAGGCCATCACGGCCACCAGGGCCTCGCCCGGGCCGAGTTCCGGCAGCGGGACCTCGTCCAGGTGGAGCGACTTGCGCGGGTCCTTGTCGCGGGTGGCGATGCCCGCGAACATCTCCGTCTCGTCCTTGTGCACGGTGATCGCGCGGTACGAGTCGGGGAGCGGCAGAGCGGCGAAGTCGGCCGCCGTCGTCTCCGGCGACTGGATCGCGTCGAGGATGTCCTTCACGGTCACGGTGTTGCCTCCGGCGATGAGCGCCCTGAGGGAGGGGCGCTGAGGGTTACGTCGGTGCTGCTGAGGGTTTCGGGAAGTGCCGTCGGTTCGGCGGGTGGTGCTTCGGCAGCGCTTTGTGGCGCGGGAGGTTGCCTGTGACGCAGGCGTCCGGGCGGGCGAGCGGGAGGCTTGCTGGGACAGCCGGCGTACGTGAGGTCTCTGCACGCCGGCCGCCCGGACCTCTTCAACGTATGACACCGCGTGTCACCTGACAAGGCACTGAGTGCCAGAACCTGCTCTCAGGTGAAATCTTTACGTAACAAATGAGCGATGATCGATCGAACGGGCCGTGAAAGCTGTGCGAAAAGGGCCTCTGACATGCCAAAACGGCCACCCCGTGGGGTGGCCGTCGTCACAGCTGCGAGGTGGCTCTCAGCGCTCCTTGAGCGCCTGCTCGATGGTCCGCATGACCTCGTCCAGGGGAGCGTCGGTGCGGGCCACGGTGACCAGCACCTCGCCCTGGGTGGAGGCGATCGCCGCGGCCGGCTGGGAGGCCGTGGTGCGGCCCGCGCCGATGCCGGTGCCGAACGTCTTGCGGACGATCGCGAAGGCGTGGTCGAGCTGCGCCTCCACATCGCCCTGGCCGTCCGCGCGCAGCCAGCGCCGCAGGACGTGGTTGTGCGCGGTGACCACGGCGGACGCGGCGACCTCGGCCAGCAGCGGGTCGTCGTTGGCGTCGTCGTCGTGGGCGTGCTCGTCGAAGTGGCCGAGCAGATAGCGGGTGAAGAGGCGCTCGTAGCGGGCCACCGACGCGATCTCCGCCTCGCGCAGGGTGGGCACCTCGCGCGTGAGCTTGTAGCGGGCGACCGAGATCTCCGGCCGGCCCGCGTACATCTTCATGACCTCCTTGATCCCGCGGCACACCGTGTCGAGCGGGTGCTCGTGCGCGGGCGCCGCGTTGAGCACCGCCTCGGCGCGGACCAGGGTGTCGTCGTGGTCCGGGAAGATCGCCTCCTCCTTGGAGCGGAAGTGGCGGAAGAAGGTGCGGCGGGCGACCCCGGCCGCGGCCGCGATCTCGTCGACGGTGGTCGCCTCGTACCCCTTGGTCGCGAACAGCTCCATCGCCGCGGCCGCCAGTTCCCGGCGCATTTTGAGCCGCTGGGCGGCCGCGCGACTGCCTGCGGCACTCTCCGGCGCGTCGGGCGTGGCTGGTGTACGTGAGGACTTGGCGGGCTGGGACATGACCCGAACGTACTGCATGTGCGCAGCTTGGCGCGCCGCTCGGGGCGTTCCCCCGCCCTCGGCGGGCGGGGGCGGGCCCAACGGGTCGAGCAGCCCGCCCCAGTCCGTCTCCGTGCGGAACCAGTCGCCGACGCCGTCAGCGGCGGGCATACTCGCGGAAGCCGCGGCCGGTCTTGCGGCCCAGGCAGCCCGCGGCCACCAGGTGCTCCAGGAGCGGGGCCGGGGCGAGGCCGGGGTCGCGGAACTCGCGGTGCAGCACCTTCTCGATGGCGAGCGAGACATCGAGCCCGACGACGTCCAGCAGCTCGAACGGGCCCATCGGGTAACCGCCGCCCAGCTTCATCGCCGCGTCGATGTCGTCCAGCGACGCGTAGTGCTCCTGCACCATCTTGATCGCGTTGTTGAGGTACGGGAACAGCAGGGCGTTGACGATGAATCCGGCCCGGTCGCCGCAGTCCACCGCGTGCTTCCTGATCCGGCCGCAGACCTCGTGGACCGTCGCGTGGACGTCCTCGGCCGTCAGCACCGTCCGGACGACCTCGACCAGCTTCATCGCCGGCGCCGGGTTGAAGAAGTGCATGCCGATCACGTCCTGCGGACGCGAGGTCGCCCGGGCCAGCGCGACGACGGACAGCGAGGACGTCGTCGTCGCCAGCACCGCGCCCGGCCGGCAGACCTTGTCCAGCGCCGCGAACAGCTGCCGCTTGACCTCCAGGTCCTCCGCGACGGCCTCGACGGCCAGGTCGACCTCGGCGAAGGCGTCGTACGAACCGGCCGGGACGATCCGCTCCAGGGTCTGCGCGGCGGCCTCGGCCGTCATCCGGCCCTTGTCGACCGACCGGGCGAGCGACTTGCCGATGCGGGCCTTCGCCGCCTGCGCCTTCTCCTCGCTGCGGGCGGCCAGGACCACGTCGTAGCCGGCCTTGGCGAACACCTCGGCGATGCCGGAGGCCATGGTCCCGGAGCCGGCGACGCCCACCGAGCCGACCGGCCGGCCGGCCACGGGGCTGCCGCCCTCCAGCGGCGTCAGCGCGTCCCGCACGACGGTGGCGCTGCCGGGGGCGTCGTAGGTGTAGAAGCCGCGGCCCGACTTCCGGCCGGTCAGGCCCGCCTCGCTGAGCTGCTTGAGGATCGGGGCCGGGGCGTGCAGCCGGTCGCGGGACTCGGCGTACATGGCGTCCAGGACCGTCCGCGCGGTGTCCACGCCGATCAGGTCGAGCAGGGCCAGCGGGCCCATGGGCAGCCCGCAGCCCAGCCGCATCGCCGCGTCGATGTCCTCGCGGGAGGCGTACTTGGCCTCGTACATCGCGGCCGCCTGGTTGAGGTAGCCGAACAGCAGCCCGTCCGCGACGAAGCCGGGGCGGTCGCCGACCGCGACCGGCTCCTTGCCGAGGTCGAGGGCGAGGTCGGTGACCGCGGCGACGGCCGTCGGCGCGGTCAGCACCGAGGAGACGACCTCGACCAGCTTCATCGCCGGGGCCGGGTTGAAGAAGTGCAGGCCCAGCACCCGCTCCGGGCGGGCGGAGTCGGCGGCCAGCCGGGTCACGGACAGGGCGTTGGTGCCGGTCGCGAGGACGGTGTCGGGGCGCACGATCCCGTCCAGCTCGCGGAAGATCTGCTGCTTGATCTCGTACGACTCCGGCGCGACCTCGATGACGAGGTCGGCGTCGGCCGCCTCGCGCAGATCGGTGGAGGTGCGGACGCGGCCGAGGACCTCCGCGCGCTCCTGCTCGGTCAGCCGGCCGCGCTCGACGGCGCGGGCGGTGGAGGACTCCAGGGCGGACACGGACCGCGCGGCCTGGGCCTCGCTGATGTCGATGCCGATCACCGTGCGGCCGGCCTTGGCCAGCACCTCGGTGATACCGGTGCCCATGGTGCCGAGGCCGACGACGGCAATGGTCTGCAGCGGGGACAGGGAAGGGTCGGACTGGGGAGTGGCCATCGCGGGACTCCAGGAAGTGAGGGTGACGACTGGGAACGCGCCCGGGTGCGCCGAAGGGGCGCACACCGGGTGCGGAGGAAAAGCGGGATGCGATGCGGGTGTTGCCGGGCTGCGAGCGCACACGCCCGGTACTGCCTGCCGTCGCCGGGGGGCGCGCACACGCCCGGGCGGCTAACGGCGGGAATCCGACCGGCCCTGTCCCGTGGCCGGGTCGTACTGCGGTACACGACGTACCGAACCGACTGCTCCCACGGCGGCTGCGTCACCAGGCCGCCCTGAGGGGGTTCCAACGAGTGGGTAACTCGCTCGTATGAGCTTAACCGGTGGGTAACGAGCGCGCCAGCCCCTCGACTTTGTGATCTGGGTCCCGTCGCGCGCGCACCCCGCCTACCCTCGGCGTCATGGACGAAGAGTTGCGAGCGCTCACGGAGCGCTTACGGCGGGAGTCGGGCGGAACGCCCCGCTTCGAGCGGCTGGCGGCCGTCGCGGACGCCGACGACCTCGCCGGCGTGCTCACCGAGCCGGGGCAGCCGCTGTGGGCCCGGGAGCTGGCCGCCTGCCGGCTGGGGGCCGCCGGCGACCGGCGTGCCTTCGAGTCGCTCGTCCTGCTGCTCAACCACCGGGACCCGGCGCGCTGCGCGTCGGCCGCCTACGCCCTCGCCCGCCTCGACGACCCCCGCACGGCCCGCGCGGCGGCCGCCCTCGCCACCAACGAGCTGCGCGTCGCCTACGCCCTGCACCCCGTCCGCCTCCTGGTGGAGCTGCGCGCGCCCGAGTCCGTGCCCGCGCTGATCACCACCCTGCGGCGCCGGCTGACCCCGCACGACCCCTACCGGCGCGTCGCCCTCGCCTGCGTGGACGGCCTCGGCGTCCTGGGCGACAGCCGGGCCCGGCCCGTCCTCACCGACGCCCTGGCCCACCCGGCCCTCGCGGAGGCGGCGGTGCGGGCCCTGGGGAGGATTCCGGAGCAGGCGTGAGCGGGCGGTTCAGCCGATCACCGCGAGCGCCTCGATCTCCATCAGGAACTCGGGGCGCACCAGCGCGGCGACCTGCACGGCCGAGGCGGCGGGAAGACGGTCGTCGGGTATGTGCGCGGCGCGGGCGGCGCGGATCGCCGGCAGATGCGCGACGTCCGTGACGAAGAAGGTCAGTTTGACGACGTCGTCGAAGGTCGCCCCCGCGGCGGCCAGACAGCGGCGGAGGTTCTCGAAGACCTGGCGGGCCTGGGCCTGGGGATCGCCCTCGCCGACGAGCGTGCCGTCCTCGTCGAGGGGGAGCTGCCCGGAGACCGCGACGAGGCGTCCGGTGCCGAGGACGACATGCGTGTACTGCGCGGCGGGGGCGACGCCGTCGGGAGCGGGGATGCGGGTCAGGTCGGTCATGCGTCCATGGTGGACCATGCCACTGACACCGCCCGCTCCCGACGGACCGTCAGCAGGTCAGCCCCGGAAGCCCAGCAGCCCGTGCAGCGTCGAGCCGTGGGCCGTGCCGGTGGCCACCCGGGCGGCGCTCAGCGGCTTCGGGTCGGGCAGCGCCTGGCACACCGCGTCCACCTGTCCGGTGCCGCGCGGCACCCTCCCGTCGGCCAGATACGCCGCCAGGTGCTTGTCCAGGCAGGAGTTCCCGCTCAGCGTGATGCCGTGGTTGCCGCCGCCCTGCTCGACGACGAAGCTGGAGCCGCGCAGCAGCGCGTGCACCGTCGCGCCGCCCTCGTAGGGCGTGGCCGCGTCGTTCGTCGCCTGGAACAGCAGCACCGGCGGCAGCTTGTCGTTCATGATGTTCACCGGCGTCTTCGTCCGGGTCGGCCAGAACGCGCACGGTGCGTTGTACCAGGCGTTGTTCCAGGTCATGAACGGTGCCTTCTCGTACACCGACCAGTTGTCCGACTGCCACTCCGACCAGTCGCGCGGCCAGGAGGCGTCCCGGCACTGCACCGCGCTGTAGACGCTGTAGCCGTTGTCCCCGGAGGCGTCGACCGCCGCGAAGTTCTCGTACGCCTCGACCAGCGGATCGGCGTTCCCGTCGTTCACGTACGCCGCGAACGCCTCGGCGAGATAGGGCCAGTAACCGTTGTAGTACCCGCCCGGCAGGAAGGTGTCCTCCAGCTCCGAGGCGCCCACCGTGCCGCCGGCCGGCTTCTTGGCCAGCGCCGCGCGCATCGCGTACCACTTGGTCTCGATGCGCTCGGGGTCGGTGCCGAGGTGGTATGTGCCGTCGTACTTCGCGATCCACGCCATCAGGGCGCGGTGGCGGTCGTTGAAGGCGTAGTCCTGGGCGAGGTTGTCGTCGTACCACACGCCCGTGGGGTCGACGATGGAGTCCAGCACCAGGCGCCGCACCCGCTCCGGGAACAGCTTGGCGTACACCGCGCCGAGGTAGGTGCCGTAGGAGTAGCCGAAGTAGTTGATCTTCGGGGCGTGGAGCGCGGCGCGGATGGCGTCCATGTCGCGTACGGCGCTGATCGTGTCGATGTACGGCAGCACGCCCGCGTACTTGGTGCCGCAGGCCGCGGCGAACGACTTGGCGCGCCGGAGGTTGGCCTCCTCGATCGCCTGCGTGCTCGGCACCGTGTCGGGGCGGACCGGGTCGAAGTGGCCGGGCTCGCAGTTCAGCGCGGGCGTGCTCTTGCCGACGCCGCGCGGGTCGAAGCCGACGACGTCGTACTGGGCGGCGACCGCCTTGGGGAGCGAGGACGCGACGAACCCGGCGAGGGACAGCCCGCTGCCGCCCGGCCCGCCCGGGTTGACCAGCAGGGGCCCCTGGTACTTCCGCGCGGTGTGCGGGACGCGGGACAGTGCCAGCGTGATCTGCTTGCCGCGCGGGTTGTGGTGGTCGAGCGGTACCTTCAACGACGCGCACTGCAGCGTCGGATAGTCGGTCGTGCCGCACTTCTTCCAGCTGACCTTCGCCGCCTTGACGGTCTGAGCGGCGGACGACGGGCTGGCGTCGGCGGGCACGGCGGTGAACGTCCCCGCCACGACGGCGGCGGCCGCGCACAGCACGGCTGCGCGTTTCTTCATAGGGAGTCCTCCCAGGACGGAGGGTCGTCGGACCGCGAAAGTCACGGTCCCCGCGGACCGCGAAAGTCACGGTCCCCGCCGCATCGTCCCGGAAAGCCGCCCCGGAAGAACGTGTTCTGGCGATTCTTGACCCGATTGGGTCGCGGGATGCGCTCGGACGCGCTCAGATCAGCGTGAGTTGGGTCGGTCCGGCCGGCTCCGGCTCCTCGGTGTGCGCGGGCGCCGGCGTCCGGCGGGGCATCCGCGCGCGCGTGGGGCCGATCCCGTACTCCTCGGCCAGGTCGTGGACCTGACGGGTGATCCGGCGCTGGTACCACTTCGGGGCGTACGCGCCGTCCGCGTACAGCCGCTCGTAGCGGCGCACCAGGTGCGGGTGGTGCTGTCCGAGCCAGGCCATGAACCACTCGCGGGCGCCGGGCCGCAGGTGCAGCGCGAGCGGGGTCACCGAGGTCGCCCCGGCGGCCGCGATCGCCCGCACGGTGGCGCGCAGTTGAGCCGGGTCGTCGCTGAGGAACGGGATCACCGGGGCCATCAGCACCCCGCAGCCGATGCCGTGCGCGCCGAGGGTGCGCACGACGTCCAGGCGCCGCTCGGGCGCCGGGGTGCCCGGTTCGACCGTGCGCCACAGCGCGGGGTCGGTGAAGCCGACCGACACCGAGACGCCGATGTCGGTCACCTCGGCGGCCTGCTTCAGCAGCTCCAGGTCGCGCAGGATGAGCGTGCCCTTGGTCAGGATCGAGAAGGGGTTGGCGTGGTCGCGCAGGGCGGCCAGGATCCCCGGCATCAGCCGGTAGCGGCCCTCGGCGCGCTGGTAGCAGTCGACGTTGGTGCCCATCGCGACGTGGTCGCCCTGCCAGCGGGGCGAGGACAGCTGGCGGCGCAGCACCTCGGGCGCGTTCACCTTGACCACGATCTGGGTGTCGAAGCCGATCCCGGTGTCGAGGTCGAGATAGCTGTGCGTCTTGCGGGCGAAGCAGTACACGCACGCGTGCGTGCAGCCCCGGTAGGGATTGACCGTCCATTCGAACGGCATGCGCGAGGCGCCCGGGACCCGGTTGAGCACCGAGCGGGCCCGGATCTCGTGGAAGGTGATGTCGGCGAACTCGGGCGTGTCGAAGGTGCGGGTGGTCACCGCGTCCGCGCCGAACAGGGCGGCATCGCCCGCCCGGCCGTGACCGCCGGACTCCACGGTGAGGTTCTCCCAGCGCATGACGCCTCCTCGGTAGCACTACGCGCCACAATAGAACATGTGTTCCCATGATCGTGCGAACACCTTTTCCGATCACTTCCGGCGCCCCGATTTGGGCGCCTGGGGACCGGGGTGGTTGGCTTGCCCCATTCCCGAGACGACGGACCTGGAGGAACCCCCATGGCGCAGGTCGAGGCCACCACCGAGCGGGTCGTGGCAGCGGACCCCGAGACGGTGTTCGACGCGCTCGCCGACTACAGCGGCACGCGCGCGAAGCTGCTGCCCGAGCACTTCAGCGAGTACGAGGTGCGCGAGGGCGGCGACGGCGAGGGCACCCTCGTCCACTGGAAGCTCCAGGCCACCAGCAAGCGCGTGCGCGACTGCCTCCTGGAGGTCACCGAGCCCACCGACGGCGAGCTCGTCGAGAAGGACCGCAACTCCTCCATGGTCACCACCTGGCGCGTCACCCCCGCCGGCGAGGGGCGCTCCCGTGTCGTCGTGACCAGCACCTGGAAGGGCGCCGGCGGCATCGGCGGCTTCTTCGAGCGGACCTTCGCCCCCAAGGGGCTCGGCCGGATCTACGACGCCGTCCTCGCCAAGCTCGCCACCGAGGTCGAGAAGTAACGTCCCCCGGCCCGGGGGTCGTTGACCCCCGTCACCGGATCGAGTGGATCTCCCCGATGACCGGGATGGTGCCGTAACCCGTCGCACTTGCTCGGAGTTGTCGCTTCACGCAGGTTTTGTGCGCGTGCGGCGCGCGACGGGTGCGACGAGGGGAGCGCCAGGTGGGCGGGATCACCCGGGAGCGGGACACGACGGCACCCCCGCTCCCGCCGGACCCGGCGTCCGAAGCGGCCGGGACCGCCGGACTCACCCCGCGACAGGTGCGGTTGGTCTTCGTCGGGCTGATGCTCGCGCTGCTCCTCGCGGCGCTGGAGCAGATGATCGTCGCCACCGCCCTGCCGAAGATCGTCGGCGAACTGCACGGCCTGGACCGGATGTCCTGGGCCATCACCGCCTACCTGCTCACCGCCACCGTCGGACTGCCCGTCTACGGCAAACTCGGCGACCAGCTCGGCCGCAAGGGCGTCTTCCAGTTCGCGATCGTCGTCTTCGTCATCGGCTCCGCGCTCGCCGGACGGGCCCGGAGCATGGACCAGCTCATTGCGTTCCGCGCCGTCCAGGGCGTCGGCGCGGGCGGCCTGATGATCGGCGTGCAGGCGATCATCGCGGACATCGTGCCGCCCCGCCGGCGCGGCCGCTACATGGGCCTGATCGGCGCCGTCTTCGGCCTGGCCTCCGTCGCCGGGCCCCTGCTCGGCGGCTACTTCACCGACCACCTCTCCTGGCGCTGGTGCTTCTACGTCAACGTGCCCTTGGGGCTGGTCACGCTCGCCGTGGTCGCCGCCGTCCTCAAGCTGCCCGCGCCGGCCGCCCGGCCCCGCTTCGACGTCCTCGGCGCCCTGCTGCTCGCCGCCGCCTCCATCTGCCTGGTGCTGCTGACCAGTTGGGGCGGCTCCGAGTACGCCTGGCACTCGCGCGTCGTCCTCGGCCTCGGCGCCGGCGCGGCCCTCGCCACCGTCCTGTTCCTTCTCGCCGAGCGCCGCGCCGCCGATCCCCTCATCCCGCTGCGGCTGTTCCGGGACCCGGTCTTCACCGTCACCGGCCTGGTCGGCCTGGTCATCGGCGTCGCCCTGTTCGGCGCGGCCAGCTATCTGCCGACCTTCCTGCAGATGGTCGACGGCGCCTCCGCCACCGAGTCCGGGCTGCTCATGCTGCCCATGATGGGCGGCATCGTCGGCGCCTCCGTGGTCTGCGGACAGCTCATCACCCACACCGGCCGCTACAAGATCTACCCGGTCCTCGGCTGCGCTCTCGCCGCCCTCGGCATGTGGCTGCTGTCCCGCCTCGACGCCGACACGCCCCGCGCGCAGTACAGCCTCTGGATGGCCGTCCTCGGCGCCGGCCTCGGCATGGTGATGCCCGTCCTCGTCCTCGCCGTGCAGAACTCCGTGCGCCCCGCCGACCTCGGCACCGCCACCAGCGCCAACACCTACTTCCGGCAGATCGGCGGCAGCGTCGGCGCCGCGATCTGCGGCACCCTCCTCACCGGCCGGCTCTCCGACGCCCTCGCCGACCGGCTGCCCGCGCGGGCCGGTGCCGGCCTGCCCGACCCCGAGTCCCTCACCCCGCGGCTCGTCCACACGCTGCCCCCGGCCCTGCGCGACGCCTGCGTCCGCGCCTACGCCGACGCCATGCCGAGGATCTTCCTCTACCTCGTGCCGGTCCTCGTCCTCGGCCTGCTCATCGCCTTCTTCCTCAAGGAGAAACCGCTGGTGACCCACCACACCCCCGCGACCGGGACCCGGACCGAGCCCGCGACCGTCCCGATCCCGCAGATCCGGACGCCCCACACGGCCGGCGTGCCCGTCTGCGGCAGGGTGCAGCACCCCGACGGGACCGTCGTGCCCCGCGCGGCGCTCACGCTGATCGACGTCGGCGGCGCCCAGATCGGGCGGGGCGCCAGCGGCGAGGACGGCCGGTACGCGCTGTCCACGCCCGGCTCCGGGTCGTACGTCCTGATCGCCGCCGCCGGAGGCCACCAGCCGCAGGCCGTCGCCGTCACCGTCGGAGAGCGCCCCGTCGACCTGGACATCGTCCTCGGCGGCGCCGGACGCCTCGCCGGCACCGTGGTCACCGCCGACGGCTCACCGGTGCCGGGAGCCGCCGTCACTCTCACCAACGTCCACGGCGAGGTCGTGGCCGGCGCCCGCAGCGGACCCGAGGGCGGCTATGTCCTCACCGAACTCGTCGCCGGCGAGTACACCCTCGCCGCCAGCGCGCCCGCCTTCCGCCCCGCCGCGCTGCCCGTCACCGTGCAGGCCGCCCGGGAGACCCGCCAGGACATCGAACTCGCCGGCGGCGCCGTGCTGCGCGGCACCGTGCGCGCGAACGGCGGCCGGCCCGTCGAGGACGCGCGCGTGACCCTGCTGGACGCCGCCGGCAACGTCGTCGACACCCTGACGACCGGGGCGGAGGGAACGTTCCGGTTCGTCGATCTGTCGTCCGGCGAGTACACCGTCATCGCCTCGGGTTACCCGCCGGTCGCCACCGTGCTCCAGGTCGCCGGAGGCGGCCGCACCGAGCGTGACCTGCAAGTAGGCCACGAGGACTGACGACCCGTCGGATCACGGCGGGGCCCGGGGCGGCGCGAATTCCAGCATTGCCGCACATCGCGACCGGCGTGCGCCGTACGGTGGTGAGAGCGGGACAGATCTTGCACAGCTCTGGGGAGAGAGGGTCTGGGCCATGGACCGGGGCACCGAGAGGGACGCGCCTCCCAGCCGCGGAGCGGAGGCGTACACCGCCGACGCCGGGCGCATCCCGCTGGCCGTGGTCGTGGTGGACCGCGAGGGCCTCGTCTCGCACTGGAGCAGCGGGGCCCGCAGGCTCTTCGGGGCCACCCGGGACGACGCCGTCGGACAGCCCGTCGTCGACCTGCTGCCCGTCTCCGGTGCCCTGCGCGAGGCGCACGAGCAGCCGTCGTACGAGGAGGAGTATCCCGCCTACGACGGCCTCGGCCCGGGCCTGGGGACCTCCCTCGACGGCAGCCTGTCCTACCCGGCCGCCGGCCGGGCCCGCCTCACCGTGCACCGGGACGACGGCACGGAGACCGCCCCGAGGGACCGCCTGGACGTCCTGTGGTGGGCGTACCCCCTGGTGGGACCCGGGCGGGAGCGGCTTCTCGTGCTCGCCGCCGACGCCGAGGGACTCCACCGGGCCGACGACTCGGGCGACCCTCTCGCCGTGGAGCGGATCGCGCCCGGCTTCGCCCTGCACACCGACTTCCCCGGCGCCGAGGACCTCGCCCGCAGACTCCCCGAGATCCTGCCCAGCATGAGCGTCGGCGAGAGCGCCCGGATCGTCTCCCAGGTCCTCGAACTCGGCTATCCCATCCTGGAGTTCAGCCAGAACGAACGCGTCCCGGTCACCCCCGACTGGGGCGTCTCCCGGCGCGTCGAACGCAAGGCGCGCCGCGAGCGCGCGGCCCGTGCCGCCGCCGAGGGGCGGCCGATACCGCAGGACCTCACCGACGAGGCGGAGGACCTGGAGTACGCCGCCGTGCGCGAGCGCCTGGAGTTCCTCAACGAGGTCAGCGGGAAGATCGGCACCTCCCTCGACCTGGCCCGCACCATCGTCGAGATCAGCCGGGCCGTCGTCCCCCGCTTCACCGACGTCGCCGGCACCTATCTGCGCGAACAGGTCGTCGCCGGCGAGGGCTTCGCCGAGGGCGTGCCGGACACCACGACCATGTGGCACCGGGTCGCCCTGGAGCACACCGACGAACCCGGCCGCTGGGACGACGTCGTGCCCGTCGGCGAGGCCATGGCCTTCCCGGCGCACACGCCGTTCTTCCAGTGCATGACCAGCGGTGAACCCGTCCTCGTGCCGCGCATCAGCGAGCAGGTGGGCCACGCCATCGCCTCGCAGTTCGAGAAGCGCGACATCCGGCCCCTCATCACCGGTCGGTCCATGCTGGTCGTCCCGCTCAAGGCACGCGACGTCGTCCTCGGCTTCATGATCCTGCTGCGCCACCCCGAGCGCGTCGAGTTCAACGACATGGACCGGGTCACCGGCGCCGAACTCGCCGCCCGCGCCGGCCTCGTGCTCGACAACGCGCGCATGTACACGTATCAGGAGAGCGTCGCCGAGACCCTCCAGGACAGCATGCTGCCGCACATCCCGCCGCGCATGGCGGGCTGCGACATCGCCACCCGCTATCTGCCGGGCACGCTGCTGGGGCGGGTCGGCGGCGACTGGTTCGACTCCGTGAAACTGCCCGGCGCGCGCACCGCGCTCGTCGTCGGCGACGTGATGGGCCACGGCCTCAACTCCGCCGCCATGATGGGCCAGTTGCGCACCGCCGTGCAGACCATGGCCGCCCTCGACCTGCCGCCCGCCCAGCTCCTGCGCAACCTCGACGACCTCGCCCAGCGCCTCGGCGACACCTACCTCGCGACCTGCCTCTACGCCGTCTACGACCCCATCGCGAGCGAACTGCACATCGCCAACGCCGGTCACATACCGCCCGTCCTGGTCCGCGCCGACGACGGGCGCAGCGAGTTGCTGGAGCTGCCCACCGGAGCCCCGATCGGCGTCGGCGGAGTGCCCTTCGAGGCGGTACGCGTGCGCGTGGAGCCCGGTGACCGGCTGGTGATGTGCACCGACGGCCTGGTCGAGGTGCGCGGCGAGGACATCGGTGTCGGGCTCGCCACCCTCTGCGAGTCCGCCGCCCACCCGGCCGCCTCCATGGACGACGCCTGCGACACCATCATCCGCGCCCTCAACACCCGGGGCGGTCGCAAGGACGACGTGGCCCTGCTCATGGCCCGCCTCAACGGCATCGAGCCGGACCATGTCGCCGAGTGGCTCTTCCGCCCCGACCCGGCCGAGGTCGGCCGGGCCCGGGCCGCCGTCCGCGAGCAGCTCCACGACTGGGGCCTGGCGAAGCTGGCCGACACCGCCGAGCTGATGGTGAGCGAGCTGGTCACCAACGCCGTACGGCACTCCCACCACCGTCCCGTCCAGGTGCGGCTGGTGCGGGGCGACACGCTGCTGTGCGAGGTGGACGACGACGATCACGAGCTGCCGACCCTGCTCAGCGCCGGACCCGGCGACGAGTTCGGGCGGGGCCTGCGCGTGGTGAGCACCCTGGCCCGCGAGTGGGGCACCAGCCGGACCAGCGCCGGGAAGGCGGTCTGGTTCGAACTGACGCTGCCGCGCCGCTGATTCGGCGGGCGGTGTGATCCGTCGGCGGTGTCGATCGCGCTCGTCGCACGAGGCGTGAAGGCGGGCACGCCCCGCTTGTGGCCGCGACGCCGGGGGCGATAGACCGTACTCGCCCGTCGACTGCGACGGTGCGGCCGACCACCCCGGGGAGTTGGGCATGAGTGTGACGAGTCGGTACCGCGAGGCATGGGAGGGCTTCTGGCGCGAGGCGCCCGACGCGGCGGGGGAGGTGTTCTGGGACGCCGACCCCTCGGTGACCGCAGACGTCCATCTGCCGCTCCTCACCCCCCATCTGCTGGACGCCGGGCTGCCGTTGGTGGATCTCGGCTGCGGCAACGGCACGCAGACGCGTTTCCTCGCCGACCGCTTCCCCCGCGTGATCGGCGTCGACCTGGCCGAGGCGGCCCTCGACCACGCCCGGCGCGCCGACCCCGCCGAGCGGGCCGCGTACCGCGTACTGGACGCGGCCGAGAAGGGCGAGGCGGAGGCGCTGCACACCGAGCTGGGCGACGCCAACGTCTACATGAGGGGCGTCCTGCACCAGTGCGAGCCCGACGACCGGCAGGCGCTCATCGACGCGATCGCCGCGCTCCTCGGCGAGCGCGGGCGGGCCTTCCTCGTCGAGCTGTCGGAGGCCGCCCGGCCGCTGCTCGGCGGCCTCGCCCAGAGTCCCTCCGGGCCGCCCCCGAAGCTCGCGCCGATATTCCGCCACGGCATCGCGCCCGGCGAGGTCGCCGACGACGCGGTCCCCGCCTACCTCGGCGCGGCCGGCCTCACGGTCCTCGCCTCGGGTGAACTCCCCCTCACCACCACGGAGTTCGCCCCCGACGGGACCCTGATCCGGCTTCCGTCGACGTGGGTGGTGGCGGGGCGCGCGGTGTGAGGTGCCCGTGACCGAGGGGGTGGCACCGGGGCGACGCGCGGCCGCGCCACCCCGGTGCCGTTCGTGACGGGTCGGCCGTCCGCCGCGTAACGTGACGCACCATGAACATCCTCATCAGCGCCGACATGGAGGGCGCGACCGGTGTCACCTGGCCGGCCGACGTGCTGCCGGGGACACCGCAGTGGGAGCGGTGCCGGGCGATGTTCACCTCGGACGTCAACGCGGCCGTGCTGGGGTTCTTCGACGGCGGCGCCGACTCGGTGCTGATCAACGAGGCCCACTGGACCATGCGCAATCTCCTGCTCGAACGGCTCGACGAGCGGGCGCGGATGCTCACCGGCCGGCACAAGGCGCTGTCCATGGTGGAGGGCGTGCAGCACGGCGACATCGACGGCATCGCCTTCGTCGGCTACCACGCGGGCGCCGGCATGGAGGGCGTCCTCGCCCACACCTATCTCGCCAACCAGATCACCGGTGTGTGGCTGAACGACGTGCGCGCCAGCGAGGGGCTCCTCAACGCGCATGTCGTTGCCGAGTACGGCGTGCCGGTCGTCCTGGTCACCGGGGACGACATCGCCTGCGAGGACGCCCTCGGATACGCGCCCGAGGCGCTGAAGGTCGCCGTCAAGGACCATGTCTCCCGGTACGCCGCCGTGTGCCGGACACCGGCCCGCACCGCCGCCGACATCCGGGCCGCCGCGAAGGAGGCGGCGTCGCTCGCCGGTCGACGGGATCCGGTCGTCGGTGGACCGTATACAGTCGCCGTCGAGTTCGATGCCGAGCATCTGGCGGCGGCCGTCACCGTCGTCCCGGGCGTGGAGCGCGTCGGGGAGCGCAAGGTCGCCTACACGAGCGACACCATGTACGAGGGGATCCGCACCTTCAAGGCGGTCACCACCCTCGCCTCGGCCGCGGTGGAGGAGCAGTATGGCTGACCAGCAGGCACTGGACGAGGTCGTCCGGTTCACCTCCGATCTCATCCGGATCGACACCACCAACCGGGGCGGCGGGGACTGCCGTGAGCGGCCCGCCGCCGAGTACGCGGCCGAGATGCTCGCCGGAGCCGGACTGGAACCCGTGCTGCTGGAGCGCACCCCGGGGCGCACCAATGTCGTCGCCCGGCTGGCGGGCACCGACCCGTCGGCCGAGGCGCTGCTCGTCCACGGGCACCTGGACGTCGTCCCGGCCGAGGCCGCCGACTGGAGCGTGCACCCCTTCTCCGGGGAGATCCGCGACGGCGTGGTGTGGGGGCGCGGCGCGGTCGACATGAAGAACATGGACGCGATGATCCTGGCCGTGGTGCGCTCCTGGGCGCGGCAGGGGATCCGGCCCCGGCGCGACGTCGTCATCGCCTTCACCGCCGACGAGGAGGCCAGCGCCGAGGACGGCTCCGGCTTCCTCGCCGGGCACCACGCGGACCTCTTCGAGGGCTGCACCGAGGCCATCGGCGAGTCGGGCGCCTTCACCTTCCACGACGGCGGCGGGCGGGAGATCTATCCCATCGCGGCGGGCGAGCGCGGCACCGGCTGGCTGAGGCTCACCGCGCGCGGCCGCGCCGGACACGGCTCCAAGGTGAACCGGGAGAACGCCGTCACCCGGCTCGCCGCGGCGATCACCCGCATCGGCGAGCACCAGTGGCCGCTGCGGATCACCCCGACCGTCGCCGCCGCCCTCACCGAACTCGCCGCGCTGTACGGCATCGACACCGATCTGCGCGACGTGGACGTACTGCTGGACAAGCTGGGCCCGGCCGCGACCCTGGTCGAGGCGACCGTCCGCAACAGCGCCAACCCGACCATGCTGGACGCCGGTTACAAGGTCAATGTGATCCCCGGGGAGGCCGTCGCCTACGTCGACGGACGGTATCTCCCGGGCGGCGAGGACGAGTTCCGCGCCACGCTCGACGAGCTGACGGGACCGGACGTCGACTGGGAGTACCAGCACCGCGAGGTCGCCCTCCAGGCGCCGGTGGACTCGCCGACGTTCGCCGGAATGGCGGCGGCGGTACGGGAGTTCGCGCCCGAGGGACACGTCGTGCCGTACTGCATGTCGGGCGGCACCGACGCCAAGCAGTTCTCGCGGCTCGGCATCACCGCCTACGGCTTCGCGCCGCTCAGGCTGCCCGAGGGCTTCGACTACCAGGCCCTGTTCCACGGGGTCGACGAGCGCGTCCCGGTCGACGCGCTGCACTTCGGCGTCCGGGTGCTCGATCGGTTCCTGCGGACCGCTTAGGGGAGTGGGGGGAGAACGTGCGCATCCTGCCGTACGGGGCGTGGCCGTCGCCGGTCGACGCGGAACTGGCGGCCCGCAACGACGGGCGGCCCGACCATGTGGGTCACGTCGGCGACGAGGTGTGGTGGACGGCGCCCCGGCCCACCGAGGGCGGCCGGCGCACCCTGGTGCGACGGTTCGCCGACGGGCGCGAGGAGTCCGTGCTGCCGGCGCCGTGGAACGTGCGCAGCCGCGTCATGGAGTACGCCGGCCGGCCCTGGGCCGGTGCCGTGCGGGGCGGACGGCCGCTGGTGGTCTTCGCGCACTTCGCCGACCAGCGGCTGTACCGGTTCGAGCCCGGCGGCGAGCCCGTGCCGCTCACACCGGTCTCCGCGGTCGGCGGCGGGCTGCGCTGGGCGGATCCGCAGATCGTGCTGGAACGCGGCGAGGTCTGGTGCGTGCTGGAGGAGTTCACCGGCGACGGGCCCCGTGACGTGCGCCGGGTCCTGGCCGCCGTACCGCTGGACGGTTCGGCCGCCGACGACCGCGGTGCCGTCCGCGAACTCACCGACGACCGGCGGCGGTTCGTCACGGGGCCGCGCCTGTCGCCCGACGGCGGCAAGGCGGCGTGGCTGGCCTGGGACCATCCGCTGATGCCGTGGGACGGCACGGAACTGGTCGTGGCCGATGTCGCGGCCGACGGCACACTGATGTGGGCGCGGACGGTGGCGGGCGGGCCGGAGGAGTCGATCGCCCAGGTCGAATGGTCGACGGACGGCGGTCTGCTGTACACGAGCGACCGCAGCGGCTGGTGGAACCTGTACCGCGACGGCCGCCCCCTGTGCCCGCGCGAGGAGGAGTTCGGCGGGGCCCTGTGGAAGCTCGGCCAGCGCTGGTTCGCCCCGCTGGAGAGCGGATTGATCGCGGTCGTCCACGGCCGTGGGTCCACCGCGCTCGGGATACTGGATCCCGAGACCGGCGAGGTCGTCGACGCGGCCGGCCCCTGGACCGAGTTCGCCTCCACGCTCTCCGTGCACGGCGAGCGGATCGTCGCCGTCGGCGCCAGCCCCCGCAGCGGCTACGAGGTCGTGGAGCTCGACACCCGTACCGGCCGGGCCCGGGTGGTCGGCGCCGCCCACCACGACGAGATCGACCCCGCCCACTATCCGGAGCCGCAGATCCGCGTCTTCGCCGGCCCCGACGGCCGCGAGATCCACGCCCACGTCTACCCGCCCCACCACCCCGGCTGCGCCGCGCCGGACGCCGAGCTGCCGCCGTACGTCGTCCGGGCGCACGGCGGGCCCACCGACCGCTCACCCCTCGTCCTCGATCTGGAGATCGCCTACTTCACCTCGCGGGGCATCGGCGTCGTGGAGGTCGATTACGGGGGCTCCACCGGCTACGGGCGGGCCTACCGCGACCGGCTGCGCGAGCAGTGGGGCGTCGTCGACGTCGAGGACTGCGCGGCGGTAGCCCGGGCGCTCGCCGGCGAGGGCACCGCCGACCGCGACCGGCTCGCGATCCGCGGCGGCAGCGCGGGCGGCTGGACGGCGGCCGTCTCCCTGGCCACCACCGATGTCTACGCCTGCGGGACGATCGCCTATCCGGTCCTCGACCTGACGGTGTGGGCCGACGGCGGTACCCACGACTTCGAGTCGCGCTACCTGGACACTCTCGTCGGTCCGTACGCCGAGGTGCCCGGCCGCTACGCGGAGCGCTCGCCCGTCGAGCAGGCCGACCGGATCGACGTGCCGTTCCTCCTGCTCCAGGGCCTCGACGACGTGATCTGCCCGCCCGCGCAGTGCGAACGCCTGCTGGCCCGGATCGCCGGCCGACGGGTCCCGCACGCGTACCTCGCCTTCGAGGGAGAGGGACACGGCTTCCGCCGGGCGGACACCACGGTGCGTGCCCTGGAGGCCGAACTCTCCCTGTACGCCCAGGTGTTCGGGCTCCATGTGTCCGGCATTCCGACGCTGGAGCTGGTGAAGTGAAGGAACTCCTGCGGCCGTCCCGGCTCGCCCCCGGCGCCCGGGTGGCGGTCGTCGCGCCCAGCGGGCCCGTGCCCGAGGAGCGGCTCCAGGCCGGACTCGACGTGCTGCGCGGCTGGGACCTCGACCCGGTCGTCGCCCCTCATGTCCTCGACCGGCACGACGCGTTCGACTATCTCGCGGGCACCGACGCCGACCGGGCGGCCGATCTGCAGCGCGCCTGGTGCGACCCGTCCGTCGACGCGGTGCTGTGCGCGCGGGGCGGCTACGGCGTCCAGCGCATGGTCGACCTGCTCGACTGGGAGGCGATGCGGGCCGCCGGGCCGAAGGTGTTCGTCGGCTTCAGCGACATCACCGCCCTGCACGAGGCGTTCGCCACCCGGCTCGGCCTGGTCACCCTGCACGGGCCGATGGCGGCGGGCGTCGACTTCATCAAGAACGCCCAAGCCCAGGAGCACCTCAGGGCCACCCTGTTCGCCCCGGAGAGCGTCCAGGTCATCGCCTCCGGCGGGCGCCCCCTCGTCCCCGGCCGGGCCCGTGGCGTGCTCCTCGGCGGCTGTCTGTGCCTGCTCGCCGCCGAACTGGGCGCCGCGCACGCCCGGCCCTCCGCGCGCGGCGGGCTGCTGTGCCTGGAGGACGTGGGCGAGGAGCCGTACCGGCTGGACCGGTACCTGACCCAACTCCTGCGCGCCGACTGGCTCGACGGGGTGCACGGGGTGCTGCTCGGCTCCTGGATGGGGTGCGAACCGTACGAGCGGGTGCGGGAGTTGCTGGCCGACCGTCTCGGCGGGCTCGGAGTGCCCGTGGTCGAGGAGTTCGGATTCGGGCACTGCGAGGGGGCGTTGACGATTCCCTTCGGGGTCGCCGCCGAACTCGACGCGGACACCGGCACGTTGAGGATGGACGAACCGGCGCTGCGCTGAGCAGCCGACGGCGCCCTCGACACCTGCCCGCCGGGGCGGAGGAGGTCCGCGCGGTGCGGGGCGTCGACGCGCCGGGTCATCACCCGGAGGGCAGTCCTCACCGTGCGTGAGGGCGGCCGGAGGCGCACCCTGGTCACATGAGCCCGAAGACCACCGAGCACCGTACGAGGAGCAGGGGCAACGTCGAGGTGACGCCCGGCCGCATCGCCGTGCTGGTGCTCGCCGTCCTCGCCCTGATCTTCATCTTCGAGAACACCCAGGAGACGGAGATCAGGATGCTGATCCCCGTGGTGACGATGCCGCTGTGGACGGCGCTTCTCGGCACCGCCGTCATCGGAGCGCTGTGCGGGGCGTACTTCGTGCGCCGCCGCCGGTAGCGCCGCCGTACGCTGGCCGGATGCCGCACATCGCATCGCCGTACCTCGCCGAGGGGCCCCGCGTGGGAATACGTCACTTCACCTACGAGGACGCCGCCGAGTTCACCGCCCGGGCCCGTCAGAGCAAGGACCTGCACCATCCGTGGCTGTTTCCGCCGGTCACCACGCAGGCGTACGCCGCGTACGCGGGCCGGCTCATCGAGGACCGGACCAAGGCCGGGTTCCTGGTCTGCACCCTGGACGACGGGGCCATCGCGGGGTTCATCAACATCAACAACATCGTCGAGGGCGGCTTCCAGTGCGGCGCGCTCGGCTACGGGGCCTTCGCGCACGCCGCCGGGCGCGGGCTGATGCGCGAGGCCCTCGACCTGGTCGTGGCCCACGCGTTCGGGCCGATGCGCCTGCACCGGCTGGAGATCAATGTGCAGCCCGGCAACGCGGCGTCGATCGCCCTGGCCCGCGCCTGCGGCTTCCGCAAGGAGGGCTTCTCCCCGAAGATGATCTATATCGACGGGGACTGGCGGGACCACGAGCGCTGGGCTCTCACCGTCGAGATGCGGGCTTGAAGTTGATCTTCATGGTGTCGAGGTCGGTGACCGTCGACTTCAGCCCCGTGAAGCCGTAGCCCAGCTCCCGCAGGGTCGACTCGGCCCGGTCCTCGGCGATCGCGCCCGCCATCTCGTCGCCGTCGGCCGCGTCCGACACGACCACATAGCGCATCGAGAAGTGCTTCAGCGGGCGCGGCTCGTACGACAGCGTGCCCTCCTCGGTGAACCGCATGCTCGCCATACCGTGAGCGTCGGCCTCGGCGAGCAGCCGGGCCCGGGCGTCGTCGGTGAGGGCGTCCCAGGTGCCTCGGACGATCACCCGATAGGTGTGCTGCTCGGACATCTCCCGCGCTCCTCCTGCGTCGCCGACCGGTGCGTCATCGCGCCGACCGGCGATTGTATGCAGGCGACGATCTCCCGCCCACCGGATTTCGTCGCCCGCTCACGGGGTGCGGCGGTCGGCGTACTCGTAGATCGTGCCGTCCGGGTGGCGGGCGATCAGATTGCGGCCCGCCGGTGTCGGCACCGGGCCGGCGATGATGTCCGCGCCGAGTTCCGTGAGGGTCGTGTGCGTCGCGTCGACGTCCGTCACCGCGATCGTCGCCGCGACCTTGCGCAGCAGCTCCAGCTCCTCCTCGGGCCCGCTCATCAGCAGGAAGCAGCCGACGGCGGCCACCTGGACGCCGCCGCGGCCGAAGCGCTGGGCCGGACGGCCGGCGAGACGCTCGTAGAAGGGGACCGCGGCCTCCAGATCCTCGACGCAGACGCGCAGGGTGGCTCCCAGAATGTCCATGCGGCGAGCCTAGTGGGGGCGGCCGGGGGAGGGTGATCGATCGTCCCGATCAGGTGGGGCGCCCGGGCCGCGTCCCGGCCCCGTCCCGGGGCGTTACGGGCCCTTGACCGGGGGTACCCGACGGCCATGGACCGCATCGATCACCTGGAGCATCTGGACAAGCACCTGGTCGACGAACTCGCACAGGTGGCGCGGGAGACCATCCGCGACGAACTGCGCGAGCAGACCCGCCGGCGCCGCCGTACGGCCCTGCTGTACGCCGCGTCCGGCGCCGTCGGCCTGTACGCGGGCGCGGCCCTCGCCCTCGCTCTCGGCCTGGGGCTCGCCGCCGGCCTGCCCGATTGGGCCGCCGCCCTGATCACGGCGGCCGTCCTCGCCGTCGTGGCGTACGCGCTGCGCGCCGCCGCCCGGCCGTCCGCCTCCCGCCCGACGTCCGAGCGGGAGATGGAGATCGCCGCCGAGCGCGAGCACGGCATGGGCGGCAGCCCGCCGACCGGACTCGGCGTGGGATACCCGCCGATGCCGCCCGGCGCCCCCGGCGTGGGCGGATCGGGGCTGGGCGCGCCCGGAACGCCCGGGGCGACGCCGGCCGCGCCGCCCCCGGACGAGATCAACCCCGAGGCGCCCCACCACAGGGCGTGACGCGCGATGCGGGCGCCTTGGCGGGCCGGCGGCGGACACCGGGTCGTCGTGGTGACCGGCGCCAGCGGCGGCGTGGGCCGGGCGGCGGCCCGCGCCTTCGCCGCGCGCGGCGACCGGGTCGCCCTCCTCGCCCGGGGCCGCGAGGGCCTCGCCGCCGCGGCGGACGAGGTCCAGCGCGCGGGCGGTGAAGCCCTCGTCATCGGCGTCGACATGGCCGACGCGCAGGGCGTCGAGAACGCCGCCCAGCAGGTCGTCGACGCCTTCGGGCACATCGACGTCTGGGTCAACAACGCCTTCGCCGGGATCCTCGCGCCGTTCACCTCGATCACGGCCGACGAGTTCCGCCGGGTGACCGAAGTGACGTATCTGGGCTGCGTGTTCGGCACCCGCGCGGCCCTGCGGCACATGCTGCCGCGCGACCGGGGCACGATCGTGCAGGTCGGTTCCGCGCTCGCCTATCGCGGGGTGCCGTTGCAGACGGCGTACTGCGGGGCCAAGCACGCGATCCAGGGCTTCAACGAGTCGCTGCGCTGCGAGTTGCTGCACACCGGCAGCCGGGTGCGGACGACGATGGTGCAGCTACCGGCCCTCAACACCCCCCAGTTCGACTGGGTGGTGAACCGGATGCCGGGGCGGCCGCGTCCCGTCGCTCCCGTGTACCAGCCGGAGGCGGCGGCGCGGGCGATCGTGCACGCCGCCTCCCATGCACGGCGGCGGGAGTACTGGGTCGGGGGTTCCACCGCCGCGACGCTGATCGCCAACGCGGTGGTGCCGGGGCTGCTGGACCGGTACCTGGCGCGGACGGGGTTCGGGGCCCAGCAGGAGGAAGGGGAGCCCGGTCGGCCGCGGCACCCGGGGCAGGGAAATCTGTGGAGCCCGGCGGACGGGCCGCACGGGAGGGACTACGGGGCGCACGGCCGGTTCGACGGGGAGTCGGCGCAGAGCAGCGCGCAGGAGTGGGTCTCGCTGAACCGGGGGCGGGTGGGCGCGGGCCTGCTGGTCGGCGGGCTCGGAGCGGCGGTGAGCGTCGGACTGCGCCGCCGGGGCGGGATGCGGGGGCGGCGGGCCTGACCCCTTAGTGGGCGACTTATGCGACCCGGTACCGCTCGATGTCCTTTCCGCGCGGTTCCAGGCCGTTTCCCACGCCCTCCAGCGGGCGCACCGTCCCGCCGTACGGGTCGAGGGTTCCCTCGAAGAACATCGACTCGATGCGGACGTGGTCGTGGAACCACTCGATGTGGCGCAGGTTCGGGACGGCGGTGGCCACCGCCGCGTGGGCGTGCGGGGCGCAGTGGGCGGAGACCTCCAGGCCATGGGCCTGGGCGAGGGCGGCGGCACGTACGAACTCCGTGATGCCGCCGCAGCGCGTCGCGTCCACCTGGAGGCAGTCGACCGCGCCGGCCCCGATCATGCGGGCGAAGTACGGCAGGTCGTAACCGTATTCGCCGGCCGTCACATCGCAGACCAGCGCGTCCCGCACCAGCCGCAGACCCGTCAGATCGTCCGAGGAGACCGGTTCCTCGAACCAGCCGACGCCCAGCTCGGCGAGCGCCCGGCCGACCCGGACCGCCTGTTTACGGGTGTAGGCGCCGTTGGCGTCGACGTACAGCTCGGTGTCCGGGCCGACGGCGGCGCGGGCCGTGCGCACCCGGTGCAGATCGCGGACGACGGCCCGGCCCCAGTCCTCCCCGATCTTCATCTTGACGCGGGGGATGCCCTGTTCGTGCACCCAGGCGCCGAGCTGGGCGGAGAGCCGGCTGTCGGCGTACGTGGTGAAGCCGCCGCTGCCGTACACCGGGACCTCATCGCGCGCCGCGCCCAGCAGACGGGCCAGCGGCAGGTCCAGCAGGCGGGCCTTCAGATCCCACAGGGCGAGATCGAGGGCCGAGATCGCGCAGGCGGCGATGCCCGGGCGGCCCGCGTTGCGCACCGCGCGGCACAGTGTGTCGTGCACGGCGGGGATGTCCAACGCGTCGCGGCCCGTGACCAGTTCGGCGAGGTGCCCGTCGAGGAAGGCGCCGACCGCCGCCGGGCCGTACGTCCAGCCCGTGCCGGTCGCCCCGCCCGCCGACACCCGGGTCACGACCACGGTCGTGGAGTCCCAGGCCAGCGTGCCGTCCGCCTCCGGGGCGTCGGTCGGCACCGTGTACACGGACACGGTGGGGCGCTGGAGCGTCGGCGCGGCGGACATGTCGGGCCTCCGGCTCTCAGTCGAGCTGCGGCAGCACCTTCGTACGGTAGAAGTCGAAGAACCCGCGCTGGTCGGGGCCGATCTGGCTGACGTAGACCCGGTCGAAGCCGGCGTCCGCGTACTTCCGCAGCCCGGCGATGTGCTCGTCCACGTCGTCCCCGCACACCGTGTTCTCGCCGACCATCTCCTCGGTGACCAGGGGCTCCAGCTGCTCGAAGTGGCTCGGGGTGGGCAGCACCTGGGCCATCTCGCCGGGCAGCAGCTGGTTCGACCAGAGCGACCGGACCGTACGGACGGCCTCGTCCCGGTCAGGGCCGTAACAGACCTTCGTGCCGCCGAGCACCGGCTTCGCGCCGCCCCCGTCGTTGCGGAACTGCTCCACCATCGACTCGTCGGGCATCATCGTGATGTAGCCGTCACCCACACGCGCGGCCAGCGCCGTCGCCTTGGGACCGAAGCCGGAGATGTCGATGGGAACCGGTTCCTCGGGAACCGTGTAGAGGCGGGCGTTCTCCACCGTGTAGTACTCGCCGTAGTGGCTGACCTCCTCGCCGGAGAACAGCCGGCGCATGACGAGGATCGCCTCCTCCAGCATGTCCAGGCGGACGTCCGCGGGCGGCCAACGGTCGCCGAGGATGTGCTCGTTGAGGGCCTCGCCCGTGCCGACGCCGAGGCGGAACCGGCCCTCGGTCATCACGGCGCTCGTCGCGGCCGCCTGTGCCACCACCGCCGGGTGCAGCCGTACGGTCGGGCAGGTCACCGCTGTCTCGATCGGCAGGGACACCGCTTCCGACAGCGCTCCGATCACCGACCACACGAAGGGGCTCTGGCCCTGGGTGTCGTTCCACGGGTGGTAGTGGTCGGAGATCCACAGGGCTCGGAAGCCGGCCTGTTCGGCCATCCGGGCCTGCTCGACCAGCTCGGCGGGGCCGAATTCCTCACAGGACAGGAAGTAACCGTATACCGGCATGGGGTGCCTCCGGGGTGTGGGGGTCGGTCGGCGTACGGGTACCCGGGGCCCTCGCGGGAAACCGGCCCTGAAGGCATGGCGCCCGGGTTTGGCCGGGGCGGGCCGGGGGACGCGGAAGGTCTCGGAGGCGGAAGAACCCGTAACGACCACCCCGCCGGAGGCGAATCCGTGAGTCGACCCCGCATCGTGATCGTCGGTGCCGGCTTCGCCGGCTACCGCACGGCCCGCACCCTGGCCCGCACGGCCCGCGGCCGCGCCGACATCACCCTTCTGAACCCGACCGACTACTTCCTGTATCTGCCCCTGCTGCCCCAGGTGGCCGCCGGCATCCTCGAACCGCGCCGGGTCACCGTCTCCCTGTCCGGCACCCTGCCCGAGGTGCGGCTGGTGCTCGGCGAGGCGGACCACATCGACCTCGACGCGCGCACCGTGCACTACTCCAACCCCGAGGGCGACACCGGCACGCTCCCCTACGACCGGCTGGTGCTGGCCGCCGGCAGTGTCAACAAGCTGCTGCCGATCCCCGGGGTCGCCGAGCACGCGCACGGCTTCCGCGGACTGCCCGAGGCGCTGTACCTGCGCGACCATGTGACCCGGCAGGTGGAGCTCGCGGCGGGCGACGACGACCCGAAGAACTGCCCGGCCCGCTGCACGTTCGTGGTGGTCGGCGCCGGCTACACCGGCACCGAAGTCGCCGCGCAGGGGCAGCTGTTGACCGACGCGCTGGTGCGCAGGCAGCCGCCGCGGCGGGGGGTGCGGCCGCGCTGGCTGCTGCTCGACGTCGCCGAGCGCGTGCTGCCCGAACTCGACCCGAGGCTCTCGCGCACCGCCGACCGGGTGCTGCGCGAGCGGCGCGTCGACGTGCGGATGGGCACCTCGGTGAAGGAGGCCACGCACGACGGAGTCCTGCTGACCGACGGCGAGTTCGTCGACACCCGCACCCTCGTGTGGTGCGTGGGCGTACGGCCCGATCCGCTCGTCGACTCGCTCGGGCTGACCTTGGAACGCGGGCGGCTCCTCGTCGAGCCCACGCTACGGGTTCCCGGCCGGCCCGAGGTGTTCGCCTGCGGTGACGCGGCCGCCGTGCCCGACCTGGAACGGCCGGGAGAGTTCGCGCCGATGACCGCCCAGCACGCCTGGCGGCAGGGCCGGGTCGCCGCGTACAACGTCGCCGCGTCGCTCGGCGACGGCCGGCCGCGGCCCTACCGGCACAAGGACCTGGGGTTCGTCGTCGATCTGGGCGGGGTCAAGGCCGCCGCCCAGCCGCTCGGCGTTCCGCTGTCCGGTCCGGCGGCGGCCGCGGTCACCCGCGCGTACCACCTGGCCGCGATGCCCGGCAATCGGGTCCGGGTCGCCGCCGACTGGCTGCTGGACGCCGTACTCCCGCGTCAGGGCGTGCAGTTGGGGCTCGTACGGTCGTGGTCGGTGCCACTGGACACGGCGACACCGGAGCTGGCCCGGGTACCCGGCGGCCCCCCGGAGCGGGACCGCCCGAACGAGGAGCCGACCGGAAACCGGCGCACCGCCGAGCAGGCCGGGAGCGGGCCGACCGGAGAACCGCCCCGGAGCCGGCCGGGCGCCGACACCGCGAAGAGCCGGCCGGGCGCCCAAGCCGCTCGGAAGCGACCTGGTGCCGGCGCCGCGAAGACCCGGCCCGGTGCCGAAGTCGCCCAGACCCAGCCCGGTGGTGAACCCGCCAAGAATCAGCCCGGTGGCGAGGCCGCGAAGAACCAGCCGGGCGGGGAACCCGCCAGGAACCAGCCGAGCGGGGCGCCGGGGAGGGACCGGCCCGTCTTCGGTGACCATCCCGCCCCCGGCCCCGTCAAGCGCGACGACATCTCTTCCGAAGGAGACCGGTAGCCCATGGACACCGCCGAACTCGTCGCTCTGGGACAGCAGTTGCGTGTCGACAGCGTGCGCGCCTCCGCCGCCGCGGGGTCCGGGCACCCGACCTCCTCGATGTCCGCCGCCGATCTGATGGCCGTGCTGCTGGCGCATCACCTCCACTACGACTTCGACCGCCCGGACCACCCCGCCAACGACCGTTTCGTCCTGTCCAAGGGCCACGCCTCGCCCCTGCTCTACGCGGCCTACAAGGCGGCCGGCGCCCTCGACGACGACGAACTGCTGACCTTCCGCGAACTCGGCAGCCGACTGGAGGGGCACCCCACCCCGCAGCGGCTGCCGTGGGTGGAGACGGCCACCGGCTCGCTCGGCCAGGGACTGCCCGTCGGCGTCGGCATCGCGCTGGCGGGCAAGCGGCTGGAGCACCAGGCCGGCTATCGCGTCTGGGTGCTGTGCGGGGACAGCGAGCTCGCCGAGGGCTCGGTGTGGGAGGCCGCCGAGCACGCGGCGTACGAGCATCTGGACAATCTGACCGCGATCGTCGACGTCAACCGGCTCGGGCAGCGCGGCCCGACCCGGCACGGCCATGACCTCGACGCCTACGCGCGCCGCTTCTCGGCGTTCGGCTGGCACACGGTGGAGATCGACGGGCATGACGTCGACGCCATCGACCGCGCCTTCGGCGAGGCCGCCTCGACCATCGGCGTACCGACCGTCGTCCTCGCCCGCACCCTCAAGGGCAAGGGCGTGGCGGAGGTCGAGGACCGCGAGGGGATGCACGGCAAGCCGCTGAAGAACCCGGAGGAGGCGGTCGAGGAACTGGGCGGTGCACACGATGTCCGGGTGACCGTCCACCGGCCGACCGTCGACCGGATATTGCATACGGTCAGCGGTCGAGGGAATCTCGACCTCCCCCGCTGGGACCGCGGCGACGAGGAGGCGACCAGGAACGCCTACGGCCGGGCGCTCGCCGCCCTCGGCACCGCCCGCGAGGACATCGTGGCCCTCGACGGCGAGGTCGGCGACTCCACCCGCTCCGAGTACTTCGCCAAGGAGCACCCCGACCGCTACTTCGAGTGCTACATCGCCGAACAGCAGCTGGTGGCCGCCGCCGTCGGAATGGCCTCGCGCGGCTGGGTGCCGTACGCCGCGACCTTCGCCGCCTTCCTCACCCGCGCCCACGACTTCATCCGCATGGCGGCCGTCAGCGGCGCCGGGATCAACCTCGTCGGCTCGCACGCGGGCGTCGCCATCGGGCAGGACGGCCCCTCGCAGATGGGCCTGGAGGACCTGGCCATGATGCGGGCGGTGCACGGCTCGACCGTGCTGTACCCGTGCGACGCCAACCAGACCGCCCGGCTCGTCGCCGCCATGGCCGGCCTGGACGGCATCCGCTATCTGCGCACCTCGCGCGGCGAGACCCCGGTGATCTACGGTCCGGACGAGGAGTTCCCCGTCGGCGGCAGCAAGGTGCTGCGCAGCGCCGGCGAGCGGGACCGGGTGACGATCGTGGCCGCCGGCGTGACCGTGCCGGAGGCGCTCGCCGCGGCCGACGCGCTGGCGGACGAGGACATCGCCGTCCGGGTCGTCGACCTGTACTCGGTCAAGCCCGTCGACCGGTCCACCCTGCGCCGCGCCGCCGAGGAGACCGGCTGTCTGCTGACGGTCGAGGACCACCGCCCGGAGGGCGGCCTCGGCGACGCCGTCCTCGAACCGTTCCTCGACGGCCGGCCGATGCCGCGCCTGGTGCGGCTCGCGGTGCGCACGATGCCGGGCTCCGCGTCGCCGGCCGAGCAGCTGCACGCGGCCGGCATCGACGCCGAGTCGATCGCGGCGGCCGTGAAGCTGCTGGTCGAACAGGCGATCGTGGCATGAGCGACGAGCCGTCGCGCACGATCCGCGCGGGCCGCCGCAGCGTCGAGATCCGGCGGCCCGACAAGGTGCTCCTCCCCGGCGACGGGGACGACGGCGGGGCCGGCGAGGAGTACACCAAGGGCGACCTGGCCGAGTACTACCGGTCCGTCGCCGCGTACATGCTGCCGCATCTGCGCGGCCGCCCGCTGATGCTGGAGTGCCGCCCCGACGGCCTCGACGGCCCCCGCTTCATGCAGAAGAACACCCCCGGCCACTACCCGGACTGGATCACCCGCGTCGAGCTGCCCAAGGAGGACGGCACCGTCCGCCACCTCGTGTGCGACGACTCCGCGAGCCTCGTCTACCTCGCCGACCAGGCGTGTTTCACCCTGCACCGCTGGCTCTCCCGCACCGGCCACCCGGACCGGCCCGACCTCATGGTCTTCGATCTCGATCCGTCCGGCGACGACTTCGCCGCCGTGCGCCGGGCGGCCCGGCTGCTCGGGGAACTGCTCGATCAACTCCGGCTGCCCTCCGGGCTGATGACGACCGGCTCGCGCGGACTGCATGTGGTCGTCCCGCTCGACGGGCGGGGCGACTTCGACGAGGTGCGTGAATTCGCCCGCGACACGGCCGAGTTGCTCGTGGCGGAGCACCCGGGCGAGCTGACCACGGCCGCCCGCAGGAAGGACCGCGGCGACCGGCTCTACGTCGACGTGCAGCGCAACGGCTACGCGCAGACCGCCGTCGTCCCCTTCGCCGTACGGGGCCGGCCCGGTGCGCCCGTCGCCGTTCCGCTCTCCTGGGACCAGCTCGACGAGCCGGGCACCGGGCCGCGCCGCTGGACCGTCGCCGACGCCGCCGACCAGGCCCGCGCCAAGCCATGGGCCGGCCTGAGCCGCCGCGCCCGCGCCCTCGGCCCGGCCCGCCGCAGGCTCGACGCGCTGCGGTAGCCCCGCCGCGTGGGGAAGCACGGCGCAAGGGCGGCGGGAGCGGCGGCGGGGACGGCGGGGGGACGGTGGTTTGGCCCGGGAACCCGGGGCCACTCGGGGGCCGAAGTGACGACGCCGGAGCGATCGCGGCGATCCGCGATCCGGGAGGAGGCCGAGACATGCGCACGTACGTCTACGGCATCACCGCGCCCTCGCACGCGGCCGCGTTCGCCGGTATGAGCGGGGTGGGCGAGCCGCCCCGCCCCGTGCGTGTCCTCACGCAGGGCGACCTCGCGGCCGTCGTCAGCGACGCGCCCGAGGGGCTGCGCCCCACGCCGGCCGACCTGCTGGCCCACCAGAACGTGCTCGCCCGCGCGGAGGAGTCGGGCTGTGTGCTGCCCATGCGGTTCGGCAGCCTCGCCCCCGACGACGAGACGGTCACCGGCGTCCTCGCCGAGCGCGCCGAGCACTACCGGGAACGCCTGCGGGCGCTGGAGGGCAAGGTCGAGTACGACATCCGGGCCGCCCACCACGAGGAGGCCGTCCTGCACCGCGTGCTGTCCGAGAGCCCCGAACTGCGCGCCCTGGCCGAGGCCGGCCGGCAGGCGGGCGGCGGCACCCGCGAGCAGCGGCTGCAACTCGGCGAGATGGTCGAGGCGGCCGTCCAGGCGCGGGAGGCCGAGGACGCGGCCGAGGCGCAGCACGCCCTGGAACCGGCCGCCGTGGCCGTCAGCGCGGGCCCCGGGGCCGCGGGCCTGCTGGTCGACGTGTCCTTCCTGGTCGACCGGGACGCCGCCCCGGACTTCCTGGCCGCCGTGGAGGAGGTGCGGCGCAGCCACCCCCACCTGGACCTGCGCGCCGACGGCCCGATGCCGCCGTACAGCTTCGTCGAACCCGGCCCCGCCGCCCCCGCGGGGACCGCCGCGGGGGAGCCGGGACCGCAGGACGCGGGGCCGTGACGGCGGTGGCCGCTGGGTGCGGACGACCACCGGCTGGAGCACGATGAAAGGACGACATGCTGGGAGTGGGGGAGAGGGGGGAAGAAGAGGAAGAGGAGGGCGACGTGGCGGACCGGTGCGTCGAGGACGACAGGAGCCGGTGAGGAGGCGCCATGACCGGGCTGCGGTACGTCTACGCCGTCTGCCGCCCCTTCGACGCCCCGCTGCAGGCGCAGCTGACCGGCGTCGGCGGGCTCCCGCCCAAGCTGCTGCACCACCACGGCCTGGTCGCCGTGGTCAGTTCGGTGCCGGAGAGCGACTTCGGCGCGGAGCCGCTGCGCGCCCATCTGGCGGACCCCGGATGGCTCAGCCGGACGGCGCGCGCCCACGGGCAGGTCGTCGACGCGCTCACCGCCGTCACCACCCCGTTGCCGCTGCCGCCCGCGACCGTCTTCCCGGACGACAGCGGGGTCCGGGTGATGATCGAGGAGAGCGAGGACCGGCTGCTCCGTACCCTCGACCGGCTCCAGGGGCGGGTGGAGTGGGGCGTGACGGTGTACGCCCCGGCCGACGAGGGGGCCGAGGCGGCGGCCGCCGCCCGGGGTGAGGCCGAGCGGTTCGCCCGACGGCTGCACGAGAAGCTCTCCGCGCACGCCGAGGCCGCCCGTCTGCGCCT
Organism: Streptomyces sp. NPDC032126; assembly: GCF_055580085.1. NCBI lineage: Bacteria > Bacillati > Actinomycetota > Actinomycetes > Kitasatosporales > Streptomycetaceae > Streptomyces > Streptomyces sp. NPDC032126. The sequence continues at coordinate 615,352 of NZ_JBVIMA010000001.1, forward strand.
GCCCCGGCACCCGGACCGCACCGAGGGCGGCACCGAGGACCGTGTCCTCGATGCCGCCTATCTGGTGCCGCGCACGGATTCCGAGGAATTCGTGGAAATCGTCGACCGGACGAAGGGCGCCGAAACGGACCCGTCGGCCGGAATCCGGGTGGAACTCACCGGACCGTGGGCGGCCTATTCTTTTGTGGAAGGGGATGAAGCGGGGGAGTGAGGAGTCTGACGCGGAATCACCACCTGTACCAGCGGCCCCTGCCCCCCGCTGCCGTGGTTCCACGCAGCAGGAATCCGAGGAGCCAGACGACGAGGACCGCGAGCGCGATCCACCAGAGAGCCTTCACCGCGAATCCGACGCCGAAAAGGAGCAGCGCCAGCAGCAGTACCAGCAGGATGGCAACCATAATTGAACCTCCTGCACTCCGGGTCACCCGAATTCCGCGATCAATTCCTCCTCAGGCATTTTCCTTCCGGCACAGGATCTCTCCGTGCAGGACGGCGAACCAGCCGTCCTCCTGCCGCCCCCACTCCCGCCACGCCTCCGAGACGGCCCGCAGCTGCTCCTCGGTGGCGTGACCGCCCTCCGTGGCCCGCGCGGCGTACGCGGAGGCGAGCGTGCGGTCGGCCCACAGCCCGCTCCACCAGTCCCGCTCCTCGGCCGTGGCGTAGGTCCAGGTGCTGGACGTGGCCGTGATGTCGGTGAAGCCGGCCGCCCGGGCCCACGCCTTCAGCCGTCGCCCGGCGTTCGGCTCGCCCCCGTTGGCCCGGGCCACCCGCAGATACAGGTCCAGCCAGTCGTCCATGCCCGGTGACGCCGGGTACCAGGTCATCGCCGCGTAGTCGGAGTCCCGTACGGCGACGAAGCCGCCCGGCCGGGTGACCCGCCGCATCTCGCGCAGCGCCTGGACGGGGTCGCCGACGTGCTGGAGCACCTGGTGGGCGTGGACCACGCAGAACGTGTCGTCGGGGTAGTCCAGCGCGTGCACGTCCGCGACCGCGAAGTCGATGTTGGTCAGGCCCCGTTCCGCCGCCGTGGCGCGGGCCTGGTCCAGGATCCCCGGGGCGTGGTCGACGCCGGTGACCCGGCCGTCGGGGACCAGCGCGGCCAGGTCCGCGGTGATGGTGCCCGGGCCGCAGCCGATGTCCAGGATCCTCATGTGCGGCTTCAGTGAACCGAGCAGGTAGGCCGCGGAGTTGGCGGCGGTGCGCCAGGTGTGCGAACGCAGCACCGACTCGTGGTGCCCGTGCGTGTAGACGGCCGTCTCCTGTGCCTTCGGCATGGCCGAACCCCTCTTCACGTAGAACCGGCCCCCGGGGTCACCGACCTCCGGGGCGATACGGATCACCGTACGCGCGTATTCGTATCGTGAGACCATTCGTTTCAGAAAGTGGACTGACGGCTCGTCAGTTACACAAAAAGGCGGGCCCCATGGGCGCCCGCCGTCCCCTCACCCGGCGCGGGTACGCTGACCGCATGCGACTGCTCCTCGTCCGGCACGGCCAGACCCCCACGAACGTGCGCGCCGTGCTGGACACCGCCGCCCCCGGCCCCGGCCTGACCGAGCTGGGCGAGCGGCAGGCCGCCGCGCTCGTCGACGTCCTGGCCGACGAGGACATCGAGGCCCTCTACGCCTCCACGCTGATCCGCACCCAGCTCACCGCCGCGCCGCTGGCCGCCGCGCGGGGCCTGGAGGTCCGCGTACGGGAGGGCATCCGGGAGGTCTCCGCCGGCGAGCTGGAGATGCTGCCCGGCGACTCCGAGGCGGGCCTGCGCTACGTGCACACGGTCTTCGCGTGGGCCGCGGGCGACACCGGGCTGCGGATGCCGGGCGGCGAGAGCGGCGCCGAGTTCCTCGCCCGCTACGACGCGGTGGTCGCCGAGGCCGCCGCGAGCGGGGCCGGGACGGTCGCGATGGTGAGCCACGGCGCGGCCATCCGCGCCTGGACGGCCGCCCGCGCCCACAACGTCGACATCCCCTTCGCCGCCGCCCACCGCCTGGACAACACCGGCGTCGTCGTCCTGGAGGGCGCCCCCGAGGAGGGCTTCAAGGCCCTGTCCTGGGCGGGCGCGACGGTCACCCCGGCCGGCGAGGGCGGCCCGGCGGGACGTCCCGTGGACGAGACCGGCTGACCCGCGGCCCCGCAGGGGTGCCCGGATAACGGTTTGCCCGCCTCCGGCCCCCGGTCGCAGAATGCCTGACCATGGGACATCTGGAAGCCGCGCACCTCGAGTACTACCTCCCTGACGGGAGGGCGTTGCTCGGCGACGTGTCCTTCCGGGTGGGCGAAGGGGCCGTGGTCGCCCTCGTCGGACCCAACGGCGCCGGCAAGACGACGCTGCTGCGGCTGATCTCCGGCGAGCTGAAGCCGCACGGCGGCACGGTCACGGTCACCGGCGGCCTCGGCGTGATGCGGCAGTTCGTGGGCTCCGTACGGGACGAGACGACCGTACGCGACCTGCTCGTGTCGGTGTCCACGCCCCGCATCCAGGAGGCCGCGAAGGCCGTCGACCGGGCCGAGCACGCCATCATGACCGTCGACGACGAGGCCGCCCAGCTCCAGTACGCGCAGGCCCTCGCCGACTGGGCCGAGGTGCGCGGGTACGAGGCCGAGACGCTGTGGGACATGTGCACCACGGCCGCGCTCGGCGTGCCGTACGACAAGGCGCAGTTCCGGCTGGTGCGGACGCTGTCGGGAGGCGAGCAGAAGCGGCTCGTCCTGGAGGCCCTGCTGCGCGGCACCGACGAGGTGCTGCTGCTCGACGAGCCCGACAACTACCTCGACGTGCCCGGCAAGCGCTGGCTGGAGGAGCGGCTGAAGGAGACCCGCAAGACGGTGCTCTTCGTCTCCCACGACCGCGAACTCCTCTCCCGTGCCGCCGAGAAGATCGTCTCCGTGGAGCCCGGCCCGGCCGGCGCCGACGCCTGGGTGCACGGCGGCGGCTTCGCCACCTACCACGAGGCCCGCCGTGAACGCTTCGCCCGTTTCGAGGAGTTGCGGCGCCGCTGGGACGAGAAGCACGCCCAGCTGAAGAAGCTCGTGCTGAGTCTCCGTCAGGCGGCCAGCATCAGCCATGAGTTGTCCTCCCGCTACCAGGCCGCCCAGACCCGGCTGCGCAAGTTCGAGGAGGCCGGCCCGCCGCCCGAGCCGCCGCGCGAGCAGGAGATCACCATGCGCCTCAAGGGCGGCCGCACCGGCGTACGCGCCGTCACCTGCCAGGGACTTGAGCTCACCGGCCTGATGAAACCCTTCGACCTGGAGGTCTTCTACGGCGAACGGGTCGCCGTCCTCGGCTCCAACGGCTCCGGGAAGTCGCACTTCCTGCGACTGCTGGCCGGCCAGGACGTGTCCCACTCGGGCACGTGGAAGCTCGGCGCGCGCGTCGTGCCCGGCCACTTCGCGCAGACCCACGCCCACCCCGAACTCCAGGGCCGCACCCTGCTCGACATCCTGTGGAAGGAGCACTCCCAGGACCGCGGCGCCGCGATGTCCCGGCTGCGCCGCTACGAGCTGACCCAGCAGGCCGAGCAGAACTTCGAGCGGCTCTCCGGCGGCCAGCAGGCCCGCTTCCAGATCCTGCTGCTCGAACTGGAGGGCGCCACCGCGCTGTTGCTCGACGAGCCGACCGACAACCTCGACCTGGAGTCCGCCGAGGCGCTCCAGGAGGGCCTGGAGGCCTTCGAGGGCACGGTGCTCGCCGTCACCCACGACCGCTGGTTCGCCCGCTCCTTCGACCGCTATCTGGTCTTCGGCAGCGACGGCCGCGTCCGCGAGACCCCGGACCCCGTCTGGGACGAACGACGGGTGGAACGGGCCCGCTGAGGCCTTCCTCGCGCATCCGGGCGGGGTCGCGGACCCTAGGGCCTCTCTTTCGGATCTTGCCGGGGTCGCGGGGTCTGGTGCGCACATCTGCGGCGTTGTCGTCGGTTGCCGACGCTCCGCGTCGCCGCCCTCCTCCGCCTTGCAGCTGCACGCACCAGACCCCGCTCGGCTTGGCCGGCAGGCACCGTCGCACGGAGCCGACCAGATCCGAAAGAAAGGCCCTAGGCCCAGCGCAGGAGGGCGCCGAGGCCGCCCGCCGGGGTGTCCTCGGCCGGCGCCGGCAGGGCCGGGGCCACCGAGATCGCCGGGGCGCCCGTCGCGACGGCGGCCCGCAGCAGCGCGTCGTCCGCGCGCGCGGGCCAGGACCGCCGCTCGCCGAGCATCCGCAGATCCGTGCGCCGCACCGCCACCTGGTCGGGCTCCTCGCCGATCCACACCTCACGGTGCGTGTCGGGGCCGTCCAGCCGGATCAGCAGCTCGTCGATACGGTGCTCACGGGCCGCCTCGACCAACGCCGGCACCCCCTCCACCGCCGCGGCCCGGCCCTCGTCGTCGGGAGCGCGGGCGGCCAGGAACCGGTCCAGGTCCTCCTGCGCGCGCCGCCGCACATGATCCTCGCGCGCCCGCCGCACCTCCTCGTCCAGCAGCCGGCTGCCCGCGCCGTGCCCGGCCTCCACCACCTTCCCGTGCAGCCGCCGCGGCAGCCGCTCGTGCACGGCCCGTCGCTCCCGGTCGTCACCCACCAGGATCAGCAGGTCGGCACCGGTCTCCTCCTGGCAGACGGCCAGCGCGTCGGCGATCTCGGCTGCGTTGTGCTCCCATGTGTTCTCCACCCGCAGCTGGAAGTGCCGCTCCGACCAGTCCGCCGTACTCGTCCGGTGCAGCGGCCACGACCGCCCCCTGACCGTGCCGAGATCGTGGCCGCCGAGCCCGCCGCGCAGCTCGAAGTCGGCCCCCTTGCGGTCGATGTACGCCACCACGCACACGGGGTCCTCGCCGGCCAGCTCCAGCAGCGGGGCCACATGGGGCAGCGGCGCCCAGTGGGCGGAGGTGCCGCCCGGCGGACGGCGGGCCAGCGGGGGATCGAGCACGACCTCGCCCGCCCGGGCGAACAGGGCGCGGCCGTGCGGGTCGCCGGCGTGCCGCAGCTCGTCCACCGCCTCCCGTACGGCCGCGCAGGTCGCCTCGTCCGCGCCCTGCTCGGCCAGTTCCCGGGCCAGTGCCGCGGCCATGAGGCCGCGTTCATGGGCCGTGTCCTGCGTGTTCCGGGAGAGGTCGACGTACACCGAGGCCCACGGGCCGGATTGTTCGTACAGTGGATGCAGAAAAGCGAGGTCCATGGTTCCCTCCCGGAAGCCGCTGATGGGCAGTGCCCCCAGCGGGTACCCGAACGCCATGGACGAACACGACGAGCGGGGCACCACCATGACCGGAGTCGACCCGGGCCGTCTGGACGACCAGCAGCTCATGAAGGAGCTGGAGACGATCCACCGCACGCGCCACGACACCCTGCTGTACGGATCGAACGACGCGCTGCGGGCCCACAACGAGCGCATGGCCCAACTGGAGGGCGAGTACCTGCGGCGCAACCCGCGCCGCTTCGTCGCCCCGGGCCGGACCCGCGACGGCGCCCGCGAGCGGGCGGCGGCCGACGGCGGCCGCAGGGTCCGCCGCGAACCCAAGGGCGAACCGGCCGGTGCGCCGGTCGGCAAGTGGGGCCAGGGGGCACCGGCGACGGACCGCTGAAAGTCCCTCTCGCTCCAGGCCCCCCGGCCCCGTCGGCAGCGACGCGTCAGCGCACCGCCGCCGCCGACTCGGCGAACACCTCCAGGAAGGTCGCGCAGAACGCCTTCAGATCGTCCGGCTTACGGCTGGTGACCAGCTTGGACGGTGCCCGGTCGCAGACCCTGACCTGCTCGTCCACCCAGGTTCCGCCCGCGTTGCGGATGTCGGTGCGCAGGCTGGGCCACGACGTGAGCACCCGGTCCCGTACGACATCCGCCTCGATCAGCGTCCACGGGGCGTGGCAGATCGCGGCGACCGGACGGCCCCGTTCGAAGAAGTCCCGCACGAAGGAGACGGCCCGCTCGTCCGTGCGCAGGAAGTCCGGATTGGCGACCCCGCCCGGCAGCACCAGCCCGCCGAAGGACTCCGCGGACACCTCGCCCACGACCTCGTCCACCGGGAACCGGTCCCCCTTGTCGAGGTGGTGGAAGGCCTGGATACGGCCCGGCTCCGTGGACACCAGCACGGGTTCGTGCCCCGCGTCCCGCGCGGCCCGCCAGGGCTCGGTCAGCTCGACCTGCTCCACGCCCTCGGGCGCGGCCAGAAATGCGATGCGCATGATCAGTCCTCGGGTTGTCGGTCGTCTTCGGGTCGTCTCTGGGCTCGTCTGTGTCTCTGGGCTCCTCTTGGGGATCAACGCCCTCGGCGCTCGCCCATGACCGCCTCGGCCACCTCCCGGGCGGTGGCCCAGCGGGCCCTCGGCGGCAGGTCCCGCACCGCGTCCACCAGCGGATCCGGCGCGTGGTGCCGGCGCAACTCGCCGACCAGCGCGTTCGTCGCCGCGGGAAAGGCGCCCCGGCCCAGGATCCGGGCCAGCTCCAGCCGTACCGTCTCCACCGACGCGCCCGCCGGTACCACCGGGCCGCCCCAGATCTCCGGGTCGTCGTCGGCGGCGGGTTCGGGGTCGTGCCACTCCTCGGTCCGCGTGGGGTGTCCCGACCTGAGCAGGCCCCGCAGTTCGTGCTTCATCTCGTCGTCCCGGTGCACGTTCAGCCGGTCACTGCCTCGCTGCATGACTCCCTCCAGGTACTTGACGGACCCCTCGCGTACCCGGTCGGCGGCGGCCGACACCAGGTTTGCCGGGCCGCCGCCGGGAGACCCGGGGCCCTGCCCCCCGCGCACCACCTGGGGAAGGACAGCCCATGGCGCTGCTGGCCGTGCTCATACCGCTCCTGATGCTCGTGCTCGTGATGGCACTCAGCCGCTACGAGGACCTGCTGCTGCCACCCGAGCAGCAGCAGCCCCTGCCCCTGCCGGCCGCCTCTCCGGCCGCCGCCGCTCCTACTGCTTCTCCCGGCCCGGCAGGAACTCCTGGATCTTCGCCTTCAGTCCCTGTCGCACCACCGACCCGCGCTCCGCGTCGCCCTTCAGCAGGGAAGCGGCCGTCGCCTCCATCTGCTCCCAGGTCGCGTGCGGCGGGATCGGCGGCACGGACGGGTCGGTGAGGAACTCCACGACCGCCGGGCCGTCCGCCTCCAGGGCCGTACGCCAGCCCGCCTCGACGTCCTCCGGCTTCTCCACGCGTACACCGGTCAGCCCCAGCGAGCGGGCGAACGCCGCGTACTGCACGTCCGGCAGCTCCTGCGAGGGCAGGAACGACGGGGCGCCACCCATGGCCCGCAGCTCCCACGTCACCTGATTGAGATCGTGGTTGTTCCAGACGGCCACGACCAGCCGGGGATCCTGCCAGCGGTCCGCGTACTTCGCCGCCGTGATCAGCTCCGCCATCCCGTTCATCTGCATCGCCCCGTCGCCGACCAGCGCGATCGCCGGCCGGTCCGGGTGGGCGAACTTCGCGCCGATCGCGTACGGCACACCGCAGCCCATCGTCGCCAGCGTGCCGGACAGCGAGGCGCGCATCCCGGGCCGCATGGTCAGATGGCGGGCGTACCAGTTCGCCACCGAGCCCGAGTCCGACGAGACCATCGCGTCGGCGGGCAGCAGCGGATCCAGCGCCCGGGCCACGTACTCCGGGTTGATCGGGTCGGCCGTCAGGCCCGCCCGCCGCTCCATCACCTCGCGCCAGCGCTCCACGTTGGCGCACACCGTCTCGTACCACTCGCGCCCGCGTTCCGCCGACAGCAGCGGGATCAGCCGCCGCAGCGTCTCGCGCGCGTCGCCGACCAGGTTCACCTCGTACGGGAAGCGCATCCCCACCATGTGCGGATCGATGTCGATCTGCACGCCCCGCGCCGACCCGAAGTCCGGCAGGAACTGCGTGTAGGGGAAGGATGATCCGATGGTCAGCAGGGTGTCGCAGTCGCGCATCAGCTCGTACGACGGCCGGGTGCCGAGCAGGCCGATCGAGCCGGTGACGTACGGGAGTTCGTCGCTCAGCACGTCCTTGCCGAGCAGCGCCTTGGCCACCCCGGCGCCCAGCAGCTCGGCGATCCGCTCGACCTCCTCGCGCGCCCCAGCGGCGCCCTGCCCGACCAACACGGCCACCTTGTCACCGGAGTTGAGGATGTCCGCGGCCCGGCGCAGCGACTCGTCCGAGGGGACCGCCGTCCAGGAACTGCGGTCCAGGCTGGAGGGCACCATCTTGAACTCGTGCGTGGGCGGCGAGTAGTCCAGCTCCTGCACGTCACCGGGGACGATGACGGCCGTGGGGCAGCGGCGGGCGTACGCGGTCCGGATCGCCCGGTCCAGCACGTTCGGCAGCTGCTCCGGCACCGTCACCGTCTCCACGAAGTCGGAGGCGACGTCCTTGAACAGGGTGTGCAGGTCCACCTCCTGCTGGTAGGAGCCGCCCATCGCCGTACGGGCCGTCTGCCCGACCACGGCCAGCACCGGCACATGGTCCAGCTTCGCGTCGTACAGGCCGTTGAGGAGATGGATCGCGCCCGGGCCCGAGGTCGCCGTGCACACGCCGAGCCGGCCGCTGAACTTCGCGTAGCCGACCGCCTGGAACGCGGACATCTCCTCGTGCCGGGACTGCACGAAACGCGGCCGGTCCTCGGCGCGGCCCCACGCGGCGAGCAGGCCGTTGATGCCGTCGCCGGGATAGCCGAAGACGTACTCCACCTGCCATTCGCGCAGCCGCTCCAGGATGTGGTCGGCGACCTTGGTGCTCATGGGAGAACCTCCGCGTGCTGGTCAGAAGACATGGTCGAGGAAGACGACCGGGCAACTGGACGAGTCACCGCCGGGGCCCCGGGAAAACCTGCGGGGTGTTTGCGGGCGGGGGCCGCGGGCAGCCGGAGTGACAGTGCTTCGGACCGGAGGCACGCCCGTGGGAGACCGCCCGGCGCGGCCCCGGCGCACCCGGCGCCCGGCCGCCCCCCTCCACGCTCACCACGGTGACCGGCCAACCCAGAGCACGTACAAGGGAGTTGCGACGCATCATGCGAAGCACCACACGAAGCATCCCCCGCAAAGGAGCGAACGCGAAGCACCCCCACGACGACGCGCCCGACACCGCGGCCGACTTCCGGCGGCTCGCCGCGCTGCCGCCGGGTCCCGAGCGCGACCGGCTGCGCGCCGAGATCGTCGAGGCCTGGCTGCCGATGGCCGACCGGCTGGCCGGACGGTTCCGCAGCCGGGGCGAGAACTTCGAGGACCTGCGCCAGGTCGCGGCCCTCGGGCTCGTCAAGGCCGTCGACCGCTACGACCCCGACCTCGGCAAAGCGTTCGAGAGCTATGCGGTGCCGACCGTCACCGGCGAGATCAAACGGCACTTCCGCGATCACATGTGGACCCTGCACGTACCGCGGCGGGTCCAGGACCTGCGCAATCGGGTCCGCTTCGCATGCCAGGACCTCACCCGCGGCGTCTCGGACCAGCGCCCGAGCGTCGCGGCGATCGCCGAGCACACGCAGCTGAGCGAGGAGGACGTCCGCGTCGGACTGGAGGCGCTGGAGAGCTTCACCACCCTCTCGCTGGACGCGGAGCTGCCCGGCAGCGAGGACGGGTACTCGCTCGCGGACGCGCTGGGGTCCGCCGATCCCGCGCTGGACACGGTCGTGGACCGGGAGGCCGTGCGGCTCCGGCTCGCCGCACTGCCCGAGCGGGAGCGGGCGATCCTCTACATGCGGTTCTTCGGCGACATGACCCAGAGCCGGATCGCGGAACGGCTCGGCCTCTCGCAGATGCATGTGTCCCGGCTGATCAGCCGGTGCTGCCGTCAGCTGCGCGAGCAGGTGCTCGAGGACGCCGCGTAGGGCATGGGGTCGGTCCGTCGGCGGCCACGGGCGCGTCGTGGCCGCCCGCCCCGTCCGTGGCTCGCGGTTCACCTGGTCGGGTGCGTGGGTGCCGCCAATGGGGGGCTCTCACGGGCGGGCTCCTCTCCCGCGGGCTGTGATGGGGGCGTACGACCTCCGCCGCAGGCCCAAGGAGCCGCCCCATGCGTCGCACCGTCCGTGTCCTGTCCGTCGCCGCGCTCCACGGCGCCGTACTGGCCGTCGCCCCGGTCGCGCACGCGGATCCCGCGGCCGAGGTCAGTCCGGGTTCCGTCGCGCCCGCGAGCAATGTCACCGTCTCCGTCGCCTGCGACGCCGTCGGTGGGACCGCTCCCGCCACCCTGGACGCCACCTCACAGGCCTTCGCCGACGGGACCGTCACCCTGCAGAAGGTCCCCGGCAACGACGAGGGGGCGTCCGGGCCCGCCTACCGCGGTACCGCCCGCATCGCCGCCGCCACCGAGTTCCAGGGGATCGAGGGCACCGGGACCGACGCCGCGTGGACCGTCGACGGCACCTGCCCGGCGCCGCCCGGCGGGCAGGGGCGGGCCTGGAGCGCCACCTTCGACGTCGCCAAGGGCACGGTCGCGCCGGCCACGCCCTGCACCCAGCCGACCCCGTCCGGCACGCCCTGCGGCGGTGCCGCCGCCGTGCAGCGCGGGGTACGGGCCGGGGACGGCGGTTCCTTCAACGACTCCGTGCCCGCGCTGGTCGCCGGCGGGGTGCTCATCGCGGCCGCGGCGGCCGCCGCAGCGCACCGGCTGCTGCGCCGCCGCGGCACGGCCACCGGCGCCTGAGGCGCCCGAGGGAGCCGGGCGGGCGGCTGTACGACCCAAGGAGGCGACCGTACGTCCCGAGCGGGCGGTGGCGGGTGAGTGGCCGCGGCCGAGCGGGCCGTCATGGGGACGGGGCACGCTGGGTACTGACAGCCCTGGGGCCCGACCGGCCCCGTACGGGACGCCTCGCCCCACCGGCCCCCGGCGCCGGGGGAGGCCGGCGGCGGCCCGGGCACGGCACGGCGCACCAACGACCCACTGCGCGGAGGGCCACATGCGGCGGACGCAACCGGAGGGCCACGGGCCCGTCCGCTACGGGCCGCCGCTGCCCGCGGACGGGCTCCCCGTACTGCCCGAGCTCGTCGAGGTGCTCGCCCGGGCGGCCCCCCGCTCCGACGCCGAACCCGTCGGCGGCGGACGGGACCTGCTGGACGCGGCCCTCGGCTACTGGGAGCGGCGGGCCGTCCCGGCCGCCGCCGACCGGCTCGCCGCCGCCCCCGGTGCCCCCGCGCTGCTGCTCGCCCTGACCGCCGCCCTCGGCGGTGACGTCCTGGTGCCCCGCCCCTGCGCCGCCTGGTGGGCACCGTACGCGCGCCTGCTGGGCCGCCCCGTCTTCCATGTGGCCACCCCCGCCGAGTGCGGCGGCGTCCCGGACCCGTACGCCCTGCTGGAGACCGTGCGCCGGGTGCGCGACGAGGGCGGCGACCCCCGGCTCCTCGTGCTGTCCGTCGCCGACGACCCGACCGGCACCGCCGCCCCGCCCGAACTGCTGCACGAGGCCGTGGAGGCCGCCGCCGGCGCCGGACTGCACCTGGTCAGCGACGAGACCTGGCGGGACACCCTGCACGCCCCGCACGACACCGTGCCGGTCAGCCCGGCCGAGATGCTGCCCGAGCGGGTCACCGTCGTCACCGACCTCGCCGGCGCCCTGCTGCCCGCCGGCTGGCCCGCCGCCGTCGCCCGATTCCCCGCCGGGGACGGGGGCGACGGCCTGCACGCGCGCGTGCTCGACATCCTCACCGCGCTCGGCGCCCGTGTCGCCGCGCCCGTCGCCGCGGCCGCCGCGTACGTCCTCGGCGAGCCCGAGCCGGTCACCGCGCGCGTGGCCGCCGCCGTACGCCTGCACGCGCGCGTGGCCGCCGCCGCGCACGGTGTCGTCGTCGGCGCGGGCGCGCTGGCGCTGCCGCCCCGGGCCGGCCGTCATCTCTACGCCGACCTCGGTCCGTTGCGCACCGCGCTGTCCGCGCACGGCGTGGGGGACGCGCAGGACCTGGAGGACTTCCTCACCGCCCGGCTCGGCATGCCCGCGCCGGGCGGTCACCGCTTCGGGGACGACCTCGGGGCGCTGCGCGTGCGCCTGTCCACCGGCCCGCTGCTCGGCACCACCGACGCCGAGCGCACGGAATGCCTCACGTCACCCACCCCCTTGGAACTGCCACACGTGCACCGTGCGTTGATCCATCTGAGGTCGGTCTTCGACGATCTCCGTGACGACGCTCAGCGATGGGAGCCTCCTCGATGACGCAGCAGTCCGAGACGACCACGACCCAGACCGCGACCACCACCGAGAGCCCCAACACCACCGAGAGCGCCAACACCGCCGAGAGTGCGACCACTGTCGAGAGTGCGACAGCCGCCGGGACCGCGACCGGCATAGACAGCACCGCAATTGTCGGTGCCGCGGCACCCGCCCATGACGGTGCGGCCACGGCCGGCCCGGTCACCGTCCTGGCGGCCGCGCCCGGGGGCATCGCCGTCAGGCCCTCCCCGCCGTCGTTCCCGCCGCTCGCCCAACCCCGGCCGCTGGGCGAGCGGCGGGTCTGGCCCCGTACGTTCCACGACCGGCTCACCGCCCCCCTGCCCGGCCTCAAGGCCCTCGCCCGCTTCGCCCGCGAGGGTTCCGTACGCCCCGGCCGGGAGGGCCTCGCCGACATCCCCCTGCTGCCCTACGAACCCGGGCCGCTGCCCCGCGTCGACGCCCGCACCGTCGCCGTCACCTGGGCGGGACACGCCAGTTGGGTGGTGCGCGTCGGCGGCCTGACCGTGCTGACCGACCCGGTCTGGTCCCGCCGTATCATCGGCACGCCCGCGCGCGTCACCCCCGTCGGCGTCGCCTGGGACGACCTGCCGCCCGTCGACGCCGTCGTCATCAGCCACAACCACTACGACCACCTGGACGCCCCCACCCTGCGCCGACTCCCGCGCGACACCCCGGTGTTGGTGCCGGCCGGGCTCGGCCGCTGGTTCCGGCGCCGCCGCTTCACCTGCGTCACCGAGCTCGACTGGTGGGAGGCGGCCGAGGTGTCCGGGGTCCGCTTCGACTTCGTGCCCGCCCATCACTGGTCCAAGCGCACCCTCACCGACACCTGCCACAGCCTGTGGGGCGGCTGGGTTTGCACCGCCCCCGACGGACAGCGCGTGTACTTCGCGGGCGACACGGGCTACGGCCACTGGTTCTCCCGTATCGGCCGGCGCTATCCCGGTATCGACCTCGCCCTGCTGCCGATCGGCGCCTACGACCCGCGCTGGTGGCTCAGCGACGTCCACTGCGACCCCGAGGAGGCCGTCCGCGCCACCCAGGACCTCGGCGCACGCCGGATGGCGCCCATGCACTGGGGCACCTTCGTGCTGTCGGCGGAGCCGGTCCTGGAGCCGCTCACCCGGGTGCGGATCGCCTGGGAGAGGGCGGGACTGGACCGCGACGACCTGTGGGACCTGCCGATCGGCGGGTCGCGGGTGCTGGTGCGGCAGGAGACCTAGCGAGCCGTCACCACCCTCGCCAGGAGACCTGGCAAGCCGCCGCGCGCGACCTAGGACCCGGCCGCCGGTGTCCGGCGGATCCGTCGCCACAGGCTCGGTGCCGCGCTGACCAGCAAGGTCAGCGCGACCGCCGCCACCACGCCCTGCCACGGCTCCGGGAACAGCGAGCCGCCCAGGATCCCGATCAGCTGGTAGGTCACCGCCCAGGCCAGGCACGCCGGGAGGTTGCCGCGCGCGAAGCGCCGCAGCGGCCAGCGCGCCATCAGACAGGCCAGCATCACCGGGATGCGGCCCGCCGGCACCAGCCGCGACAGCACCAGCACCGCCACCCCGTGCTCGGCCAGCTTCTCCTGCGCCCCGGTCAGCCGGTCCTCCGGGGCCCGCGCGCGGATCGCCTCCAGCCAGCGCGACCCGCCGCGCGACCGCATCCCGCGCCGCCCCAGCCAGTACAGCGTCGCGTCTCCCAGGAAGGCCGCGAGGGACGCCGTCACGAACACCAGCGCCAGCGCGAAGGGAGCCGTCTGATGGAACGCCACCACCGCCGCCGAACTCACCAGCGCCCCCGTCGGCACGACCGGCACCAGCGCCCCGAACAGCACCAGCAGGAACAGCGACGGATAGCCGATCGCCTGCTGTGTCGACTCCGCGGGCACCGTCGTGGCGGTCGAGGCCAGCCCTATCACCGTGCGACCTCCGGACGTACGCTCTGCCCGTGCTCCAGCCGGTGCACCGTCACCTCCGGCGCCAGCCGGGCCGCGTGCCGTACGAAGTCCTCGCCCGGCGCGTGGAACTCATGGGGGCGCACCGCGTCCATGCCGATCGGCCAGTACGTGCCGTAGTGCACCGGCACCGCGCTGCGCGGCCCCAGCCGGGCCAGCGCCTGCGCCGCCCGCCCCGCGTCCAGATGCCCCTCGCCCAGGTACGGACCCCAGCCGCCGACCGGCAGCAGCGCCACGTCGACCGGTCCGACCTCCTCGGCCATGGTCGCGAACAGGCCGGTGTCCCCGGCGAAGTAGGTGCGCGCCTCGCCCTCGACGACGTATCCGAGGGCGGGGGAGCGGTGCGGTCCGACCGGCAGCCGCCGCCCGTCGTGCCGGGCCGGCACGGCCCGCACGCGCAGCCCGCCCACGACCGTCTCCTCCCCGGGGGCCATCTCGGTCAGCCGCAGATGCGTGAGGCGCCGGAGGCCGGGGACGGCGCGCGGCGCGCCCCGGGGCACCACCAGGCGCGTGCCCGGCGCGAGGCGCGCCAGCGAGGGCACATGGAGGTGGTCGGCGTGCAGATGGGAGACCAGCGCCACGTCCGCGCGCCAGGCGGAGGGCGGTGGCGGGGCGCCCCGGCGCCGGCGCAGGTGCGCGAGGCGGCGGGCGAACAGGGGATCGGTGAGCACACGTATGTCCGAGTCCACGATCGTGCAGGTGGCGTGACCCCACCAGGTGATCTCCACCGGCACCTCTTTGCCTCCTTCGCGCGACTCCCCCGAAGCCTACGGGCAGGAGTAGGGTCGGCGGCGAAACCCGGAGGTGAGGGGGACGCCATGGGACCGGTCCGCGTCACGGCGATCGCGAGTCTGACGCCGCTGGAGGAACTGGACGCCGATCCCTTCCTGGTGGACTCGCGCACCCAGCACGCGATGTGCGCGCGATGGGCGCGGGAGCACGGGTACGTCGTCGCGCGGGAGTTGCTGGTGTGCGGGCTGCGCGCCGATCACTGCGTGCTGTGGGACGGGGTGCGGCCCGGGGTCGACCTGTTCGTCGCGCCGAGCGCGCGGGTGCTGCGCAGCGCGCTGTCGTCCGTCGAGGAGTTCGCGGCGGAGTGCGCGCGGCGCGGGGTGCGGGTGGAGACGGTGGGGGACGCGGAACCGGCGTACGACGCGCAGATGAAGGCGCGGGTGCACCGGAGGCTGTCGATGCCGACGGCCGGCTACGACGGGCGGTGACGTCGGCCGGGGCGGTCACGGGGGCGTCGCGCGGGCGGGTCCGGGGATGAGGTCCGGAATGGGTCCGGGGATGGGGTCCGGGATCGGTCCCGCACCGCCGGGACGTGGTGCCGCCGGTATGACAGGCTGGTGGTGACACAGGCCCCGCGGGCGGGGGCGGGGCCGGGACGTGAGGTGGGCTCGGCGTGGGTGCAGGGCGTTGGCGGCGGGTGGTCTCCCAGTTCGGGCGGAGCCTCACCGTATGGGGGGTGTCCACGGTCACGATGCTCGTGCTCGCGGGCATCCTGCCGGACTTCCGGCTCCAGTCTGCCGACGGCGACAGCGCGACGACGATCGGCGTCACCGCGGCGATCGGCGCCGGTGTCTTCGGTGTGCTCTCGGCCGTCGTCTGGCCGCTCCTCGTACGGTTCCTGCTGCTCGTCCCCGCCCTCGTGCTCGGCCTGCTGGTGTTCTTCCTCAACGGCTCCCTGCTGCTGGTCGCGCTGCGGCTGACCCCGTCGGGGCAGAGCGAGGCGGCCCCCGAGACCGCCGTGATCGTGGCCGCCGTCATGTCCGCCGTGGCCTCCGCGACGGGCGGCGCGCTCGCCGTGCGCGACGACGACGCCTACCGCCGCCGCCTGTACCGGCTCGCCGACCGCCGCCGCGGCGGCGGCCCGCCCTGCCCGCCCACCCACGGCACCGTCTTCCTCCAGCTCGACGGCGTCGGCCACGACGTGCTCCGCGCGGCCGTGGCCAGGGGCGTGATGCCGACGGTCGCCCGCTGGCTGGGCGGGACGGACGGAGAGCCCGCCACGCACCGCCTGACCCCGTGGCGCACCGACTGGTCCAGCCAGACAGGCTCCAGCCAGCTCGGCATCCTGCACGGCTCCAACCACGACATACCCGCCTTCCGCTGGTACGAGAAGGACCGCGGCGAGGTGATGGTGTGCAACCGGCCGACGAGCGCCGCCGAACTCCAGCGCCGCGCCGTCGTGCGTACAGGCGACGGTGGACTGCTCACCGTCGACGGCGCCAGCCGCGGCAATCTCTTCGGCGGGGGCGCCGACGAGCAGGCCCTGGTGCTGTCCGTAGCGATCAACCGCCGCAGCCGCGAGAACCGCTCCCGGGCCGGCTACTTCGCCTACTTCTCCGACCCCGCCAACGCCGTGCGCACCGCCCTGTCCTTCGTCGCCGAGGTCGGCCGCGAGATCGGCCAGTCCACGCACGCCCGACTGAAGAAGCGCCGGCCGCGCGTCGCCCGGGGCGGCCTCTACCCCTTCGTCCGCGCCTTCGCGACCGTCGTCGAACGGGACGTCGTGGTGGCCGCCGTCATGGGCGACATGCTCGCCGGCCGCACCGCCGTCTACGCCGACCTGGTCGCCTACGACGAGGTCGCCCACCACTCCGGCCCCAACAGCCGGGACGCCGAGAGGGTCCTCGCCCGCCTCGACCGCTCGCTCGCCCTGATCGAGAAGGTCGCCGAACACGCCCCCCGCCCCTACCGGATCGTCGTCCTGTCCGACCACGGCCAGAGCCCCGGCGAGACCTTCCGCGCCCGCTACGGCCTCACCCTCGGCGACCTGGTGCGGGCCGGCTGCGGGCTGCCCGTGCCACGCCGGGCCGAGCGCACCCGCAGCGGCGCCGAGGCACGGGCCGCCGTGCGCGCGGCGCTGCGCCGGCCCGTCGAGGAGGGCGGGGAGCGCCACCGCCCCTCCCGCCGCTCGGAGCCGATCGTGCTGGCCTCCGGCAACCTGGGCCTGATCTCCTTCCCCGATGTGCCGCACCGCATGAGCAAGGAGGAGATCGACGCCCGTCACCCCGCCCTGCTGGCCACGCTCGCCAACCACCCCGGCGTCGGCTTCCTGCTGGTGCGCAGCGAGGAACACGACGGGGTCGTGCTCGGCGCGTACGGCGCGGAGATCCCCGTCGACGAACTCAAGGACGGCACCGGCCCGTTGGCGCCCTTCGGGACGGGCGCGGCCGACGCGGTGCGCCGTACGCACTCCTTCCCGCACACCGCCGACGTGATGGTCAACTCCTTCCACGACCCGGCCGACGGCGAGGTGCTCGCCTTCGAGGAGCAGATCGGCTCCCACGGGGGCCTCGGCGGCGCCCAGGGCAAGCCGTTCCTGCTGTCGCCGTGCGCGCTGTCCACGCCGGTGGCCGACGGCGAGGAACTGGCCGGCGCCGAACACCTCCACCGCGTCCTGCGCCGCTGGCTGCGCGAGTCGGACGGCCCCCAAGTCCCCCTGGAGCCCGAACGGGAGGAGCGGGCCGCCTGAGCCGGGGCGGCGCGGCGCCGGAAATTCGGCTGCGCCGCGGTCGTCGTCCGCACACACTGAGGGGCGCACATACACCCGAATCCCCTCAAGGAGCGCAGGCTTTGCAGGCCGCCGTCACCGTCACGCCCTCCCGGATGCCCGAACTCCTCCTCGGCCTCGCCACCGTGCGCCCCGTCTTCGTCTGGGGCGCCCCCGGCATCGGAAAGTCCTCCCTGGTACGGCAGTTCGCCGAGTCGCTGGGACTGGAGTGCGTGAGCCTGCTCGGCACCCAGCTGGCGCCGGAGGACCTCATCGGCGTACCGCAGATCCGCGACGGCCGGTCGGTGTTCTGCCCGCCGGAGAGCATCGCCCGCGACGAGCCGTACTGCCTGTTCCTGGACGAGCTGAACGCGGCCTCCCCGGATGTGCAGAAGGCGTTCTACTCGCTGATCCTCGACCGCCGGATCGGAAACTACGAACTGCCCCGGGGATCGATCGTGATCGGCGCCGGAAACCGGGCCACCGACAACGCGCTCGCCCGCCCGATCGCCTCCGCCCTCGTCAACCGCCTCACCCACGTCCACCTCTCGGCGTCCGCGAAGGACTGGCTGGTGTGGGCCGCTCAGAACGGCATCCACCCGTGGATCCTGGACCACCTCACCGACCGGCCCGACCATCTGTGGTCGACGCCGCCCAAGACCGAGGAACCCTTCTCCACGCCCCGCTCCTGGCACATGCTCTCCGACGCCCTGCACTCCTTCGGGACCGGGCTGGACGAGGAGACGCTGAAGATCCTCGCGCACGGCACGCTGACGCCCGCGCACGCCACCGCCTTCTGCGGCTACGTCAAGATCGTGCGCAGCCGCTTCGGCATCGAGGCGATCCTCACCGGCGACGCCCGCTGGCCGAACCGCCTGGAGGACCGGGACCTGCTGTACTACCTCGCGGACTCCTTCCGGGGCCGGCTGATCAAGGAACTGCCCGCGAGCAAGGAGCACATGTCGCCGAACGGCCGCCAGACGGCGTACCGCGCGAAGTCGCTGCTGGTGCAGCTCGCCGAGATCTCCGTCGAGGTCGCCCAGACCGTCATCGCCTCCGACGCCGACGGCAATCCCGTCCTGCCCGCCTGGTTCCTCGTCGAGGCGGCCCGGGACATGCCGCGCCTGGTGGAGGCGCGCCGGTGAGCCGCGGGAGCGGCGGCAAGGGGAAGAAGCAGCGGGACGTCGCGGGGGAGGCGTTCGCCGAGGGCATGCGGCTGGTGCGCGCCAACCCGGCGCTGGCCGCCCTCGACTTCGACACCTGCCGCCAGGAGGAGTGCGCCTCGGCGCCCCGGAACGGCCTGATCCGCGTCGACTCCAACGGCGTCCTGCACGCCCACCCGGCCCGCGTCGCCGACCCCGCCCTGTGGGCCTGGTCGATCGCCCACGCGGCCCTGCACCTCGGCTTCGGGCACGTCCCGGCGCACAAGGACGAGCGGGCCCAGCCCGACCGCCACGAGCTCGCAGCGCGCTGCGTGGTCGTCAACCGTTTTCTGCTCACCTTCCCCGTCGGCAGGGCGCCGGACCACCTGCCGCTGTCGTACCCGGACGGCGACGAGGAACAGCTCGCCGCCCGCTGGCGCCGCACCGGCCTCCCGGCCGTCTACGGGCACTGCGGCACCGCCGGCCCGGAGCCCGACCAACTCCTGGTCCCCTGGGGCTGGTTCGGCCGGCAGATGCCCGACTGGCCGCTGGCGTTCGCCACCGCCCTGACCCGCACGGTGTCCGCCGCGATGGACATGGCGGGCGGCCGACGCGACCACCTGACCGGGGAGCTGACCGAACAGCGGCCCTGGGAACGGGCGTTGAGCTGGTTCATCTCCTCCTACCCGCTGCTCGGCGGCATCGCCTCCGGCATCACCCTGGTCGCCGACGCCGAACTGGCCCGCGCGCACGGCATCGCGATCGCCGCCGTGAACACGGAGGCCGGGGAGATCTACGTCAACCCCGTACGTCGCTTCGACGACGAGGAGTGGCGGTTCGTCCTCGCCCACGAGATGCTGCACGCCGCCCTGCGCCACGGCGACCGCTGCGGCCCCCGCGACCCGCAGCTGTTCAACGTCGCCTGCGACTACGTCGTCAACGGCTGGCTGCGCGAGATGGACGTCGGCACGATGCCCGAGGGGCTGCTGTACGACCCGGAGCTGAGCTCTCTTTCCGCCGAGGAGGTGTACGACCGCATCGCCGGCGACCTGCGCCGGGCGCGCCGCCTCGCCACCCTGCGCGGCAAGGGCGTCGGCGACCTGCTCGGCGGCCCGCTCGGCCCGCCCGCCGACTACGTCGACCTCGACGAGTTCTACCGCCGCGGCCTCGCCCACGGCCTCGATCTGCACCAGCGCCAGGAGCGCGGGTTCCTCCCGGGCGGCCTGGTCGAGGAGATCCGGGCGCTCAGCCAGCCCCCGCTGCCGTGGGACGCCCGACTGGCCCGCTGGTTCGACGAGTTCGTGCCCCGCCCCGAGCCCGTACGGTCGTACGCCCGTCCCGCGCGCCGTCAGGCGTCCACCCCCGACATCCCCCGCGCGGGCCGCTTCTTCCCGCCGCAGGAGATCGCCCGCTGCACCTTCGGCGTGGTTCTCGACACCTCCGGCTCGATGGACCGCGTCCTGCTCGGCAAGGCGCTCGGCGCCATCGCCTCCTACGCCGAGTCCCGGGACGTACCGGCCGCGCGGGTCGTCTTCTGCGACGCCGCCCCGCACGACGCGGGCTACCTTCCGGTCACCGAGATCGCCGGGCGGGTCCGGGTGCACGGGCGCGGCGGCACGGTCCTGCAGCCCGGGATCGACCTGTTGCAGCGCGCGGACGACTTCCCGCCCGGGGCGCCCGTCCTGGTGATCACCGACGGCTGGTGCGACGTCCTGCGGGTGCGGCGCGAGCACGCCTACCTGATTCCCCAGGGCGCCCGCCTGCCGTTCACCGCGCGTGGTCCCGTGTTCCGCGTACGGTGAGCCGGAATGTGATCGGATGGGGGTACGGCACGTCCATGCGAAAGGAAGACACGTGGCTACCACACGCTCCGCTCACACCGTCTGGGAAGGCGACCTGCTCCAGGGCAACGGAGTCGTCACCTTCGACTCCTCCGGCATCGGCGAGCAGCCGGTGTCGTGGCCCTCGCGCGCCGAGCAGGCGAACGGCAAGACCAGCCCGGAGGAGCTGATCGCCGCCGCCCACTCCAGCTGCTTCTCCATGGCCCTGTCGCACGGTCTGGCCGGCGCCGGCACCCCGCCCACCAAGCTGATCACCTCGGCGGACGTCACCTTCCAGCCGGGTGAGGGCATCACGGGCATCCACCTCACCGTGGAGGGCACGGTGCCGGACCTCGACGAGGCCGGGTTCGTCGCCGCGGCGGAGGGCGCGAAGGCCAATTGCCCGGTCAGCCAGGCGCTGAAGGCGGTTCCGATCACGCTGTCCGCCAAGCTGTCCTAGCTCCGCTGGATGCCGCGACGGGGTCGGTTTTCGTGTGCGGCCTCGTCGTGGCTTGTCGCGCAGTTCCCCGCGCCCCTTTCGGGCTTCGCCCGATGCGGGGGCGCGGGTTCCCCCGCCCCTGTGAGCCCCGCGCCCCATTGACAACAGCCCACTCAAGTTTTGTGCTGGAGGTGGAGGCCGCCCGGTGGCGGGCCCTGGCGGGCCCTGGTGGAAGGGGACAGCGATGGGACGTCCGGTCGGGATCGATCTCGGGACCACCAATTCCGTGGTGGCCGTGCTGGAGGGCGGGGAACCCACCGTCATCGCCAACGCGGAGGGCGCCAGGACGACCCCCTCGGTGGTGGCCTTCGCCAAGAACGGCGAGGTGCTCGTCGGTGAGGTCGCCAAGCGGCAGGCCGTCACCAACGTGGACCGCACCGCCCGCTCCGTCAAACGCCACATGGGCGACGCGGACTGGCGCTTCCCCGAACAGGGTTCCGTCGACGGCACCCGCTACCGCGCCCAGGAGCTGTCCGCGCGCGTCCTGCAGAAGCTGAAGCGGGACGCCGAGTCCTATCTCGGCGAGGACGTCACCGACGCCGTGATCACCGTCCCCGCCTACTTCGACGACGCCCAGCGGCAGGCCACCAAGGAGGCCGGCGAGGTCGCCGGCCTGAAGGTGCTCAGGATCATCAACGAGCCCACCGCCGCCGCCCTCGCCTACGGCCTCGACCGCGGCGAGGAACAGACCGTCCTCGTCTTCGACCTCGGCGGCGGCACCTTCGACGTCTCCCTCCTGGAGATCGGCGACGGCGTCATCGAGGTGAAGGCCACCAACGGCGACACCCATCTCGGCGGCGACGACTGGGACCAGCGGATCGTCGAGCATCTCGTCAAGCGGTTCAAGGGCCAGTACGGCATCGATCTCACCGGCGACCGGATGGCCACCCAGCGGCTGCGCGAGGCCGCCGAGAAGGCCAAGATCGAGCTGTCCTCGTCCTCCGAGACCACCGTCAACCTGCCCTACATCACCGCCTCCGCCGAGGGCCCCCTCCACCTCGACGAGAAGCTGACGCGCGCTCAGTTCCAGGAGCTGACCGCCGACCTGCTCGACCGCTGCAAGAAGCCCTTCCACCAGGCGGTCAAGGACGCGAAGGTGAACCTGTCCGCCATCGACCACGTCATCCTCGTCGGCGGCTCCACCCGGATGCCCGCGGTCACCGAACTGGTCCGGGAGCTGACCGGCAAGGACCCGCACAAGGGCGTCAACCCCGACGAGGTCGTGGCCGTCGGCGCGGCGCTCCAGGCGGGCGTGATCCGCGGCGACGTGAAGGACGTCCTGCTGCTCGACGTCACCCCGCTGTCCCTCGGCATCGAGACCAAGGGCGGCATCATGACCAAGCTGATCGAGCGCAACACCACCATCCCGACCCGCCGTTCGGAGATCTTCACCACCGCCGCCGACAACCAGCCCTCGGTCGGCATCCAGGTCTACCAGGGCGAGCGGGAGATCGCCGCGTACAACAAGAAGCTGGGCGTCTTCGACCTGACCGGTCTGCCGCCCGCGCCGCGCGGCGTCCCGCAGATCGAGGTCGCCTTCGACATCGACGCCAACGGCATCATGCATGTCTCGGCCAAGGACCTCGCCACGGGCCGGGAGCAGAAGATGACGGTGACGGGCGGGTCGGCGCTCCCGAAGGACGACATCGACCGCATGATGCGGGAGGCCGAGCAGTACGCCGAGGAGGACCGGGAGCGCCGGGAGGCCGCCGAGACCCGCAACCAGGCCGAGCAGCTCGTCTACCAGACCGATAAGTTCCTGCGCGACAACGAGGACCGGGTGCCGGCCGACACCAAGGCGGAGGTCCGCTCGGCGGTGACCGAGCTGAAGGACCTGCTGGAGCGCGACGCCGGGACGAGCGAGCTGCGGGCGGGCGTCGACAAGCTCGCCGCGGTCAGTCAGCGCATGGGCCAGGCGATGTACGCGCAGGCCGAGCAGCCGCCCACCGCCGGCCAGGGCAGCGAGCAGACGGCCACCGCGCCCGAGGACGACGAGTCGGTGGTCGACGCGGAGATCGTGGACGACGACCGGGACACCAGGGGCGGGGCCGCCTAGAACGGGCTCTGCGAGGGCAGGCCTGGGTGGCGCGTGCGCTGGGTGGTGGATGCGGTCGGCAGTGTGGCGCATACGGCGTCCAGGACCGTCGCATACGGTGTGCCGTATGCGGTCAACCGGGTACGGAGCTGCCGCAGCGCGTCCCGGTGTTCCGCGAGCAGCGCCGTGTCGCCCGTCCGGGCCGTGAACTCCAGCACCGCCGGCAGGAAGTCCGGCAGTTCCCCGTCACTGAACTCCAGCCCGTGCGCCCGGTAGATCTCCCTGAAGCGGACCAGCGACCTGCCGCGCCGCCGGGTGTCGCCGCCCGCCCACCGGCTCAGGTAGAGGCTGTGCCGGTGGGTGAGGTCGAAGACCCGCACATAGTGCGCGGCCAGCTCCCGCGGCGGGGTCACGGCCGCGTGATCGGTGAACGCCCGCAGCTGCGGGGCCGCTTCGCGCAGCAGCGGCAGCCGGGCGTGGAAGTCGTCGCCGGGGTAGGTCAGACAGAGCGCGGCGGCCTGGTACAGCACGGCGTCCGAGGGCATCAGACCTCCTTGGCGTCCACCTTCCACCGGCAGGAGCCGGTGCGGTTCACCCCCGTAGCTCGACGCTAGGGGTGAGAGCCGGGACGCACCTGTTCACGGCACCCGTACGGGTCGGCGGCCTCAGCAGTCGGCGCGGCGGGCGCGCAGCATCTCCTTGGTGTCCCGCGCCGACGCGGCGTGCGTCGTCATGTGGTCGAGGACCTCCAGATGGGCGGAGACCTCCTTGCGCGAGTCCAGGTACAGGGCGCCCGTCAGATACTCGGTGACGACCATGTCGGGCAGCTCGGGCTCGGCGAAACGGAAGAGGGAGAACGGCGCGTACGTGCCCGGGTGAGGGCCGTCCGTGAACCGCGCGATCTGCAGCGTGACCCGGTCGCGCTCGGCGAACTCCAGCAGCTTGTCCAGCTGCTCGCGCATCACCGCGCCGTCCTCGCTCACCGGGCGCCGCAGGACCGTTTCATCCATGACCACCCACAGATGCGGCGGCTGCGCGCCCTCCAGGAGCCGCTGGCGGGCCATGCGCAGCGACACATGCCGGTCGATGTTCTGCGGGGTGGTCCGGCCGACCGTGCCGGCCTCCAGGACGGCCCGCGCGTACTCCTCCGTCTGCAGCAGGCCGGGGACGAAGTGCGGCTCGTACGAGCGGATCAGGCGCGCGGCGCCCTCCAGGCTCACGTACAGGCTGAACCACTCCGGCAGCACGTCGTGGAAGCGCTGCCACCAGCCCGGCCGGTTCGCCTCCTCGGCCAGCTGCACGAACGCCGCGGCCTCCTCCTCGGGCACCCCGTAGGTCTCCAGCAGGACCTGCACGTAGGGGATCTTCAGCGCGACGTCGGCGGTCTCCATCCGCCGTACCGTCGCGGGGGCCACGCGCAGCGCCCGGGCGGCCTCCTCGCGGCCCAGCCCGGCCGCCTCCCGCAGCTCCTGCAGCCGTCTGCCGAGGACCACCTGACCCACGGTGGGGGCGGGCCGCCGTTCACTCACGCCACGTCTCCCCTACGTGTCGAGACCTGTGATCAGTGTGTCATGTTCGTGCGTCAGGAAGTGAGCGAGTGAAGGTACTTGACCGTCGCCGGGTCGGCCGGGAGGAACGTCTCGATGGCCAGCTCGGCGACGGTCACGTCCATCGGCGTGTTGAACGTGGAGATCGACGACACGAACGACAGCGTCCGCCCCTCGTGCTCGATCACCATCGGCAGCGCGAAGTACGGCACCGGCTCGGCCGGTTCACCCCCGGACCCGGACTCCGGCACCGGATACGCGGCCACCTCGTCGTACAGCTCCCGCAGTTCGGGCGAGCGGTGCAGCGCGATCTGACGCTCCATCTGGTGCAGCAGATGCCCCCGCCACTCCGGCAGGTTGCGGATGCGCGGCGCCAGCCCGCCGGGGTGCAGCGTCAGCCGCATCGCGTTGAGCGGGGGTTCCAGCAGGGCGGGGTCGACCCCGTCCAGCAGCATGGTGATACCGCGGTTCGCGGCCACGACCGTGTACAGCCCGTCCACCACCAGCGCCGGATACGGCTCGTAGCCGAGGATCAGCCGCTGCAGGCCCTCCCGCAGCGCGTCCAGCGTCGGGTCGTCCAGCGACGTCTCCGGGTAGTGCGGGGCGTAACCCGCCGCCAGCAGCAGCGCGTTGCGCTCCCGTACGGGCACGTCGAGGTGCTCGGCCAGCCGCAGCACCATCTCCTCGCTGGGCCGGGAGCGGCCCGTCTCGATGAAGCTGATGTGCCGGGCCGAGGAGTCCGCGCGCAGCGCCAGCTCCAGCTGGCTGACCCTGCGCTGCTCGCGCCAGGCCCGCAGCAGCGGGCCCACGCCCCGGTCGGCGGGGGCGGTCGGGGAGGCGGTGGCACCGGTCGCGACAATGGTCATACCGACGACCGTAGTCGAGACGACCCCCGGACCGAGAGGTGTGCCGATGACCGAGCCGTGGACCCCCCGCGCACTGTCCTTCGAGGCGGAGGCGGTGTACCGGGCCAGAGTGCGCGGCTGTCTGCTGGGCGGAGCGCTCGGCGACGCCCTCGGCTACGCCGTGGAGTTCGACTCCCTCGGCTCCATCCGCGCCACGCACGGCGCGCGCGGCGTCACCGGTCTGGTCGCCGACGCGCGTGGCGCGACGGGCCGGATCAGCGACGACACCCAGATGACCCTGTTCACCGCGGAGGCGCTGCGCCAGGCGCACGAGCGGGAGCGCCACAAGGGCATCGGCGGCGCCGCGCCCCGCCTGGTCCGCTGGGCCTACGAGCGCTGGCTGCACACCCAGCGCGTCTCCGCCCCCGACGGCGGCCCCACCGTCGTCGCCGGACCCGGCGGCCCCGCCTACGACGGCCCGAGGGGCGGACTGATCGACGAGCCCTGGCTGTACTCCCGCCGCGCCCCCGGCAACGCCTGCCTCTCCGGCCTGGAGCAGCGCGACCACGTCCCGACGATGCTGGGCGAGCTCGGTCCGCCCGGCCCGGTCAACCCCGACTCCAAGGGGTGCGGCACGGTCATGCGCTCGGCGCCCTTCGGTCTCACCGGCGCCCCCGCCGAGCACGCCTTCGACCTCGCCGCCCGCTGCGCCCAGATGACCCACGGCCACCCCACCGGCTACTACGCGGCCGGCGCCTTCGCCGCGATCGTCGCCCACCTCGTCGCGGGGGACTCCCTGGAGGGCGCGGTCCTGCGCACCCTGCGGCTGCTGGCCCGGCACCCCGGCCACGAGGAGACCACCGCCGCCCTCGAAGCCGCCCTCGACCTGGCCGCCGAGGGCAGCCCCGACGCCGGCAAGGTGGAGAAGCTGGGCGCCGGCTGGATCGCCGAGGAGGCCCTCGCCATCGGCGTCTACGCCGCCCTCGTCGAACCCCGCGTCGACCAGGCCCTTCTGCTGTCCGTCAACCATTCGGGCGACAGCGACTCCACCGGCTCGGTCTGCGGCAACCTGCTCGGCGTCCTGCACGGCGACCCGGGCCTGCCCCACCCGTGGGTGGAGCGGGTGGAGGGCCGCGGGACCATCACGGCGGTCGCCGACGACCTCGCGGCGGAGTGCGTACGGCGGTGACCGGCGTACGCACGACCCGACCGCCGGCGCGCGACGCGCCGCGCGGGGCCGGGCAGGCGTAACCGCTCCGAGCACCGGGAACCCTCCTGACCAGGGCCGCGACGGCCCTCCTGTGTCAGGCTGGACGGGTACGCCCCGTCGAGGAAGGGAGCCGGGCCATGGCCGACGAACCGCTGTCCCAGAAGGAGATCGAGGACCGGCTCGCCGAACTGCCCGGCTGGTCCGTCGCCGACGACCGCCTCACCCGCACCTACCGCCTCCCCTCCCACCCGGCCGCCGCCGCCCTGGTCGTCCACATCGCCCAGGTCCAGGAGGAGCTGAACCACCACTCCGACCTCACCCTCGGCTACAACACGGTCGCCCTGGCGGTGAACACGCACAGCGCCGGGGACGCCGTGACGGAACGGGACTTCGAGCTCGCTCGAAAAGTGGCCGCCCTGGCCCCCGCCCATGGGGCAAGCTGAACAGGGGTGATGGCCCAGGGACGGGGGGAGCCACATGCTCGACTACGACAAGGAAGCCGCCGCCTACGACGTCCTGCGCGGCGGTGAGGCCCGCGCCGAGGCCGCCGCCGAGGCCGTTCTGCGCCTGGTGCCGCCCGACACGCCCCGCCTGCTCGACGTGGCCTGCGGCACCGGCATCGTGACCCGCAGGATCGCCGCCGCACGGCCCGGGACCCGGGTCACCGGCGTGGACCTGGCCCACGGCATGGCCCGGATGGCCGCGGCCCGGCTGCCCGGCGCGGTCGTCGTCGCCGACAGCCGGCGGCTGCCCTTCCCGGACGCCGTGTTCGACGCCGTCACCAGCGTCTGGCTGCTGCACCTCCTCGACGACGACGAGCAGGTCCGCCGTATCGTCGCCGAGTGCGCGCGGGTGCTGCGGCCCGGCGGCGTGTATGTGACGACGGTCGACAAGGCCGCCGCGCACAACGTGGGCAGCGACATCGATGTCGTCCTCGCCGCCCGGCCCCGCACGCCCGCCCGGGACGCCGCCGCGCTCGTCGAGTCCCACGCCGCCCGGGCCGGGCTGCGCCCGGCGGGCGAGGGCCGGTTCACCGGCCGCGGGCAGGGCCGCAGCCCCCGGCGCACCGTCGTAGACCTGCGCCGCGGCTGGTTCGTCACGCTGCCGCCGGGGCATCCGGCGGCCGACGGATTCGCCGAGCGTCTGGCCGCCCTGCCCGATCAGGACCGGCCGCGCCCGGACCCGTTGTTCACCCTGAGGGCGTTCAGGAAGCCGCAGCCCGGGATCCCGGCCGCGCGAACTCCATGATCCAGTTGGTGAGCCAGGTGTCCCCGCCGTCCACCGAGAACGCCTGCTCCCAGCGGGCGGCGGCCGGGGAGAGCCCCGACCACACGAACCGCACCCGCACGGCCTGGCCGTCGTGCGTGTCGTCGCCGTAGAACTCGCCCCGGCCGTCGTGGAAGCGGCCGACGACCGGCGGGAAGAGCGTGCCGGTGCGGCTCGCCGCCCAGTGCAGGGACCACTGTCCGGCGTCGGGGGCGAACAGGCGCAGGGTCGCGCCCCTGGCCCCCAGGTGCGGCATGTCGATCTCGTCGATGTTGGCGGCCCCGTCGAACAGCGGCCGGCACTGGGTCGTGGCCGGGAACTCCTCCCAGTCGCTGCCGGGATCGAGGAAGTCGGTGCGGCGGCGGTTGAGCACGTGCCACTCGCCGTGGAGGAAGTCGAAGTCGTGCGGGCTGCTCATCGGCGGTCTCCGGTGGTTCCCTCGGGCAGGCTGTCGGTCATATAGGCGTCGAGGTCGGGCACGTCGGGCGCGAGCAGGTGCCGGACCCAGGCGTCGCGCTCGTGCAGGACGGGCGGCAGTTCCCAGACGCAGCCGATCCACGGCCGCTCGACGGGGACGAAGTGGGTGGGGTCACGGTCCGGGCAGCCCAGCACCGGCTGGCCGGCGGCCGCGCCCCGGAAGTGCAGCACGTTGTCCCAGACCCAGCTGTAGGCGTTGAGGTAGGCGCCGTCGTCGCCGCCGCGGTGCAGGACGACGAAGGTCGCCGGTGGGGTGTCGTCGGGATCCGGGAAGAGGGTCGGCAGGATTCTGTATGCGGCATCCTGGATCTCGGATGCGATGCCCGCCGGGTCGGCGGTGACGTGGTAGCGCTTGACCCGCCGTCCCCCGACCTCGATCGGCGGCGGAACGGTCAGCAGCTTCTCCGTGAAGGCCATGACGCGACGTTAGGACCGCTTCACTGCCATCCTGTGTCAGTGAAGTCCAGCCGTCTCGTCTCGATCCTGCTGCTGCTCCAGACCCGTGGACGCATGACCGCGGCCCAGCTCGCCGAGGAGCTGGAGGTGTCCGTCCGCACGGTCTACCGGGACGTCGAGGCGCTGAGCGCGGCCGGCGTCCCGCTGTACGGCGACGCGGGCCACGCCGGCGGCTATCGGCTCCTCGACGGCTATCGCACCCGGCTGACCGGCCTCACCGCGGGCGAGGCCGAGGCCCTCTTCCTCGCCGGCGCCCCCGGCCCGGCCGCCCAGCTCGGCCTCGGCTCCGTCCTGGCCGCCGCCCAGCTCAAGGTCCGCGCCGCCCTGCCGCCGGAGCTGCGCGCCCACGCCGACCGGATCAGTGGCCGCTTCCATCTGGACGCGCCGGGCTGGTACGCGGACGCCGACGAGGTGCCGTATTTGCCGGCGGTCGCCGACGCGGTGTGGAACAACCGTGTCCTGCACATCGCCTACCGTCGCTGGCGCGAGCCCACCGACGTCGAGCGCCGCCTGGAGCCGTACGGCCTCGTCCTCAAGGCGGGCCGCTGGTACGTCGTCGCGGGCCCCGGACCCCGCACCTACCGGGTCGACCAGATCCTCCGACTCACCCCCTCCGACGAGGAGTTCACCCGCCCCGGCGACTTCGACCTGGCCGGATACTGGACGGCGTACCAGCGCGACTTCCACGAGCGGCTGCACCGGGCCGAGGCGGTGGTCCGGCTGGCGCCGGGCGTCCCGCTCCCCGGCCCGGTCACCGGCGCGGCGCGCCCCGAGGAGGACGGCTGGACCCGGGTCACCGTCCCCATCGAGTCCGTGGACCGCGCCCACGCGGAGTTCCTCCGGCTGGGCACCGCGGTCGAGGTGCTCGAACCGGCCGAACTGCGCGAGAGGATCGCCGCCACGGTGACCGAACTGGCCGCGCGCTACGGTGGATCGCCGAGGTGAGGCGCCGACCCGGGCTCAGCTCACCGTGCAGCTCTGATCGCCGAGCTTGAACGCCGTCGGTCTGGTGTTCGTCCCCGACCAACTGCCCGTGAAGCCGAAGCTCACGGACGAACCGGCCGCCACCGTGCCGTTCCAGCTCACGTTCTTCGCGGTCACCGCCGCACCCGACTGGGTGTAGTCGGCGTTCCACAGCTGAGAGATCGTCTGGCCGTTGGCGAAGGACCAGCCGAGCGACCAGCCGTTCCAGGCACGTGAGCTCGTGTTGCTGAGCCGCACATCGGCCTGGAAACCGCCCGACCACTGGTTGGTGATCTTGTACGTCACGGCGCAGGCACCGGTGGGCGGCGTCGGATCGGTGCCGCCACCCCCGCCGCCGCCACCCCCGCTGGTGTCGGACGTGTCGCCGTAGATGACACCGCGCCCGTTCGTCGACACATAGACCCGGCCGTACACCCGCGGGTCACCGGTGATCGCCGCGCCGGTGAAGCCCCACTGGTGGGCGTCGTCGTTGATCCGCGTCCAGGTCGCGCCCTTGTCCGTCGACCGGAAGATGCCGCGCACCCCGCCGATCTTCGCGCTGGTGTACAGCGTCTGGTACGACGCGCCGGTCGCCGCCTTGCCGAACCCCACGGTGTCGGCCTGATCGACGTTCGCCAGCTTGGTGAAGGTCGCGCCCGAGTCGGTGGAGTGCCACAGCCCGTACGCGCCGCCGCTCTCCCCGCCGGCCAGCCAGATGTCGCCCTTCGTGCCGGGCAGCGCCTTGAAGCGGACGCTGTCGCCGCCGGGCAGCCCGGTCGCGGCCGACGCGGTGAACGTGGCGCCCCCGTCCGAACTGACGTAGAACTTGCCCGACTTGAACCCGTAGAAGGTCTTGGCGTCGACCCGGTCCGACTCCACGACCGCGCCCGCCGGGATGCCGCTCGACGCCGACCACGACGATCCGAACCCCGTCGTGTACTGCACGCCCGCGCCCTTGGGGCTCCACACGAACCGGCTGCCGTCCGCGGCCGCGGCCACCGTCCCGCCGCCGCTGACGCCGGACGGGTCCGTGCCGGCGAACCAGTTGGCACCGTTGTCGGTGGAGAACGCCACATGCGGGCCCGAGTCCAGATCGCCGACCCGGACCACGGTGTCGGGGTTGGTCTCGGCGAAGTCCAGACTGGTGGTCGTGGTGAAGTTCGGCGAGGTGTACATCATCGACGGGACCTTCGTCAGGTCCGTGTGGCGGAAGCCGCCGACGTCACCGAGCGCGCTGAGCAGCGGGGCGCCGGTCGGGGGCGAGGCGAGGTCGTTGACCGCGGTCTCCTCCAGTCCCTGCACCATCGGCTTGACGGTGAACTTGGCGCCGCTGTCCCAGTTGGTGAGATTCTCGGTGCCGTAGATCGTCGCGCCCGTTCCGTACATCATGCGGGCGGAGTTGAACGGGTCGATCTCCAACGCCTCGGTCATCCAGCCCAGTTTGGGTGTCTGCTCGGGCGGCTGGGGACTGGCGCCCCAGGTGAGCCAGGGCGAGGACGAGACGTCCATGGTGTAGCGGTTGTCGCGGGTGGGATACGACGTGTAGTCCCACGCCTTCGTCCAGGTGCCGCCGCTGTCGGTGGAGCGGAAGATCTGGGTGTCCGGCCACCAGGAGCTGTAGCCGGTCGCCATGACCGTGCCGGGGTGCTTGCGGTCGACCGTCAGTCCGCTGAAGCCGTAGGAGGTGTCGGCCTCGGCCACCGGGCTGATGTTCGTCCAGGTCCCGGTCGCCGTGGCGTAGCGCCACAGTTGGCCCTTGCCACCGTCGTACGGGCCGCCCTTGTCGCTGTATGCGATGTACAGATAGCCGTTGACGGTATCCAGTACACCCTTGTGGGCGAGGTAGCCCGTCGGGTGGCCGGCCAGCCCGGTCCCCGTTGCACCCCCCTCCCCCTACCCGCACACCCCACTTTCCCTTTTCCCGACCCCAACATAAAGCGTCCTTGTGGTGCTTTCGGA
>NZ_JBVIMA010000001.1:647113-692673 GCF_055580085.1 Streptomyces sp. NPDC032126
CTTTCGCGCGCCTCTCTTTTTGCATTGGATGCGCCGCCCAACCCCCCTCCCCCCCCCCCCCCCCCCCCCCCCCCCACCCACCCCCCCCCCCCCCCCCCCCCCCCCCGGGTCCAGGTCGCGCCCGCGTCCGTCGACCGGTACACCGCGTTGTCCTTGTCCGCGACCCCGACGTAGATCGTCCTGGTGGTGCTGCCGGACGTCCCCGTCGACTCGTCGAAGGTGACCCAGACGATGCCCTGGTTGTCGCTCGCGTACCCGCTGGTGTCGCTGGGATCCTGCACATAATTGCCGACGTTCGGGAAGTTCGTCACCTGCGACCAGGTCGCGCCCGAGTCCGTCGACCGCCACAGTCCCTTGCCGCTGGGCGCGCCCAGATACAGCACGCTGTTCCTGTTCGGGTCGACCGCGAGCCGCTCGCCCATGCCCCGGCCCGGCATGTTGCCGCCCAGCTTGAACGGCAGATCCGCCTTCTGCCAGCTCGCCCCCCGGTCCGCGGACCGCAGCACGGCCCCGTTCATCGGGTCCCAGCTGTTGGTGTACGTGCCGACCGCCGCGTACACCTTGTTCGGATCCACCGAGTCGGAGGCCAGGCTCACCACGCCGGTGTGCCCCCACTCCGTCCAGCCGACCGAGTCCAGCAGCGGCGTCCAGGTCTTGCTCGACTCCTGCCATCGGTACGCCCCGCCGATGTCGGTGCGGGCGTAGACGAGGTTCTGCTCCTTGCGGTTGAAGACGATGCCGGGGACGAAGCCGCCCCCGTCGATCCGGGCGTTCTTCCAGGTGTACGACTCGGCGGCCAGGGGCGTCGCGGGCGCGTCCGCCGCCGCGAGCGCGGGCGGGGTGCCCGCGAGCAGGCCGGCGGCCAGCGCCAGAACGGCCGTGAGGATGCGGGTTCTTCGCACGGTGGGGGTCCTTCCTCGGTTCAGCCATGTGGGAGAGGAGGTTGTACGAAGGGCGCGACACCGGGCGGTCCCCACAGCGGAGGGGGACCGCCCGGCGCGCTACGCGGAGCGAGAGCGGGGCTTACTCAAGGAGCTCCGCGTACGAGCCCATGGCGAGGGCGATGTCCGCCTGGGCCCAGAACCGGTGGTACGTGAACACGGGCGCGGCACCGCCCGCGAGGTAGCTCTCGATCTTCGACCAGGCCGGGTCGCTCTTGTAGAAGGACCGGAGCGAGGCGAAGGTCGAGGAGGAGTTGATCGAGTCGCCGTTCGGCATGGTGCCGCTGAAACCGCTCGGGACGTACACGCTGTCCTTGAAGCGGTTGTAGTCGGCGCGGGTCTCCGGGACCGCGATGCCGAGCGCGTCCTGGTAGTTGGACCACATGCCGTCCAGGAGCGCCTTCGCCGTCGTCTTCGCCCTCGTGTCACCGGACTTGGCGGCGTAGTACGAGAGCGTCTTGGCGAACGCGCCCGCCACACCGACGTCATTGGTGTAGTCGGCGACGGTCACGTGCAGTCCCGCGTTGGCGCCGGGACTCGACGCGTTCCAGGTGTCGGGCTGGCCCGACCACTGGAGCGTGGCGGGGATCTGGAAGGTGCCGTCCGGGTTGATCGTGGTCTTGGACAGCGCCCAGTCCACCCACTTGTCGAGGATCGCCTTCGCCTTGGCGTTCCCCGTCTGCTGGTAGTACTCGGCGACCCGCTCCATCGACCACGCCTGGAAGCCGAACCACTGGTTGGACGGCGGGTCGTGGTAGACGGGCTGCTGGTCGTAGTACATGCCGTAGAAGGTGGAGGTGCCGGCCGGGGGAGTGGCGTACCGTCCCGCCCAGCTGTTGGTGGCACCGCCCGCGATGGCACCCTCGTTCGACTGCAGCCAGCGGTAGAACTCCAGCTGCCGGGTGAGCGAGGTGCTCCAGTCCGTCGCGCCCGTCGACGACTTGGGCTTCAGGTCGGCGTAGGAGCTCAGCGCGTACGCGGCGAGCGGGTTCTGGTAGCCGCCGTGGACATGGCTGGAGCCGATGCGCCAGGCCCAGCCCGCGCTGGTGTCGGTGGCGCCGCCCCAGGCGTAGTACCAGGACAGCAGGTAGTGCGAGGCGTCCTTGCCGGTGCCGGCCGGGCAGGCGGTCGGGCCGACGCAGTTGCCGATCTTCTTGAAGTACTTGTCGTACATCGCGTACCGCAGGTAGTCGCCCATCTTGGCGGCCTTGCCGACGGTCGCCGAGACATCGCTGCCCTTGCCCTGCTGCTTGGCCCAGACATCGGCCCAGTACGCGGCCTGCACCGCCCGTGCGTCGGCGTCCGGCGCGTCGGTGAACTTCCACTGCTTGGAGTAGGAGGAGTCACCGGTGAACAGGTCCAGGTAACCGTTCCTGCCGCCGTACTTGAACTGGTCGCAGGTCGGCTGCGGCACGGTCTCCCACACCGACTCCTGCGCGCCGCGCTGGAAGGTGTTGATGTACGACGGTCCGGTCGCGGTCGGCCCTGCCTCGCACTTGCCGGGCTCGTTGCCGTAGCCGTAGACGTTGTCGACGTCCTGCAGCCAGTGCATGCCGTAGATGTCGTCCGTGCCGTACGCGGACTTCAGCTCACCGGCGATCGGATCCGA
Source organism: Streptomyces sp. NPDC032126 (assembly GCF_055580085.1). Taxonomy (NCBI): domain Bacteria; kingdom Bacillati; phylum Actinomycetota; class Actinomycetes; order Kitasatosporales; family Streptomycetaceae; genus Streptomyces; species Streptomyces sp. NPDC032126. Next base: position 649,664 of record NZ_JBVIMA010000001.1, read on the forward strand.
TCCGACCGACACCCCGGTGTCCAGCCTCGCCGGATACTCGTTCGGCGTGTCCAGCTCGGGCGCGTACGTCGCCGGCTTGGAGGCGCCGTAGAAGGAGTTCGTCGGCTGGTCGGCGTGGGTGGGGATCATGTACTTCTCCATGATGGCCCACGCGCCGTTGAACTTGCTCCAGTCGCCGGTGACCTTGCCGTACATCGCCTGCAGCCAGAGCAGGTAGCTGTACGCCTCCGACGTGGTCTCGTGGCCCTGGTCCGGCGCCTCGACGATCAGCGTCTCCACCGAGTGGTACGGGATGCCCTCGGGGGAGAAGTAGCCGTTCGCCGGGTTGGTGATCTTGCCGTACAGGTCCAGGAAACGGGCGTCGTAGGTCTTGGTGGCGGCGATCTCGGTCACCGTCACCGTAGCCTTGGCGAGGCCGGTGGCCGTCGAGTCGAAGGTCGCCGCCCCGGTGCCGGAGGCGTCGGCGGTGACGGTCACCTTCTGTGCCGTGTTCCAGTTCGACGGGGTGAAGGTGAGCGAGGCGCCGCCGGTCACCGTCAGCCCCGTGTTGCCGCCGGTGCGCGCGGTGGTGACGGTCACGTTCGACGACGGCTGCGTCGAGAGCTTCACGTCGTACGTGCCCGACTTGCCCTGCTGGACGGCGAGTTGGTTCGTCGACGCGACGATCGCCGGTCCCGCGGCGACGGTGATGCCGACCGGGGTGGAGGCGGCCGACGCGCCGAGGCTGTCGTACGCCTTCGCCACCAGCGAATGACTGCCCACGGTCAAGCCGGAGGCGGAGAGCGTGTACGGCGCGCTGGTGTCCGTGCCCAGCAGCGTGGTGTCGTCGTAGAACTCCACCTTGCTGATGGTCGCGTTGTCCGCGGCCGCGGCCGTCGCCGCCAGCGGGACGGCGTTGCCCTGGGTGTAGACCGCGCCCGCGGTGGGGCTGGTCAGCACCGTCACCGGGGGCTGGTGGGCGCCGGCGCAGGTGGTGCCGTTGATCGCGAAGTTCGTGGGCGCGGTGTTGGTGCCGCTGTAGGTGAACTGCGCGCCGGTCGTCACCGAGGCGTTCGCCGCGATCGCCCCGTTCCACGAGGCGTTCTGCACCGTGATGGAGCTGCCGGACTGCGACCAGGTGCCGTTCCACCCGTTCGACAGCTTCTGGTTGCCGCTGTAGCCGTACGTCAGCGTCCAGCCGTTGATGGCGTCGGTGCCTCGGTTGGTGATCGTGAGGTCCGCGGTGAAGCCGGAGCCCCAGTCGTTCGTCTTGTAGTCGACGCTGCACTGAAGTGCCGCCGCGTGGGCGGGAGTTGTGAGCGTGCTCAACGTTGCCAAGGGGAGCGCGAGGGCCGCCACGGCGGCGGTCCACAGGCGCCGCGCCGTGCGGCGTCTGCGTGGGGGATGCATGTGCTGGTTCCTCCTTGCGGCTCGGGAGAAGGGGGGAGGAGCAACAAGCCTTGAACCAGTGGGAGCGCTCCCATAGTGGGGACGGGGCTCCGAGCGGTCAAGGTGCTTGAAGAGTCGAAAAGATTCGACGTGCGGTTGTTGGGGGAAAGTCAGCGACTCCCCTGTTCTTTACCGGCACTTGGCGCTAGCTTCAGGGACACCAGTGGGAGCGATTCCATCAGTCGACGCGTCCGTCACGGCGCGCTGAGCTGCAAGGAGTCGCTCATGCGACACCCCCCGCGTTCAGTACTTTTAGCCGTGGCCGGGGCGGCGGCCCTCGTCACGGGCGCGCTGCTGCCGGTCGTCCCGGCTGAGGGAGCCACACCCGTCTGCACGGTGGAGTACTCGGTCACCGGCCAGTGGGGCACCGGCTTCCAGGGCGCCGTGAAGATCACCAACAACGCGGCGGCCGTGAACAGTTGGACCCTGACCTTCGACTTCGCCAACGGCCAGAAGGTCACCCAGGGCTGGAACGCCAAGTGGTCCCAGTCCGGCACCACCGTCACCGCCTCCAACGAGAGCTGGAACGGCGCGCTCGGCACCGGAGCGAGCGTCAGCGCCGGCTTCCTCGCCTCGATGGCGGGGGGCAACACAGCACCGACCGCGTTCAAGCTCAACGGCACCACCTGCAACACCGACACCGAACCGACCCCGACCGACCCGCCGGGCCCCGGTGGCGGGCCGCCGGTGCTGCACGTCTCGGGCAACAAACTCGTGGACGCCGACGGAAAGACCCGGCGTCTGCTCGGCGTCAACCGCTCCGGCGGCGAGTACATGTGCGTGCAGGGCTACGGGATCTGGGACGGCCCCGTCGACGACGCCGCACTCAAGGCGATCGCCGACTGGAAGGCGAACACGGTCCGCGTCCCGCTCAACGAGGAATGCTGGCTGGGGCTTTCCAACATCAAACCCGAGTACGGCGGCGCGAACTATGTGAACGCCGTCAAGGGCCTGGTCACCCGCATCGAGGCGCACGGCATGACCCCGCTGCTGGAGATGCACTGGTCCTACGGCCAGTACACCGGCAACTCGGCCGGCTGCTCCGATGTGCACGCGAGCTGCCAGAAACCGATGCCCGACATGCAGTACGCACCCGGCTTCTGGTCGTCCGTCGCGAACACCTTCAAGAGTGATCGCGCGGTCGTGTTCGACCTGTTCAACGAGCCCTACCCGGACCGCGCCACCGCCACGACCACCCAGGCCTGGCAGTGCTGGCGGGACGGCGGCACCTGCTCCGGCATCGGGTACGAGGTCGCCGGTATGCAGGATCTCGTCGACGCCATACGGTCCACCGGCGCCACCAACCCGATCCTCGTCGGAGGGCTCGCGTACTCCAACGACCTCAGCCAGTGGCTGACGTACCGACCCACCGACCCGGCGGGCAATCTCGCCGCCGCGTACCACGTCTACAACTTCAACTCCTGTGCGAACGAGAGCTGCTGGAACTCCACCCTCGCCCCCGTGGCCGCCCAGGTCCCCCTGGTCGCCGGCGAGATCGGCGAGAACACCTGCTCGCACAGTTTCGTCGACCAGGTCATGAAGTGGTTCGACGACCGGAACCTGTCGTACCTGGGCTGGACCTGGAACACCTGGGACTGCTCCTCGGGCCCGTCGCTGATCTCGAACTACGACGGGACGCCCACCGCGTACGGCATGGGGCTGCGTGACCGTCTGCGCGCCCTGAACGGATGAATCCGCACCACACACCCCAAGAAGGACAAGGAATCTCGCACTCATGAGCCGTAGCAGAACAGCGATCCTCGCGGCCCTGGCGCTGGTCGCCGGCGCCTCCGGGACGGCGCTCGCCGTCGTCCCCGGGGACCCCGGCATCACCGCCGTCCCCTGCACCGTGGACTACAAGGTGCAGACCCAGTGGGACACCGGCTTCACCGCCGCCGTGACCGTGACCAACAACTCGGCCGCCAAGTCGAGTTGGTCGGTGAAGTGGTCGTACGGAGGCAACCAGAAGGTGACCAACTTCTGGAACTCGAAGATCACCCAGAGCGGCACGGCCGTCACCGCCGCCAACGAGAGCTACAACGGCACGCTGGCGACCGGCGGTTCGGTCAGCTTCGGGTTCAACGCCTCCTACAGCGGCACCAACTCGATTCCGGCGACCTTCACCCTCGACGGTGTGACCTGCAACGTCGACAACGGCGGCGGCACGCCCACGGACCCCGGCACACCCACCGGCCCGGGCACCCCGTCCACCAAGGTCGACAACCCCTACGCCGGCGCCAAGGTGTACGTGAACCCGGAGTGGTCCGCCAACGCCGCCGCCGAGCCGGGCGGCAGCCGCGTCGCCAACCAGCCGACCGGCGTCTGGCTGGACCGGGTCGCCGCGATCGCCGGCGCCGGCGGGAAGATGGGCCTGCGGGCGCACCTCGACGAGGCCCTGAAGCAGAAGGGCAGCGGCGAGCTCGCCGTCCAGCTGGTGATCTACGACCTGCCGGGCCGCGACTGCGCGGCGCTCGCCTCCAACGGTGAGTTCGGGCCGACGGACATCGACAAGTACAAGACGCAGTACATCGACCCGATCGCCGCGATCCTCGCCGACCCCAAGTACGCCTCGCTGCGGATCGTCACCACGGTCGAGCTCGACTCCCTGCCGAACCTCGTCACCAACGTCTCGCCGCGCAACACCGCCACCCCCAACTGCGACACGATGAAGGCGAACGGCAACTACATCAAGGGCGTCGGCTACGCGCTCAACAAGCTCGGTGACGTCCCCAACGTCTACAACTACGTGGACGCCGGGCACCACGGCTGGCTCGGCTGGGACGACAACTTCTCGGCGACGGTCCAGACGATCAAGCAGGCGGCGACCGCCGAGGGCGCCACACTGAACGACGTCCACGGCTTCATCACGAACACCGCCAACTACAGCGCGCTGAAGGAGCCGTACTACACCATCAACGACTCGGTGAACGGCAAGTCCGTGCGCGAGTCGAAGTGGGTCGACTGGAACCGGTACGTCGACGAGCTCTCCTACGCCCAGGCCTTCCGCCAGGAGGCCGTGAGCCAGGGCTTCCCCTCGGGCGTCGGCATGCTCATCGACACCTCCCGCAACGGCTGGGGCGGCAGCGCCCGGCCGACCGGTCCCGGCGCCAAGACCGACGTGGACACCTACGTCGACGGCGGCCGTATCGACCGGCGCCTCAACACCGGCAACTGGTGCAACCAGGCCGGCGCCGGCCTCGGCGAGCGTCCGCAGGCCAGCCCGGCGGCCGGGATCGACGCGTACGTGTGGATGAAGCCCCCGGGCGAGTCCGACGGTGCCAGCTCGGCGGTCCCGAACGACGAGGGCAAGGGCTTCGACCGGATGTGCGACCCGACCTACACGGGCAACCCGCGCAACAACAACCACATGTCCGGTGCCCTGGCGAACGCGCCGCTGTCCGGCCACTGGTTCTCGGCGCAGTTCCAGCAGCTGATGCAGAACGCGTACCCGCCGCTGCCCTGATCCGCTGAGACCGTGGTCCGCCGGTGCCGGCCGGACGCTCCGCGCCGGCTCCGGCGGACCGCATACAGCACATCGTGTTTGCCATACCGGCAACAGCAGTGGCCTCCGCCCGGTGGGTCGGCGCACGCTGGCGACATACCGACGAGAGGCTGACCACCATGGCGCACCAGCACGACGAGTCACATCGGCATCAAGAGCGGGGCGGCGACCAGCACGGGTCCGGGCAGGGACACCGCCACGGTTACGGCCACGGCACCGACATCGACTGGGCCGAGATGGCCGTGCACCTGGAGTCCCAGGCCGAACTGTTCACCCCGCTCTACGAGCGGGCCCTGGCCTGGCTGGGCAAGGAGGTCACCGAGCCCGGGCTGATCGTCGACGTGGGCAGCGGCCCGGGCGTGGTCTCCGGCCTGTTCGCCGAGACCTTCCCCGGCGCCCGGGTCGTCGCCGCGGACGGCTCCGCACCGCTCCTGGAACGTGCCCGGGAGCGGGCGGAGCGCTTCGGCTACGGCGACCGGTTCGGCACCCTCCTCGGCGAACTCCCCGGCTCCCTGGACGAGCTGCACTACCCGGCGGACCTGATGTGGGCCGGCCGCAGCCTGCACCACCTGGGCGACCAGCGCGCCGCCCTGGCCGCCTTCGCGGCGAGACTCGCGCCCGGCGGCACTCTGGCGATCATGGAGGGCGGACTGCCGACCCGCTTCCTGCCGCGCGACCTCGGCTTCGGCCGCCCGGGCATCGAGTCGCGCCTGGAGGCGCTGGAGACGGAGTGGTTCGCCCGGATGCGGGCCGACCTGCCGGACACCGTCGCCGAGACCGAGGACTGGCCGGCGCTGCTGACGGCGGCGGGCCTGAAGCACACCCGCACCCGCAGCTTCCTGCTGGACCTGCCCGCGCCCGCCTCGGAACGGGCGCGCGCGTACGCGGCCACCTCCCTGGCTCGGCTGCGGGACGCCGCCGGCGAGGAGCTGGACACGGAGGACCGCGCGGCGCTCGACCGGCTGCTGGATCCCGAGGACGAGGCAGGTGCCCACCGTCGACCGGATGTGTTCGTCCTGGCGGCGCATACGGTCCACACGGCGGTGAAGCCGGTGTAGTGCAGGGTGCAGCTTGACCTGGAGAGCGCTCCAAGTGATGGACTCCCCTCGTCCGAGCAACTCAATGGGGGTACGCCATCATGAACAACTCTCCGGTCGCACTGATCACCGGCGGCGGCAGCGGCATCGGCGCCGCCGTGGCACGGCAGCTGCTGGGCGCCGGGTATCGGGTCACGGTCACCGGGCGCGGCGAGGAGCGGCTGCGGGCGTTCGCCGCGGAGCTCGGGGAGCCGGAGGAGCTGCTGACCGTCGTCGGCAGCGCGTCCGACTACGACCACATACAGTCGGCGGTCGACCGTACACTCAAGGAGTTCGGCCGACTGGACACCGTCGTCGCCAACGCCGGCAGCGCCACCCATGACTCCGTGGCCGCCGGCGACCCCGCCGGCTGGACGGAGATGGTGCTGACCAACGTCCTCGGCCCCGCGTTCCTCATCCGGGCCTCCGTCGAGGCGCTCAAGGAGACCCGGGGACGGATCGTCCTCGTCGGCAGCGTCGCCGGCTTCGTGAACACGCCGGGCAACCTCTACGGGGCGACCAAGTGGGCGGTGACCGGCCTCGCCGAGAACACCCGGCGCGAGGTGACGGAGTTCGGCGTCGGCGTCACCCTGATCGCGCCCGGACGCGTCGAGACGCCCTTCTGGGACAGCTACGGAAGCCTCCCGCCCGGCCACCTCCTGACCGCCGATCAGATCGCCGACTCGGTCGTCTGGGCCGTCCGGCAGCCCGAGGGCGTCGACATCAACACCGTCGTCGTACGCCCCATCGGCCAGCCGAACTGACCCGCGCACCCCCTGTGCGGCCCGGTGGGGGACCTCTCGGGACCCCTCACCGGGCTCCAAGTGACCCACGTCACATTTCTGTCGTACGATGAGGGTGCAATCCGGCTCACACCCGTCATCCTGGACCCGAAAGTGTCCGGGGGATCGGGGGGCGGTCATGGACCGTTACGTCAACCACAGCAGGGCCGGGTGGACCGAGTTGCGCGTCCATGGCGTGTCGGGCACCCCACCCGAGTCCGAACTCGGCCATCCCGCAGTGCAGTTGGAGGCCGGTGACGGCCAGGCCGGGTTCTATCGCCGGGTGTGGGAGACACCCGTCGGCGTGCGGGACGGCGACGGTTTCCGGCGCGAGGGCTACTCCTGGGGAAAGCTCACCTCCGGTGACAACTCCCGTGCGCTGTGGCTGCTCCTGCTGCCCTTCATGTTCGTCAATCTCGCGCACTACATGGACCCGGGCCACCGCATCAAGGATCCCGGCACGAAGAACAGCCGGGTCTACGTCGTCCCGGAGCGCTACGCCGTTCAGCGCCTGATCGCGCTCTCCCTGACCGGCACGTATGTGCTGGCCGCGACCGGTGTCTCCATGGACCTGGTCGGCTGGCAGTGCGGCAAGGGCGGACAACCCACCTGCGGAGGCGGGACGTTCTGGCTCGACTGGCTCGGCTACGACTGGCTGGACTCCCCGGGGCGTCACCTCGTCGTCGCGGCCCTGCTGCCCCTCGCGCTGATCGGTCTGCTGTGGTGGCTGGCCCGCCGGACCTGGGCCACCATGGAGGCCCAGCAGATGCCGCAGACCGACGACGACGACGTCCGACTCCTCCTGGAGGACCGGGAGTTGTGGAACGGACGCGGACCGGTGCGCCAGCTGCGCGCCCTGCACGTCACCGCCGCCCTGGCCCTCGTGGGCGTCCTCCTGCTCGCACCGCTGCTGCCCGACGGCGACCTCACCACGATCGGGGACGGCGACACCTGGCACCCCCTGCCCGACGCCCTCCTGCGCAATCTGCTGCTGCTCGCGCTGCTCGGCGTCCTCACGGCCGTCGTCGTATGGATTCCCTGGGCCGGCCGACGCAAGCGGCCCACGTCGCACCAGGAGGCCGTGCCGCGCGAACGCGACGGGTACCGCTTTCTGCCCTGGGGCACGCTGCTGCTCGTCGCCGGAGCGATGGCGGTGGCGAGCCGGGGCGCGGCGAACGGCAACACCGGCGCCACATCGGACGAGTTGCCGTGGCAGGTGAACACCGTGCGGGCGCTGATCCTCGTCCAGGCCGCGCTCCTGGTGTTCCTGACGCTCTCTCATCTCCTCCGGGGCCGCGGGCACGATCCGGAAGCACGCGCGGAAGGCCGTCAAGTGGCGTTCATCGACCGGGACTTCCCCGGACCGGTCTGGGGCGGCATGGGCATGGTCTACGTGACGGTGCTCGCCAGCCTCCTCGCGACCGCCCTCGCGGCCGGGGTCACCCTGCGCGTCGCCGAGATCCTGGGCGCCCCGGCCGTGCCGCACCACCAGGACTACGTGTCGGTCGGCGAGCGGCCGATGGTCGTGCCGACCGCCTACTTCTGGGCCGCCGTCTGCGCGCTCGCGCTCGTCGCCGTGGCGCTGGTCGTGGGCGTCCTCGCCTGGTCGACCGAGATCCGGAGCAAACGCCCGACCTACGAGACGCGGGTCAGCGGCGCCTACCCGGACGCCGCCGGGGACACCCCCACCGTCGCGGACCGACGCCGGTCGATCGCGGGTTCCTGGGCCCTCGCCCAGGGGCTGGCGCAGTCCGCCCAGACCACGCTGGCCTGGCTGCTGCCGGCGGCGACCGCGATCGCGATCGCCGGCATCGTGCTGGACTGGACCATCGGGCCTGCGCTCGTGACCCACGGCGGAACCTGGCTGACCACCACCGCGAACATCGTCCTGACCGGCCTGATCGCCGCGCTGCTGTGGGCCGGCCGCCAGGCGTACCGCAGCGAGGCGTTCCGCCGTTCCGTCGGCATCCTCTGGGACGTCGGCACCTTCTGGCCGCGCGCCACCCACCCCTTCGCCCCGCCCTGCTACGCGGAGCGCACCGTGCCCGATCTGCTGACCCGGCTGGAGTACCTCACCGCGCCCGCTTCCGGGAACGGGGCGCGGGGCCATGTCCTGCTGTCCTGCCACTCGCAGGGCTCCGTGATCGGCGCGGCGGTGCTGCTGCAGGCCCGTACGGAGGCGAGCGTGCGCACGGCGTTCCTGACGTACGGCTGCCCGTTGACCCGGTTGTACGCGCGGTTCTTCCCCGCCTACTTCGGGGCCCGTACGGTGGACCGGCTCGCGCAGGTGCTCGCCAACGAGGGGCGGCTGGGGGACACCCACGCCACGATGACCATCGACGACGACGGAACGCGCTGGCGCAACCTGTACCGGGCGAGCGACCCGATCGGCGGCTGGGTCGCCCGCCCCGCGGAGCCGCTGCGCCCGGGAGACGCCCTCGCCTCCCTGGACAACCAGCTCGTCGATCCGCTGTTCTTCGCGAAACAGCCCGGCGACACCCGTTTCCAGCCGCCGAAGGGCCACTCCGACTACTTCGCCGATCCGGCGTTCGACCAGGCCGTCGCGGGGTGGGTGGAGGAGACGACGGAAACGGCCGCATCCATGCCGGAGCAGCCCGAGCAGGGCACACCGGAGCAGGGCACACCGGCGGGCGTGGCCCCCGGGGAGACCCCCGGCGACCACGCCCATCCGCACGCCTAGCGGCTCAGCCGACCTCGAACGTCGCCGGATCCGGGCCGATGCGCCGGTCCTCGTTGAGCGCGCTGATCGCCGCGAGGTCCTCGGTGTCCAGCGAGAAGTCGAACACGTCGATGTTCTCCCTGATCCGCGACGGCGTCACGGACTTCGGGATCACGATGTTGCCGATCTGGAGGTGCCAGCGCAGGACGACCTGGGCGGGCGTGCGGTCGTGCTTCTGCGCGATGGCCACGACCGCCGGGACCTCCAGCAGCCCCTTGCCCTGGCCGAGCGGCGACCAGGCCTCGGTGGCGATGCCCTGCTCGGCGTGGAACGCGCGCGAGGCGTGCTGCTGCAGATGCGGATGCAGTTCGATCTGGTTGACCGCGGGGATCACCGAGGTCTCGGCGATCAGCCGCTCCAGATGCTCCGGGAGGAAGTTGGAGACACCGATGGCCCGGACACGCCCGTCGGCGTGCAGCTTCTCAAACGCCTTGTACGTGTCGACGTACCGGTCGCGCGAGGGCAGCGGCCAGTGGATGAGGTACAGGTCGACGTAGTCCAGACCCAGCTTCGCCAGGGACACGTCGAAGGCGCGCAGCGTCGCCTCGTAGCCCTGGTCGCTGTTCCACAGCTTGGTCGTGACGAAGACGTCCTCGCGGGGCACACCGGAGGCGGCGATGGCCTTGCCGGTGCCCTCTTCGTTGCCGTAGATCGCCGCTGTGTCGATGCTGCGGTACCCGGCCTCCAGAGCGGTGGCGACCGCCCGCTCGGCCTCGTCGTCCGGCACCTGCCAGACGCCGAAACCCAGCTGGGGCATCTCGACGCCGTTGTTGAGGATGATCGGGGGGACCTTGCTGCTCACGAGCCTTTGATCCTTCGGTTGTCCGTCAGGTTGTGCTCCCATCGTCAACGATCACACGACCGTACGCATTCCTCTCCCCGCACTTCCGCGCACATCCCGTGCGGCCTCAGGTGCGGTACAGGGCGTCGACCTCGTTCGCGTAAGCGTTCTCGATGGCTTTGCGCTTCAGTTTCAGCGACGGGGTGAGCAGTCCGTGCTCCTCGGTGAACGGCTGGGCGAGGATACGGAACGTGCGGATCGACTCCGCCTGCGAGACCAGCGTGTTCGCGGCGACCACGGCCCGGCGCACCTCGGTCTCCAGGTCCGCGTCGCGCACCAGGTCGACCGGGGCCAGCTGCGGCTTTCCGCGCATCTGCAGCCAGTGCTCCACCGCCTCCTGGTCGAGGGTGACCAGGGCGGCGACGAACGGCCGGTCGTTCCCGACGACGATGCACTGGTTGACCAGCGGATGGTCGCGCACCCGTTCCTCCAGCAGACCGGGGGAGACGCTCTTGCCGCCGGAGGTCACCAGGATCTCCTTCTTGCGGCCGGTGATGGTGAGGTAACCGTCCTCGTCGAGCGAGCCGAGGTCGCCGGTGGCGAGCCAGCCGTCGTGGAGCGCCTCGTCGGTCGCCTTCGGATTGTTGAGATACCCCTGGAAGACGTTGTCGCCGCGCAGCCAGATCTCCCCGTCGTCCGCGATGTGCACGGTCAGACCCGGGATGGGCCGGCCGACCGTGCCGTAGCGGGTGCGGCCGGGCGGGTTGGCGGTCGCGGCCGCCGTCGACTCGGTCAGCCCGTAGCCCTCGTAGATCTGCACGCCCGCGCCCGCGAAGAACAGGCCGAGCCGGCGGTCCATGGCCGAGCCGCCCGACATGGCGTGCCGCACCCGGCCGCCCATCGCGGCGCGCACCTTGGAGTAGACGAGCTTGTCGAAGAACTGGTGCTGCATCCGCAGCCCCGCCGACGGGCCGGGCCCGAGGCCCCACGCCTTCGCCTCCACGGCGTCCGCGTAGTTCACCGCCACCTCGACGGCCTTCTCGAAGGGGCCGGACCTGCCCTCCTTTTCGGCCTTGCGGCGGGCCGCGTTGAAGACCTTCTCGAAGATGTACGGCACGGCGAGGAAGAACGTCGGTTTGAACGCGGCGAGGTCGGGCAGCAGGGCCGCCGCGTTGAGCTGCGGCTGGTGTCCGAAGCGGACCTTGCCGCGGATCGCGGCGACCTCCACCATCCGTCCGAAGACATGGGCGAGCGGCAGGAACAGCAGGGTCGCCGCCTCGTCGCCCTTCTTGGAGTGGAACACCGGCTCCCAGCGCTGGATCACCGTGTCCGCCTCGTACATGAAGTTGCCGTGCGTCAGGACGCAGCCCTTGGGGCGGCCGGTCGTACCGGAGGTGTAGATGATGGTGGCGACCGAGTCGGGGGTGACCGCCTCGCGGTGCCGGTGCACCACCTCGTCCTCCAGGTGGGCGCCCGCGTCGTACAGCTCCTGCACGGCGCCCGCGTCCAGCTGCCACAGCCGGCGCAGCCGCGGCAGACGGTCGATGACCGTGGCGATGGTCATCGCGTGGTCCTCGTGCTCCACGATGGCGGCGGTGACCTCCGCGTCGTGGAGCATCCAGAAACACTGCTCCGCCGACGACGTCGGATAGATCGGCACCACCTGGGCGCCGATGGTCCACAGCGCGAAGTCGAACAGGGTCCACTCGTAACGGGTGCGGGCCATGATCGCGACCCGGTCCCCGAATCGCACGCCCTGCGCCAGCAGCCCCTTGGCCAGCGCCAGCACCTCGTCGCGGAACTCGGCGGCCGTCACATCGCGCCAGCGGTCCGTCTCGTCCTTGCGGCCCAGCGCGACGTACAGCGGGTCCTGCTGGGCGTACTCGAACACGACGTCGGCCAGACCGCCGACCGGCGGCGCCAACGCCAACGGAGGATCGGTGAACTCGCGCAAACCCCGCTCCCAGCTCCCTGGCCGCTCAGCGCCGTGAAAGCTACCCCACCCGGCGACGGGGCGGGAGGGGTGGCGAACGTGAGGAGTGCTCTCGGGCACCCTGGTCACGGGAGGAATATGGGCTCACATGCGGAAGGGTCGGACAGAAAACCGACGGTTCAGTAAGTTTCGGTGCCGTAATCTCCACCGAATCTGCCCGCTCCACTCACGCGCCCCGGCGGGGTTTTCGCCGACCCGGCCGCGCGGCCTCGGCTCCTCACTCCTCCCTGCGTACGGCCGCCCGAATCCGTCACACCACCGCCCTGCTCCTCGAACTATGCGCCGTGGGGGCAGGGAGTATCTGTCGGCTGCGGGCCGTGTGTGGCCGGTCGCGCTCGCGCGGCGGTAGCCGCATATCGAACAGAGCCCCGCGCCCCTATAGGGCGCGCTGCCATCGACGTCCGTTCACTTGACCCGGCTCGTCACCGATGGTCAGTGCCGGCGCAGTCGGTCGCCGCTCGCCAGGATCGCCGCGGCGAGGGCGTCCGCCGCGCCCTGGGCGGCCGTCCGGCGGCGGCCGTGGACCAGGACGAAGTCGACCCGGCCCAGCTCCGGCAGACCGGCCCGGTCGGGGACGCGGACCAGGCCCGGCGGGATCAGGCCGCGCGAGTGGGCCATCACGCCGAGGCCGGCCCGGGCCGCCGCGATCAGCCCGTTGAGGCTGCCGCTGGTGCACACGATCCGCCACGCGCGCCCCTGCCTTTCCAGCGCCTCCAGCGCCAGCGCGCGGGTGATGCCGGGAGGCGGATAGACGATGAGCGGCACCGGGCGGTCGCCGTCGAGCCGCAGGCGCTCCGCGCCGATCCACACCAGCTCGTCGTGCCGGACGAGTTCGCCGGGCGGGTCCCCGGGGCGCCGCTTGGCCAGCACCAGATCGAGCTTTCCGGCGGCCAGCAGCTCGTGCAGGGTGCCGGACAGCTCGACCGTCAGTTCGAGATCGACCTCGGGGTGCTCGTAGCGGAAGCCCTCCAGGATCTCCGGCAGCCGGGTCAGCACGAAGTCCTCGGACGCCCCGAAACGGAGCCGGCCGCGCGGCCGGGCGCCGGTGAAGAAGGCCGTGGCCTGCTCGTGCACCTCCAGGATCCGGCGCGCGAAGCCGAGCATCGCCTCGCCGTCCTCGGTCAGCTCCACGGAATGCGTGTCCCGCGTGAACAGCGTGCGCCCGGCCGCGTCCTCCAGCCGCCGCACATGCTGGCTGACCGTCGACTGGCGCAACCCGAGCCGCCGCGCTGCCTGCGTGAAGCTCAGCGTCTGCGCCACGGCCAGGAAAGTACGCAGCTGGGAGGGGTCGTACATGCCGTGATCCTAACGCTGTCATCGAGGAGCGTGATGACAGTCAGAGCGGTATGACGGATTCCCGATCGCAGGTTCGAGGGGCAGGATGGGGAGGGAGGGGAAGGGGATCTCCGGCACCCGCAAGCCGGGGACGAACCCGGACGACTGTGAACGTGACGAGCGCGTGGAGAACCGTGAAACGCCTGCACTGGCCGAGCCGGCTGCCGATCGACCCGTACATCGTGCTGTTGCTCGGGACGGTGGGCATCGCCGCTCTCCTGCCGGCCCGCGGCGCGGGCGCCGAGGTGGCCTCCGCCGCCTCCACCGCCGCGATCGCCTTCCTGTTCTTCCTGTACGGCGCCCGTCTGTCCACCCGTGAGGCGCTGGACGGGCTCAGGCACTGGCGGCTGCACATCACCGTCCTGGCCTGCACCTTCGTCGTCTTCCCGCTGCTGGGCCTGGCCGCGCGCGGCCTCGTGCCGGTGCTCCTGACCCGGCCGCTCTACGACGGTCTGCTCTTCCTGACCCTCGTCCCGTCGACCATCCAGTCGTCGATCGCCTTCACGTCGATCGCCCGAGGGAACGTCCCGGCGGCGATCTGCGCCGGCTCCTTCTCCTCCATCGTCGGCATCGTCCTCACCCCGCTGCTGGCGGCCGCGCTGCTCGGCAACAGCGGCGGCGGCTTCTCCGCGGACTCGATGATCAAGATCGTGCTGCAACTGCTGGTGCCGTTCCTGGCGGGGCAGGTGCTGCGGCCCTGGATCGGCGGCTACGTCGCACGGCACAAGAAGGTCCTCGGCTACGTCGACCGGGGCTCGATCCTCCTCGTCGTCTACACCGCGTTCAGCGAGGGCATGGTGCGGGGCATCTGGCACCAGGTCAGCCCGCTGCGGCTCGGTGGACTGCTCGCCGTTGAGGCGGTGCTGCTGACCGTGATGCTGGCCCTGACCTGGTACGGGGCGAAGGCGCTGCGCTTCGGTAGGGAGGACCGGATCGCCATCCAGTTCGCGGGCTCGAAGAAGTCCCTCGCCTCCGGGCTGCCCATGGCGAGCGTCCTGTTCGGCGCGCATGCCTCACTAGCGGTGCTGCCGCTGATGCTGTTCCACCAGATGCAGCTGATGGTGTGCGCGGTCATCGCCAAGCGACGCTCGCGGGATCCGCAGTCGGGGGAGGAAGGGGGAGCGGAGACCGACGCCGAGGCGGGGGAGGGGGCCGGGGGGTCACGGAAGGCGGTGGATTCGGGGGCGCGCTGACGGTCGGCGGTATGCGTTCCCCGCGCCCACGGCGCCTCCTGAGCCCCTGCGGCTACGGCACGAGAACGACCTTCCCCAGATTCGACCGCGACTCGATCGCCTCGTGGGCCTTCGCCGCGTCCTCCAGGGCGAATTCCCCGTGCACGGCCGGTCTCAGCTCACGCGCCTCGAACATCCGCCACAGCTCCTGCCGCCACCGCTCGTACACCTCGGGCTTTCCCCGTGCGATCAGGGCCATCTGGAAGCCGATCACGGACTTGGCGCCGACGAGCAGGTCGTACGCCGCGATCGTCCCGCCACCCGAGCTGTACGCCACGAGTCGCCCGCCGGGGGAGAGGGCGCCGAGGGCGGACGTCAGCAGTTCGCCGCCGACCGCGTCCAGTACGTAGTCGACCGGATCCCCCCATCCCGGGTCGGTGTACCGGACCACCTCGTCGGCGCCCAGGGAGCGGACGAAGCCGGCCTTGGCCGGGTCGGAGACCGCGGCCACCACCCGTCCGGCGCCCCGCGCCCGCGCCAGTTGTACGGCGAGGTGCCCGACCCCGCCGGCGGCGGCCGTGATCAGCGCGGACTCGCCGGGCTCCGGCCGTGCCGCGGTCAGAGCGCCCAGGGCGACCAGCCCGCTGCGGACCAGCGCGACCGCGTCAACGGCGCCGGCGCCGTCCGGCACGGGGGAGGCCATGGCCTCGTGCAGGAGCGCGAAGTCGGCGTAGCCGTGGCCGAAGCACAGGCCGGTCACCCGGTCTCCGGCGCGGAAACGGGTGACCTCGTCGCCCACGGCCACGACCTC
Source organism: Streptomyces sp. NPDC032126 (assembly GCF_055580085.1). NCBI lineage: Bacteria > Bacillati > Actinomycetota > Actinomycetes > Kitasatosporales > Streptomycetaceae > Streptomyces > Streptomyces sp. NPDC032126. Next base: position 665,284 of record NZ_JBVIMA010000001.1, read on the forward strand.
CCCGGCGATCTCCCCTCCGAGCGGGATCGGCTCCGCGGCCTCGGTGACCTTGCGCACCACGGGGAGGGTGACGCCGACGGCCTCGCAGCGGACGAGGAGTTCCCCGGGTCCGGGCCGGGGGACCGGGGTCTCCTCCAGGAACAGGGGGCCGCCGGGGACGTCGTAGCGGACGCGACGCATCGCACCTCCAGAAAACGTTGGGATCACCCATGGATTCATTGGGTGCCCCAACGGTACTCATGAACTCGTGGGGAAGTCCAATGATTTCCGTTGGAACTCCCCATGTTTTTCGTGGGGAACCCCAACGGCTTCTCGGCTAGGCTGCGGTCATGGCCGACGCCCCCCTCCCCGCCATCCGCTCCCTGCCCAGCTGGCTGCTCGGCCGGGCCGCCGCCCGTGGGCGCTCCCTGGTCGCCGAGGCGCTCGCCGCCGAGGGCATGAGGATGTGGCACCACGTCGTGCTGTCCGCCGTCAGCGACCTCGCGCCCGTCGCCCAGGCCGACCTCGGCCGCAGCGTCGGACTCGACCCCAAGGACCTCGTCGGCGTGCTGAACGACCTCCAGTCCGCCGGGCTCGTCGTCCGCGAACCCGACCCGAAGGACCGCCGCAAGAACGCGGTGTCCCTCACCGACGACGGCGCCCGGATGCTCCGCCGCTGCGAGGAGGCCGCGAAGACCGCCAACGACGAGCTCCTCGCCCCGTTGGACGACGCCGAACGGGACCAGTTCATGGGCCTGTTGATCCGGATTTCCGGTACGGACGGCTGACGGCGGATAACGTTCCGTCATGACCGCACCTCTCGCGCTGGATCCCGCGCGCACCGCCCTCGTCCTCGTCGATCTGATGGACCGGATCGTCGCGCTGCCCCTGGAACCGCACAAGGGCACCGAAGTGCTCTCCGTCTGCGAGGAGTTGGCGACCGCCTTCCGGGCGGCCGGCGCCCTCGTCGTCCTCGTCCGGGTCGAACGGCCGGGCGTCGCCGAACAGCCGCCGGGCAGCGGCCTGGTCCAAGGGCTGCTCCAGGACGGCGACCTGGAGATCGTGAAGCGGACCATCGGCGCCTTCCAGGGCACCGCGCTCGACGAGGGCCTGCGCCAAGGCGGCATCGACACCGTGGTGTTCGGCGGCATCGCCACCAACCTCGGCGTCGAGTCCACCGCCCGCGCCGCCGGCGACCTCGGCTACCGGCTGGTCTTCGTCGAGGACGCGATGACCGCCTTCACCGAGGCCGAGCACCAGGCGTCGGTGACGCTGGACTTCCCCCGCCTGGGCACGGTCGTACGGGCGGCCGAGGTGACCTTCCCCCGCGACGCCTGACGTCCCGCGGTCGTGCCGGGGCCCCGTCCCGTGTCGCGGGCGCCGGTCAGTCCTGGGCGGCCGCGGTCCGCAGGGCGAGCCGGTGTTCGCCCGCGTACACGTTCATGGACCTGCCCCGCAGGAAGCCCACCAGGGTCAGACCGGTCTCCGCCGCGAGGTCCACCGCGAGGGAGGACGGCGCCGAGACCGCCGCGAGCACCGGGATCCCCGCCATCACGGCCTTCTGCGCCAGCTCGAAGGAGGCCCGGCCGGAGACCAGCAGGATGGTGCGCGACAGGGGAAGCCCGCCGCTCTGCAGGGCGCGGCCCACCAGCTTGTCGACCGCGTTGTGCCGGCCCACGTCCTCACGGACGTCGAGCAGCTCGCCCTCCTCGGTGAACAGGGCCGCCGCGTGCAGGCCCCCGGTGCGGTCGAAGACCCGCTGGGCCGCCCGCAGCCGGTCGGGGAGGGCGGCGAGCAGATCGGGGTCGACCCGGAGCGGGGGAGTGTCGGCGATGGGCCAGCGGGCCGTTGTACGGACCGCGTCGAGACTGGCCTTGCCACACAGCCCGCAGGAGGAGGTGGTGTAGACGTTGCGCTCAAGGGTGATGTCGGGGATCACCACATCGGGGGCCGTCCGCACGTCGACCACGTTGTACGTGTTCGCACCGTCCGCGGTCGCCCCCGCGCAGTAGACGATGTTCCGCAGATCGGACGCGGTCGCCAGGACGCCCTCGCTCACCAGGAAACCCGCCGCCAGCGCGAAGTCGTCGCCCGGCGTGCGCATCGTGATCGCCAGCGGTCTGCCGTTGAGCCGTATCTCCAGTGGTTCCTCGGCGACGAGGGTGTCCGGGCGGGTGGAGACCGCCCCGTCGCGGACGCGGATCACCTTGCGCCGTTCCGTGACACGTCCCATGTCCTGATCAGCCCCGGTTCTGTACGTGCGGAGATTGCCGTGGGCCACCGGGTTGTCGTGCGGCGAGGTGACCTTCACGATCTCATTGTCCTGCACGTGGACCGTGAGACGGCAGCCCACCCCGCCGCCCGCCGGCGCGGGTGCCTGTTCGACAGATGCTCGGGCGTCCGACGGCCTGAGGGAAGCCGACAACACGCGCGCCCGATTCCTGTCGCTTCACCTGCCCGCGTACCCGTGAGTCACTGATCAGACTGGTGGATCCCGCAGCCCGCGCAACGAGGGGAACCGCCCACATGAACGGCTCGCGCATCGTCGCCGTCGGTCACTACCAGCCCGCCAGGGTGCTCACCAACGAGGACCTGGCGGGCATGGTCGACACCAGTGACGAGTGGATCACGTCGCGAGTGGGCATCCGGACACGCCACATCGCCGGCCCCGACGAACCCGTCGACGAGCTGGCCGCGCACGCCGCCGCCAAGGCGCTCGCGGCCGCCGGACTCGCGCCCGCGGACATCGACCTGGTGCTGGTGGCGACCTCCACCGCCGTCGACCGCTCCCCGAACACGGCCGCCCGGGTCGCCGCGCGGCTCGGCATCCCCCGGCCCGCGGCGATGGACGTCAACGTGGTCTGCGCCGGGTTCACCCACGCGCTGGCCACCGCCGATCACACGCTGCGCGCGGGCGCCGCGAGCCGTGCCCTGGTCATCGGCGCCGACAAGATGTCCGAGGTCACCGACTGGAGCGACCGCACCACCTGCGTCCTGGTCGGGGACGGAGCGGGGGCCGCCGTCGTCGAGGCCTGTCCGGCGGGCACCGAGCCGGGCATCGGGCCCGTGCTGTGGGGATCCGTGCCGGAGATGGGACACGCCGTACGCATCGAGGGGCAGCCGGCGCGGTTCGCCCAGGAGGGGCAGAGCGTGTACCGGTGGGCGACCACCCAACTGCCTCCGCTGGCCCGGCAGGCGTGCGAGCGCGCCGGGCTCGCTCCCGAGGACCTCGCCGCCGTGGTGCTGCACCAGGCGAACCTGCGCATCATCGAACCGCTCGCGGGGAAGCTGGGCGCCGTCAACGCGGTGATCGCGCGCGATGTCACCGATTCGGGGAACACCTCCGCGGCCAGCATTCCGCTGGCGCTGTCCAAGCTGGTGGAGCGGGGCGCGGTCTCCGGCGGGGACCCGGTGCTGCTGTTCGGCTTCGGCGGCAACCTGTCCTACGCGGGACAGGTCGTACGGTGCCCGTAGCGGGCGAAGTCCGGTCGGCCGGGGTCTCGGCGGGAGCGTGACGCGTCCGACGGCACGCGGCTCCGGCGACTGTGGTCCGTAGGCTGGAGACGAAAGCCCATCGACAGGGGGACCGCGATGTTGTCGACCGGACTGCCGCACGGCTCGGTGCCCAGGCTCGAACGGCCCGGCCCGCTGCGCGACCGCGTGTACGAGGCGCTGCTCGAACTCATCACCACCCGCGCCCTCCAGCCCGGCCAGCACCTCGTCGAGAGCGAACTCGCCCACCACCTCGGTGTCTCCCGCCAGCCGGTGCGCGAGGCGCTCCAGCGGCTGAACACCGAGGGCTGGGTCGATCTGCGGCCCGCCCAGGGCGCGTTCGTGCACGAGCCGACGCAGCAGGAGGCCGACCAACTCCTCACCGTCCGCGCGCTGTTGGAGGCCGAGGCCGCCCGGCTGGCGGCCGCCAACGCCACCACGGACGGCATCGACGAGCTCGACCGGATCGTGGAGATGGGCCTGCAGGCCGTCACGGACGACGACCTGGACGCCGCCGTCGCCCTCAACGCCCGCTTCCACGCCAAGATCATGGAGCTGGCCGGCAACGCGGTCCTCGCCGGACTCGCCGCCCAGGTCGACCGGCGGGTGCGCTGGTACTACGCGCCGGTCGCGAGGCGGCGTGGCCGGCAGTCCTGGGTGGAACACGGGGAGCTGGTCACCGCGATCCTCAACCGGGACGGGCAGGAGGCCGTGCGGCTGATGCGGGAGCACACCGAGCACACCCGGACGGCGCTCGCCGGCGCGTGACACGCCCGTCACCTGCGGTGAGCGTCGGCCGCGCAAGGTGGCCTGCCTGCGGATACGCAGGTGAAACGCACTCCGAAAGCTTGGTATTGTTGTCCATGTCGCCGCGGGGAACACCTCGCGAGCGGCAGACACCTGGTCCGGGTGGCGGAATGGCAGACGCGCTAGCTTGAGGTGCTAGTGCCCTTTATCGGGCGTGGGGGTTCAAGTCCCCCCTCGGACACCACACCTAGAAGGCTGGTCGGGATCTCTCCCGGCCAGCCTTCCGTGTTCTCCGGTGTTCTCGTCAGGGCAGGGTGACCACCTGCGCCGCATGGGCCAGGCCCGCGCCGAAGCCGACCAGCAGGGCCGGGCCGCCGCTCGCGACGCTGCCCTCGGACAGGAGCCGGTCGAGCGCCAGCGGGATCGACGCGGCCGAGGTGTTGCCGGAGGTGACGATGTCCTTCGCCACCGCCGTGTGCGGAGCCAGGCCCAGGGAGTCGGCGGCGCTGTCGACGATCCGGGCGTTGGCCTGGTGGGGGATGAAGGCGGCGAGGTCGGCGACCTCCACGCCCGCCCGCCGCAGGGCCTCGCGGGAGACCTCCGGCACGACCCGGGTCGCCCAGCGGAACACCTCCGGGCCGGTCATCCGCAGGGTCGGCCACGGGTCCTGCGCGTCCCGGGCCTCCAGCCAGGTGCGGTCGTGGGCGATCATGTGGTGGTTCTCGCCCTCGGCCCCCCACACCACCGGGCCGATGCCCGGGGTCTCGGACGGGCCGACCACCACCGCCCCGGCGCCGTCGCCGAAGAGGAAGGCGGTGCCGCGGTCCGTCGGGTCGATGATGTCGCTCATCTTCTCCGAGCCGACCACCACGACATTGCGGGCGGCGCCGGAGCGGACCAACGAGTCGGCCAGGCCCAGGGCGTAGCAGAACCCCGCGCAGGCGGCGCTGACATCCAGGCCGGCGGCCGAGTCGGCCCCGATCAGATGGGCGACCCGGGGCGCGGCGGTCGGCGCCTGCTCCAGGAAGGACATGCTGGCCAGCAGCACCATGTCGACCTCGTCCGGGTCGGTGCCGGACTGGGCGAGCGCCTTGCGGGCCGCCTCCGCCCCCATCGAGATGACCGTCTCGTCGGGCCCGGCGAAGCGCCGGGAGGTGATGCCGGACCGGCGGCGGATCCACTCGTCGCTGGAGTCGATGGCCGCGCAGATCTCCTCATTGCCCACCACTCGGGCCGGCCGGTACACACCGACGCCGAGGATGCGTGCGCCGGCCCGGCGCTCGGGCGTGTGCAGGTGGCCCATTACCGCTGCCTTCCGGCCGCGGCGGCCACGGGTACGGCGGTCAGGTCGCCGTTCTCGTAGGCCCGCTTCGCCGCCCGGCGCTGGATCTTGCCGCTGGAGGTCTTCGGCAGCGATCCGCGCCGCACCACCAGGACGTCGTCCGGGGTGATGCGCTGCGTCTCCCGTATCGCGTCGTACACGCGCTGGCGCAGGGACTCGGCGCCCACGGAGTTCAGCAGCCGGCCGTCGCTCTCCACCACGACCACCAGCCGCTCGCGCTCGCCGTCGTCGCAGGAGAACGCGGCCGCGCAGTTCGGGTGCAGTCCCGGTACGGCGCGCTCGGCGGAGAGCTCGATGTCCTGGGGGTAGTGGTTGCGGCCCTTGCGGATGATGACGTCCTTCAGGCGTCCGGCGACGTACAGTTCGCCGTCGTACAGGAAGCCGAGGTCGCCGGTGCGCAGGAAGGTGTCGTCGGCCGGGCCCTCCGCGCCCGCGAGGCGCGCCCGGAAGGTCTCCTCGCTCACCGCGGGGCGGCCCAGGTAACCGCCGGCCACGCAGGGGCCGTCGATCCAGATCTCGCCCACCCGCCCGTCGGGCAGGGCGCGTCGGGTGCCGGGGTCCACGATGAGCACCCGGGTGCGGCCGACCGTGGCACCGCTGCTGACGAACGGGACGGCGTCGTCGGCGAGTTCACCGACGGGCCGGGCGATGCCGTCGCGCAGGGCCTCGGTGGACAGCCACAGGACGTTGGGCTCCCGGTGCTGGCTGGTGCCGGTGGCCTTGAGGGTGTTCTCCGCCAGGCCGTAGCCGGGGCACATGGCGCGCGGGTCGAAGCCGTAGGGCGCGAACGCCTCGGTGAAGGCCCGGATGGCGGACCAGCGCACGGGCTCGGCGCCGTTGGCGGCCACCCGCCAGCGGGACAGGTCGCCCACGTCGCCCGTCTTGCCCTCCGCGGCGGCCCGCGCGCACAGTTCGTAGGCGAAGCTCGGCGCGGCGGCGTGGGTGCCGCCGAACCGGGCGATGGCCTCCAGCCAGCGGGCCGGGCGGCGGATGAAGGCGTCGGGGGCCATCAGATACGAGGGGATGCCCGCCCACAGGGGCATGACGATCCCGAACAGCATGCCCATGTCGTGGAAGAGCGGCAGCCAGCTCACCACGGTGCCGTCCGGTTCGCACGGCCACAGCTCGTCGGTCTCGATGACGTTGGCCAGGAAGTTGGCGTGGCTGACCACGACGCCCTTGGGGTCGCCCGTGGAACCGGAGGTGTACTGCAGCAGCGCGGTGTCCTCGGGGCCCGGGGGCGCCGGCACGGCGGCGTCCGGGGCGTAGGAGAGGGCGTCGGTGGCGAGCAGGGTGAGTCCGGCGAGGGCCGGCATGTCGCCGAAACGTTCCTGGAGGTCCTGGACGACCTCGGTGGTGGTCAGCACCGTCGAGGTGCCGGCGTCGTCGGCGATCCGGCGCAGCCGCTCGACCTCGTCACGGCGTCGGGGCACCTGCACCGGGGCGCTGGCCACGCGGCCGTACATGCACCCGAGGAGGGTGCGGACGAACTCCAGGCCCGAGGGGTACAGCAGCACGGCGCTGCGGCCGGACAGTCCCGCGGCCGCGAACGCGGCGGCGCGCAGACCGGCGGCGTCGTGCAGCTCGCGGTAGGTGAGCGCGTCGGACGGTTCCTCGCCGTTGCGCAGGAAGACGTAGGCGGTTTCGTCGGGTTGCTTCTCACTGCGCAGCCGCAGGGCGTCCGGAAGGGTGCGCACGTCCACGGTCGGATGCGGTCCGGTGGTGCTCACGGTCAGATCTCCTTGTTGGCCGGTCGTCGTGCACAGAGGCTGGGTGTGGGCGGCGGGCCGGGGCGGCCGGCTGCTCGTCGTGGCCCGGGGGGAAAGCCGGGGAAGGCCGGGGAAGCGGTCCACGACGAGCAGCACGGGTCGCCGTATGTGCGGGGTTACTCGTCGTCGGCGGCGGCGTTGACGCGGACGGCCATGTTTCCGGCGGGGTGCTGGTTGTCGTACATCAGCTGGTGGAACTTGCCGACCTCGGCGAAGTCACCGACCTTGCTGAGGCAGGGGTCGACGTATCCCTTGGCGACGAGCTGGGTGAGTTCGTGGCACTGGCGGAGGTTGAAGCCGTGCGAGCCCTGGAGCCGCTTCTGCCGCATCCACAGGAACCGCAGGTCGACATCGGCGTGGTAGCCGGTGGTGCCCGCGCAGATGACGACCATGCCGGCGTTGTCGCACAGATACATCGAGGTGGGGATGGTGTTCTGGCCCACGTGCTCGAAGACGATCTTGGGGGCGCGGCGCTCGCCGAGCACCTCCCAGAACGCGCTTCCGAACCGCCGGACCTCCTTCAGCCACGCGCCGTAGGCGGCCTGGTCGTCGATGTCCGGCAGCCGGCCCCAATGGGTGAAGTCATTGCGGTTGAGCACCCCGTGGGCGCCCAGCTTCATGCAGTAGTCGGCGCGGTCCTCGCTCGACACGACGGCGATCGGGATGCCGCCGTAGGCGCGGGTGATCTGGATGGCCATACAGCCCAGTCCGCCGGAGCCGCCCCAGATGAGGACCGGGTCGCCGGGGCGCACGATGTTCGGCGCCCAGCCGGTCAGCTGCCGGTAGGCGGTCGCGCCGGACAGGACGTACGCCGCCGCCTCGGTCCACGACAGCTGCTCCGGCTTCGGCACGCACATGTAGTCGTTGACCACGGTGAACTGGGCGAAGGAGCCGTAGTTCGTCTCATAACCCCAGGCCAGCTGCGAGGCCGCGGTCATGGGGTCGGCGCCCAGCCTGATGTCCTGCGCGGTCTCGTCCCACACGCCACCGGCGATGACGACGTGGTCACCGACCTTGACGCTGGACACGCCGTCACCGACGGCCCAGACGATGCCCGAGCACTCGGAACCGCCGATGTGGAAGTCCTCGGGCTCGCCCTTGCGCTGCCGGGCGCCGATGACGTCGACGGGCTTGCCCAGCGCCGCCCACACGTTGTTGTAGTTGATTCCCGCGGCCATCACATAGAGGAGCACCTGTCCGCGGCCGACGGGGGGAACGTCGACGACCTCGGTCTGGAAGGCCTGGTCGGGGAGGCCGTAGCGCTCGCGCCGGATGACCGATGCGTACATCTTGCCTGGCACGACGCCAGTGGGCGGCATCTCGCCGAGGCCGTACAGTTCCTTCACGGTGGGATTCCTAACCTTCTCGGAATGGGGACGACGGCGTGCGCGCCGTATGGTTCGGGAGCCTCCGGCGCCGCCTAGTTCGCCGTCGGCACCGAGGTCAAGGCCCGCTCCACGGCCGCCAGGACGGCGTCCGTCGCCGCCGCGGCCGCGGGGACGACATCGGCCATGAGCAGATAGCCGTGGACGAGACCGGGCGCCGGGACGTGCTCCGCCGCGACGCCGGCGGCGGTCAGCCGGGCCGTCAGTTCGACGCCCTCGTCGTGCAGTCCGTCGAACTCGGCGGTGCCGATCACGGTCGGCGGAAGTCCGCGGTGGTCGGCGTTGAGCAGATCGATCGCCGGGTCGGAGCGGTACTCGGGGTCCTGCACGTACTGCTCGTAGTACCAGCGCAGATCGTCGGCCTCCGCCAGATAGCCCGTGGCGTACTTCCGCATCGACTCCGACTTCATCTCGGGGTCGACCGCCGGGTAGATCAGCAGCTGTGCGGCGAACTCGACGCCGGCGTTGTCCCGTTGGTGCATCGCGATACCCAGGGACAGACTGCCGCCGGCGCTGTCGCCGGCGATGACGTGCTCGCGACCGGGGAAGGCGCCGGCCGCCCAGGTGGCGGCCGCGATCCCGTCCTCCAGGGGGACGGGGTGCGGGTGTTCCGGCGCGCGCCGGTAGTCGACGGAGACGACGACCGCTCCGAGGGCGGCGGCGATACGACGGCACACCGGATCGTGGGTGTCGACGTCGCCGGTCATCCAGCCTCCGCCGTGCAGGAACGTCACGAGACGGCCCCGGTCGTTCAGCGGCAGATACGTCCGGACCCCGAAGGTGCCGCCCTTGCCGTCGAGTTGACGGTCCGTCACCGATGCCACGGGCTGCGGCGCGGCACCGCCGCGGGAGCTCGCCGCGCCCTCGGCGTAGCGGCGGCGGACCTCTTCGACGGTGAGGGTGCGTGCGGGTGCCGGTCGATCGATGGCCTGCCATTGGATCAAGGCACGGATGAAACGGTCGATGGGCACGAGAGTCTCCTCGGGTGGCACCGGCGCGCAGGCCGGCGGTCGGGAACCGCCCGGACGCCGGTGCAGGGAACGCGGGCACGGCGACGTGACCGCGGCATGGTCGAGCGGGGCCGGACGCTCGGCGTCCGGCCGCCGCTTCGCGGAGTGCCGGGAGGGTGGTCAGCGACGGGGGCGCCGCGCGGTGCGGCGCCGCCTCGCCCGGGTCCCTCCGGTGGACTCCGGTGTCACCACTCGATGAGCGTGAGACCGATCGAGACCCCGCCGCCCAGGCCGAGCATCAGGATCTGGTCTCCCTTGCGCAGGGCGCCGGAGCGGGCCGCCTGGTCCAGGGTCAGCGGGACCGACGCGGAACCCGTGTTGCCGTAACGGTCCACCGTGCGGTGCAGGGTGGCGTTGGGCAGGTCGATCCTCGACACCAGGTCGTCGAGCATGACCCCGTTGGGCTGGTGCGGGACCACGTGCGCGATGTCCGACGGGAGCACGGCGCTGTCGTGCAGGAACTGCTTGACCAGCCCCGGCACGGTCGCGTTGCCGAACTCCCGGGCGGTGCGCCCGTCCATCTGGAAGTAGTGCCCGCCCTCGTCGTGCTTCGCCGGGTCGTACGGCTGCCGGCTGCCGCCCGCCGGGACCCGGATCAGCTCGGTCATGTCGCTGTAGAAGTGGAACATCGACGTCCGGATGCCTCGGCCGGAGTCCGCCGGGCCGACGACGGCCGCGCCGGCGCCGTCACCGAACAGGATGACCGACTTGGGGTCGGTCGGGTTGAGGATCCGCGAGTACACGTCGGCGCCGATGACCAGGCCGTAGCCGCCGCTGCGGGCGACCATCGCGTGGACGACGTCGAGCGCGTACACGAACCCGGCGCAGACGGCGTTCACGTCGAACGCCGCCACGCCCGTTCCGTTGCCGCCGAGGTTGCGATGCACGAACGCCGCGGTGGCGGGCTGCTGCTGGTCCGGCGTCGAGGTGGCCACCACGATCGTGGACAGCTGGTCCGCCGTGATCCCGGCGGCCTCCAGCGCCTGCCGTGCGGCACCCGTCGCCAGATCGGAGGTGGCCTGGCCCGCTTCGACCCAACGGCGTTCACGAATGGCCGTCTTGCGGACGATCCACGCGTCGTCGACGCCGGCGGGACCGCCGGCCTCGGCATTGGACACCACGCGGTCCGGCACGCAGGAGCCGGTGCCGAGGATCGCGACGGAAGCCGTCTGCGCGCTCATCGGCGGTCTCACTCCTTGAGGTCGGCGGGCAGGGCGACGTCCGTGGTGACCTCCGACCAGCTCGGCACCGACTCGATCTCGATCACGGCCGCGGTCAGCGAGTACCCGCCGCCGGCGCTGGTCAGGAGGACGAGGTCACCCGGGTTGACGGCCTTCGTCTCGATCAGGCGGGTGATGCCCGCGAGCAGGTCGCCGGAGCCCAGGTGGCCGGTGGTGCGGCCCCACTCCATCAGCGTGCGGTCGGCCGTGATGCCCAACGGCTGGAGGAACTGCACCTGCATCAGGCCGTGGCCCATGTGCGGGGTCAGGATCTTGGCGAAGTCCTCGATCTTGTGCCCGGTCTTGTCCAGGACATTGCGGACGACCGTCTGCAGCGCGACCTCGCAGCGCTGCAGGACCGACTCCTTGCCGACCTCCTCCAGGTACGACTTCTTCGGCGTGCGCAGGTCGTGGGAGACCTCGCCGAACGCGCTGGTGAAGGGGTGGGCGCCGCGCCACAGCGGTTCCAGGGAGGCGTCGGTGAGCGACTCGATGGCGTGGACGCGGGCGAAGCCGCCGGTGGTGGAGAGCACCATGCCGAGGGCGCCGTCACCGCCGACGATGCCGTACGCGCCGCGCCAGCGGTTGACGCCGGGCTCGGAGAACCGGTCGGCCGTGGTGATGATGGCGCTGGTGCCGCGGCCCGACTGGAGCCGGCTCACCGCGTAGTCCATCGCCGCCATGCCGCCGTTGGAGAGACCGTCGATGTTGACCGAGAAGGCGTTGGTGAGGCCCAGCTCGCGCTGGATGTACGCCGAGGAGCTCCAGCCCCAGTCACGGCCCTGGTGGTACAGCGAGGCGTGCACCAGCAGATCGACATGGCCGCCGACGACGTCCGCGGCGCGGTCCAGGGCCCGGCGACCGGCGATCACGCCCATGTCCGGGACGTCGATGTCGTCGCCCGCGACCGGCAGGCAGACGATGTTGTTGACCTTGTAATCGTCCTCGGTGTATTTGCCGTTGGCAACCGCTTCCTTGGCCGATTCCGCGGGCGGAATCCAGGCCGCCGCCGACGTAATGAAGACAGGGGTACTCATTTTCTGGTTCCTCCGAGTTCGATGCCCGTCGAGTCGACAGCTGTTGGGCACTGAAGCGTCAGGCCGATCCGGCCCCGGGGAACGCGAACCCGACTGCGGTGCCGCGCTCTCCCACTCCGATCAATGAGTTGCATCGGAATATGGCCAACGCTACAGCGTCCGCACCGACCAATCGCATATGAATTTCTCATGAGTTGCGGTTAATCCTGCACGGGACCAGGTAAGAGGGTCCCGGCGGCGGAGGAATCCGGGCTCTAATTGAAGATTACCGTCGAGTAGCGATCTCGGGCCAGGGTGCGTGCGCATTTCACCCGCCCCGGCCCGGGAACTCAGGTCCGCGATGCCGGCCGCTCGGCCTGATCGAGGAGACCGTCGACCATCGCGCGGACCGCCTGCGGATAGGTGTCCTGCCAGGAGAGCGTCGCCCACCGGTCGCCGAGGGCGGCCAGGTGGGGCATCCGGGAGGTGGCGAGGGTGCCGAACTCGGCGGCGCGGTCCGGGGAGCGTTCGTAGGCCTCCCGGCCTCGGGCGGAGCGGGCGCGGACGAGGATCTCGCCGACGGTGAAGTACCAGAGGTTGCGGAAGACATGGACGGCCTGCTCGGGCGTGCAGCCGTCGTCGACCGCCCCCGCCACGATGACCTCGACCAGCTCCAGGGCCGACTCGCCGAGCCGGGAGAGGAATCCGTCGGTGGTGAGGACCTCGGCGGCCCAGGGCCAGGCGGCGAGGGCGTCGTGGATGGCGATGGAGGCGGCGACGATGCGGTCGCGTGGTTCGTCGGGGAGGTCGGGGTGGGGGATCTGTTCGGCGTATTCGCGGATGAGGAGGAAGAGCAGGTCCTCCTTGTCCCTGACGTGGTGGTAGAGGGTGGTCGCCCCGATGCCGATCTCGGCGGCCAGCCGGCGGATGGTCACCTTCTCCCAGCCGTCCTGGTCGATGAGCCGGCGCGCGGCGGTGAGGATCTCGGCGCGGGAGGTGACGGGCGGGCGGCCGACGCGGCCGGGCGATGCGTTGCTTCGGGGCACGGACCCATCATGCCCTCCCGCCCCGTGTGGCGGCTTCCCGCTCCCGCTCGACAGAGGGCCGCCCCGGGTGTAATTTCAGAACGTGTTCGAAAAGTCTGCCGGAACGAGATGGACGTAGAAGGACTGTGCTGCGGTGACTAACACGGAATCAGCAAGCGGGAAGACGGTCATCGACGAGGGGGCCGCCCGGGCGGGACTGACTCTCGCCGCGGTGGCCGTCGTCCAGTTCATGGTGTCGCTCGACCTGTCGGTCGTGAACGTGGCGCTCCCGGACATCGGCACCGATCTGGGCTTCAGCGAACTGGGTCTGACCTGGGTGATCCACGCCTACGCGCTCACCTTCGGAGGGCTCCTGCTGCTCGGCGGCAAGATCGCCGACCGGTACGGCCACAAGCGGATCCTGATGATCGGGCTTCCGCTGTTCGGCCTGGGCTCGCTCCTCGGCGGCTTCGCCCAGGAACCCGGCCAGCTGGTGGCCGCCCGCGCCGCGCAGGGCGTCGGCGCCGCCGCACTGGCGCCGGCCGCGCTGGCCCTGCTCGCCTCGACCTTCCCCGAGGGCAAGCCCCGGGTGAAGGCCTTCGGTGTGTGGAGCGCGATGAACGCCGCCGGTGGCGCCCTCGGCGTCCTGATCGGCGGTCTGCTCACCGAGTACGCCGGCTGGGAATGGGTGATGTTCGTCAACGTCCCCCTGGTCGGCGTCGCGATGTACCTGGCCGCGCGCGGTGTCGCCGCCGACCGGCCCTCCGAGAGCCGCGGCCGCCCGGACGTGGTGGGTGCCATCCTGGCCACGGCGGGCACGTCCCTGCTGGTGTTCGGCGTGGTCCGCACCGACCGGCACCCGTGGAGCTCCTCGGAGACCCTGACGACCCTGGCGATCGCGGTCGTCCTGCTGATCGCGTTCGTCGTCGTGGAGAAGACCACCTCCCGCGACCCGCTGATCCGCCTCGGCCTGTTCACCAACCGCTCGGTCGCCGGCGCCAACGCCTACACCCTGCTGCTCGGTGGCGCCATGGCCTCCTCGTTCTACTTCGTCTCCCTGTACCTCCAGCACGTCCTCGGCAGCGGCCCGGCCAAGACCGGCTTCCAGTTCCTGCCGTTCGCGTTCGGCGTCGTCATCGGCTCCGTGCTCGCCGTGAAGCTCGGCTACAAGATCGCTCCCCGCAAGATCCTGATCGGCGGCGGACTGCTGACCGCGGCCGGCTTCGCCTGGTTCGGCCTGCTCAGCGCGGACGGCTCCTACACCGCCGAGGTGCTCGGCCCGTCCATCGTCACCAGCATCGGTATCGGTCTCTGCCTCGCGCCGATCGTCTCCGTCGCCACCGCCGGGGTCGCCGCCGAGGAGACGGGCAGCGCCTCCGGTCTGCTCAACAGCACCCGTCAGATCGGTGCCTCGTTCGGACTGGCCGCGCTCGGTACGGCCGCCCAGCACCGCACCGGTGACAAGCTCACGCCTGAATCGCTCAGCGACGGGTACGCGCTCGGTATGACCATCGGCGCCGGGATCGTGCTCGCCGCCGTCCTGCTCGCCGTGTTCGTCCTGCCCCGCACCGCCGACCCGGTGCCGGCGGAGGCTCCGGATCACCAGGACGCCCTCGCCGACTGAGCCGGTGCCGTACCGTCGGGCGGGCCGTCCCCCAGGTGACCCGCCCGCCGGTACGGCGCTCTCGCGTACGGCCCTCGCTCAAGGCACCACCGCATCACCGGTCACCGCAGTAACTCAGGCACTACGCACCACCAGCACCACCGCACCGCCTCCGCACCACCCGCAAGCGCACCGCTCCCGCACCGCCGGCCCCGCCCCCGCGCCGCCGGCCTCCGCACCACCCGCGCCGAACCGCCGGAGTGCTCCACGGCCCCGGGCACGTCGATGCCCCGCCCGTGTGACGCCCCTGATCCCGCCGCCGTGCCCCTTCTGCCGGGCCGGCCGGCCCGGCGGCTCCGCGGCCACCGACCGAGGGTCGGGTATTGATTTCTCAATTCCTTATGTGCGAAACGCACAGGCGCGTATGCAGAGTTAATCTGTTGCGGCCAGATCTCCGGCTGGTACCGTCGAGATCGTTCCGCAGAATCGGGCCGGGAGCCAGCGGAAATCAATACAAATAAGTGGATCGATCGCTGTGGACATCCGCAATATCGCCGGGGTGTCGCAGCGATGCCAGGTGCCGAATTGTCGACGCGGTCGTTTTGCCTGGAGGATGGACTGTGCCACAGCAAGCTGTAACCGAGAACACCCCCTGGGAAAAAGTGGCGGAGTCCATCGAATTTATTCCCGCCGAGTATTCCAATAAAATTCAGCCGGAATCCGTGGCGCAGGAGATGCTGCGCTGTGACGCGGCGGAGCTGGACCGTCTCGTCGAGGCGGGCCTGCCCTTCGAATCGCGCGAGGGCGTGCGTCATTTCGACGCCAACGACCTGTACAACCTCGGCATGTATTCGGGCAAGACGAATACGCAGCCGGAGCTCGCCTTCCGCATGCTCTTCCGGTTCGCCGGCCGTTCGGTCGACGACCTGCTGCGCGACAAGGCGTGGGACTTCAAGGTCCACCTGGAGTGCCCGGAGTGCGACGAGGTCGCCCCGTGGCGCTTCGAGGCGCCGAACGTCGAGCGGTTCGGAGGACGCGTCGTCGGAGGCGCCGCCCCGGAGCCGAGCCGGGGAACGGCCGAGTACGCGGCGACGATCACCACGACGGGCGCCCGGACCCCCCTGGTCTCCGCCGAGCTGCGGCGGCTGACCCATGAGTATCTCGACGCCGGCTACCGCTGGCAGATGATCCCCGTCGCGATGCAGGCCGACTACGAGTTGGTGCACGCGCTGGGCGCGACGAGCTGTATCGCGGCGAGCCTGCACCTGGCCGAGCGGTTCCGCGCGGCCGGATTCCGGGCCGAGGCGAAGCGGGGCTGGTTCTGCGGGGTGCTGGGCGGTGCCCTCGATCTGCCGCACGCGTGTGTGGAGGTCGAGGACGAGGACGGTGCGTTGAAGACCGTCGACATCGCCAAGGCGCAGCTGGCCGCGCGTCTGTCGCCGAACACCGGGGATTTCCAGGAGCTGTGCGTGGGGTCCATCTACAACAAGGTGATCCCGTCCACCGCTTCGGGCAATGCGTCCTTCGGTTATCACGAATGTGGTTCACCGCTGCCGGTCCAGGTACGCGCGGATATTCGAGCGGCGCGTTGAAGCTGAACTCTCGAACCACCCAGTTTGGAAGGACGAGTGAGCATGGCAGTACGTGAAGTCGAACCGGTTCTGCTCGACACGGACCGGTTGGAGCAGCTGGCGGAGTCCGGCTACTACAACCCGTACACGATGTTCGACTGGCCCGAGGGCATCGAGCCGGACCTGCCGTGGATGAGCGAGAGCCTGACCACGTTGGCCGGCACACCGATGTGGGACGAGCTGACGCGTGAGCAGCAGATCGCGCTGACCAAGTACGAGTCGATCAACTTCTTCAGCCTCAACATCCACGGCATCCGTGAGCTGATGAGCGAAGTCGTGATGCGCATCCACGAGCCGGTCTACGCGGGTGTCTCGGAGTTCCTTCACCACTTCATCGGTGAGGAGAACGAGCACATGTGGTTCTTCGCGAAGTTCTGCCTCAAGTACGGCGGCAAGCTGTACCCGGCGCAGCCGACGCTGAAGGCCGGCTCGGTCGACCACCTCTCAAAGGTGGCGCAGGAGATGATCGTGTTCGCGCGCATCCTCATCTTCGAGGAGATCGTCGACTACTACAACGCGCACATGGCGACCGACCAGTCGCTGCCGCACATCGCCCGGGAGATCAACCGGGTGCACCACGTGGACGAGAGCCGGCACGTCGCGTTCGGCCGGATGATCTTCAGCAAGCTGCTGGAGCAGGTCAAGGAGCGCGACCCCGACGAGGTGCCGGTGATCGCCGAGTACCTGGAGAGCTACCTCCAGTACAGCATCGCCACCCTCTACAACCCGGCCGCCTACCGCGACGCGGGTATCCCGGACGCGCTGGCGATCCGGCGGCGCGCGCTGGAGCACCCGGCCCGCGCGGAGGCGCACGAGCAGGTGCTGAAGAGGACCCGGAAGTTCCTGTCCAAGGCAGGCGTAGGCAGGGAAATGATCAAGTGATGAGCGAGCCCATGCAGGCCGTCCGGGAGTTCATCCTGGGCCGCAACCCCAAGCTCGACGAGCTGTCCGAGGACCTGGACCTGATCGACAGCCGGGCCATCAACTCGCTGGCGTTCGTCGAATTCATCTTCCTGCTGGAGGAGTTGACGGGCGAGTCCATCGATCCCGAGGACATCGACCTGGACGACTTCCGTACGCTCACCGCGCTCGAAGCGCGGTTCTTCAAGAAGGAAGCAGCGCGATGAGCACAGCGACCGACAACGGCCTGGGCGTACTGGGCGGCAGCCAGCTGAAGTTGCTGCGGGCGATCGACGCGGTGTTCCTGCGCCTGGCCGACGGCTGGCAGGCGCCGGAGTTCCGGTACCCGTTCCTGATGCGGGTCAAGGACCTCGACACCTTCGACTACTACGACAACTTCCCGCACCTGGGCCTGGCCGCGACCCGGCTCGACCCGCCGCGCCTGGGCGCCCACCTCGCGGAGTCGTCCCGTCCGGTCGACCGGATGCCGACCGAGGTGATGGAGCCGACCGCGTTCGCGCTGCCCTCCGCGGCGTGCTACTCGATCTACGTCGACCTGGCGGGCCAGACCCTGCCGGCCGAGGGGACGATGCGCACCACCGTCGGCACCTGCTTCCGCAACGAGGACCACTACCAGGGCCTCCAGCGGCTGCTGGGCTTCTCCATGCGGGAGATCGTCTGTGTCGGCCCCGAGGAGACCGCGAAGAACCACCTGCTGCGGGCCAAGGACGCCGTCACGGCCCTGTTCGCCGAACTCGGCCTGGACTACAAGCTGGAAGTCGCCACCGACCCGTTCTTCGACAAGAACAGCGGCAAGGCGAAGATGCAGAAGCTCTTCCCGGTGAAGGAGGAGTTCGTCGTCAACGGTCTGGCGATCGGCTCCGTCAACTACCACCGGAACTTCTTCGGCGAGCGCTGCTCCATCCAGGCCGGCGACGACACCGCGCACACCAGCTGCCTCGCCTTCGGCCTGGAGCGCTGGGTGCACACCCTGACCGACCGGTTCGGCAGCGCCGAAGCCGCGCTGGCCGCGGTCGAGGGCCTCGGCTGATGCGCACCACGTTGGCGGGCAGGCTCGGCCTGGACGTGAGCCTGCTCCAGTCGGGCATGGGCGGCGTCGCCGGATCGGAGCTGGCGGTCGCGGTGTCCAACGCCGGCGCCGCCGGCTGCGCGGGCGGCTACAAGCTGGTGGGCAGCGCGCTGTCGGCCATGCTGGAGCGCCTGACCACGGGGACCGACCGGCCTGTCGGCGTGAACCTGATCCCGGAGGTGGTCGGCCCCGACGACCTCGACCGCCAGCTGGCGCAGGTGCTCGCCGAGACGCCGCGACGCGTGCACGTGTCCCTCTTCGGCCTGCCCGACGACGACGCGGTGCTCAAGCGCGTCGTCGCGGCGGACCGGGATCTGGTGGTCCAGGTCGGGACCGTCGAGGACGGGGTGCGCGCCGCGGAGCACGGCGCCGTGGTGATCGCCCAGGGCATCGAGGCCGGCGGTCATCTCCTCGGCACCTCGCAGCGCGACGAGCTGGTCGGCGCGCTGCGGGAGCTGCTGCCGGAGGCCTGCATCGTCGCCTCCGGCGGGATCGGCTCGCCGGCCGAGGCCGAGCGGGCGGTCGCCGCCGGAGCCGACGGCGTGCTGCTGGGCACCGCGTTCGTCGTCGCGCACGAGTCGCGGGCGCACTCCTACTTCAAGCACGCCGTGGTCACCGCCGACGCGTCCGAGACGGTCATCACCGACGTCTACGAGATCGGCTGGCCGGGCCGGCGTCACCGGGTGCTGGAGACGGCCGTGACCGCCGACCCGGCGCAGCCCAAGAAGTTCATCGGCAAGACGGTCGTCGAGGGCAAGCCGTACCTGGTGCCGCGCTTCAGCGCGGCGGTGCCGACCGACGCGACCAGCGGTCGTATCGAGGAGATGGCGATGTACTGCGGCCAGTCCTGCAGCGCCGTCTCGGTGGAAGTCTCGGCGGCCCAGGTCGTCGCCGAGTTCGCGCGTGTCCTTCCGGGCGCCGAACGAGTAAAGAACGAGACAAAGGTGGAGAGCAATGTCCGATGACGAGCACGGCGACCTGAGTTACCGCGAGGACCTGCCGCGCATTGTCACCCGGGAGGGTGTCGAGCTGTACTGCGAGTACAGCGGCGAGGGCACGGCCATCACGTGCCTGAACAACTTCTTCATCACCAGCCCGTTCTGGCGTGAGTACACCGGCGAACTCGCCCAGAACCACCGTGTCGTGACCTACGACATGTGCAACCACGGCGCCTCCTCGCGGGTCGCGCAGGAGCCCACCTGGGAAGAGCACGCCGCCGACGTCATCGGGCTGCTCGACGCGCTGGAGATCGAGTCGACCTACCTGATCGGCACGTCGGCCTCCACCCAGCTCGCCCGGGACATCGCCCTGGAGTACCCGGACCGCGTCCGGGGCCTCATCCTGGCGGGCCCGGTCCTCGGCCTGCGGGGCATGCGCCGCCACCGCCAGCTGAACCGCTCCTGGCTGCTGACGCTGCAGAACCACGGCATGGCCGCCCTGTACGGCCAGATGTACCCCGAGGTGATCAGCGGCGACATGAACGAGGAGTCCGGCACGCCGGGCTTCCTGGGGCTGCGCGAGAGCTTCATGGCGATGTCCACGCCCGAGGAGCTCACCAACGGCCTCACCCTCGTCCAGTCCGGTGAGACCAGCCCGGAGCTGCTCTCCAAGATCGCCCAGCCGACCGTCATCGTCCTCGGCGACGACGACATCCTGCTGAGCCCGACGCGCGGCCACGAGCTGGCCAAGCTCTTCCAGAACGGTCGCTGCGAGATCATGCCGAACGCCGGCCACGTGCCGTTCCTCGACGACCCCGAGGGCTTCCAGGCGATCGTCCGCAAGTTCATCGAGGAAGCGGAGACGCAGAGGCATGCCTGAGCTGGCGACCGACGCGAAGCAGCGCATCCGTGAGCTGCTCGTCGACCTGCTCGGCGGCGACCAGTTCACCACCAAGGTCGCGGACGACGCGTCGCTGCGCGAGGCCGGGCTGTCCTCCAACGCGCTGGTCAGCCTGCTGGTCGCGATGGAGGACGCGTTCGGCTTCGAGTGGGACGACGACGTCCAGCCCGAGGTCCTGCGCTCCATCGACTCGCTGGCGGCCTACGTCGGGTCGCTGCGCAACTGAAGGACACGGAGTGACTGTTGAGCTGGTACCCCCCGCGGGCGTGGCACGGGAGACATCGGTCGGATGTCGTCCGGTGCCGTGGCCGCACGGACCGGCTCAGCAGTTCGCCGCGGGTCGTCGTGCCGCCGCGGCGGCGCTGGCCGCGGCCGGCTCGGCCGATCGGATCGTGCCCCGTGATCCCGACGGCCGGCCGTGTTTCCCGGAGGGATTCGCCGGCTCGATCTCCCACACCGACGACCTGGCGGTCGCGGTGGTGGTCCCCGGCGCCGAGGCCGTCGGCGTCGACATCGAGACCGCGGACGTCACTCCGCGCGTGGCCCGGTTCGTCCTTCGTGAAGGGGAACGGCGTCTGCTGCTCCCCCCGTTCGGCACGTACACACCGCGTGAGCTGTTCGCCGCCAAGGAAGCGGCGTTCAAAGCCATGAACGGCACTGGCACACAGGGCGAGTTCCTGTTCTGGAGGATCGAACTCAGCCAGTCCGATGACGCGTTGATCGCGTCGTACCGCGGCGAACCGGTTCCGGTGTGGGTTCGCTCGGAGGCAGATCTTTCGTTCGCCGTGGCGATACGGCGCTGAACTTTTACGGGGAAAGGGCGCAATGAACCGCGAGATTCTCGAAGTCGTCGACGAACTGTTCCGCAACGAACTGCAGGTACCTGACATCGATCCCGACGTTCAGCTGGTGGACTACGGCCTCGACTCCATCCGCTCCATCAGCCTGATCGTGGAGATGGAAGAGAAGTTCGGCTGCCGTATATCGGACGAACAGGCAGCGAAGATGCTGACGCTGCACGACGTCGTGGACCAGGTCGCTGCATCGCTGACGGTGCGGGTCAACCAAGGAGACAGCGAGGCATGAACGCCGAATCCGGTTTCGCGCGATACGCCCGGCCCGAGTTCGCCAGGCTCTTCCGCGCACTACATCTCGATGTGACCTACCTCGCCGGCCAGGGCGACCACCTGACCCGGGAGCTGAGGGGCACCGAGGACCCCGCCGACGCCGACGACCAGGTACTGGACCTGGTGGGTGGCGCGGGTTCCTCGCTGTTCGGGCACAACCACCCGGCGCTGCTGGAGGTGGCGCGGCGGTGCCTCGACGAACGGATCCCGTTCAACGCCCAGGCCAGCATCCGCCCCGGGGCGGCCGAGCTCGGGGAGCGGCTGTCGACGGTCGTCGGCGCCACGACCGGCGCGAGCTACGTGGTCACCCTCGGCTCCACCGGCGCGGACGCGGTGGAGGGCGCGGTCAAGCACGCCACGGTCGAGCACCGCCGGCGGCTCGGCGCCCTCCAGGAGGACGTCGAGACGTCCCTGCGGCGCATCGAGCGCGACGGTCTCGCCGACGTCGCCGTCGCGAGCGGCCCCGCGGCCGGCCGCCCCTGCGCCGAGGTGCTGAACGAAGCCCTCGACCGGATCGCCGAACTGCGGCGCGTTGAACCGGTGTTCGTCTCGCTGAGCAACGCCTTCCACGGCAAGACGGCCGGCGCGGGCACCCTGACGCACGGCGGCAACGTGCCCAGCGACCTGAAGGTGCCGGGACCCCGGCACCGGCGGCTGAGCGACTTCACGCCCGAGGCCGTGGTGAGCGCGCTCGACGCCGACCTCGTCGAGATCCACCCGATCCGCGTCGACGCCGACGGCGTGCCGCACTCCACCACGCGCCCGCTGTCGCCGGTGGCCGCCTGCTTCGTCGAGCCCATCCAGGGCGAGTCCGGCGTGCACGAGGTCCCGGACGAGACGCTCGCCGCCCTGCGCGAGCTGGCCGACCGTCACGACGCGGCGCTCGTGTTCGACGAGATCCAGTGCGGCATGGGCCGCACGGGCACCTTCCTCGCGTCCGAGGGCTCCGGCGTCGTCGCCGACTACTACCTGTTCTCCAAGTCCCTCGGCGGCGGCCTGGCCAAGGTCTCCGCGCTGCTGGTCGACGAGAAGCGGTACGTGCCGGAGTTCGGCCGCCACCACACCTCCACCTTCGCCGACGACGACTTCTCCTCGCGGATCGCGACGGCCGCGGTGGACCTCTCCTTCGCCTACCGCGACCGGATCGTCGAGACCGGAGCGCTGCTGCGCAAGCGGCTCGACGAGGTGGCGGCGCGCTGGCCGGGGACCATCGTCGAGGTACGCGGCCGCGGACTGCTGCTGGGCATCGAGTTCGCCCTGCCGCAGCCCGAGTCGGGCCTGCTGCGCGAGGCGATCGACTCCGAGTCGCTCGGCTACCTGATCGCGGGCCGGCTGCTGCACACGCACAAGATGCGCGTCATCCCCACGCTGTCGGCCCCGACGACGGTGCGCGTCCAGCCGTCGGCGCTGCTCGAACCGACCGACGTGGAGCGGGTCGCCGCCGCGTTCGACGACGTCGCCGGCCTGCTGGCGCGCGGTGACTACGCGACGCTGCTGGAGCATCTGACCGTACCGCCGGTCGGCGTCTGGCAGCCCCCGCAGCACGTCCCGCTGCCCCGCGGCGACCGGCCGGCCCAGCACGGCGGGCGCCGACCCGGTGTGCCGCGCGTCGCCTTCCTCGCCAATCTGGACCTGCCCAGCAAGCTGTGGCACATGGCGCCCGAGCTGGCCGACTGGTCGGACGACCAGTGCGAGGCCGCGCTCGACCGGTTCTGGGGCGAACTGGACCCGTTCGAGGTCGCCCGGCACCGCATCACCTCCGAGGCCGGGGGAGAGGTCGAGGTCGTCATGATCGCGGCGCCCTTCACGGCCGCCCAGGCCAACACCGCCCAGCGGGCCGGTCAGGGGGCGTGGCTGCGCCGCACGGTGCTCGACGCCGTGGAGCTGGGCGTCTCACTCGGCGCCCAGGTGATCGGCCTCGGCGGGCACACCTCGATCGTCACCAACGCCGCCCGGGACGTCGTGGAGAGCGACATCAAGGTCACCTCGGGCAACTCGCTGACCGCGGCCTGCGCCTACGATCTGCTGCGCCTGCAGCTGGCCGAGGCCGGTGCCGGTGAACGCCGGGTCGGCGTCGTCGGCGCCATCGGCAACATCGGCGCGGTGATGGCCGAACTCATCGCCCCGCACTGCGAGTCGATGGTGCTGGTCGGCCGGCGCGGGTCGGCCCGGCGGCTCTCGACGGTCGCCGACCGGCTCTCCCACCAGGTGGACGTCTCGGTCGCGGAGGACCTCGACGCGCTGCGGGACTGCCCGATCGTGGTCAGCGCCACCAACTCCGCCGACCCGGTGATCCTGCCGAACCACCTCTCCGGCGACCAGAAGGTCCTCGTCTGCGACCTCGCGGTCCCCGGTGACGTCCACCCCGCGGTGACCGGACTGTCGAACGTCACGCTGGTCTCCGGCGGCCGCATCCAGCTTCCCGGCATGCAGACCCCGCACTTCCCCGGCATCACCCTGCCCCCGGGAATCCTGTACTCCTGCATGGCCGAAACGATGCTGCTCGGCCTCGAATCCGGGACGCCGAGCCCCTCCTACGGTGGCCTGACCTCGGCCGGCGTCCTCGCCGCCCGGGATCTGGCCGTGCGACACGGGTTCCACCCCGCCCGCATCGTCTCCGACGACGTCTCCGTACAGCCGTGGATCGTCGACCAGTTCAGCACTCTCGAGGAGCACATCGGATGACCGGACTTCGCCCGCGTTTCCCCAGCATTCTGCACGCCTTGGTGGAACACGCGGAACGCGGCTCGGACGGATCGCACGTCACACTGATCCCGGAACCGGGCAACGAGGTCACCCTGCGCTACGACGCGCTCGTGGAGAGCGCCCAGCGCTGCGCGGCGGCCCTCGCGGAGTACGGTGTCGGCCACGGCGACCGCGTGGTGTTCTGCCTGCAGACCGGTCCGCAGTTCATCACCGCCTTCTTCGGGGCCCAGCTGCTCGGCGCCATGCCGACGGCGATATCCCTGCCCATCTCGTTCGGCGGGGCGGCCGGATTCGAGGGCCAGCTCAAGGACCTCGTGGGATATCTGCGGCCCGCCGCGGTCATCACCACGAAGGCCGTGATCGAGGGACTGCCCAGCCTCGCCGAGACCCGCCTGGTCGACGCCGACGAGCTCTACGCCCGCGCCACCGCGAGCGACGCCCCGACGCATCCGATCCGGCTGCCGGACGCCGACGACCTGTCGGTCATCCAGTGCACCTCCGGCTCCACCGGCCGGCCCAAGGGCGTGATGATCTCGCACGCCAACCTGGCCGCCAACTGCGAGCAGTTCGTCGGCGCGGTCGGCTGGTCCAGCGAGGACACGACCGTCAGCTGGGCGCCGCTCTACCACGACATGGGCCTGATCACCGGCCTGCTGTGCCCCGTCTACTCGGGCGGCAGCACGGTGCTCATGCCGCCCACCCGCTTCCTGCGCGCGCCGGCCGAGTGGCTGCAGTACATCAGCAAGTACCGCGGCGCCTTCTCGGCCGCGCCCAACTTCGCCTACGGCTATGTCACCGCCCGGGTGCGCGACGAGGACCTGGAGGGCGTGGACCTGTCGTCCTGGCGGGTGGCGCTCTGCGGTGCCGAGCCCATCCAGCCCGGCACCGTGCAGCGCTTCGTGGAGCGCTTCACCCGATGGGGCCTGCCCGACACGGCGTTCACGCCCGCCTACGGCATGGCCGAGGCCGCCCTGGTCATCACCAGCACGGGCCCGAAGGACCAGCTGGTGTACGACTCCATCGACCGGCGGGCCGCGGTCGCCGACGCCACCGCGGTCGACGTCGACCAGGACCAGGCGGACGCGCTGCGCATCGTCGACTGCGGCCGGCCGGTCCTCGGCACCGAGGTCCGCATCGTCGACAAGGACGGCCGGACGCTGGGGGAGAACCAGATCGGTCACGTCCAGTTCCGCAGCCCCTCGCGCACGGTCGGCTACTTCAACCTCCCGGAGGAGACCGCCGCGGCGATCGACGAGCCGGACTGGTGGCGCACCGGCGACATCGGCTACCTGAGGGACGGCGGGCTGCGGATCACCGGCCGGGCCAAGGACCTGGTCATCATCCGCGGCGCCAACTACTTCCCCTCGGACTTCGAGCACGCCGCGGAGACCGTCCCCGGGGTCCGCCTCGGCGCGGTGATCGCCGTCGGATACCGCGACGACCAGAGCGACTCGGAGGAACTGCACCTGATCGTCGAGACGGAGCTGGACAGCGAGGAGCACGACGCGCTGCGCCGGTCCGTCCTGGCCGCGGTCAGCTCCCGGACCGGTGTCCGGCCCGCCGCGATCCACCTGGTACCCAAGCGCAGCATCCCCAAGACGACCAGCGGAAAGCTCCAGCGCTCCAAGGCGCGCGAGCTGTTCGTCGAGGGATGGGTGCCCGACCGGGCCTGATTTCCGACGGAAGGCTGGAACTGACGGTGTTACTCGGCGGCGTGAACGGCCGGGCCCTCGACGACGGTACGTCGAGCGCGCGTGCGGTTCATGCCGCCGACCCGTATCCGAGGACAGGGTGAGGCTCTCTCGATCGTGCGGGCCGGAGTCCTGTCCTTCGTCCCCATCGAAAGAGGAGTCCCCATGAGCACGACCACATCCGCGTCCGCCCCACCGTCCGAGGGCGGCCGGCTCTCGCTCAGCCTCACCACCCCGAAGATCGTCTTCCTGATCATCGCGGCCGCCGCCCCGCTCGCCGCCATGGTCGGCACCGTGCCGCTGGCGTTCGCCCTCGGCAACGGGCCCGGTGTGCCCGCCATGTTCGTCTTCGCCGGCGTGACGCTGATGTGCTTCTGCGTCGGCTACGCCGCGATCAGCCGCAAGGTCGTCAACGCCGGCGGCTTCTACACGTACATCTCCAGCGGTCTGGGCCGGCCGCCCGCCGTGGCCGGCGGTCTCATCGCCGTCGTCGCGTACAACACGGCGGCCGTCGGGCTGCTCGGCTCCTTCTCCTACTTCGCGCATATCGTCGGCGCCGCGCACGGATACGACATTCCGTGGGAGCTGTGGGCGGCGATCGGCCTGGTCGTCGTCGGCGTGCTCGGGTACCGGCAGATCGATGTGAGCGTCAAGGTCCTCGGCGTGGCCATGTGCTGCGAGGTGGCCATCCTGCTGATGCTCGCGGCCGCCGTGCTGTGGCGGCACGGCACCTCCGCGCTGCCCGGCACGTCGTTCGCGCCGCACACCGTGCACGGCGCGGGTGTCGGCGTCTCGATGATGTTCGCGTTCATCTCGTTCATCGGCATCGAGTCGGCGGCGCTCTACGGCGAGGAGGCGCACGACCCCGAGCGGAGCGTGTCCCGCGCCACCTACATCTCCGTGTCGCTCATCGCCCTCTTCTACGGGTTCATCAGCTGGGTCGCGGTGGGGGCGGTCGGCCCGGACAACATCCAGAAGCTGGCCACCACTCAACTGGGCGATCTCTTCTTCCAGTTGAGCGACGACTACCTCACCTCCTCGCTCACCACGGCCATGCAGGTGCTGCTGTGCCTGAGCCTGTTCGCCAGCTGGCTGGCCCTGCACAACGCCGCGAACCGCTACATGTTCGTGCTGGGACGCGAGCGGGTGCTGCCCGGCGCACTCGGCGAGGTGCACGCCCGGCACTCCTCCCCGCACCGGGCCAGCCTCACCCAGACGGCGTTCAGCCTGGTCACCGCCTCGGTCTTCGCGATCGCCGGGCTCGACCCGTACCTCGGGCTGACCACGAGCATGCTGGGCCTGGGCACCCTGTGCATCGTCTTCCTCCAGGCCGTGGCCTGCCTGTCCGTCATCGGCTTCTTCCGGCGCCGGGCGGACCGGCACTGGTGGCGCACCGCGCTCGCCCCGGGCCTCGGCTTCGCCGGGCTCACCCTGGCCACCTGCCTGGTCGTCCTCAACTTCGACACCATGACCGGTTCGACCAACCCCGTGGTGAACGCCCTGCCCTGGCTGATCCCGGTCTTCGCGGTCGCCGGACCGGCGTACGCCCTGTGGATCCGCTCCGCGCACCCCGAGCGCTACGCCCGTCTCGCCGGCGTGGAGACCCGCGAGGAGAGCGGGTCGGTCACCCCGGTCCGGACCTCCACGGGCGTGTGAAAACAGGGCGGTAAAACAGGGCGGTCGACCGACTCGTATATATAGAGGAGAGAAGAGAACGGGCGTGGGGGGGGGGGGGGGGGGGGGGGGGGGAGGGGGAGGGGGGGGGGGGGGGGGGGGGGGGGGGGGGGGGGCGGGGGTGGGGGGGGGGGGGGGGGGTGG
>NZ_JBVIMA010000001.1:692683-873895 GCF_055580085.1 Streptomyces sp. NPDC032126
CCTTCCCTGTTGTAAGAGGTCAGGGGGAGGGGGAAAAAGAAGGGAACAAGACGAGTCGTCCCCTCACCCCAACAAAAAAAAAACCGCCACCCCCCCCCCCCCCCCCCCCCCCCCCCCCCCCCCCACGCCCGTTCCTGTCGGTCCGTCGGGCGGTGCCCGGTCAGTCCGTCGCCACCGGCGCCATGGAGATGCTCCAGAAGTCGGCGTAGCGGCCGCCCCGGCTCAGCAGCTCCTCGTGGCTGCCTTCCTCCGCGATCCGGCCGCCCTCCATGAAGACGACGCGGTCGGCGCGCTGGACCGTCCGCATCCGGTGCGCCACCATCACCACCGTCCGGCCGGCCATCAGACGCTCGATGCCCTCGTGCACCGCCGCCTCGTTCACCGGGTCCAGCGCCGAGGTGACCTCGTCCAGCAGCACGATGGGCGAGTCCTTCAGCAGGGCGCGGGCGATCGAGACGCGCTGGCGCTCACCGCCCGACAGCAGTGCGCCGCCCTCGCCGACGTTGGCCTCCCAGCCACCGGGCAGCCGCTCGATCACCTCGTCGAGGCGGGCCGCGCTCGCCGCCGCCCGCACCTCGGCCTCACTGGCGTCGGGGCGGCCGAGCCGGATGTTCTCCTCGATGGTGCCGTCGAAGAGGTAGACGTTCTGGAAGACGATGGCGATCTGCTCCATCAGGACCTCGGGGTCCATGGACCGCACGTCCACGCCGCCGATGCGGACCGCGCCCGCCTCCACGTCGTAGAACCGTCCGAGCAGCTGGAGCAGGGTGCTCTTGCCGGTGCCGGACGGGCCGACCACGGCGAGGCGCTGGCCCTGCGGCACGGACAGCGACATCCCGTCGATCACCGTGCGATCGCCGTGCCGGAACACCACGGACTCCAGCTCCAGGTCGTGCCGGGTCGGCTGGACCGGGTCGGCGGTCCGCGGCAGGGGCTCCGCCTGGAGCACGGCGTCGAGACCGGCCAGCACGGAGCGCGCCCCGCGCAGCTTGCCGCCGGTCTCCGACAGCGACAGCAGCGGGTCGGCGCAGCGGGCGGCCAGGACCAGGATGGTCAGCACCTCCGCCACCCCGATGTCGTTGCCGAGGGCGAGGTAGGCGCCCAGGACCAGCAGGCCGGTGAACATCGCCTGCACGGTGAGCGTCAGGCCCAGGGTGCCGGGGATCGAGGACACCGTGGCCCGGCGCGACGCGCGCTGCACGCCCTGGAGGGCGTCGTCCAGCAGCTCGAAGCGCTCGCTGGTGCGGCCGCCGGCCCGCAGCACCGGCTGGGCCTGGAGGTACTCGATGACCCGGCTGCTGGCCTCGTGGTCGCGTTCGGTGCGCTCGGTGTCGCTGGCGGCCATCGAGCGGGACGTCCAGACCTGGATGAGCGCCACGACCGGGGCGGCGGCCAGCGCGGCCAGCCCCAGCTGCCAGTTGAAGGCGATCATCACGCCGACGATCGTCAGCGGGGTCACGCTGGCGGAGATGAAGGGGCCGAGCAGATGCGCGATGACGCCCATCGACTGAAGGACACCCCGGCTGGCCAGGACGGACAGCTCACCGAGCCGGCCGGCGCTGTACCAGCCGATCGGCAGCTTGGCGAGGTGGTCGCCGAAGCGGTGGTACAGGCCGCGCAGCATTCCGGCGGCGACCAGGAATCCGGAGAGGTCGGCGAGATACCGGAGCACCCCGTAGACGGCGACCGAGGCACCGAAGCCGATCAGCCAGGGCCAGGCGTCGTCGGGCGAGTCGCCGAACAGCTCCCGCAGCACGGGCACGAGCAGGGCGTAGGACAGACCCTCGACGACCGAGGTCGTCGCCATCAGGGCCACGGTGCGACGCAACGGCCGGGCGTACTCGCGCCCCAGCACGCGCAGCAGCAAACGGATCATCGACGCTCGTCTCCTTGCAGTACGCCGTCGCGGGATTCGCCCTCGTCGCCGATCGCGGATCGTTGGGATTGCCAGAACGCGGCGAACCGGCCGCCCTGGGTGAGCAGTTCGGCGGGCCGGCCGCGCTCGACGATCTGCCCGTCGTCCAGCATCACGACGGTGTCGGCGTCGGCGACCGTCTCCAGCCGGTGGGCGATGACCAGCACCGTGCGGTCGCCCTGGAGCGTCGCCAGTGCCTGGCGCACCGCCTGCTCGGTCTGCGGGTCGGCGAACGCGGTCGCCTCGTCGAGCACGAGGACCGGGGTGTCGGCGAGCAGCGCGCGGGCGATCGAGATCCGCTGCGCCTCGCCGCCGGACAGGTTCGCGTCCTCGCCGATCACCGTCTCGTAGCCGCGCGGCAGTTCGAGGATCCGCTCGTGGATGTTGGCCAGCTTGGCGGCGCGGACCACGTCGTCGAGGTCGGCGTGCGGCACGGCCAGGGCGATGTTCTCCGCGACCGTCGCGCGCAGCAGGCGTACGTCCTGGAAGACGAAGGAGACGGTCCGGTACAGCTCGCGGCTGCCCATCTCGCGCAGATCGACACCGCCGAGGACGACCGAGCCCGCGGTCGGGTCGAAGAACCGCGGCAGCAGCTGGACCAGCGTGGACTTGCCGCTGCCCGACGGGCCGACCAGCGCGGTGACCGTGCCGGGTTCGAGGACCAGGTCGATGCCCTTGAGCACCTCGTGGTCGTCGTCGTAGCCGAAGCGGACGTCGCGCAGTTCGACCCGGTGGCCCTGGGGGGCGACGGGGTGCGCGGGCTCGGCCAGCGGCTCCTCCTGGAGCACCTCCTTGATCCGGCCGACCGCGCGTCCGGCGGCCTGGAGGTCGTCGAAGCCGTGGCTGAGGGCCCCGATCGGCGCGGTCAGCGCCAGCCCGAGCAGCAGGAACGGCAGCAGGTCGGCCGGGTCCATGCTGTCGCTGGTGATCAGCGGCGTGCCGCCGAGCAGGATCACCAGCAGCACGAACGGCGGCGACAGCACCATCTGCATCGCGGCGCCGATCCGGGCGATGCCGCGCACCCACCGCAGGAAGATGCCGGCGAAGTCGTCCGCGGCGGTGAGGAACTTGCGGTGGGCGCGGCCGGAGCCGCCGAAGGCCTTGACCACCGCGATGCCCTGCACGAACTCGATGACGGAACTGGAGATGCGCCCCATGCCGCCGTCGAACTCCTGCTGTTCGCGCTTGCGCGCCTCGGTCTCCATCAGCGGGACCAGCGCGATCGCGACCACCACCGGGGCCAGGGTGATCAGCGTGAGCCGCCAGTCGACGGTGAACAGGTAGATCAGCGACGCCAGCGGCACCACGAAGGCCGCGGTGAGCTCGGCGGGGGCGTGGGCGATGAACGGGTGCACGGCACTCACGTCCTCGCCCACCAGCTTGGCCACCTCACCGGTGTGGCGGCGCGAGAACCAGCCGATCGGTACGCGACCGAGCCGGGTGGCCAGTTGCCGACGGAACGTCAACTGCACGCGGCTGTCCAGGACATGGCCGACGGCCGACGACGCGGCGGTCAGCAGCAGCCGGATGAACAGGCCCACGGCGCCGAAGATCACGACGTTCCAGACGTGGTCGTGGTCAGGGGGGCCGGACTTCAGCAGCTCGCGGCCCAGTTCGACGACGGCCAGCAGCGGCGCGAGCCCCGCCAGGGCGCCGATGACCTGAAGGATCACAACGGCCGCGAAACTCCCGAGGTACGGGCGCAGGAGCTGTCCCATGCCCTCTTCCGGTGCGGAACCGGCGTCCGGCAGCGGTGCAGACCGCGCCTCCGCCTCAGCATGGTCGATCGCGCTCATCGGTCTCCCATCGGTTTTGAAACGCGTTCGAATATCGACTGTACCGCAGACCAGGGTCGAGGTGTTCGCCGGTTTCAAGATCGATCCAGGGGGGCGCGCGACGGGGGCGCCGAGGGGCGCGCGCGGGGTCGCGGCCGGCGCGCGGAGGCGGCTTCGCGTCAATGCGAGACGGCTCCGGTGGGCCGCCGATCGACTTCGCGTGGCCGGAAGGCGCCGGGGTGACAACCGGACACGCCGCCGCTATCGTGACCTGACGCGTACACCTTTTCACCATACGCGTACGCCGAACAGGTAAAAGACGGGGGAACCATGCTCGACCTATCTTCCACCGGTGGTTTAAACCGGGACTTTCATCTGCGTGTGCCGGCGTGCGGACGCCGGTCCGCCGCTGCGGCATTCGGCCGCGCCGTGGGTCGCCGCGAGGGTGTTGTATCAATTTCAATCAGGTGTTGATCCAGCGAACACCCCCTGGCTAATGTGACTGCGGCTCGTGCGAATGCGTTCGCGGAAATTCGATTTCTGCCGGGTCGTCCGGTACTCCGGCGCCCTGTGGCGTGACCTGCTGCGGTGGCGCCCGGGTCGTGGCGTTCCGCTCTGACGTCCCCGGTATGCCGTCTTTTCGCTTCGCTTATTCCTGTGCCGCCGACGCATCGCCACGACGCGACGGTGCGACCCTTTCTCGCATGCGCGGACCGTGCAATGCGGACCGCTCATGAAGCACGTCTTCTTCTGCTGAATACGACCATGGGCAAGATCCTCAACGGCGTTTGCCCTGCTCAGAGGAGAGGTATGGGAATCAGCTACCGCACGGCAGCGATGGAAGCCCGACACATGGTCCCGGATATCCCCGACGGACCCATTGTCTCCAATATTTTTACCACGCATTGGGTGTACAAGGAACCCGGTGGATGGTCCATATCCGGCAGATTAGCGGATGAAGCTTCGCGCACATCGCGGTGTCCTCTGACTTACCGGAAAAGGAACCTTGTCCGTGCCATCGCGGGGCTGGCAGCGGACGACGACCGGGGTGCCGACACGACCACAGGAGGTGAATGACCCATGGCCACCACGGGGACACCCCTGCGCATCCAGCTGCTGGGCCCGGTGCGTGCCTGGCGCAACGGGGTCGAGGTGGCTCTGGGCCCGCCCAAGCAGCGGGCCGTGCTCGGTCTGCTCGCCAGCCGTGCCAACGATGTCGTGGGCGTCGAGAACATCGTGGACGCCCTGTGGGGCAGCGACGTACCGCAGACGGCCGCCAATGGCGTCCACACGTATGTGGGCGGGCTGCGCCGGGCGTTGGAGCCCGGCCGCAGCCGACGGGCGGCCGGGTCGCTGCTCACGTCCGAATCCGGCGGCTACTGCCTGCGGCTGGATCCCGAGGACGTGGACGCCACGCTGTTCGCCCGCGGCCTCGGCGACGCGCGCCGGTCGCGGGGCGAGGGCCACCCCGAGGTGACGCTGCGGCTGTACGAGGAGGCCCTGGCGCTCTGGCACGGCGAGGCGTACTCCGGCATCCCCGGGCCCTTCGCCGCGATGGAGCGCACCCGGCTGCGCGATCTGCGGCTGACGGCCGTGGAGGAGTGGGCCGCCGACATGCTGGCCGCCGGACGGCACGCCGAGATGGTCACCGAGCTGACCGGCGCGGTGGCCGAGGAGCCACTGCGCGAGAAGCTTCGCTGGCTGCTGATCCTCGCGCTGTACCGCAGCGGACGGCAGGCCCACGCCCTGCATCTGTACGAGGAGACCCGGCAGTTGCTCAGCAGCGAGCTGGGCATAGAGCCCGGCGCCGATCTGCGCAACCTGCACCAGCAGATCCTGTCCGGGCATCCGGAGCTGGGTTCCCCGGGCGGCGGCAGCGTGCCGGTGCTGCTGACGGGCCGTGAGGCGCCGTTCCACGGGGCCCCCAAGCCGGTGCAACTGCCGCCGCTGGCGCGCGGGTTCGTGGGGCGCGCCAGGGAACTGGCCCAGCTGGAGAAGCTGATCGACGAGGAGAGCTCGCGGCACGGCGCGACGACACCGGTGGCGGTGGTCGACGGACCGGCCGGCGTCGGCAAGTCGGCGTTCGTGCTGGAGCTCGCGCACCGGCTCATCGACCGCTTCCCCGACGGCCAGTTGTACGTGGACCTGCGCGGCACCGGACTGCAGGGCCCGCCGATGAGCGCCGTGGACGCGCTCGGCCAGCTCCTGGGCAGCCTCGGCGTCGACGGCTCCCGCATCCCACCGGGGCTGGGCGCCCGCGCCGCCCTCTACCGGAGTCTGCTGCACGGCCAGCGGATGCTGGTGGTGCTCGACGACGCGCCCAGCGCGGACCAGTTGCGGCCGCTCATCCCGCGGGGCTCGTCCTGCGTCCTGGCGACCAGCCGGCAGCGCTTCAGCGGACTCGCGGTCCGCGACGGCGCCCACCTGGTCACCATCGGGCCGCTCGACGACGGGGAGTCGGCGCAGCTGCTCGCCGGTCTCAGCGGGGGGCGGCTCCAGGCCGGGGACCCGGCCACGGCCCGCCTGGCCGCGCCGTGCGGAGGACTGCCGCTGGCGCTGCGCATCGTCGCCGAGAACCTGGCGGCCAACCCCGGGGTGCCGCTGGCGTCGCTGGTCGAGCAGTACGCGGCCGAGCAGGGCCGGCTGGACCGGCTCACGGTGAAGGACGACGCGGCGGCCAGCATGCGCAGCGTCTTCGAGGCGTCGTACCAGGCGCTGCCGGCCGACGCCGCGCGGATGTTCCGTCATCTGGGCCTGTGCAACGGCCCGTTCACGGTGCAGATGGCGGCGACGCTCGCGGAGACGGACTGGGACACCGCGCGCCGGCTGCTGTCGGTCCTGGCCGCCAACCACCTGCTGGAGGAGGAGTCGGGCCACCAGTACCGCTTCCACAGCCTCATCGGCATCTACGCCGGGGAGTGCGCGGAGCGCGAACCGCTGGCGCACCGTCAGGAAGCCCTGACCCGGCTGCTCGAACTGGGCTCGGTCATCCCGCACGCCCGGGTGCCGGCCCAGGGCGGCGGCCGGAAGGGCGCCCGCGCCGGCGCCTTCTGAGCACACCCCGCACACCCCGCACACCCCGCACACCACGTACATCGCACACCCGTCACACCCCGCACGCCGGCACCCGCACGCCGGCACTCGCGGTACAGCACTCGCCCTCAGGGAAGTGGAGATCATGGGACAGCTGGATGACAAGGTCACGCTGGTGACCGGTGGGTCCGCCGGGATCGGCCTGGCGATAGCCCGGCGGTTCGCCGCCGAGGGCGCCACCGTCTATCTCACCGGGCGGCGCAAGACCGAACTGGACGCGGCCGTGGAGGCCGTCGGCGCACGGGCGTACGGCGTCCAGGGCGACGTGGCGAACCTGGAGGACCTCGACCGTCTCTTCGGGACCATCGAGGAGCGCAGCGGACGGCTGGACGTCGTCGTGGCCAACGCGGGATTCGGTGAACTGGCCCGGCTGGGGGAGATCACCGAGGAGCACTACGACAAGACGTTCGACACCAACGTCAAGGGGACGCTCTTCACCGTCCAGAAGGCGCTGCCGCTGCTGCCGAAGGGCGCCTCGGTCATCGTGCTCTCCTCGACCAACGGCTCGACGGGCGTGGCCGGGATGACCACCTACAGCGCCACCAAGGCCGTCGGCCGCAACTTCGCCCGCACCTGGGCGGCGGAGCTCGCGCGGCGCGGCATCCGCGTCAACGCGCTCAGCCCCGGCCCGACCGAGACGCCCGGCATCCGCAGCCTGTCGGCGCCGGGTGGGCGGCAAGTGGCGGACGCCCTCGCGTCCATGGTGCCGCTCGGCCGGCTCGGGGACGCCGACGAGGTCGCCGCCGCCGCGCTCTTCCTGGCGTCGGACCAGAGCTCTTTCACCACCGGAGCCGAGATCTTCGTCGACGGCGGACTCAACCAGGTCTGAACTCCGGTCGGCCGGACATGCCCGTCTGGATGGCGGCGGCGACCCATCCAGACGGCATACATACTTCGCCCAGCGGAGCTGTCCCAGAATGGCAATGCCTGTGCCGGACGACCTCCGTGCACAGTCAATTGATCCTTTTGCCGAGACCAAGGGGACGCGATGCACGCGGTGAAGTTCTACGCGCGCGGAACCCCGAAGTTCCGGCATCCCGCACCGGCCGATGATGTTCGGTGTTCAACAGTGAGAGTTATTTCACAGCACAGTTCCGTCTTTGCAGTTGGCAGGGTTCGGAATTAAGGATCATGGTTCATAAATTCGCACACGGATGCTATTGTCTGGTGCGGATTGCATGGTGTGGCCCACCAGGCCGATCGAGAACTACAATGGGGGATCTCGTGGGAATCGATGTGTTGGTGTCCGACGACCTGCATCTGTCCCGTTTCGCGCTCACTGCCTTGCTGGAGCGACACGAAGAGATCCGTGTCATCGGATCAGTGGACAGCAATATGGACGCGCTGGCCTTCGCCGAGTCGCACAGGCCGGACGTGGTGATCATCAGCTTCGACAGCGGCGACGGCGACGCGATCGCCATCGCCGACAAAGTGGCGAGTCTTCCGGGGTGCAAGAGCATGCTGCTCGCCACCACGTTCACCCGGTCGATCGTCCGTCAGGCCTTCGCCACCGGGATCGGCGGCCTGGTGGAGCGGAGCATGCCGCCGCGCCAGTTCTTCGAGGCCATTCACCGGGTGCACCAGGGTGAGCGGGTCTTCGACGCGGAGCTGACGGTCGCCGCCCTGGGCAACGGGGACTGCCCCCTCACCCCGCGGGAATTCTCCGTGCTGGAGCATGTCTCCCGGGGTGACACGGTGGGCGAGATCGCGGCGCGTCTGCATCTCTCCGGCGGCACCGTGCGCAACTACCTCTCATCCATGGTGGCGAAGCTGGGCGCCCGCAACCGCATAGACGCGCTGCGTATAGCCCGGGAATCGCAGTGGATATGAAAGTTGAATATTGATGGAATGTCGTTGAATGGGGCAGCGCCTCGGCGTGGTTGACGCGGAACTGTTGGTTTCACCGGGCAAATCCTCCCGCAGTCGCTTGCGCACTCGTCGAGGCGGCCGTTTTCCGGCCGAGTCGTCCACGCGCCGCCCTATTCTTGATGTTCGGTCACGATAAACCTCGCGGACATCTGCAGTCAATGCCCTGGTGCAACCGTTTTCGGTCGTGCTCGTCGAGCGCGGAACCAAGGTGTACCACCAGCTCGGCTACCCTGCAATAACCTGCGGAAACCCGTTATCGGCCCGTATCTCGCGGCGGCCGAATGAGATCTTAATAATCGGATGCGCGTTTTTCACTCGCGCCCCTGACACCGGATGGCCGCCGGCCCCATTCCCGCCCGAACGGGCGCTCGCGGAGTCGGCGGTCACCGGACCGCGCTCATCAGCCACAGCCGTCCACCCCCCTCCGTACGTGGCGAAAACAGGTCGGGCACCCTGCGTCCGCTGCGCCGGGCCAACTCCGCCGGGTCGGCCGGACCACAGGTCCAGCCGTGCGGGGCCAGCCAGCCGTCCGGGACCTCCAGGGTGGAGCGCCAGGCCGCGCCCACCGCGTACCGGACCTCGGTCATCGCGCAGAAGGACACCGAGCGCTGAAGGGCCCCGCCGAAGTGATCGGCCACCAGACGGCTGCCCGCCGCGGACATCGCCGTGATCCCGCTCAGCACCCGGTCGTTCTCCGCACGGCTGAGATAGGGGAACAGCTCCTCCACGCACCACACGGTCGGCCGCCAGGGATTGAAGCCCGCGGCCCGCAGCGCCCCCAGCCAGTCGCCCCGCAGATCCGCACCCACCTCCACCCGCGCACAGCGCGCCTCCTGGCCGGCCCGGGCCACCATGGCGTGCTTGAAGCGCAGGACGTCGCAGCGGTCGAGCTCGTACACCACGGTGTCCCGGGCCCAGTCGAGCCGGTACGCCCTGGAGTCCAACCCCGAACCCAGCAGCACGACTTGACGGCAGTGTGCGGAGGCGGCGCGCAGCTCGTCGTCGAAGAACCGGGTCCGCAGGGCCACGACGTCCCCCACGAGGGTCCCGCCCCCTGGGGGATGCCCGTGCGGCAGGCCGCTCGCGCGCGCCGCGCCGCCGATGGCCTCGGCCACCACCGGTGCCAGGGGGTCCTCGAAGAGCCGGTCGGGGCGCCGGTTCTCCGCGCCCCGCTCGCTCGCCGTGCACAGGGCCGTCAGGCCGACGCCCGTGGGAAGGCCCGGCAGGGGGCGTGGTCGACCGTTGTGTGCATGCGCTGTGTCCACGAGCAGCGATGGTCGGCACTTCCAGCGGAAGATGCCATTCAGCGCCTCTCTTGTGCCGGAAGACTCCGTTCAGTGTGCCTCTCGTGCCGGATGACGACATCAACTAGCCTTCCCCAGGTGGAATTTCACGAACTCGATGACCTCGACCTCCGTCTCGTGCACGCCCTCCAGCTCGACGGGCGGGCCCCGCTGAAATACATCGCCGAGGTCCTCGGCGTGTCCGACCAGACCGTCGCGCGGCGCTACCACCGGCTGCGCGGATCCGGTGCGATGCGGGTGCTGGGGCTGCCCGACGCCGCGCGTTTCGGCCATATCGAATGGCTGGTCCGGGTGCGGTGCACCCCGGACACCGCGAGCAGCGTCGCCGGCGCCCTGGCCCGGCGGGACGACACCTCCTGGGTGAGCCTCACCGCCGGCGGCACCGAGATCGTCTGTCTCACCCGCGCCCCGCACCGGGCCGAGGGCGCGTCTTTACTGCTCCAGAAACTCCCGCGCACGCCCCGGGTGGTCGACATCTCCGCGCACTATCTGCTGCACACCTTCTTCGGCGGACCCACGGGCTGGCACGGAAAGACCCACGCCCTGACCGACGAGCAGGTCGAGCTGCTGCGGCCCCGGCTGCCCGAGCCGCCGCCCCGGGGCGTACGGGTGCAGATGCGCGACGGCGACGGCGACCTCTTCGCCGTACTCGCCTCCGACGGCCGGGCCGGATACGCCGAACTGGCCACCGCCACCGGCTGGTCGGAGTCGACGGTTCGGCGGCGGCTGGAGCATCTGCGGGAGATGCGGGCGCTGTTCTTCGACGTGGAGATCGACTCGGGGCTGCTCGGCTACGAGGCCGAGATCATGCTCTGGCTCACCGTGCCCCCGGCCGATCTGGTCACCGTGGCCGAAGAACTCTCCCAGCATCCCGAGGTGGGCTTCACCGCCGCCACCTCCGGACAGTCGAACCTGGTGGCGATCGCCGTCTTCCGCGACATCGACGACTTCTACGACTACATGAGCACCCGGATCGGCGCGCTGAAGAGCGTGAACCATGTGGAGACCGCCCCCGTGCTGCAGTCGGTCAAGCGAGCAGGACGCCTCGTACCCACGCGGAACCCCCTGTTTCCTTCACGGTAGGCGTCTGCGTGTCGATTTCCGCCACTTATCCGGCCTTGAATAGGCGGACGCGCATCGCGCCCCGAAGCTGGGACAGTCGACGGGCCCCGAGGGCTCTCGTACTTGGGAAGGGGTTCGTATGCGTAAGTGGTGGCCCTTGGCGGCGATTAGCCTGGGCACCTTCATGCTGCTGCTGGACGTGACGATCGTGACGGTGGCGCTGCCCGACATGGCGGCGGACCTGGACACCACACTCGCCGACCTGGAATGGGTCGTCGACATCTACGCCCTGGCGCTGGCGGCACTGCTGCTCGGGGTGGGGTCCTCCGCCGACCGGATCGGCCGCAAGAAGGTCTATCTGTTCGGTCTGATCGTCTTCACCGCGGCCTCGCTGGTGTGCGGCATCGCCCCGAACGCGGGCGTGCTGATCGCGGCCCGCGCGGTGCAGGGACTCGGCGCCGCGGGGATGTTCGGTACCACGATCGCCCTGCTGGGCATGCACTACGCGGGACGGGAACGCGGTGTGGCCTTCGCCGTGTGGGGGGCCACCAACGCCGTCGCGGCGGCGGCCGGCCCGATCGTCGGCGGACTGCTCACCGAGTACCTCGACTGGCGGTGGATCTTCTTCGTCAACCTGCCGGTCTGTCTCGCCGCCGTCGTGATGACCATGCGCGTGGTGCGCGAGGAGAAGACCACGGGCGGGCAGCGCGCGGACATCCTCGGCACCCTCACCTTCACCGTGGCGGCCGGGGCGCTCACCTTCGCGCTCATCCACGCCCACTCCGACGGCTGGGGCTCGCCCCTGACACTCAGCATGTTCGTCGTGGCCGCGGTCGCGCTCGCCCTGTTCGTGGTGGTCGAGCTGCGGCACGAGCACCCGATCCTCGACCTGTCCCTGTTCCGCAGGCCGTCGTTCACCGGCATCATGCTCAGCGGTCTCATCCTCCAGGGCGCGGCCTTCGCCTACCTGCTGTTCGAGTCGCTGTGGATGCAGACCGTGCTGGGCTACGGGCCCGTCAAGGCCGGTCTCTACATCCTGCCGATGTGCGGCGCCGCGTTCGTCGTCTCGACGCTCGCCGGCAAGTTCGGTCCGCTGCCGGCCCGGACGTCCATGGGGGTGGGTCTCGCCCTCATCGCCATCGGTTCCGCACTCCAGGCCATGCTGGACGCGGGCTCCTCGGCCAACACCATCGTGGCCGGTCTCGTGGTGTCCGGTCTGGGCGTCGGCCTCGTGACGCCGAGCCTGGGCGCG
This sequence comes from Streptomyces sp. NPDC032126, assembly GCF_055580085.1. Lineage (NCBI taxonomy): Bacteria > Bacillati > Actinomycetota > Actinomycetes > Kitasatosporales > Streptomycetaceae > Streptomyces > Streptomyces sp. NPDC032126. The sequence goes on from NZ_JBVIMA010000001.1 coordinate 704,954, forward strand.
GCGGCGCTGGCCTCCGTGCCGCCTCAGCGCGGCGGCATGGCGGGCGGTGCGGTCAACACCTTCCGCCAGCTGGGCTTCGCCCTCGGCATCGCGGTCTTCGGTGTGATCTTCCAGGACCGGATCGAGAGCGTGCTCAAGGACAAGGGCAACCTGCCCGATGCCCACGACACGGCCGTCGCGCTCAGCGGCGGACAGGCGGAGTCGATCATCAAGGGTGCGCCGGCCGGCGACCGCGCCGGTGTCGAGCACCTGGTGCGTGAGGCGTTCGCCTCCGGTCTGAACGTGATGCTCTGGGTCGCGGCAGCGCTCGGAGCCGTGGCGGCGGTCCTCGCCTTCGTGATGGTGCGGCTGCCGATGGGCGGTGCGCCGCAGGGGGCGCCGCAGGCCGGCGGGAACGCGCCGGCGCAGGGGACCCGGGCCGACGCACGGACGTAGCGGCGGTCCGCGAGGAACGCGCGGCCGGTGCGGCGGTGAGCATTCCATCCCCCGGTGCTCACCCCACCGGCCGCGTCGCCCCCGGTGCTGCGGGCCAAGAGGCCGCAGCACCGGGGCATCCTTGTTTTATAGGTGAGTTGCCGAGGGGGAGCGCCGGGGAGTGGACCCCCACGGCGGCTGTCCCGGGTCAGACGCTGGTCAGGGTCTGGGGGAACGGCGAGCGGGGGCGCGGGGTGGGGTGGTCGCCTGCGGGGGCGCTGAGGCGGGCCAGTTCCGTGAGGGTGCGGGCCAGGGAGCGGGCCGTCGTGCCGTGGCCCTCGGTGTCGGCCTGGCGGAACGCCGCTACGAGGCCGTGCCGCTCGGTCTCGAACCAGAGCAGCGCGCCGGCCGCGGCCGCCTGACGCCCGTCGGTCAGGGCGCTGACGGCGGCGCGGCCCCGCAGCAGCCACGCGGTGAGCGCGCGGTCGACGGTGGCCCGGCGTTCGGCGGCGCTGTGCTCGGCCTCGGCGTACTCGTAGGCGAACATGCGGACCACGGGGGACATCCGGCAGCGCAGCCGTCCGGGGCGGCCGGTGTCGCGCACCTCCAGCAGCCGGGCGTCGACGAGGGTTTCGAGGAGGTCCTCGGCCTGCCTCTCGTCGGTCTCCAGCACGACGGCGGCCAGCCAGGCCGGTATCTCCGCGGTGTGCAGCAGCGCCAGTCGGCCGAGCGCCCAGCGCGCCCTGGCCGCCAGCCGCAGATAGCTGGAGCGCAGCGCGGAGCGGATGTCGATGTCGGCGAGGCGCAGTTCGTCCAGGGGACGCCGGTCGCCGTCGGACAGCCGGCGCGCCATCTCGGCCAGCGTCCAGTGGGGTTTGGCGGCCAGCCGTCCGGCCACCACCCGCACGGCGATCGGCAGCCGGCCGCACCGGGCGACCAGTGAGTCGGCGACCTCCGGCTCCGCCGTGACCCGGCCCGGGCCGACCACGCGCCGCAGCAGGGCGAGCGCCTCGGAGCGTTCGAAGACGTCCAGGTCCAGCGACCGCGCGCCCTCCAGGGCCGTGAACCGCGACCGGGTCGTGACGATCACCCGGCTGCCGGGGGTTCCCGGGAGCAGCGGCCGCACCTGGTGTTCGTAGTGCGCGTTGTCCAGCACGACCAGGACCCGGCGTTCGGCGAGCACGCTGCGGTAGAGCTGGGTGCGCGCCTCCAGGGTCACGGGGACGGGGATGCCGGGCTCGCACAGTGCCTGGAGGAACCACTCCAGGACGTCGTAGGGGTCGCGCGGATCGTCCTGCGGCCCGCCCAGGTCCGCGTACAACTGGCCGTCGGGGAAGGCGTCCAGGCACATCCGCCCGGCCTGGACGGCGAGGGCGCTCTTGCCGACGCCCGCGGTGCCCGTGACGACGACCGGCGCCGCCCCGACCCGGTCTCCGCGCAGCAGCTCGGACAGTTCGCGCAGCTGGGACTCGCGGCCCGTGAAGTCGGCGACGCACGGCGGCAGCATGGCCGGCCGTACCTGCGGGCGGGCCTGGACGCGGATCTCCTGCGCGGCGGCGGGGGAGGTGAGGCCGGGGTCGCCGGACAGGATGGACTGGAAGACGTCGTTGAGCGCGGAGCTGGGGTCGATGCCGAGTTCCTCGGCGAGGATCTCCCGTCCGCGCTGGTATTCGGCGAGGGCGTCGGCCTGCCGGCCGGCCCGGTAGAGCGCGGTCATCAGCTGGGCGCGCAGTCGTTCGCGCAGGGGATGGGCCTCGACGAGGCCGACGAGCTCGGTGACGAGCGCGTCATGGCGGCCGAGCGCGAGGTCGGCGGCGATACGGCCCTCCAGCGCGGCCATGCGCGCCTCTTCGAGGCGGGGGAGTTCGACGCGGGCGAGGTGTTCGGTCACCCCGCTGAGCGCCGGCCCGTGCCACAGGTCCAGGGCGGCGGCCAGATGTTCCGCGGCGGCGGTGTGACGGCGGGCCTTGAGGGCGTCGTAGCCGAGGCCGGCGAGCCGCTCGAACTCGGCGTGGTCCAGGGTGGCGTCGGTCAGCACGAGCCGGTAGCCCGGTCGGCGGCGCAGGATCGTCGCCTCGGGCGAGAGCAGTTTGCGGAGCCGGGAGATATAGGTGTAGAGCTGCTGGTCGACGGTGGCGGGGGGTGTCGGCCCCCAGGTCACCTCGCGCAGCTGCGCGTCGGAGACGACACGGTCGCCGGCCAGGAGCAGCGTGGCCAGGATCGTCTTGGGTTTCTCCGCCACGAGCGGGAGGTCGCGTCCCGCCCGACGTACGCCGACAGGTCCGAGAACGCGGAATTCCACCGGTATCCCCCTTGAGTTGTGCACGGTCCGGATCAGCCGAAACGTTTCGGGTGACGCGTGGACGACCGTAGGGGCGGCCGAGGTCGGAAAGGCCGTCCGGCACATGGGTCACCATTGACCGATGGTCGCCGTCGCGCTATCTGCGCGAAGAACCACATCCGCTCGTTTCCCGCCGCTGAAGTGGTGCGGGAACTCCGAGGTCTCTCCCTGTGTCCGCCGGTCCCCCCGATTCCGCGGATCGATCCCGAAGGTAGCAGCCGGAGATCAGACCGCGACAGATCACCTTCGCACATGCGGCCGTGCGTTTTGCACAGGGGGAATGGAGAAACAAATGCGTGCGGGGTGGTCGGCCCGTTTTCCGTGCGGCGGCGGACGTGATCGTTCCGGGGTGGCGCGGACGTCGGCGCGGGGAGGTCGCAGAGGGGGCACATCGGTGCATAGGGGCATCCGGTAGAATTTACGAACGTGTTCTGAAACTATCGCTGACCAGCCCGCTGTCGAGCACAGAGGCCGGAGCCGCCGGGCTTCGGGGAGGGGCATGAACAGAAGGGCATGATGGGGCGGTGTCCCGTACCAACTCACCACACGGCCGCGTCGGCCGACCACCCGTGACCTCCAGGATGCAGATCATGACGGCCGCGCGCCGGCTGATCGACCAGGACGGCTGGGAGAAGGTGACCATCCGCCGGCTGGCCGCCGAGATCGGCATCGGGGCGACCACCCTCTACCACCACGTCAGGGACAAGGAGGACCTGCTCTTCCTCCTCATCCGCGAATACGCCGAACAGATCCCCCACCCCGACCTCCCCGACGAACCACGCGACCGCATCGTCGCCGCCTCCATCGCCATCCACGACGCCCTCGCCGCCTGGCCCTGGGCCGCGGAAGTGCTCACCACCGACGGATTCCTCTCCCGGCTCGGCGACTCGGCCCTGCAACTCGTCGAGGTCATCGTGGCCGGCGCCATCCAGCACGGATGCACGCCCGAGCAGGCCGTCCACGTCTACCGCAGCATCTGGTACTACACGGTCGGCGAGATCCTCGTGCGCGCCCACTCCGCCCGCCGGCGCGGGGCCGACGGGCGGCTCACCGACGGCGTCGGCGGCATCGGTGCCGGATCGGTCCGGCTGCCGCCGCACATGGCCGCCGTCGCCGGGCAGTGGGCGCGGCTGTCCTGGCAGGACACCTACCCCCAGGCGCTGCGGGCCTTCGTCGACGGACTCCTGCACCAGGCGACGCAGACCGCGCCGGTGCCGCGGGTCACCCACCTGCCGCAGGCGGCACCCGAGTCGCTCTGAACCGTACTGACCTGCGCGATATAGCCGCGATATGGCTTCCCTCCCCCTCGGTATAGAAACCGTCCGCAAGATGTGGAACCGAGTGAACAGCCGGGTGGAGATCCCGGTGAATCAAAATTTGCCGATGGGGGAGTGCCATGAGCGACGGGCGTATCAGGAGTCTGGTCATTCTCGGCGGAGGCACGGCCGGTTGGATGACGGCTTCGTATCTCGGTAAGGCCTTGCAGGGGGAGGTGGACATCACCCTGCTGGAGGCGCCCGCCATTCCCCGCATCGGTGTGGGCGAGGCGACGGTCCCGAACCTGCATTCCGCCTTCTTCGACTTCCTGGGGATTCCCGAGCACGAGTGGATGCGGGAGGTCAACGCCAGCTTCAAGACGGGCATCAAGTTCGTGAACTGGCGCACGCCGGGACGCGGGGCGGCCGACCCGCGCCCGCTGGGCGCCGAGACCGACTACTTCTACCACCACTTCGCGCACCTCCAGGAGCACGACGGCGTCCCGCTGCCGCAGTACTGGCACCTGAAGAAGCAGCGCGGGGACGAGACCGGTCCGTTCGACCGCGTGTGTTTCCCGGAGACCGCCGTCCTGGACGCCAAGAAGGGCCCCTGGAAGGCGGACGGCACGCCGGCCATGGACTACGCCTGGCACTTCGACGCCGCGCTGGTCGCCGACTTCCTGCGCCGCTTCGCCACCCAGAAGCAGGGTGTGCGGCACATCCAGGGCGAGCTGGCCGAGGTGATCCAGGACGAGCGAGGCTTCGTCACGGCCCTGCGCACCAAGGACGACCAGCTGCTCGAAGGCGATCTGTTCGTCGACTGCTCGGGCTTCCGGGGCCTGCTGATCAACAAGGCGATGGGCGAGCCGTTCATCGACATGGGGGACAAGCTGCTGTGCGACAGCGCGGTGGCCACCGCCATCCCGCACGACGACGAGGCGAACGGCGTCGAGCCCTTCACCTCGGCGATCGCCATGTCCAACGGCTGGACCTGGAAGATCCCGATGCTGACGCGGTTCGGCACCGGCTATGTCTTCTCCAGCAAGTTCACCACCCGCGAGGACGCCACCCGCGAGTTCAGCGAGCTGTGGGGTCTCGACCCGGAGAACACCGAGTTCAACCAGGTCTCCTTCCGGGTGGGCCGCAACCGCCGCGCCTGGGTGCGCAATGTCGTGGGCATCGGTCTGTCCTCCTGCTTCGTGGAGCCGCTGGAGTCGACCGGCATCTACTTCATCTACACGGCGATCGCACAGCTCGCCAAGCACTTCCCGGACAAGCGGTTCGACCCGACGCTGATCAACCGGTTCAACCGTGAGATCGAGAGCATGTTCGACTTCACGGTGGACTTCATCCAGACCCACTTCGCCTTCTCGCCCCGCACGGACACCGAGTTCTGGCGGGCCAACAAGAAGCTGCCGCTCGGCGACGACCTGCGCGAGAAGATCGAGCTCTACCGGGCGGGCCTGCCGGTCAACCCGTACGGCAGCGGCGAGCAGGTGCTGCACGGCACGTCCGAGACCAGCAACAAGAACTTCTGGAACAACACCAACTACTGGTGCATGCTCGCCGGTCTCGGTCACCTCCCCGAGCACGTGCTGCCCGCCCTGCAGTACAAGCCGGCGTCGGTCGCGGGCGCGGAGGCCGTCTTCGCCGATGTCCCGCGCCGCGCGGCGGAGCTGCTCGAGGAGCTGCCGTCCACGTACGACATCCTGCGCACCCTGCACGGCAAGTGAGGCGCGGAGCCTTCATGAACCGAGCCACGCGTGCGGCCGTGGGCGATCACGCCCGCCTCGAAGGCGCCGACGGCATGCGGCAGTTGATGGCGGGATTCCCCACCGGGGTGGGGATCATCACCGCCTTCGACGCCGAGGCGCGCCCCTGGGGCATGACCTGCACCTCCCTGGCGAGCGTCGCCCTGGATCCACCCACTCTCCTGGTGTGTCTGCGCAACGGCAGCCCCACCCTGCAGGCCGTGCTCGCCGCCGGCGAGTTCGCCATGAACCTGCTGCACGAAGGGGCGCGGCCGACCGCGGAACTGTTCGCCTCCGGCGCACCGGACCGCTTCGACCGCGTCGAGTGGACGGTGCCCCCGGGCGCCACCGGGCCGCACCTGCGCTCCGACGCCCACGCGGTGGCCAACTGCGTGGTCGCACGGCAGCACGCCCACGGCGATCACGTCGTCGTCTTCGCCGAGGTGCGTGACACCCACCTCGATCCCGCACCCGCCCCTCTGCTCTACGGGCGGCGGCAGTACGCGTCATGGCCGACGACCTGAAGCTGGCGGCCCCGGAGCTGCGGCCCGGCACCCCGCCGCGCTCCCGGGTCCGAGGGGTGTACGCCCTGCTGGCGCTGCTCCCGGCGGTGCTGGCGGTGGTCGTGCTGCGCGTCGGCAGCACGACCACCGGCGGGGGCGCGGCGGCGGACGGCGAGGGCGGCGGCCACGCGGCCTCCGAGACCTTCGCCGACCTGCTGCTCGCCCTGCCGGTGATCCTGCTCGTGTGCCATCTGACGGCGGGTCTCTTCCGGCGGTGGGGCCAGCCCGCCGTCATCGGCGAGATCGTCGCGGGGGTGCTCCTGGGCCCCTCGCTGCTGGGGCTGGTGTGGCCGAGCGGATACCACTACCTGTTTCCGGCGGAGCTGACGGCACCGATCAACATGCTCGCCCAACTCGGCCTGATCTGCTTCATGTTCATGGTCGGGTACGAGCTGGACCTCGGCGCGGTGCGCGGGCGCGGGCAGGTCGTGCTGACCATCAGCCACGTCGGCGTCGCCGTACCCCTGCTCGCGGGGGTGCTGCTGGCGCTCGGCCTGTACGGCGGGTACGCCCCGGACGGCCTCGGCTTCACGGCCTTCGGGCTGTTCGTCGCCGTCGCGATGAGCATCACGGCGTTCCCGGTGCTGGCCCGCATCATCGCCGAACGGCGCCGCGAGGAACTGCCCGTCGGACCGGTCGCGCTGTCCTGCGCGGCCGTCGGGGACGTCACCGCGTGGTGCCTGCTCGCCGTGGTCGTCGCCGTGGCGGAGGACTCCTCGCCGTTCGGCGTGGTCCGGATCCTCGTCCTGACCGCGCTGTTCTGCGCGCTGCTGCGCCTCGTCGTCCGTCCCCTGCTGGAACGCGTGCTCCTCGGGAACGCGTTCTCGCGCGCCGCCGTGCTGCCGGTGCTCTTCTCGGGCATCCTGCTCAGCGCCCTGGCCACGGACCGGATCGGGATCCACGCGATCTTCGGGCCGTTCCTGCTCGGCGCGGTCACGCCCCGGGGCTCGGCACCCCTCGAACACGGCATGGGCCGGCTGCGGTCGGTCACCGAGTCCCTGCTGCTGCCGCTGTTCTTCGTCTTCTCCGGGCTGCGCACCTCCATCGGACTGCTCGGCGACTGGCGGGCGTGGCTGTGGTGCGCGGCGATCGTGATGACGGCGATGACCGCCAAATGGGGCAGCAGCACCCTCGCCGCGCGCGGCTGCGGCATGGGCTGGGAGGACTCGCTGTCCATCGGAGCCCTGATGAACTGCCGCGGTCTGACCGAACTGGTGGTGCTCAACATCGGTCTGGACCTCGGGGTCATCACGCCCACGGTGTTCACCATGTTCGTCGTCATGGCGTTGATCTCCACCCTGCTCACCGCCCCCGCGCTCTCCCTGATCGGGCGGCTGTCCGCCGGGCCGCGGGCCCATCGGACCTGACCCCGATCCGCTGTCACCTTGTCGCTGTTGAGGAAGAGGACGTTCGCGATGTATCAGTCCCCCACGCACTACTTCGAGACCAGGCTGCGCCTCGCCTCGGACCCCATGACCGCCGCCGCCCGGCTGGCCTCGTCCGGTCTGCACGAGGACTACGTCGTGTACGAGAACGGCGGCACCTGGTCCTACGCCGGAGGCGCGCTCGCCGAGATCACCCTGGACCGCACCGGCGCCCGGCTGCGGCAGCCGGAGGAGGTGCACCTGCCGTGGGACGGCCGGCCCCTCCAGCAGGTGCAGAACCTCCTCGACGCCGTACAGATCAAGGACTGGCGGGCCTACGGCTGGGCGGCCTTCGAGCTGTCGTACGCCAAGGACGGGGACGTCGAGCACATCGGCGACCAGAAGCTGCTGCACCTCGTCGTCCCGCACACCGAGATACGGATCGACGGCGGCGAGGCGCATCTGCGCTCCGCGGACCAGGCCACCCTCACCGCCGCGCTGGACGTGCTGGCGGCCGAGCACACCGAGCTGCGGGCCGTGCCCAACCCCGTGGACGTGCGCCAGGCCGGTGCCGACGCCTACCGCCGGGCCGTCGGCGTCGCGGTCGACGCGATCAACGACCGACAGCTCCAGAAGGTGATCTTCTCCCGGGTGGTCCCGGTCGAGCACGAGGTCGACTTCGTCGGCACCTACCTGGCCGGCCGGCGCGGCAACAGCCCCGCGCGGTCCTTCCTGCTCAACCTCGGCGGCATCGAGGCCACCGGCTTCAGCCCCGAGATCGTCGTCCAGGTCGACCCGGACGGCCGCGTGGTCAGCCAGCCCCTGGCCGGCACCCGCGCGCTGACCGGCGACCGCGCCGAGGACGAGCGGCTGCGCGAGGAACTCCTGTCCGACCCCAAGGAGATCTACGAGCACGCCATCTCCGTGAAGATCGCCTGCGACGAACTGCTGGACGTGTGCGCCCCCGGCAGCGTCGAGGTCGAGGAGTTCATGGTCGTCAAGGAGCGCGGCACCGTGCAGCACCTGGCCTCCCGCGTCGGCGGACAGCTCGCCGAGGGCCGCCGGGCCTGGGACGCCTTCAAGGCGGTCTTCCCCGCCGTCACCGCCTCGGGCGTGCCCAAGGCCGCCGCCTACGACAGCATCCGCAGCAACGAGTCCGAGGCCCGCGGCCTCTACAGCGGCGCCGTCCTGACGGTGGATCACACCGGTTCCATGGACGCGGCCCTGGTGCTGCGCAGCGTCTACCGGCAGGACGGCCGCACCTGGCTGCGCGCCGGCGCCGGCATCGTCGGCCAGTCCCGTCCCGAGCGGGAGCTGGAGGAGACCTGCGAGAAGCTGGGCAGCGTCGGACGCTTCCTGGTGCCGGCCGCCGAACCGGTGGGCGCGGGCGCCGGCGCGCTGGCGGGAGGTGCCCGCTCGTGAAGGTCGACGGAATCCATCTCGCGGGCATCGGAACCCATCTGCCCGAGCTGTACTCGACCCGACGCGCCGTCGACGAGGGGTTGTACGACGAGCAGGACCGGGAGGACGCCGGCATCGAGTCGGTGCCCGTCGCCGGTGAGACCATCGCGCCCGACCTGGCGGTGCGCGCGGCGAAGACCGCGCTCGCCCGCTCCGGTCACGCCCCCGAGGACTTCGGCGCGCTGCTGCACAGCAGCGTCCACTTCCAGGGCCCCGACGGCTGGTCCGCCCAGCACTACGTCCTGCGGCACACGATCGACCAGCCGGTGACCGCCGTCGAGGTGCGGCAGGGCTGCCTGGGCATGCTGTCCGCCCTGGAGATGGCCGCCGCCCGCCTCATGGCCGGGGCCGAGAAGCCGGCCGTGCTGCTGACCTCCGGCGACAACTTCTCCACCCCGCTGGTGGACCGCTGGCGGGCCTCCAAGCTCTTCCTGCTCGGCGACGCCGGGGCGGCGGCCGTGGTGTCCCGCCGGGGCGGCTTCGCCCGGGTGCGGTCCGTCGGCGCGGTGTCCACCCCGTCGATGGAGGAGCTGCACCGCGGCGGTGAGCCCATGTTCCCGCCCGGCCCGACCGTGGGCCGCACCCTCAACCTGGAGGAGCGCCGGGAGTTCTGGCGCCAGGAGTGGGCGCGGGGCGTCCCGCCGCCCATGGGCAACTTCGGCGACACGGTCGCCGCCGCCGCCGACCGGGCGCTGGCGGACGCCGGCGTCACCCTGGCGGAGATCGCCCGGGTCTGCCACATCGGCTTCTCCCAGATGCCGCTCCAGGCGTCCTTCCTGGACCCGCTGGACATCGACGAGAAGCGGGGCATCTGGGAGTTCACCCGCACCACCGGCCACCTCGGCGCCGCCGACCCCGTCGCCGGCCTCGAACACGTGTGGCGGACCGGGCAGGTGACCCCGGGCGACCTGGTGCTGATCATCGGCGCCTCGCCCGGCATGGAGGCCGGCGCCGCCGTCGTCGAGATCACCGAGGCCTACGACGCCGAGCGGGAGGGCGACCATGCTTGAGGGATGCACGCCGTGGCCCGAGGAGCGGGCCGAGCGGTACCGGGCGGCCGGTCACTGGCGCGGGGAGAACCTCGCGGACGTGCTGTCCGCCGCCGCGGCCGAACACGCCGACCGCACCGCGCTCGTGCACGGCAAGACCCGGCTGACCCACGCCGAACTCGACCAACGGGTGGCCCGGACGGCCGCCGGGTTCCTCCGGCAGGGCATCGCCGCCGGCGACCGGGTCGTCGTCCAGCTGCCGAACGTGCCCGAGTTCGTCATCGTCTGCTTCGCCCTGTTCCGCATCGGGGCCAAGCCGGTGTTCTCGCTGGTCTCGCACCGGGCCAACGAGATCTCCCACCTGGTCTCCCTCTCCGGCGCCGTGGCCTACGTGGTCCCCGGCGTCCACCAGGGCTTCGACCACACCCGGCTCGCCCTCGACCTCGTCGGCACCTACGACCATCTGCGCAAGGTCTTCGTGCTGGAGCCGGGGGAGCCGGACGAGGCCGGAGTGCTGGTCGCGCTGGACGCCGTCGACGCCGAACCCGTGCCGCTGCCCGAACCCGACCCGTCCGACGTCGCGTTCTTCCTGCTGTCCGGCGGTACGACGGCACTGCCGAAGCTGATCCCGCGCACCCACGACGACTACGCGTACCAGACCCGGGCCGCCGCCGAGATGCTCGGACTCGGCCCCGACGACGTCTATCTGGCGGTCCTCCCGGCGGAGTTCAACTTCACCTGGGGCTGCCCCGGCGTGGTCGGCACCCTGCGCTCCGGCGGCACCGTCGTCCTCGTCGACACGCCCATCGCCGACGAGTGCTTCGAGGCCATCGAGCGCGAGCGCGTCACCTTCACCTCGCTGGTGCCGACCGTGGCCCAGCTGTGGCTGGAGGCCGTCGAGTGGAACACGGCCGACCTGTCGAGCCTGAAGCTCGTGCAGATCGGTGGGGCCCGGCTGCCCCGCTCCGTCGCCGAACGCGTCACCCCCGGCCTCGGCGCGCGCCTCCAGCAGGTCTTCGGGATGGCCGAGGGCATGCTCAGCTTCACCCGCGACGACGACTCCGACGAGACCGTCGTGAGCACCCAGGGCCGGCCGCTCTCGCCCGACGACGAGGTGCGCATCGTCGGCCCCGACGGCACCGACCTGCCGCCCGGCGCCACCGGCGAGCTGCTCACCCGGGGCCCGTACACCCTCCAGGGCTACTACCAGGCGCCCGAGCACAACGCCCGCGCCTTCACCGAGGACGGCTTCTACCGCACCGGCGACCTGGCGCGGCTGACCGAGGACGGGAACCTCGTCATCGAGGGCCGCATCAAGGACGTCATCATCCGGGGCGGCGACAAGGTGTCCGCCGGTGAGGTGGAGGAACACCTGCTGGCGCATCCGGCGGTGGCCGAGGTCGCCGTCGTACCCGTGCCGGATCCGTTCCTCGGCGAGCGCGTCGGCGCCTATGTGGTCGCGGACGGCACCCCGCCCGAGCTGCGGGAGCTGAAGGAGGCCCTGCACGCGGCCGGGCTCGCCGACTACAAGCTCCCCGACTGGCTGGCGATCGTCGACGAGCTCCCGCTGACCGGGCTCGGCAAGGTCGACAAGAAGGCCCTCGCGGCCGACGCGGCCGCCCGGGCGGGCGGGGCGGACGCCGGCCGATGACGTACCCCACCCCGGGACCGGCGGTCGGCGCCGGTCCCGCCCACTCTCATCCCGCAGACGTCGAAGGACGCAGGACACCCATGGAAACCACAGCGGACAGCTCGGGGCGGACACCGGCGGAGGTGTCCGCCGCACTGCGCGAGGCCGTCGCGGCCATGATCGGGACCGAACCCGACACCATCGATCCCGACGCCAACCTCATCCACCTGGGACTCGGCTCCCTGGAGATGATGCGGCTGGTCAACCAGTGGCGGCGGGACGGCCTGCCGGTGCAGTTCCGCGAACTGGCGGCCGAGCCCACGCTCACCGCCTGGCAGCGGCACGTCGACACCGTGCGGGCGCAGGCCGGGGAGGCCACGGCATGAGCGCCGCCCCGCTGCCCGGCGACGAGGGGCTTCCCGACCGGCCGCCGGCGCTGCTGATCCGCGGCGGACACATCTGTACCGCGGACGCCGCGGCGCGGGTGCACCCCACCGGCTCCGTGCTCGTCGTCGGCGACCGGATCGCCGCCGTGGGCCCGGTCGAGGACGTGGACCGGGCCGTCGCCGGGCTCACCCCCGAGCAGCAGGCGGGGCTGCGGACGCTCGACGCCTCCTCCATGCTCGTCATGCCGGGCTTCGTCAACAACCACTGGCACGACATGTTCGCGGTCCGGCTGCCCTTCAAGGGCGCCCTGCGCCCGCCGTCCGACCGCGCCGACGAACCGGGCTTCATGGCCCTCGGCGGAGACCTCGCCAAGGTCTCCGGTGGGTTCGAGGGCTTCCGCCGTCTGGTGGACGCCCTGCGGCCCGACGAGGCGGACGCCGTCGCCCGGTACGCGCTGTGGACCCAGCTGCGCTCCGGCACCACCACGCTCGGCGACGTCGGATCCGTCAACCGGCCCGACGCGCTGGCCGACGCCGCCCTCGCCCTGGGCATCCGCATGTCGGTCAGCGCCTGGGTGGCGGACATCGTGTGCGGGACCGGCAGCGGGGCCCCCGAGCGGACCCGCGACGCCGACACCGAACTCGCCTGGATCCAGCGGCTGCTGGACCGGTGCGCCAAGGACCGCACCGGTCGGCTCCGCGCCTGGCCCACGGCCCCCTACCTCACCAACATGAGCGACGAGCTCGGCCGCGGCCTCGCCCGCCTGTCCGCCGAGTACGACGTCCCGTTCGCCACCCACGTCGGCGCCCTGCGCCACGAGGCGGAGGCGGTGCGCACCCACTTCGGCACCACCCCCGTCCGCCGGCTGGAGCGCCTGGGGCTGCTCAACGACAAGCTGATGGCCGTGCACTGCGCGTTCGCCGACGCCGACGAACAGCGCATGCTGCTCGACGCCGGGGTGCACATCAGCCACTCGCCCGCCAAGTACGGCCCCACCGGGGAATCCACCCTCACCGAGACCGGCCTCATCCCCGAGCTCAAGCGCTCCGGCCTGGATGTGTCCCTGTCGACGGACGGCGGTGTCTTCCCCGTCATGGGCATGGCCGAGGAGATGCGGGCGGCCTGGCAGATGTACAACGAACTCGCCTCCGACCACACCACCCTGCCCGCCAGCGAGGCGCTCGCCATGGCCACCCGGATCGCGGCGCGCGGACTCGCCTGGGAAGGGGAGGTCGGCAGCCTGGAGGCCGGCAAACAGGCCGACCTGGTCCTCGTGCCCATCGACGACTGGCGCTATCTGCTCAACCCGCGTCCGCTGGAGGGCTATCTGACCCTGGGCGGCACGGCGGACGTGCACACCGTGCTGGTGGCGGGCCGGATCCTGCTGGAGAACGGCCGCACCCCGCACGTGGACGAGGCCGCCTTGCAGGACGCGTACCTGAGCGCCCTGCGGTCCTTCTCCGCCCGTGTCCTCGGCGTCGCCGAGAAGGAGCTGACGGCCCTCTTCGACGACAACCCCCGGCTGCGTACGAGGGGGACCGCTCGCGCGTGACCGCCCGGCACCGCACTTCGCGCCCTCTCCTCTCCTGCCCGCGCCCCCTACGGAGGTAGCGCAAACGATGTCCGACAACACCGCCCTGCTGCTCGCCGAGGACGAGGGTGCAGCTCTCTCCTCCGACGAGATGCGCCAGTGGCGGGCGCTGCCCGCCCGCCAGCAGCCCGACTGGCTCGACGACCCGCAACTCGAATCCGTACGTGAACTCCTCGCCGGCCGACCCGCGTTGGTCACCCGCGACGAGGTCGCCACGCTGCGCGCCCTGCTGGCCGAGGTCGCGCAGGGCCGCTTCCAGGTCATCCAGGCCGGCGACTGCGCCGAGGACCCCGCGGAGTGCGCGCCCGGCCCCGTCGCCCGCAAGGCGGAGCTGCTCGACGAACTCGCCGAGGCGATGCGCGCCCGCTCCGGCCGCCCCGTGCTGCGGGTCGGCCGGATCGCCGGCCAGTTCGCCAAGCCCCGCTCCCGGCCCGTGGAGGAGGTCGGCGGACGCGAACTCCCCGTCTACCGCGGGCACATGGTCAACCGCCCCGACCCCGACGCCCGCGCCCGGCGGCCCGCGCCCTCCCGCATGGTGGCGTGCTACGACGCCGCGTCCGTCGCCATGGACGCCCTGCGCCTGCGCGGCACCGGCGCCGCGATGGGGCCGTACGCCCATGTGTGGACCAGCCACGAGGCCCTGGTCCTCGACTACGAACTGCCCATGCTGCGCCGGGACCGCGACGGCCGGCTGCTGCTGACCTCCACGCACTGGCCGTGGATCGGCGAACGCACCCGGCAGGCCGACGGGGCCCATGTGCGGCTGCTGGCCTCCGTGGACAACCCGGTCTCCTGCAAGGTCGGACCGACCGCCGACATCGACGACCTGCTGCGCCTGTGCGATCTGCTCGACCCCGAGCGGACGCCGGGCAGGCTCACCCTGATCGCCCGGATGGGCGCCGACGCGGTGACCGACCGGCTGCCCGCGCTGGTGGCCGCCGTACGGGCCGCGGGCCATCCCGTCAGCTGGCTGTCCGACCCCATGCACGGCAACACCGTGACGGCCGCGAACGGCCTGAAGACCCGTCAGGTCGACGCGATCGTACGAGAGGTCACCGGCTTCCAGGACGCCGTCGCGGCCGCGGGTGGGGTCGCGGGGGGCCTGCACCTGGAGGCCACGCCGCACGCCGTCACCGAGTGCGTCGCCGACGCCGCCGACACCGACGGGCTGGACGGCGCCTACACCACGCTGTGCGACCCGCGCCTCAACCCCTGGCAGGCCCTGGAAGTGGTCTCCGCGTGGCGCGGCAGGAACCGATGAGCATTCCCCGTCAGAAGACCGGAGGAGGAGCTGTGCCGATCAACGACACGATCGCGGTGGTGACCGGTGCGGCCGGCGGCATCGGAAGCGCGGTCGCCGAGGCGCTCGCCGAACGCGGCGCCTCGGTCGCCCTGCTCGACCGGGACGCCGACCGGCTGGAGATCGTCGCCAAGGAGCTGCGGGAGGCCGGCCACCGGGCCACGGCCTTCCCCGTCGACGTCACCTCCAGCGCCGACGTCGACGCGGTGATCGACGCGGTCGAGGAGCGGCTCGGCCCGATCGACCGGCTCGTCAACGCCGCCGGAGTGCTGCGCCACGGCCGCGTCGACGCGTTCACGGACGAGGACTGGCAGGCGACCTTCTCCGTCAACACCACCGGCGTCTTCCACGTGTCGCGGGCCGTGGTGCGCCGGATGTCCGAGCGCCGGCGCGGCGCCCTCGTCACCATCGCCTCCAACGCGGCGAGCACCGCGCGCATGGAGATGGCCGCCTACGCGGCGTCGAAGGCCGCGGCGTCCATGTTCACCAAGTGCCTCGGACTGGAGAGCGCCGCCTACGGCATCCGCTGCAACGTGGTCGCCCCCGGCTCCACCGACACCCCCATGCTGACCTCGCTGTGGGACGACGACTCCGCGGTGCGCGCCTCGATCGACGGCGTTCCGGACGCCTTCCGCGTCGGCATCCCGCTGGCGAAGGTGGCCCGTCCCCGGGACATCGCCGACGCCGTGCTGTTCCTGCTGTCCGACGAGGCGGCGCACATCACCATGCACCACCTCACCGTCGACGGCGGGGCCGCGCTCGGCGCGTGATCCCCGCCCTGGAAAGGAGTCGGTTGTGGCCATACCGGCGATCGAGCCCTACCCCATGCCCACGGAGGGCGACCTGCCCGCCAACACGGCCTCGTGGTCCGTGAGCCCGTCCCGTGCCGTCCTGCTCGTGCACGACATGCAGAACTACTTCCTCCGGCCGTTCCCCGCCGGCCGGTCGCCCGTCGATCCCCTGGTGCGCAACGCGGCCCGGCTCAAGCAGACCTGCGCCCGCCTCGGCGTCCCCGTCGCCTACACCGCCCAGCCGGGCGACATGACCGAGAAGCAGCGGGGACTGCTCAAGGACTTCTGGGGTCCGGGCATGACCGCGGGGCCGCGCGACCGCGCCGTCGTCGACGAACTGGCGCCGGCCGACGACGACATCGTGCTCACCAAGTGGCGCCCGAGCGCCTTCTTCAACACCAGCCTGCTCGAACTGCTCCGCGACACGGGCCGCGACCAGCTGATCGTGTGCGGCGTGTACGCCCACGTCGGGATCCTCATGACCACGGGGGAGGCGTACGCGCATGACATCCAGACCTTCGTCGTGGGGGACGCCGTCGCCGACTTCACGCTGGACGACCACCGTATGACGCTCCAGTACGTCGCGACCCGCTGCGGCATGACGCTGCCCACCGACACCGTGGTGCGCCAGCTGGAGGAGGCGAGCCGTTCATGAACGCAGCGGCCGACGAGCTCCTGCGGCGGATCCTGGCCGGCGACCCGCCGCCCTTCGCCCTGCTGCACCGGCCCCGGGCCACCGGGGCGGACCGCCTGGAACTGATGGTGGGAACCGCCTCCCGGCCCGCCTCGCTCGCCGACCTCCCGCTGCCTGAGGGCCCCGGCGGGCGGCGGCACGACGTGCTCGCCGTGCTGCCCTACCGGCAGCTCGCCGAGCGCGGCTACCACTGCCCCGACGACGGCACGCCCCTGGTCGCCCTGACGATCGAGGAACAGTGCGGCCTGTCCCGGCAGGAGTTCCTGCGCCAGGTCCCCGACGTGCCGATCAGGATGGACGAGCACGGCTTCGACACCGACGACGAGGCGTACGCCCGCACGGTGCGCCGGATCATCGAGGAGGAGATCGGCCGGGGCACCGGCGCCAACTTCGTCATCAAGCGCACCTACCGGGCGAGCCTCGAGGACTGGGGCGCGGCCACGGCCCTGGCCTTCTTCCGCCGCCTCCTGCAGCGCGAACCCGGCGCCTACTGGACGTTCCTCATCCACACCGGCGACCGGTACCTCATCGGCGCCACCCCCGAGCGGCACGTCACCCTGGACGCCGGCGCGGTGACGATGAACCCGATCAGCGGCACCTACCGCTATCCCGAGGGCGGCGCCGACGCCGACGGGGTGATGAGCTTCCTGCGCGACACCAAGGAGTCCGACGAGCTGTTCATGGTGCTCGACGAGGAACTGAAGATGATGGGCCGGGTCTGCGACCGCGGCGGACGGGTGCGCGGCCCGTACCTCAAGGAGATGGAGCGCCTCGCGCACACCGAGTACCTCATCGAGGGCACCAGCAGCCGCGGCGTCCACGAGATCCTCCTGGAGACCCTGTTCGCGCCGACGGTGACCGGCAGCCCCCTGGAGAGCGCCTGCCGGGTCATCGACAAGTACGAGCCCCACGGCCGCGGTTACTACAGCGGGGTCGCCGCCCTCATCGGCCGGGACGACGCCGGCGGCCCCGTCCTGGACTCGTCGATCCTCATCCGCACCGCGGACGTGGACCCCGCCGGCGGACTCGGCATCGGCGTGGGCGCGACCCTCGTCCGGCACTCCTCCCCGCAGGCCGAGGTGGCCGAGACCCGGGCCAAGGCCGCCGGACTGCTGGCCGCCCTGCGCAGCGAGCCCGACACCGGCGCCGCGGCCGCGCACGGCACGGCGGCGCCGACCCGCGGGCCCGGTCTGAGGGACCACCCCGACGTGGTGGCCGCGCTGGCCACCCGCAACGCGACCCTGGCGCCCTTCTGGCTGGCGGACCCGGACGACCGAGCTCACCCGGACGACCGGCTGGCCGGGCGGCGGCTCCTCGTCGTCGACGCGGAGGACACCTTCACCTCCATGGCCCGGCACTGCCTCGCCGCCCTGGGCCTGGACGTCACCGTGCGCCGGTTCGACGAGCCGTACACGATCGACGACCAGGACTTCGTGATCGTGGGGCCCGGTCCCGGGGATCCGGCCCTGCACACCGACGCCAAGATCGCCCATCTGCGTGACCTCACCCGGGGGCTGCTGGCCTCCCGCACACCGTTCCTGTCGGTGTGCCTCGGCCACCAGGTGCTCAGCTCCCTGCTGGGGCTCGACATCGTGCGCAGGCCGGAGCCCAACCAGGGCTCCCAGCAGAAGATCGACTTCTTCGGCACCACCGAACTCGTCGGTTTCTACAACACGTTCGCCGCCCGCTGGGCCGAGGCCACCCTGTCGTGCCCGTTCCGGGGCGGCGAGATCCAGGTCTGCCACGACCCGGGCAGCGGCGAGGTGCACGGACTGCGCGGCCCCGGTTACGCCTCCGTCCAGTTCCACCCCGCGTCCGTCCTGACCCGCAACGGCACCAGCATCCTGCGCGACCTGCTGGTCGGCGCGATGGAGGGGTTCAGCGTGGTGGGCGGCTGAGACACCCTCGGCGGTGCGGCGGGCTGACGCCCGCGGGGATCGGTCGGGCATCCTTGCGGAGGTCTCGGGGGCGGGCGCCCCCGCGACCGCCCACCGAGCCTGTCCTGATGGGGGGAGACGACGCATGGGTATGGGGGACGGAACCGCCGTGCCCGAGCAACTGGCACGCACCATCGACCAGTTGGCGGCCGACTCCGCCGCCCTGACCGAACGGACGATCACGCAGGGCCTGCGCGAGCTGCCGACGTACGCGGCGGTGCCGACGTCCCAGCTCCAGGCGTCGATCGAGCGCAACCTCGACATCGCGGTGCGCGCCCTGCGCTCGGGTGTCGCGCCCACCCCGAGCGACATTCCGGAAGCGGAGATCATCGCTCGCGACCGGGCCCGGCAGGGCGTCCCGATCGAGGACATGATGCGGGGCTACCGGCTGAGCATCAGCAACGTCCAGCGGCGCTTCCTCGAACTGGCCGCGGCCAACGGCGTACCGCCCGAGACCGCGCTCGACGGCGCGCGCCTGCTGTGGTCGGTGAGCGACGCCTACACCGTACGACTGGCGCTCGCCTACCAGGAGTCGAGCGTCGAGAGCGCCCTGCACGACGCGCACCGCCGGACCGAGTTCGTACGGTCCCTGCTGGCCGGCACGATGGATGCCGCCGAACTCGACCGCGGCTGCACCCTGTACGGCCTGGACCCCGGCGCCTCCTACTGCGCCGTACGGGCGCGCGGCGGGGCCGGCGTCGAGGAACTGCGCCGCACCCTGGAGCGGGCCGGCGGCGCCCCCGGCAGACCGGCCCTGCTGGGCGCCCTGGGCGGCGACTGCGCCGGGGTGGTGGCGCGCCGGCCGCCCGCCGGAGAGGGCTGGGTGGCCGGCATCGGCGCCGAGGTCCCCCTCACCGACATCGCGAGCTCGTTCCGTACGGCGAGCCGCGCCCTCGACGTGGCCGCACAGCTGGGCCGCACCGGGGTTTTCGGACTGGAGGAGCTCACCTGGCGGCTGGCCGCCGCGGCCAACGACGACGTGGGCCGCCACCTGGTCGAGCGCTACCTCGCGCCGCTGCGCGCCGAGGGCGAGTTCGGCCTGCTCCTGGAGGACACCCTGCGGGCCTACTTCGACAACGGGCTGAGCGTCAAGGAGACCGCCGAGACCCTGGTGATCCATGTGAACACCCTGCGGTACCGGCTGCGCCGGTTCGGCGAGCTCACCGGGGCGTCGCTGTCGTCCACCGAGGTCATCGTGGAACTGGCGTGGGCGCTCGAACTGGAGGCGCTGCACCAGCGGTGACCGACGGCGCCGCGCCGTTGTCCCATCGCACAACGGCGGTTAGGCATGCCTTGGTCTCCCGGACATCGACCCTGTCCGGCCGGTGGGACATCGTTGCTCGCAGCGGTTGTTCGTTCGGACAAAGGGAGTTGTCAGTGGGGGAGCCGGTCTGGATTGTCGGAGTGGGGATGACGCCGTTCGGGCGCCACTTCGACCGAGGGGTGCCGGATCTGGCGGCCGAGGCGGTCCAGGAGGCGCTGACCGACGCGGGGTTGGACAAGAGCCACATCGAGGCGGCGTTCTTCGGCAACACGACGCAGGGCGCGCTGGAGGGCCAGCTCATGGTGGGCGGCCAGATCGCGCTGCGCGGCATGGGGTTCGAGCGGATCCCGATCTTCAACGTGGAGAACGCCTGCGCCACCGGCGCCACCGCGCTCCACCTGGCGGTCAATCAGATTCGCGCCGGGGCGGTCGACTTCGCGCTCGCGGTCGGCGCGGAGAAGATGAACGTGGCCGACCGCGACAAGGCGTTCGCGGTCTTCGACGGCGCCTACGACGTGTCGGACCCGGCCGGGCTGACCGCCACCCTGGCCGCGCTCGGCGGCGAGGTCGACGACAGCGACGCCGGCAAGCGCAGCATCTTCATGGACGTCTACGCGGCCATGGCGCGCTCGCACATGAACCGGTTCGGCACCACACAGCGGCAGATCGCCGTCGTCGCGGAGAAGAACCACGGGCACGCCCTGCACAACGAGCGGGCCTACTACCGCACGTCGATCACCGCCGAGGACATCCTCGCCGCCCGCGCCCTGTCGTTCCCGCTCACCGTGCCGATGTGCGCCCCGCTCACGGACGGCGCCGCGGCGGTCGTGGTGTGCGGCGAACGCGGGCTGCGCCGGCTGGCCGGCACCGGCCGCGGCGTACGCGTGCTGGCCTGCGCGGTGGGCACCGGTGAGAAGCGCGACCTGCACGCCGCCGACCGCCACATCACCCGGCTGCTGGCGCTGCGGGCGTACGAGGAGGCCGGCGTGGGTCCCGAGGACGTCGACGTGGCCGAGGTGCACGACGCCACCGCGTTCTCGGAGATCCAACTCACCGAGATGCTCGGGCTGTTCGAGCCCGGCGCCGGCGCCCGGGCCGCCGAGACCGGCGTCACGACGCTCGGCGGGAGGCTGCCGGTCAACCCGTCCGGCGGCCTGGAGTCGAAGGGGCATCCGCTCGGCGCGACCGGACTGGCCCAGGTGTACGAGCTGGTCCAGCAACTCCGCGGGGAGAGCGGAGTCCGACAGGTGTCCGGCGCACGGATCGCGATCGCGGAGAACGGCGGCGGGTTCTACGCCGGCGAGGAAGCGGTCGCCGCCATCACGGTACTGGGGGTATGACACATGGCGATCATCGACTTCTTCGACCGGGGCTGGAGAAACGCCCCGGAGGCCACCGCCTACATCGGCGGTGAGCAGACCTGGACGTTCAACGAGGCGCGGGCGCTGTCGTGCCGGATCGCGCACGCGCTCCTGGAGGCCGGGCTCCCCAAGGAGACCAAGGCCGGCGTGCTGTCCCCGAACGACCCGCGGGCCTGGATCTGCGTGCTCGGCATCTGGCGCGCCGGCCTGGCCTGGGTGCCGCTCAATCCGACGGTCCCGGCACCCGATCTGCACCGCGTGATCGACGAGTTCGACTGCGAGGTGCTCTTCTACCACCCCTCGATGGCGCCGGTCGTGGCCGAACTGTCACCGACCCTGCCCAAGGTCAAGCACTGGGTGTGCCTCGACGCCTCCGAGGACCACCCCGCCCTGGCCGACTGGACGGCTGGCCGGCCCGACACCCCGCCCGACGTGCGCTACGAGATGGACGACGTGGTCGCCGTCTTCTCCACCGGCGGGACGACCGGGGCGTCGAAGGGCGTGATGAACACCCACCGGTCCTTCGCGGTGTGCGTGGCCCACTTCATGATCGCCATGCAGTACCGGTCCGACGAGCGGATCGTCAACCTGGCCGCGCTGCCCATGACCCACGCGGCCGGGGTGTTCAGCCTCGCCGCCACGGCCCGCGGCGGCACGGTCGTCATCCTGCCCAAGGGCGACCCCGTCGCGATCCTCGACGCGATCGAGGAGTACCGCGTCACCGAGCTGTTCCTCGCGCCGACCGTCATCTACCGGCTGATGGAGACCCCGGGGGTCGCCGACCGCGACTTCTCCTCGCTGCGCATCCTGGCCTGCGGCGCGGCGCCCATGTCGACGGAGAAGCTGCGCCGCGCCATCGAGCTGTTCGGCCCGGTCATGGCGGAGGGCTACGGCCTGGTGGAGGCGTTCGCCTCGATCTCCTTCATGCGCCCCGAGGAGCACCTCGTCGACGGAAAGGTCGCCCCGGACTCCCGGCTGGCGTCCTGCGGTCGCCCGAATCCGCTGATCAATGTGCAGATCCAGGACGACGAGGGGCGGCCCGTGCCCACCGGGCAGGCCGGGGAGATCTGCGTCCGGGGCGACCTCGTCATGAAGGGCTACTACAAGGCGCCCGAGAAGACGGCCGAGAGCATCATCGACGGGTGGCTGCACACCGGCGACGTCGGCCACTTCGACGAAGAGGGCTTCCTGTTCATCACCGACCGCAAGAAAGACATGATCATCTCCGGGGGGCTGAACATCTTCCCCAGTGAGGTCGAGCAGGTCATCTGGAGCCACCCGGCCGTGCAGGACTGCGCCGTGATCGGTGTGCCGCACGAGGACTGGGGCGAGATGCTCACCGCGGTCGTCGAGCTGAACCCGGGCGCGAGCGTCGAGGGCGCCGAGCTGATCGCCCTGTGCAAGGAGCGGCTGGGCAGCGTGCGCGCCCCCAAGCGCGTGGAGTTCGTCGACGAACTGCCCCGCAGCGGCAACGGCAAGGTCCTCAAGCGGGCCGTCCGCGAGCAGTACTGGGCGGGCCGGTCCCGCCAGGTCTGACCGCCGCGCGCGGTTCGGGACCGGCCCGATGGGTGAGGACGGGGCGGGCCGGTCCCGGTGGACCTGTTCGGCGAGCAGTACGGGGGTCTGTCCGCCGAGCAGAACGGGGCCGGACGGTTCCGGCAGGTCGACGGGCTCGTGGTCCGTCCCCTGCCGCGGACTTCCGGCACACGGCGTGCGGGTCGTACACGACCCGCACGCCGTTTCCGTGCGGGTGCCGTCCGGCGTACGCGGGCTTCCGCCACGCTCGGCGGGCCCGCCCGGTCGCTACGGGTTCCTGGGCCGGGATGCGTCGGGCCGCCGCATTCTGCGGGGCCGCCCGGTCGCTACGGGTTCCTGGGCCGGGATGCGCCGGGCCGCCGCATTCTGCGGGGCCGCCCGGTCGCTACGGGTTCCTGGGCCGGGATGCGCCGGGCCGCCGCACTCGGTGGGCCCGCCCGGTCCCCACGGGTTCCTGGCCCGGGACGCGCCGGCATCGGTGGAGACCTCACCCCACCCGGACAAAACCGCGTATTTGTGCGACCGGGGCAACCGATGTGGCGCACAAGGAGTCTGAGCAGGGTGAGACGTCCGGGTCCGCCGGACGTATGTCAACAGGGATGCAGAGTTCGGCCGTCCGGCGGAGACCATGCCGGAGGGGCCGGGCGTGGTGCACATCGGCGGCCATGGCCGAGCGGAGGGGCGAGCGCGGGTGGGCGGAACGGGCAGGCGCAGGGCGGGGAAGACCGGGGCCGAGGGGACGGCGACCGGTGCCAGGGGGAGGACCAGGCTGACGCGCCGGGGCCGGATCCTGGCGTGGAGCGCGGGGGTGACCGGTGTGGTCCTGCTCGGCGTCGGCGGGGTCGGCGCCTGGATCTACCAGGACCTCAACGGCAACATCACGTCCGCGGACGTCGACGACAAGCTCGGCGGCAACCGCCCCGAGAAGCTCAGCCCCGGCTCCAAGAACATCCTGCTGGTCGGCTCCGACAGCCGCGACGGCGCCAACGCCAAGTACGGCAAGGACCTGACCACCATGCAGTCGGACACCCTGCTGGTGCTGCACATCCCGAAGAACCGGGAGTGGGCCACCGTACTGTCCTTCCCGCGCGACTCATGGGTGCAGATCCCGGCGTGCCAGGAGGGCGGCGGCAAGACCTCCACCCCGCACCACTTCAAGATCAACGAGGCGTTCGCGCTGGGCGGCAGCACCGGTGAGGTCGCCTCGGCCGCCGCGTGCAGCATCAAGACGATCGAGGCCAACACGGGCCTGCGCATAGACAACTTCATGTCGATCGACTTCTCGGGCTTCAAGGGGATGGTGGACGCCCTGCAGGGCATCGAGGTCTGCCCGAAGCAGCCCATCCACTCCGAGAAGGCCCGCCTCGACATGGAGGCCGGCTGCCAGACCGTGCGCGGTGAGACGGCCCTCGGCTACGTACGGGCCCGCTACGGCGTCGGCGACAACTCCGACATCGGACGCATCGGCCGCCAGCAGGAGTTCATGGAGGCGCTGGCGAAGAAGGCCAAGTCCAAGCTGACCGACCCCCAGGCCCTGTACGGCTTCCTGAAGTCCGCCACCAAGTCCCTGACCACGGACCCCGATCTGGCCGGACTCCAGCCGCTCTACGGTCTGGCGAACGAGCTCAAGGGCATTCCCTCCGACCGGCTGAGCTTCCTCACCGTCCCCAACTACCCGCGCCAGGCGGACAATCCGAGGGACAAGGCCAACGTGGTCTGGCAATTCCCGCAGGCCACCAACCTGTTCACCGCCCTCGCCAAGGACCAGGAGATGACCAAGGCCCAGCTCGCGACCCAGGTGAAGGACCTGATCTACGCGTCCAGTGTGCGCGTGCGGGTACTCAACGGCACCGGACAGTCGGGGCGGGCCTCCGACGTCGCCGAGAAGCTCACCGCGGCCGGCTTCACCGTCGTGGGCACCGGCAACGCCCCGCAGAACTCGGCCACCACGACGGTCGGTTACCCGGCCGACCTCCAGCGCAAGGCCGCCGTTCTCGCGGCGTGGCTGCCCAAGGCCCGCTCGGCCGTCGACGCCAAGGCGAACGCCGGCGAGGTGACCCTGGTCGTCGGCCAGGACCTGGACCTCGCGGCCCTGCGCTGAGTCCCGATTCGGGGCGGAAGCCCGTTTATCGGTTGGCTTGTCGCGGTGAGACCGAGATGACTGCTGACTGACCGTCAATGTTCATCAGAGACGCCTTATTGACGGTCAGTGACTGCTTCTTACGGTGATACGATCACGGTCGCTTGTAGAGCGGGCGGATGGGTGCAAGACGACATCCCCGACTACGGGGACGGTCCGGGCGGTGACCCCGGTGCGGGCGGTCCGCCGGTCCACCCGCATTGACGGAAATTCAGCAACTGGCCGTCAGTCGCCTGAAGAGAGTCTTATGACGCATTACATACCGGACCCGGTGGCCTGGGTTCTCCTGGTCGCCGTCATCGCCGCCGTCGCCTTGCTAGTTCGCCAGCGCAGGGCGGCGCGCACGTTAAAGAACGAGGTCTCCCGGCTCAGGTCCCACTACGCGGAGCTGGAGAACCAGTACGCCGAGTCCGTCGAGGCCGCGCAGGAGCGCGCCGAGGAAGCGACGAAGACCGTACTGAAGTCGGCGATGCGGACCCTGCAGGGTCTCGCCGCCGAACAGCAGCTGATCGTCTCCCGGCTGCAGACCAAATACGGCGAGTCGGTCATTCTCCAGGATCTCCTCGAAATCGACCACACCAACTCGCAGTTCGGCCGTCGCGCCCAGTCCATCGCCGTCCTGTGCGACGGCTGGCTCGGCCGGCAGCGCGACGTCGCCTCCGTCTATGACGTGGTGCGCAGCGCACAGGGCAGAATCCGCCATTTCCGGCGGGTGGAGATTCTCTCCCAGGTGGACTTCGGCATCACTAGCCGGGCCGTCGAACCGGTGGCGCTGGCCCTCGCCGAACTCCTCGACAATGCCACCAGCTATTCCAGCCCCGACACGGTCGTCGAAATCAATATCCGCACCGTGCCCAAGGGCATTTGCATCGTCGTCGACGACGCCGGCGTCGGCATGAACGACGAGGAGCGCGCCCGCGCCGAGAAGCTCCTGTCCAGCGAGCGCGTCACCGGCGTCTCCGGCCTCGGCAACCCGCCGCAGTTCGGCTTCGCCGTGATCGGTGTGCTCGCCGAGCGCTTCGGCTTCGAGGTGTCCGTCGACTCCACCTCCCCCTATGGAGGTGTGCGCTCGGTCCTGCTGCTGCCGCACGACCTGCTCACCGCGGCGCCCGAGCAGAAGGAGCCCGCGCCGGTCGTCACCACCGTCGCCTCCGCCCCGCCGGCCTTCGGCGGCCCCGAGCCCGTGGCGGCCGGTGTCACCACCGCCGACGGCCTGCCCAAGCGACGCCGCAAGCGCCCGATGGCGGTCGTGCCGAGCACCCCGTCGGCTCCCGGCCCCGGCCCCGCGCCCGCCGTCCCGCCCCTGCCGTCCCGGCGCTCCGGCGCGGAGTCCGCGGCGATCATGGGTGCCTTCCAGCGGGGCACGCAGTCGGGCCGGGCGTCGCACTCGGACACGACGGACCAGACCAGCAGCACACACGGTGCGAGCAGCGAAGGGCATGAGTTCTCGTGAACGACGACCTGTCATGGATGCTTGACAGCGCCCTGGAGATCCCCGGGGCCCTGCACGCGGTCCTGATCTCCGCGGACGGCCTGCTGATGGCCCGGACGAAGGACTTCGACAAGGACAACGCCGACCGCGTGGCCGCCGCGATGAGCGGAGTGCAGTCGCTCAGCCGCTCGCTCGGCTTCTTCTGCGAGGACCCCGGCCACCAGTGGCGCCAGACGCTCGTCGAGTTCGAGGGCGGCTGGGTGTTCCTGATCTCCGCCGGCGAGGGCGCGTACCTCGGCGTGTCGGCCACCCCGGACGTCGACATGCAGGACATCACCTTCCGCATGCAGCAGCTCGTCGGCCAGCTCGGCAAGGCGCTGATGACGCCGCCGCGCGAGAACCTCGGCGCGCGGTCATGACCGGATTCGACGAACTGGAGCCGCAGACCCCGGAGTTAGTGCGTCCGTACGTCATCACCAAGGGACGCGGGCTGCCCGATGAGCAGCAGCTGTCCCTGATCACCCTGGTCACGGCGGCGGCGGACCACCAGCAACGGCCCACCCGCCTGTCACCGGAGGAACAGAACCTGCTGGAGCTGTGCTCGGCCGGCTATCTCTCGGTGGCCGAGATCGCGGGCCACACCCAGCTGCCGCTCGGCGTGGTGAAGATCCTCCTGGCCGCCCTGACCGAGGGCGGCTACCTCATCACGCGCCCGCCGGTGCAGCGCGCGCCGCTCGCCGACCGGGAGATCCTGGAGGAGGTGCTGAATGGTCTCAGGGCCAAGTTTGGATGAGGCGGCGTACGTCCGCGAGGGTGCCACCCAGACCGCCGTGAAGATCCTCGTGGTGGGTCACTTCGCGGTCGGCAAGACCACCTTCATCGGGGCGATCTCGGAGATCGAGCCGCTGTCCACCGAGGAGACGATGACGCGGGCCGCGGAGGCGGTCGACGACCTCAAGGGAGTCCAGGGCAAGACCACCACGACGGTCGCCATGGACTTCGGCCGGCTCACCATCAGCGACCGGGTCGTGCTGTATCTCTTCGGCACGCCCGGGCAGCAGCGCTTCGTGCAGATGTGGGAGGACATGGCCCGTGGCGCGCTCGGCGCGCTGGTGCTGGTCGACCCCGAGCGTCTCGCCGACTCCTTCGCCGTGATCGACCTGATCGAGCAGTACGGACTCGACTACGCGATCGCCGTCAACCACTTCGACGGCGCCCCGCCGCGCGACGAGTTCGCACTGCGTGAGGCACTGGACCTCCTCGACGACACCCCCATCGTCACCTGCGACGCGCGAGACGAGAAGTCGTCGGCCGAAGCCCTCATCACTCTCGTCCGCCATCTGCAGGAACGTGCCCACTAGGAGCAACCATGGACGCCCAATCCACCCCCGTGCCCCCGCCCGGGTGTCCCGCACACACCTCCGGTGCCCGAGTACCGCTGTACGGGCCCGAGTTCGCCGCCGACCCGCAGGCGTACTACACCTATCTGCGCCACTACGGCCCCACCGCGCCGGTCGAACTCGCCCCCGGCGTCGAGGCCACCCTCGTCACCGACTACGCGACGGCGCTGCACCTGCTGCAGGACTCCGCGTCGTTCCGCAAGGACGCGCGCCGCTGGCGTGACCTGAACGACGGCAAGATCGCCCCCGACAGCCCGGTCGCACCGGTGCTGGCGTACCGGCCCAACGCCATGTTCAGTGACGGCGTCGAGCATCTGAGGCTGCGTCAGGCCATCTCGGACAGCATGGCCAGGATCGACACCCGTCGGCTGAGCCAGACCACCGAGCGGGTCTCCGACTTCCTCATCTCCCAGTTCAGCGCCCGCAGTTCGGCCGACCTGCTGAACGACTACGCCAAGCAGCTGCCGCTGTTCGTCTTCAACGAGCTGTTCGGCATGCCCGCCGACATCGGCGACCGCGTCGTGTTCGGCATCACCGGCATGTTCGACGGCGTCAACGCCGAGAAGTCGATGGGCGTCCTGTTCGAGGCCGTCGGCGAGCTGGTCGCGCTCAAGCGCGCCCGGCCCGGCGAGGACGTCACCTCCTGGCTGATGCAGCACCCGGCCGGCCTCACCGACGAGGAGATGCTGCACCAGCTGGCCCTGCTGCTGGTCGGCGGCAACGAGCCGCTGCGCAACCTCATCGGCAACACCCTGTACCGGCTTCTCACCCACGACGCCTACGCCAACCAGGGCGGTCTGATCGACGAGGCGATCGACGACACGCTGTGGGAGAACCCGCCCATGTCGAACCTGGCGGCGCACTACCCGGTGGCCGACATGGAGTTCGCCGGGCAGAAGCTCAGCACCGGCGACCTGATCCTGGTCAGCTTCGCCGCCGCCAACACCGGCCCGGCGCTGACCGCCGCCCGGCAGGCCGGCAGCAACCGGGCGCATCTCGCGTGGAGCGCGGGCCCGCACGCGTGCCCCTCCAAGGAGCCCGCCCGGCAGATCACGGTGACCGCCATCGAGAACCTGCTCAACAAGCTTCCCGATGTCGAACTCGCCGTCCCCGCCGACAGTCTGGTCTGGCGACCGGGTCCGTTCAACCGCGCCCTGGCGAGTCTGCCGGCCCGGTTCACGGCGGTCGAGACGATCCGCAGGCCGGCACGCCCCGAGGCGCCGGTGCGTCAGGAACCGGCCACCGCACAGCCGGGCGCTCGGGCCCAACGCGGGGGCATGTGGAGCTCGTTCCTCAACTGGCTGACGAGGTGATTCACACAACACCTGTGAACTTCCCACAAATGCATGACGATTAAACTGTCAGGGTAGTGAGCAACGCGTCCATTCGAGTCGTTCACGAGACCAAGGAGGTGCCGTGGATCCCCTGGCCACGGACGCCGTGCCCCTGAGACCCCCCATCGTCGCGCGTCGGATACCCGCCGGTTTCGGCGGGTATCTTTCTGTCCGCTCCGGCCGCCGGTGGGAGGTGCGGTGACCCCTCTCCACCACCCGGCCGTCCCCGGGGCGGACACGCTCGGCGGGCGCACGGCACGCCAGTTGCTGGGGCTCGGCGAGGTCGTCGGTCTGGACAGCGCCGAAGCGGCGGTCTACGCGCGTACACTCCTGCGCGCCCACGGCCCGCTCGCCGAACGGCCGCTGGACCTGGGGCCCGCCACCGAGAGCTTCCTCTCCGACGACCACACGCCGGTGGAGTTCTCGCTCTCCTTCGTCCCGAACGCCGCCCCGACCCTGCGGGTGCTGCTGGAGCCGGGGTGCGGCGCAGGCACCCTGGAGGCCGGCGGCCGCGCGGGCCTGCGGTTCCTGCGGGAGCTGGGCCGCGAGTGGAACTTCGCCACGCACCGGTTCGACGAGCTGGAGGACCTGTTCTTCCCCGCCGCGCCACAGGGCCCCTTCGCCCTCTGGCTGGCGCTGGAACTGCCGTCCGGCTCGCCGCCCCGGGTCAAGGCCTACCTCAACCCGGCGGCGGCCGGACCGCACGGCGCCGAGGCCACCGTGCGCGAGGCGCTGGAACGGCTCGGCCACAAGGAGGCGTTCGCCGCGCTCCCCGAGTCCGACCGGCATCTCTTCTTCGCCCTGGACCTCGGCGACTGGGACGAGCCGCGGGCCAAGGTCTATCTCGCCCACCACGACCTGTCGGCGGCGGAGGCGGGCGGGCTGTCCCGCATGCCGGGCGGGCCCGTCCCCGCCGACACCACGTCGTTCTTCCGGCTCGCGGCGGGGCTCGACGCGGACCCCGTCGCCGATGAACGGCTGACCCGCCGTCCCGTCCAGACTTGTCATGCCTTCACCGAAACGGCGACCGGTCTGCCGAGCGGATTCACCCTCTACGTCCCCGTCCGCGACTACGCCGCCCACGACGGCGAGGCCCTGGACCGCGCCACGGCCCTGCTCGGCCGGTACGGCATCGACCCCACGCCCCTGCGTGAGGCCCTGACCGCGGTCACCGACCGTCGTCCGGAGGACGGGGTGGGCCTTCTGGCCTACCTCTCGGTCGCCCACCAGCGGGGACGTCCGCCGCGGGTGACGGCGTACATCTCCTCGGAGGCGTACCAGGTCCGCCCGCCCGTACCGCTGCGGGCGGGGGAGCCCGTCAGCACGCGGTAGCCCGCGGTGCCGAACGGCGCACCGGGGCCCGGTGACACGGGCGCGACCCGTCCCACCGGGCCCCGGGCCGTCCGGGCTCCGCCGTCACTCCGCCAGCAGTTCCTGGAGGTACGGCGCCACGTTGACCTGGATCGACGCGCCCTCCCGGTCGCCGTACTGGCCGGCGATGCCGCTCAGGTGGGCGCTGATCTCCTTGCGCATGACGTCCGGGTCCGGCAGCACCGCCTCGCCCGTGGCGAGCCGGGAGACCCAGCGGGCCTGGGCCTCCACGAGCCGGGTGATCGAACCGTGCGGGCGCACCAGCCCCACGAAGGACAGGCCCGGACGGTCCGGCGCGATCACTCGCTTGTACAGCTCGACCGAGCCGTGCGGGCCGACGGGACAGCCGTCGGACAGGAAGGGGTACGCCATGCGGTACCCGGTGCAGTAGACGATCGCGTCGGCCGGTTCGGACGTGCCGTCCGTGAACACGACCCGGCCGCCGACCAGACGGTCGATCGCCGGTCTCGGCACGACCCCGCCGTGGCGGATGCGGGTCAGGATCTCGTCCGAGAGGGTCACGGCCGAGGCGAAGACCGGGTGGTCGGGTTCGGGCAGCCCGTAGTCGGACAGCTTGCCCCGGGCGACGAGCAGGGCCTGCTCCAGAAAGCTGCGCTGCTCCTCCAGCGACATCGCCGTCCACCAGTCGGCCTCGGCGACCTCGTCGAGGGGTATGCCGAAGAGCTGCTTGGGCAGGATGTGCAGCCCCCGGCGCACGGAGAGCAGGGTCCGGTCGGCGTGCCGGGACAGATCCGCGGCGATGTCCACCGCCGAGGCGCCGAGCCCCACGACCACCACGCGCCGCCCGGCGAAGTCGGCGCCGGCGCGGTAGTCGTAGGCGTGCAGGATCGTTCCGTCGAAGGTGTCGGCGCCCGGCGGAAGGGCCGGCAGGAACGGCTCGGTGTTGTGTCCCGAGGCCACGACGACCTGGCCGAAGGCGCGTTCCCGGCGCGTTCCCGCGGCGTCGCGGCTGACGACCCTCCAGGTGCCGTCGGCGGTCCGCCGCACGGACTCGACCGTCGTCTCCAGCTCGATGTGGTCGAGCACGCCGGCCCACTCCGCGAACGACCGCAGATAGGCGGCCATCTCGCTGTGCGAGGGGTAGACCGGGTACGACGCCGGCATCGGGAAGTCGGCGTAACCGGTGAGCTGCTTGGTCGAGTTGAGGTGGAGGGACAGATAGCCGGGACCTCGCTCGCCGGCCTCCGGCTGCCGCCAGATCCCGCCGACCCCGGACGCCTTCTCCAGGCAGACGAAGTCGACGCCCCGCCGCTTCAGGGCGTGGGCCGTCGCCAGTCCCGACAGGCCCGCACCGATGAGGCACACACGCACCGATTCCCCCACAGGAAAGACACCATCCTTTCGCGCACGGGCATTGACTGCCCATGAGTCACTCGTCCGACACCAGCGACAAGGATCACAGGACGGCGGTCTTGCGCCGCGTCGGGGGTGCGGGGGAGGAGGACCTGACCGGCGGTTTCGCCGCGCCGGAAACGACCTGACGGTCCATCAGTGCCCGCGCTCGGCCCACAGCCCGCGCACATGCCCGAGATGACGGGTCATCACCTCCCGTACGGCGTCCTCGTCCCGGGCCAGCAGGGCGTCGAGCAGTTCCAGATGCTCCTCGGCGGAGGCCAGCAGACGGCCCGAGGCGGAGAGCGCGGTCAGGCCGTAGAGCCGGGCGCGGCCGCGCAGATCGCGCACCACCTCCACGAGATGGGCGTTGCCGGCGAGGGCGAGCAGGCCGAGATGGAAACGGGTGTCGGCCTCCACATACGCGATGAGGTCGCCCGCGACGGCCGCCGTCACGATCTCCCGGGCGGCCGGGCGCAGCGCCTGGAGCGAGACCGGGTCGGCGGTACGGGCCAGGTCGACCACGGTCGGGATCTCGATGAGCGCCCGGACATGGGTGTACTCGTCGAGCTGCCGGTCGGACACCTCGGTGACCCGGAAGCCCTTGTTGGGGACCGCGTCGACCAGCCCCTCCTTCGCCAGGTCCAGCATCGCCTCGCGCACGGGGGTCGCCGAGACGCCGAAGCGTGCGGCCAGGGTGGGCGCCGAGTACACCTCGCCGGGCCGCAGTTCGCCCGCGATCAGCGCGGCGCGCAGGGCGTCGGCGACCTCCTCGCGATAGCTGCTGCGGCGGCCGCCCAGCCGGGGGAGCGCGGGTGCGGCAGACGGGGGGCTGCTGCGCTGGGCGGCCATGGGGATCTCCTCGGGGGTGGTCGGCGGTGCTCTGTCACACGCCATCGGCTCGTCATCGGCGTCATCCGTGTCCACGCCGCGTCATCGGTGTCCGTTCACCATACGAACCCCGCCGGGAAGGGATCCGTCGGGTCGAGCAGGTACTGGGCCGTGCCCGTGATCCAGGCGCGGCCGGTGAAGCTGGGCAGCACGGCCGGCAGGCCCGCGACCTCCGTGGTGCCGAGGAGCCGTCCGGTGAAGCGGGTGCCGATGAAGGACTCGTTCACGAACTCGGTGTGCAGCGGGAGTTCGCCGCGCGCGTGCAGTTGCGCCATGCGCGCGCTCGTCCCCGTCCCGCAGGGCGAGCGGTCGAACCAGCCGGGGTGGATGGCCATCGCGTGCCGCGAGTGCCGGGCTGTGGCGCCGGGCGCGTACAGGTGGACGTGATGGCAGCCCCGGATGGACGGATCCTCGGGGTGGACCGGCTCGTCCTCGGTGTTGATCGCCTCCATGAGCGACAGCGCGGCGGCGAGGATGTCGTCCTTGCGGGCCCGGTCGAAGGGCAGTCCGAACTCCTCCAGCGGCAGGATCGCGTAGAAGTTGCCGCCATAGGCGAGGTCGTACGTCACCGTCCGCCCGTCGGCCAGGGTCGCCTTGCGGCCGAGGCCGACGGAGAACGACGGCACGTTGCGCAAGGTGACGCTCCGGGCGGCACCGTCCTCCACCGCCACCTCGGCCTCCACCGGCCCGGCCGGGGTGTCCAGGCGGATGGTGGTGACCGGCTCGACGACCTCCACCATGCCCGTCTCCACCAGCACCGTCGCCACCCCGATGGTGCCGTGGCCGCACATCGGCAGATAGCCGGAGACCTCGATGTAGACGACGCCCCAGTCGCAGTCCGGCCGGGTGGGCGGCTGGAGGATCGCGCCGCTCATCGCGGAGTGCCCGCGCGGCTCGTTCATCAGCAACTGCTTGATGTCGTCGCGGTGTTCACGGAAGTACAGCCGCCGCTCGTTCATGGTCGCGCCGGGGATGGTGCCGATCCCGCCGGTGATCACCCGGGTCGGCATGCCCTCGGTGTGCGAGTCGACGGCGTGCAGGACGAGCTTGCTGCGCATCTCAGGTCTCCTTGCCGGTGGCGGGTCAGGCCAGGCCGTCGGCGACGGCCCGCTCGGTCGCGGCACGCACGGCCGCCTCCTGATCGGGCGTCAGCGGCACGCGCGGCGGGCGGCACGGACCGCCGTGGCGGCCGACGATGTCCATGGACGCCTTGATCGCCTGCACGAACTCGACCCGGGAGTCCCAGCGCAGCAGCGGGTGCAACCGGCGGTAGAACGGCAGCGCGGTGGTGAGGTCGCCCGCGACGGCGGCCCGGTACAGCTCCACCGAGGCGCGCGGGAGGGCGTTGGGATATCCCGCGACCCAGCCCTTCGCCCCGGCCACCGCCAACTCCAGCAGCACATCGTCCGCGCCGATCAACAGATCGAGTTCCGGGGCCAGTTCGGCGATGCGGTAGGCGCGGCGGACGTCCCCGGAGAACTCCTTGACCGCATGGATCAGACCCTCTGCGTGCAGCTCGGCGAGGAGCTCGGGCACCAGGTCGACCTTGGTGTCGATCGGGTTGTTGTACGCCACGACCGGCAGGCCCGCCTTCGCGACCTCCGCGTAGTGGGCGCGCACCGAACGGCCGTCGGCGCGGTACGCGTTGGGCGGCAGCAGCATCACGGCGGCGCACCCCGCCTCGCGCGCCTGCTCGGCCCAGCGCAGAGACTCCGCCGAGCCGTACGCGGCGACACCGGGCATCACGCGCGCTCCGCCGACCGCGGCCACGGCGGTCTCGACGACCCTGGCCCGCTCCTCGGGCGTGAGGACCTGGTACTCGCCGAGCGAGCCGTTGGGGACCACGCCGTCGCAGCCGTTCTCCACCAGCCAGGCGCAGTGCTCGGCGTAGCGGTCGTGGTTCACCGAGAGATCGTCGTTCAGGGGGAGGGCGGTGGCGACGAGGACGCCGCGCCAGGGGCGGTGCTGGGGGATCGTCATGGCAGGCAGGGCCCTTTCCGGAGGTCTGACCAGAGGGGTGTGCTGTGCTGTGCGATGTGACATGTCACCGCGGCTCGGGTGGGGGCGGCGTCGCCCGTGGGTCGGGCGCCGCGGTCGGCTCCGGCGGTGGTACGGCGGCCAGCGCGCCCAGCGGTACCGGCTGGGCCAGGAGACGGCGCCCGGGAGTGGCCGCACAGCCGGCGACGCCCGCCACCCCGGGCTCGCAGATCCGGCCCTGGCACCAGCCCATCCCGGCCCGGGTCAGCAGTTTCACCGTGCGCGGATCGCCCGCCCCGAGCGTGCCGACGGCCTCCCGGACGGCGCCCGCGGTGACCTCCTCGCAGCGGCAGACGACCGTTTCGTCGGTGACCCGGTCCGCCCAGTGCGCGGGCGGCCGGTAGACGTCGTCGAGGGCGGCGAAGAACTCCCGCGCCCTGCGGCGGGCCCGCGCGGCCGGGGCCCACGCGCGCGCGTCGGGCACGGTGCCGTGCAGCCGGGCGGCCGCCGACCGGCCGGCGATATGGCCCTCGGCGAGCGCGAGCGCCGCGCCGCCGATCCCGGTGGCCTCCCCGGCCGCCCACACGCCGGGCACGCCGGTGCGCTGCTCGTCGTCGACCCGTACGGCCGGTCCGTCGAGCGGGCAGCCGAGTCCCTCCGCGAGATCGGTGTGCGGCAGCATGCCGTGCCCGACGGCGAGCGTGTCGCAGGCGAGCCGCCGCTCGCTGCCGGGAACGGGCCTGCCCTCGGTGCCGAGCGCGGCGATCGTCACCGACTCCAGCCGGTCGTCCCCGTGCGCGGCGAGCACTGTATGACGTGGCGTCACCCGGACGCGGTGGCGCAGGAGTCCGACGGCGAAGCCCGCTCCCTCGACCAGCTTGGCGGGCTGTGCGGCCAGGGTGCGGGAGCGGCGCAGGAAGCCCTTCGGGTCGGCGGAGTCGACGAGGGCGACGACCTCGGCGCCCGCCGCCGCGAGGCCGGTCGCGACGGGGAGGAGCAGCGGCCCGGTACCGGCCACGACGACCCGCCGGCCCGGCAGGACCAGACCCCCCTTGAGCATGGCCTGGGCGCCGCCGGCGGTGATCACGCCGGGCAGGGTCCAGCCCGGGAAGGGCAGCACCTTCTCGTAGCCGCCGGTCGCCAGGACGACCGCCGCGGCGCGGACGGCGACGGGCTCGCGCTGCTCGGGGCCGAGCAGCCCGTGCACCGTGAAGCCCGCCGACTCCCGCTCCACACACCAGATGTGATGCTCCATCAGATGAGTGATGCGTCCGGCGGCGAGGTGGGCGTCGAGGGCGGTGCGCAGGCGCTCCCAGGTGCGCCACTGGTGGTGCAGCGCCTGGGGGCGGCGGGCGCCGAGGGCGGGGGCGGGCTGCCGGTAGTACTGACCGCCCGGCGCGGCGGCGGAGTCCAGCAGGACGACGTCGACGCCCCGCGCGGCCGCCGCGAGCGCGGCGGCCACGCCTGCGGGGCCGGCCCCGACCACGGCGAGCCGTGCGGGGGTCGGCTTCGCCGTCCCCGGTGCTTCAGACTCGGTCATCGTGGCCCGTTCCCTCCTGGGTGCGGATGTCCGCGCCGGGTGCGGCCGGCACCAGGCAGGCCCGCTGGTTGGGGCGGCCGTCGACCGTCACCAGGCAGTCGAAGCAGACGCCGATGCCGCAGAACACCCCGCGCGGCCGGCCGTCCCCGCGCGTGGTGCGCCAGGCCGTGACACCGGCCGCCCAGAGCGCGGCGGCGACCGTCTGCCCGGGCAGCGCGCGGATCTCCCGGCCGTCGAAGGTGAGGGCGAAGGGCGCGCCGGGCCGGGCCCGGACCAGACGCAAGGGGTCCTGACCGGGCGGGGACGAGCCGTCGGTGGAGCGGGTCCGGCCGGGCTGCGGGGATGTCATGCGGTCCTGCCTTCCGTCATGCGGTGCTGCCTTCCGGCGACCTCATCAGGGGGTGGCCTCCTCGGTGGACTCGGGGGACTCGGTGAACCGGTCCGGGCGGAACGGAGCCGGGTCGAGGTCGGGGCGTTCGCCGAGCAGCGCCTGTGTGACGAGACGGCCGGTGCCGGTGGCCAGGCCGATGCCGGCGCCCTCGTGCCCGCAGGCGTGGAACAGGCCGGGCGCGCGCGGATCGGCGCCGACGGCGGGGAGATGGTCCGGCAGGTAGGGCCGGAAGCCGAGGTAGGTGCGCATGACCCGGATGTGCTCCAGGAACGGGAACAGCCGCACCGCGCCGGCCGCGAGCGCCCGTACGGCGGGCAGGGAGAGGGAGCGGTCGAAGCCGACCCGTTCGCGGCTCGCGCCGATCAGCACCGGCCCGGCGGCGGTCCCCTCGACGACCGGCGAGGTCTGCAGCGCCGCCGAGTCGCTGGCGACGTCGGCCACGTAGTCGGCGGCGTACACCTTGTGCCGGACCCGGCGCGGCAGGGGCTCGGTGACCAGCACGAAGCCCCGGCGGGGGAGGACGGGCAGCCGGACGCCGGCGAGCCCGGCCACCTCGCCGCCCCAGGTCCCGGCCGCGTTCACCACGGCCGGCGCGTGCAGGGTGCCGCGGTCGGTGCGGACGCCGCGCACGACACCGCCGGGGCCGCGCAGGATCCCGGTCACCGTGCGGCCGGTCTCCACCCGGGCGCCCGAGGCGCGCAGCAGATGCGCGGCGGCCAGGGCGGGCATGACCTGGGCGTCCTGCGGGTAGTGGACGCCGCCGACCAGGTCAGGGGTCACGTCCGGTTCCAGGTCGCGCAGTTCGCCGGGAGCGACGGTCCGCGCCTCGACGCCGTGGGCCCGCTGACCGTCCGCCAGTTCCGTCAGCGCGGCGAGACTCTCCGGGGTGGACGCGACGACGAGGCCGCCCTTCGCCTCGTACTCGACGGAACGGCCCAGCTCCTCGGCGAGTTCGCGCCACAACCGCGTGGAGAGCAGGGCGAGTTCGAGTTCGGGCCCGGGCTCCTTGTCGGAGACGAGCAGATTGCCCTCGCCCGCACCCGTCGTCCCGCCGGCCACCGGCCCGCGATCCACCACGACGACATCCAGCCCGGCCCGGGCCGCGTACAGCGCACACGCGGCACCGACCATGCCGGCGCCGACGACCACGACATCACAGGACGATCGCTTGGTCACGCCAGTAATATGTCACATGGCGCCCCCAGCCGGAACACCCGTGAAATTCGCGGGTGCCCGCCTCGGCGGCGCGGCATGATGGCGGATCCCGCCCCGCGCGATGCGGCGGCGGGCAGCACATCGGTGACAGCGGCACACGGGGGAATCGCGTGCCGGCGACAGGGGGAGACGCGTGACCGTGGAGAACATCCTGCTGTCCGGCGTGGTCGGCTCGACGGCGTACGGGCTGGCCCACGCGGGCTCCGACGTGGACCGGCTCGGCCTCTTCGCGGCGCCCACCGAGGAGCTGCACGGCCTGCACCGGCCGAAGGAGTCGCACGTCACCACGGCCCCGGACCGCACCCTGCACGAAGCGGCCAAGTGGTGCCGCCTCGCCCTCGGCGGCAACCCGACCGTGATGGAACTCGTCTGGCTGCCCGAGGAGCTGTACGAGGTGCGCACCCCCCTCGGCGACGAACTCATCGACATCCGTGGGTCGTTGCTCAGTGCCCAGCGGGTGCGGGACGCCTATCTCGGCTACGCCACCCAGCAGTTCAGGAAGCTGTCCAACCGGGGCGACGGCTCGTTCTCCGCCGACACCCGGAAGCGGACCGCCAAGCACGCCCGCCACCTCAAGCGGCTGTGCCACCAGGGGTTCGAGCTGTACGCGAGCGGGCGGCTGACCATCCGGGTCGAGGACCCGGAGAGCTACCACCGCTTCGGCGAACAGGCCGCCGCCGACCCCGACGCCGCGCTGCCGCTGCTGCGCCACTACGAGGCGGCGTTCGCCGAGACGCGCAGCGCGCTGCCGGACCGCCCGGACGAGCGCCCCGCCGACGCCTGGCTGCGCCGGGTCCGCCGCCACTTCTACGCGGCCGACGCGGCCACAGCGGCCGACGCGACACCCGTCGGCCGGTAGGGAGGGCGGCGGGTCGCCCTGGCGGCGGCCCTCGTCGGCGGAGGGCCCGGTCGAGCGGATCCCCGGAGGGAAATTCACGCGACGCACCGGGCCCGGCCTTCCTAGACTCGCCCCATCGAGCGCCGCCCACGACGGGGGCCGCGCCGCACCGTGACGACGAAGGGAGCCCGGCCATGTGTCCGCACATCGTCCGTGTCGCTCCCCGCCTGTGCACCGAGGTGATCCTCGTGTCCTCGTCCGTCCGGTGCTCGCTGCGCGGCCGGCACCGGATCACCTGACGAACCCCTGCGCATCACCGACTCGCCCCGCATCGAGGGCTTCTGCCGGTGTGTCAGGACGTTTCGCCGGGGACATCGCGCTGCCCGTTTCCCGAACACCCCGAAAGGCCAAGGGCCGTGCGCACCACCATCGACCGTCACCTCGCCGCCGTACGCAACCTGGGCATCCTCGCCCATGTCGACGCGGGCAAGACCACCGTCACCGAGCGGATCCTCTACACCACCGGCACCACGCACAAGCGGGGCGAGGTCCACGACGGCACCACCGTCACCGACTTCGACCCCCAGGAGCGCGACCGGGGCATCACCATCTTCGCCGCGGCCGTCAGCTGCGACTGGGACGGACACCGCGTCAACCTGATCGACACCCCCGGCCACGTCGACTTCGCCGACGAGGTGGAGCGTTCGCTGCGGGTGCTCGACGGGGCGGTCGCCGTGTTCGACGCCGTCGCCGGCGTGGAACCGCAGAGCGAGTCCGTGTGGCGGCAGGCCGACCGGCACGGCGTGCCCAGGATCGCGTTCGTCAACAAGATGGACCGCGCGGGCGCCGACCTCGACACCGCCGTCGCCTCCCTGCGCGACCGGCTGCACCCGGCCCCGCTGGTGGTGCAGCTGCCGATCGGCGCGGAGGCCGGTTTCACCGGCGTCGTCGACCTGGTGCGGCTGCGCGCGCTGGTGTGGACCGACGGCCGTGACGGCGCCGACGAGGGTCCCGTGCCGGAGGAGCTGGTGCGGGAGGCGCTGCGTCGGCGCCGGCTGCTGGAGGAGGCCGTCGCGGAACGCCACCCGGCCGCGCTGGAGGAGTTCTGCGAGCGGGACACGCTGTCCGCCGGCACCCTCGCCGCCGCCCTGCGGGACCTGACCCGCAGCGGGGAGGGAGTGGTCGTGCTGTGCGGGTCGGCGTATCGCAACCGGGGGATCGAACCGCTGCTGGACGCCGTGGTGGCGTATCTGCCGTCACCGCTCGACACGCCGGCGCCGGCCGACCCCGCCGCGCCCTTCGCCGCCCTCCCCTTCAAGGTCAACGCCACCCCCACCGGGCGCCTGACCTACCTGCGGGTGTACGCGGGAGCCATCGAGAAGGGAGACACCGTGTGGGACGCCGGAGCCGGGCGGAGCGAGCGCGTCGGGCGGATCCTGCGGGTCCAGGCCGATCGGCACGCGCCGCTCGAACGGGCCGTCGCCGGGGACATCGTGGCGGTGATCGGGCTGAAGTCGGCCCGCGCGGGCACCACCCTGTGCGACCCGGACGCCCCGCAGCTGCTCGAACCGCCCGGCACGGCCGACCCGGTCGTCTCGGTGGCCGTCGAGGCGCGCCGCGGCGCCGACACCGGGCGGCTGGGCCCCGCGCTCGCCCGGCTCGCCGAGGAGGACCCCTCGCTGGTCGTGCGGACCGACCCGGAGACCGGACAGACGGTCCTGTCCGGCCGGGGCGAACTCCATCTGGAGGTCGCGGTGGAGAAGATCCGCCGCACCCTCGGCCTGGAGATCGCCGTCGGCCGCCCCCGGGTGACCTACCGCGAGACGGTCGGCCGGGGCGTGAGCGGTGTCGTCCTGCGGCACGTCAAACAGGACGGCGGCGCGGGGCAGTTCGCGCACATCGTGCTCGATGTGGAGCCGCTGGTGGGCGAGTTCGTCTTCCGGTCCGCCGTCGTCGGCGGACGGGTGCCGCAGGAGTACGTCCGTGCCGTGGAGGCCGGCTGCCGGGACGCCCTCGCCGAGGGACCGCTCGGCGGGCACCGCGTCACCGGGCTGCGGGTCACCCTCACCGACGGGGCGACCCATGTGAAGGACTCCTCCGAGATGGCCTTCCGCACGGCCGGCCGGCTCGGGCTCCAACAGGCCCTGCGCGCCTGCGCGATGGTCCTGCTGGAACCCGTCGCCGAGGTCACGGTGACCGTGCCCGAGGAGGCCGTCGGCGCCGTCCTCGGCGATCTCGCGGCCCGCCGTGGCCGGGTGACGTCGTCGGTGGTGCGGGCCGGGTCGGCCGTGGTCACGGCCACCGTTCCGCTGGCGGAGCTGTTCGGCTACGCCACCCGGCTGCGCGGCCGCACGCAAGGCCGCGGCACCTTCACGGCCCGCCCCACGGGCTACGCCCCGGCGCCGGAGCGCACGGCGGTGCCGGCGCCGTAGCCGGAAAAGCACGTACGGCCCCGCCCCCCGAGCCAGGGGGCGGGGCCCGCTTTCCCGGCCGGGGACGGCGCGGCGGTGTTCGACCCTTCGACCAGTCGTGTCCAAACCCTTGACGGGCCTCGCTCCCGAGGTTTAACTCACGTCCTAAATTAAGTCATGAGTGCACCCATGAAGGGCGAGTGCACTCCGTGAAGGGACACGTGGAGCCATGCGCAGCATCCGAACCGCGGCCGTAGGCGCCGTCACCCTGTCTCTCGCCCTGGCCGCGTCGGCCTGCGGAGGCGGTTCGTCGAACGGCGGCGGGTCCAACGACTCGCCGAAGAGCCTGACCTACTGGGCCTCGAACCAGGGCGCGAGCATCGAGGTCGACAAGAAGGTCCTCCGGCCGGAGCTCGACAAGTTCGAGCAGCAGACCGGCATCAAGGTGAAGCTGGAGGTCGTCCCCTGGTCGGATCTGCTCAACCGGATCCTCACCGCGACCACCTCCGGCCAGGGCCCCGACGTCCTCAACATAGGCAACACCTGGAGCGCCTCCCTCCAGGCCACCGGGGCGCTGCTGCCGTGGGACGAGAAGAACTTCGCCGCGATCGGCGGCCGGGACCGCTTCGTCGACTCGGCGCTCGGCTCGACCGGCGCACAGGGCCAGGACCCGGCCGCGGTCCCCCTGTACTCGATGGCGTACGCGCTCTACTACAACAAGAAGATGTTCGCCGACGCGGGCATCACGAAGCCGCCGGCCACCTGGGCGGAGCTGATCGAGGACGGCAAGAAGCTCTCCAAGGACGGCAAGTGGGGCCTCGGCGCCGAGGGGTCGAACCCGGCGGAGAACATCCACCACGCCTTCGTCTTCGCCAAGCAGCACGGCGCCGACTTCTTCACCGCCGACGGCAAGCCGGACTTCACCGACGACGGCGTGGTCGCCGCGGTCGAGCAGTACGTCGGCCTGATGGCCAAGGACAAGATCATCGCCCCGGGCAACGCCGAGTACGCCCAGAACCAGTCCGTCAGCGACTTCGCCAAGGGCAAGAACGCGATGCTGCTGTGGCAGTCCGCGTCCGCCAACCTCAGGTCCCAGGGCATGAACGAGGCCGACTACGGCATCGCCCCGGTGCCCGTGCAGTCCGGCACCCCCGGCACCGGCGCGAACGTCAACTCCATGGTCGCCGGCATCAATCTGGCCGTCTTCAAGAACACCGACAACCTCGACGGCGCCCGGCAGTTCGTGAGGTTCATGACCAGCGACGCCGAGCAGAAGATCCTCAACACGGCCTACAGCTCCATCCCGCCGGTCAAGGCGGCCCAGGCGGACCCCTCCTTCAACGCGCCCGCCAACGCCGTCCTCAAGAACACCCTCGCCACCAGCGCCGCCGCGCTCCCGCAGGTCGCCGACGAGTCGCAGTTCGAGACGGCCGTCGGCACCGCCATCAAGGAGCTGTTCGCCGACGCGGCCGCCGGGCGCCCGGTCACCACCGCCTCGGTGAGGGCCGCGCTGGAGAAGGCCCAGCAGCAGATGCCGGCGAAGTGAGCGAGATGACCAGCACAGTCGAACTCCCGGTGCGCGAGGGACGTCCCGGGGCGGCGGCGCCCGACGCGCGCCGCGGCCGCCGCCCGGGCCGGATCCGCCGCGTCGGCCTGCCCTATCTGCTCCTTCTGCCCGCCCTCGCCCTCGAACTCCTCGTCCACCTGGTGCCGATGGTCATCGGCGTGGTGATGAGCTTCAAGCAGCTCACGCAGTTCTACATCCGCGACTGGGGCACCGCGCCCTGGAG
This sequence comes from Streptomyces sp. NPDC032126, assembly GCF_055580085.1. Taxonomy (NCBI): domain Bacteria; kingdom Bacillati; phylum Actinomycetota; class Actinomycetes; order Kitasatosporales; family Streptomycetaceae; genus Streptomyces; species Streptomyces sp. NPDC032126. The sequence continues at coordinate 747,667 of NZ_JBVIMA010000001.1, forward strand.
CGGCCTCGACAACTACCGGATGTCGGTGGACTTCGACGCCCCCGTCGGCGAGGCCCTGCTGCACTCCTTCCTCGTCACCGTCGGCTTCACCCTGCTCTCGGTCGGCCTGTGCTGGCTGATCGGCACGGCCGCCGCGATCTGCATGCAGGACGCCTTCCGCGGCCGAGGCCTGCTCAGGGCGCTGTTCCTGGTGCCGTACGCGCTGCCGGTCTACGCGGCCGTCATCACCTGGGTGTTCATGTTCCAGCACGACAACGGCCTGGTGAACCACGTCCTGCACGACCAGCTGCACCTCACCGACAAGCCGTCCTTCTGGCTGATCGGCGACAACGCCTTCTGGGCGCTGCTGACCGTGTCCGTGTGGAAGGGCTGGCCGTTCGCCTTCCTCATCGTCATGGCCGGACTCCAGAACATCCCCCGGGAGCTGTACGAGGCGGCCTCGATCGACGGCGCCGGCCTGTGGCAGCAGATCCGCCGCATCACCCTGCCGTCGCTGCGCCCGGTGAACCAGGTCCTGGTCCTGGTGCTGTTCCTGTGGACGTTCAACGACTTCAACACGCCGTACGTCCTGTTCGGCAGGACCGCCCCCCAGTCCGGGGACCTCATCTCCGTGCACATCTACCAGGCGTCGTTCGTCACCTGGAACTTCGGCACCGGCTCCGCCATGTCCGTACTCCTGCTGCTGTTCCTGCTGCTGGTGACCGGCGGGTACCTGTTCCTCACGTCGCGCGGAACGCGCGGAAGGAAGGCGGCCACCCGTGCCACGCGTGCCTGACTCCCCGATGGCGCCGCCGCGTTCGTTCCTGTGGACCCGGCGGATCTTCCTGACCCTGCTCAGCGGCTTCGTCCTGCTCCCCGTGTACGTCATGGTCTCCAGCTCGCTCAAGCCCCTCGCCGATGTCACCGGCGCGTTCCGCTGGGTGCCGAGCGGGCTGACCGTCCGGCCGTACATCGACATCTGGTCGACGGTCCCGCTCGCCCGGTACTTCGTGAACTCGCTGATCGTGGCGGGCGCGGCGACGCTCGCCTCGGTGGTGATCGCGGTCTTCTCGGCGTACGCCGTCAGCCGCTACGAGTTCCGTGGCAAGCGCGTCTTCACCGTGACCGTCCTGTCCACGCAGATGTTCCCGGGCATCCTCTTCCTCCTCCCGCTGTTCCTGATCTACGTCAACATCGGCAACGCCACCGGGATCGCCCTGTTCGGCTCCCGTGGCGGGCTGATCCTGACGTATCTGACCTTCTCCCTGCCGTTCGCGATCTGGATGCTCATCGGGTACTTCGACTCGGTGCCGCGCGATCTGGACGAGGCGGCCCTGGTGGACGGCTGCGGGCCCCTCGGCGCCCTGTTCCGCGTCGTCGTACCGGCCGCCGTCCCCGGGATCGTCGCCGTCGCGGTCTACGCCTTCATGACCGCCTGGGGCGAGGTGCTCTTCGCGTCGGTGATGACCAACGACACCACGCGCACCCTCGCCGTCGGCCTGCAGGGCTACTCCACGCTCAACGACGTGTACTGGAACCAGATCATGGCCGCCTCGCTGGTCGTGAGCGTCCCGGTCGTCGCGGGCTTCCTCCTTCTCCAGCGCTATCTCGTCGCCGGACTGACGGCGGGTGCCGTCAAGTGACCCACCCCGAAAGGACCTACGTGACCATCGACCTCGACGCCTTCCCGCACGACTTCCTGTGGGGCACGGCCACGGCGGCGTACCAGATCGAGGGAGCCGTGGCGGAGGACGGCCGTTCGCCGTCGATCTGGGACACCTTCTCGCACACCCCCGGCAAGACCGACAACGGCGACACCGGCGACGTGGCCTGCGACCACTACCACCGCTGGCGCGAGGACATCGCGCTCATGCGCCGGCTCGGCACCAACGCCTACCGGCTGTCGATCGCCTGGCCGCGGGTGCTGCCCGGCGGCGACGGACCGGTCAACACCCAGGGCCTCGACTTCTACGACCGGCTGATCGACGCCCTGCTGGAGGCGGGCATCACCCCGTCCGTCACCCTCTACCACTGGGACCTGCCGCAGGCGCTCCAGGACCGGGGCGGCTGGCCCGAGCGGGAGACCGCCGAGCACTTCGCGGCGTACGCCTCGGTCGTCGCCGGACGTCTCGGCGACCGCGTCAGCCACTGGACGACCCTGAACGAGCCGCTCTGCTCGGCCTGGATCGGCCATCTCGACGGCACGATGGCCCCCGGTCTCACCGACCTGACCGCCGCCGTCCGCGCCTCCTACCACCTGCTGCTCGGACACGGCCTGGCGGCGCGGGCCGTCCGCGCCGCCGCCCCCGGGGCCCGGGTGGGCATCGTGAACAACCTGTCCACCATCCACCCCGCCACCGACCGCCCCGAGGACGTGGCGGCCGCCCGCCGCATGGACGGCCATGTCAACCGCTGGTGGCTGGACCCGGTCCACGGCCGCGGCTTCCCGGCGGACATGCGGGAGCTCTACGGCGTCGAACTCCCGGAGCAGCCGGGCGACTTGGCGGCCATCGGGGCGCCGCTGGACTGGCTGGGCCTGAACTACTACTTCCCGCAGACCGTCGCCGACGACCCGGACGGCCCCGCCCCCTACGCCGTCGCCGTCCGCCGCGACGGCGTGCCGCGCACCGGTATGGACTGGGAGATCGACGCGAGCGGCATCGAGACGCTGCTGCTGCGGCTCACCGACGAGTACGGGGCGCGCACGCTGTACGTCACGGAGAACGGCTCCGCCTTCCCGGACGTCGTACGCCCCGACGGCACCGTCGACGACCCCGAGCGCCAGGACTACCTGGTCCGGCATCTCGCCGCCTGCGCCTCGGCCGTCCGCAAGGGCGCCCCGCTCGCCGGGTACTTCGCCTGGTCGCTGCTGGACAACTTCGAGTGGGCCTACGGCTACGCGAAGCGGTTCGGTCTCGTGCACGTGGACTACCGGACCCAGGTCCGCACGATCAAGGGCAGCGGCCGCCTGTACGCGGACATCGTCCGCGACCACCGCGCCCGCTCCCGCCGGGCGGCCTGACCCGGACCGCGGTGGGCGCGGGAGCCGGAGCCCGCGTCCACCGCATCCCCGTATTTGTTGGCAGCGTCAACACCGTGTGCGCGACCGACCCCGAGGGCGGGTTTCCCCTCGCCGTCAAGGTGCTGCACCGGGACTTCGCCTCCGACACCGCCCACCGGGCCCGCTTCCGGCGGGAGACCGCCATGCTGCGCAAGGTCACCGGCCCCTACCTCGTCCCGCTGGTCGACGCCGACCCCGACGCCGAACTGTTCTGTGGACAGTACGCCGATCTCTTCGTCAGAATCGCGGGGTCTGCTGGAGCAGCTCGGGCGACAGCTGCGTCGAGGTCGCCCTCACCGAGCAGGCCGTCCGCGTACGGGACTCCAAGGATGTGACGCGTCCTCACTTCGCGGTCGGGCGTGAGGGTTGGTCGCGGTTCGTGGGGTTCGTGACGCGGGTGTGAGGCGTCGTAGGTCCCGGCGGTCGAGCTTGGTGCGACCGCCGGGGTGCCGGCACGCCGGGATCAGTTGGCCAGTTTCGTCCGCTCGACGTAGGCGACCTTCAGGGACGCGATGTCGGACAGCTCGTGGCCGTCCTCCAGCGTGTCGTAGTCGTTGAACTCGCTGCTGTCGGAGTCGGATTTGCCGGCCGCCAGGTGGACCGAGCCGATGTAGGTCTGGCCGACGAAGTCGCCGTCCTCGTCGAAGGCGTTGACGATCACCGAGTAGTTGGCGGGTTCGCCGCCCTTGTTGGTGATCTTGTACTTGAACTCGTAGGTGGTGTCGTCGGACGAGTCGTCGTCCGTCGAGTCGCAGTCGTTGTACGAGTAGTCGTCCTCGTCGTCGCAGTACGCGTCGTCGGAGTCGTCGCTCTCCTGCGTGACGAGCTTGCCGCCGGTGATGCTGACGTGGTCCATGGCGTCGCCGTCGTCGGCCAGCGCCCACCAGGTGACGCCCCCGGCGGCGAGCAGGACGGCGACGGCGGCGCCGATTATCAGGGCGCGTCTTCCCCGGCGGTTCGGCGGGGGAGGAGGGGCCCACGGCAGGGGAGCGGTGGGCGGCGCCGGGGGCATCGGAGGGTGCGAGGACTCCACGAGTTCGGGCTCGGAGATCGCGGACTGGGGCTCCGGCTGCTCGGGCGCTTTGTCGGACATATACGGTCCTGCCTTGTCGTGAGGATCGGACGGGTTCGGGAACGTGGACGCTGAAGTCATCGTCCATTCAACGGGGTCTCGCTCAAAGGGTGTTGTCGGGCAGGTAGACGTACGCGCCGAGGACGTCGGCCGGCTTCTGGGCCGTCACCGACAGGCCCCGGACGATCTCGCCGGAGGCGGTCCGCACCCGCCGGTGGGCCGCGTCCAGTTCGGCGGCGAGCTCGTCGCCGAACGCCTCCACATGCCCGCGCACATCCGGGAGTTGACTCAGGATGCGGGTCATCGTGCGCTCGCCGAAGTGGGAGTCCGTGTTCTGCGACGCCGTCGCCTCCAGCAGGGCCGCCGCCCGCTCGTGCGGCAGCCAGACCGCGTTCCTCGGCGCGCCCTCGAAGGCCAGCAGGCGCGCGTCCTCCGCCACCAGCTGCCGCTCACCGTTCCTCGATGGCAGCGTCAGATGGAAGCGGTACCGGACCAGCAGCAACGTCGTCCGCGTACGCACCGCGTCCGTCGTGATCACACCGCAGCGGCGCGCCGGACGGGCGCCCTCCGCCTGGGTGTCCAGGGCCGCGTTCAGGACGTGCGTCGCCAGTGCGCCCACCACCGGGTCCGTGCGGACCAGGGCCGCCTCGCCGCGCGCCACCGCCGGATCGGCGCGGAAGGGGATCGGCCGGTCCCGCTCGATCGCCTCCGCGCCCACCGTCGACGCCAGCGCGTCCCGCAGGCCCGCCGGGGTGCCGCCCACCTGGACGGTGAACTCCTCGCCGTCGCCGCGCAGCACCGCGCCGAGCGCGCCCAGCGACTCCCGTACGAACGTCCTGACCTCGCCCGCGTCGCCCAGTGCCTGACGGATCGAGGCGACCTCGCGGGCCACCTCCTCCGGGTGGATCGAGCGCTGGGCGAAGCGTGAGCGGGAGGCGCGCTCGCGCTCGGCCGCCGAGTTCCAGTCGCTCTCCAGCTTCTCCTTGCCGGCCTTGAAGGCGTCCGCGCCGAACAGGGCGTCCTCGTTCTCGCGGCCCCGCATCAGCAGCCATTCCACGATCGCGTCCGTCACGCCCGTCGACAGCTCGTCGGGGACGGACACCGAGATGCCGAGGTCCTTCTTGATCTGGCGGTGCTTCTTGATGAGCACCTCCAGGACCTTGCCGTCGATGCCGTTGTCGTCGCCGTAGAGCGTGATGACCCGGACCTCGTCGCGGCGCTGGCCGTACCGGTCGACGCGGCCCTCGCGCTGGTCGTGACGAGTGGGGTTCCAGGCCAGGTCGTAGTGGACGACCGCGTCGAAGTGGTGCTGGAGGTTGACGCCCTCGGAGAGGCAGTCCGTGGCGATCAGCACCCTGCGGGCCGCCGCGTCGTCGCCGGCCTCCGCCGCCAGCTCCTCGATCCGCTCGACGCGCTGCTGCGGGGACAGCTCGCCCGTGACCGCCTTGACGACCGTCCTCGCGCCCAGCGGGCCGCGCTTCCTCGTCTGCGGGTCGTTCTCCAACTGCTCGGCCAGGTACGTCGCCGTCGGGATGTAGCGGCAGAAGACGATCGGGTGGTAGCCGTCGGCCAGCAGCGCCTTGAGGTGCCTGATCAGCGCCTTCAGCTTGAGGTCCTGCTCCGGGCCCTCCAACCGGGCGGCCCGTTGGGCGAGTTCGGCCAGCGGGGAGCCCGTCGTCGTCTCCGCGCCCGGCGCCACGTCCATGCCCTCCATGGCGTCGCTGTCCGCCGCGTCGCCGCTCAGCGGGGCGCCCAGCCTGTCGGCCTCCTCCGCGCTCGCCGCGATCGCCGCCACCGAACGCGTCGTCAGGGTCTGCGCCGCCGCCCGTGGCGACGACACCAGCGAGCGCAGCAGCGCGATCGCGGACCACCAGGCGATCCGCGCCTCCCGCCGCCCCTGACCGCCCGCCTCCTCGACGCGCTCACCCGCGTACGCGATCGCGTCGTCCAGCAGGGCCCGGTACTCGGGGGACAGTCGGTACGTCTCGTCCTTGAAGTAGCGGTCCGAGGGGAACGCGGTGCGCTCGGCGAGCGAGTCGTCCGCGAGGCCGTCCTCCTTCGTGAGGTACTGACGTACGTCCGCCCGCTTGCGCGCCACGAAGTGCCGGGCGAGCAGCTTCCGGCCCGCCTCCGACTCCAGGTCCACCTCGGCCAGCTCCGGCCGGACCAGCCCGAGCAGGTTGCGGAACGCGGACTCCTTGCCGCTGTGCGGGGTCGCCGTCACCAGCAGCAGATGACGGTCCGCGTCCGCCCCCACCCGGCGCAGCAGCTCGTAGCGCAGCTGGCTCTGCGCGCTCGACGACGCGTCGCCCGCCGTCACGCACGTGTGCGCCTCGTCCACGATCACCAGGTCGGGGCAGTGGCGTACGAAGTCGTCGCGGTGGCGCGGGGACTTGATGAAGTCCGTGGACACGATGACGTGGGGGTACCTGGCGAACAGCGACTGCCCCAGGTCCAGGCCCCGTTCGAGGCGGGACACGGTGGACGCCAGCACGAGTTCCGCGTCGATGCCGAACTTGCCGCGCAGCTCCTGCTGCCACTGCTCCGCCAGAGCCGGGGAGCACAGCACCGCCAGTCCCGTCGCCTCGCCCTGCGCCAGCAGCTCGCTCGCGATCAGGCCCGCCTCGACCGTCTTGCCGATACCGACGTCGTCCGAGATCAGCATGCGGACCGTCTTCTGGCGCAGCGCCATCAGCAGCGGGACCAGCTGGTACGCGCGCGGCTCCACCGCGATGCCCGCCAGCGAGCGGAACGGACCCGCGCCCGAGCGGAACCCCACCCGCAGCGCCGTACGCAGCAGACCGGCGGCCCGCTGGTCGCCGAGGTCGGACGGCTCGGGCGGCGCGAAGCGGGCCTCCTCCACCGGCTCGAACGGGAGGACGGCCGCGATGTCGTCGTCCGATCCGCCGAGGGGGCGCAGCACCAGCAGGTCGGGCTCGCTCTCGGGGAGCACCACCCACTCGCGGCCACGGGCCTTCACCAGGGATCCGGCGGAGAACGTGAATGCCATAGCGATCGTCAAATCCTCGGTCAGTCGGCCGTAGTGGAGCCGAAGTAGCGGGTGTGGGCGGCGGCGACGGCGTCCCAGTCGGCGCCGTGCGCGAAGCGGACGACGTCCCAGGTGGCGTCGAACAGCCGCTCCTCCGCGTCGGCGTCACGCAGCGCGCCCGCGTCGGTCGCCGGGCCGTCGACGAACACCGCGACCCGCGCGCCCGGCAGCCGGTACACGAAGTCCGGCGCCGCGTCCGCCTCCGTCACGTACACGTCCTTCTCGTCCGGCAGCCGCAGACCGCGCGCCTTCACCCACCCCAGGAAGTCGCCCCGCGCGGCCAGGTCGGCGGCGGACTCCTCGACGGGCGTCGGCTCCGGCTCGCTGAGCAGCCTGCGGTACCGCTGCGAACGGGACTCGCCGCGCGGGGCGCGTTCCACCGTCGCCGACGCGAACCGCACCAGCGGACCGGCCACCGTGTGCCGGTCGATCCGGGCGTGGTCGAGCTGGTTGCCGTACGTGAGCAGGCAGTCGTAGCAGCCGAGCGCGCAGGCCCGCCCGGGGCGGTGCTCCTCGCCGCCCTCGTCCCGGCCGTCCGCCGAGAAGTGGCAGATGTCCAGCGCGCGGCGGGCCGCCCTGGCGAGGGCGTCGTCCTCCGCCTGGAGGCGGCGCAGCACACCCGCGCCGCCCTCCGCCGCCTCCATGAACAGGATGCGCCGCCTCGGGCCGTCGTCCGGCGGCAGCAGCTCGCCGGCCAGCTCGGCGTCCTCCAGCTCGAACTCCGCCTCGATGCCCCGCTCCAGCGCGTACATCAGGGTGAGCGCGATCGGCTCGGGCAGCGCCTCGTCGAGGGTGACGACGAGGATGTTGCGCCGGTCCTCCACGAACGGCACGACCCGCTTCCTGCGGCGCCGCTCGTTGCCGTCCGCGTCCACCAGCGGCAGCTCGCCGGAGTCGCCGGACGCCTCGGCCGCGTCCTTGTCGTTCATCCAACGGCCGTCCGCGAGGTCCAGCCAGTAGCCCGGCGGCTCGCCCGAACGGGCGCGGACCCGGCCGGTGTTGGTGACGCGGACCGTCGCGGAGTCGCCGTAGGTGAGCCGCGCCAACCGCCCGTGCCGGTCCGCGACCGTCGCGTCGAGGCGCCCCTCGCGGATGCCGTGGTCGTGGAAGCGGTACGACGTCTCCAGCCGGAATCCGGCCCGGCGCCGCTCCTCCTCGTCCGAGGAGATCCGCTCCCGGCGGGTGGTGTACACGGTGTGCAGGTGCAGCAGTCCGTACGTCGCCGCGCCCAGCGTCTCGCCGCAGAAGCCGCAGCGGTCCTCGCGCTCCTTCGGCTCGTGGTGGTAGCCGCAGTGCGCGCAGCGCCGCGCCTCGCCCGTGGTCAGCTCGCCCGAGGAGTCCGGCGGGAGCTGCACGCGGGTCACCTGGTAGCGGGCGCCCTCGTGGTAGATCAGCGCGCCGGGGCCGAACTCGCGGACGGCGAGGAAGCGGGGGCGCTGGAGGTAGTCGCCGTCGCCCCGGCGGCGGCCGGCCGTCGGGATGTACGCGGCCAGCGGCAGGCGCGGGAAGCTGTAGCCCGGCAGGAAGCCCTCGGACGCCAGATAGCGGTACGGGTTGAAGTCGGAGAGCACCGACATGCTGTCGGCGCTCTCGTTCATGAGGAGGTTCAGCTGCGTCTCGGCCTCGCGGCGGCGGGCGTCGGCACGGTTGCGGTCGCTCTCGGTGAGGCCGTAGTCCAGGCGCCGCCTGTTCTGCACGTACTGGTCGTCCAGCGCGGCCCGGAACAGGGCGCGCCAGCGGTCGAAGGCACGGTCGAAGCGCTCAGCGACGGTCCGGACCTTGTCGTCGATCCAGTCGTCGTGCCACCACGTCGTCTCGGCGAACTCCCCGAACAGCGGCCCGAGCACGCGCCGCGCCGCGTCCACCGTGCGCCACCGCGCGCCCTCGTCGAGCGACTTCTCCCGGATCCCGGGCAGCAGATGCAGGGCGGGGTCCGGGCGGTCGCCCGTGTCCGGGTACGACACGTCCAGCACGTCGGGGACGGAGCGGCCCAGGCGCAGGCCCGCCTCGGCGATCCAGATGCCCTGGAGATGGGAGAGGACCAGATCCTCGTTGGCCAGGTCCAGGCGGGGCGGGGCCACCGCGCCCGCCACCATGCGCTCGGAGCGGCGGAAGTAGTACTGGTCGTGGCCGTTGCCCGTCGCGCAGTACGTCGTCACCAGGGCGGGCTGCCCGCTGCGGCCCGCGCGGCCCGAACGCTGGGCGTAATGGGCGGGCGTGGGCGGCACATTGCGCATCATCACCGCGTTGAGCGAGGAGATGTCGACGCCCAGCTCCATGGTGGGGGAGCAGTACAGCAGCTTCAACTCCGCCTTGCGGAACGCCTCTTCGCGGGCCTCGCGGTCCTTCGGCGACACCTGCGCGGTGTGCTCGCGGGCGTACAGGCCGGACAGGGCGTCGGCCGCCTCCCGGTACAGGCCGCGGAAGAAGGTGTTGACGCGCGGGCCGTCGCCGCTCTGGTAGGTGCGGGTGAGCGGGTCGTGCGCGCCCGACTCGCCCGTGCCGGCGCGCCACACCAGCGACTGGGCGGCCACCCGGTAGCCGGTCGCCACGGGGGACGACGTCCCGCGGAAGCGGCCGGCCCGCTGGGGCGCCTCCTCCACCTCCTTCACCAGGCCCGCCTTCGTCAGCACCCTCAGCAACTCGGTGACGACCAGCTGGAGATCGTCGTGGCCCAGGTCGTGGAAGGCCCGGTCCGAGCGCCGCAGGTATCTGCCGTACTTGCCGCGCGCCGACAGGAACAGGCCGGAGCGGTCCATGCCCGGCCGGGACGGGTGCGGATAGGCGGTGCCGATCCGGGGTTTGTCGGCGGAGGACAGGACCCACGGGTCCACCAGCCGCTCCTCGCTCGCGCGCCGGAGGGAGTCGAAGGCGTCGTCGCGGAAGTACGACACGTCGATGGCGAGCGACCGGCGCATCTCGTCGAGCAGCGCCTTCATCACCTCGGCCCGCAGCACCGGGTCGGCGTCCCGCAGCGCCCGGTGGGTGCCCGCCCAGCGGTCCTGCTGGGCGGCGACCCAGTCCAGGTCCTCGTAGCCGATCTCCAGCAGGCCGGTCTGCTCCAGGTTGGGCATGGTGACGCGCCAGCCGCGCTCCAGGTCCAGATAGAGCCGGAAGGCGACCACGTCGCGCAGGGTGCGGGCCGCGTTGCGGGCGAGCGACGGCGGAAGGTCGGCCTCGCCGGTGCAGTCGGCGGGGGAGACCGCGAGCGCCTTGGTGACCTCCGAGGCCAGCTCCTCGTGGTGCAGACCGTCCTCGCCGGCGTCCAGGGCGGCCCGGTACAGCGCCCCGCGCAACTGGGTGATCTGCACGAAGTCGTTGAAGTGGCCAGCCTGGAGGGAGGCGTCCTGCCGGTTGTCGACGAAGGTGAGGAGCTTGCGCGCCTCCTTGTCCAGGGCCTCCCGCGGCACCGACCTCAGCGAGCGGACGATCGACGCCGAGACCAGCGAGGTCGCCGAGGAGCGGCCCTCCTGGTCCAGCGTGGCCAGCTTGGCGAAGTCCCGGCCGCGCGTCTGCTCGTAGGCCACACCACAGTGCAGGCAGAAGAGGAAGGGGGAGGGGATGAAGGCCGCCTTCAGCTCGCCCCGCCCCTCGCGGCCGAAGGGGTCGACGGTGACGGCCCTCGGGACGCGGTCGCGGTAGGCGCCCTTGACGACCTCCTGGTCCCGATCGTCCGACTCCAGCCAGGATTCGGGCAGTCGGCGGTCGTCGACGGCGTCCTGGACGTCGGACGGCCACGCGCGCTCATGGTCGATGTACAGATAGCCGTCGCCCTGTCGGCCGCCGGTCGCCGAGGTGTCGCGGCGGGCCGCGTAGCGCACCTCGCCGTCCTGCTCGGTGCGCCACACCGTCAGATACTCCTGGCCGCACTCCCGGCAGAAGGCGAGCGGCATCAGCAACTTGCCGCCGCTGCCGGGCTGTTCGAGCTGGTAGGAGCGGGTCAGATGGCGGTCGGCCTTGCTCTCCAGGGTGACGTACACCGTGTCCCCCTTGGAGAGGAACTGGTGCAGGCGGAACGCGAACAACGGCCGTTCGTCACGGGGGTCGAGCGCCCGGGAGCCGGCCTCCAGGGTGGCGCGGATCGCCTGCGCGCACCGCTCCTCGTCGACGCCCGACATCGCGTGCAGCTCCCGCGCCGCGACCTCGATCCGCGTCGGCGGTCGGCGGACGAGACGGCCCGTGGCGGCGTCCTCGGCCAGGCCGAAGCGGTCCTCGATCCACCGGGCGAGCGGATCGCGGACCAGCTCGTCGTAGGCGCGCGGGGCGGGGGCGGTGAGGCGCTCGGCCGGTACGGTGGCGGGCGCCTCGCCGGTCGCGCGGACCAGGGTCTCGCCGATGACGTGCTCGGCGCGGACCGTCGTACCGAACAGCGTGCTCGCCACCCCGGCGACCACCTGCCGCTGCTCCTCCAGGGTGCCCTCGGTCGACATGGTCGCCGATGTGCCGACGCACTGGAGGCTCCCCGCCGCGCAGGCCTCGCGGACCCGGCGGATCAGCAGGGCCACGTCGGCGCCCTGGCGGCCGCGATAGGTGTGCAGTTCGTCGAAGACGAGGAACTCCAGGCCCCGCGCCATCCTGATCAGGCTCGCCCGGTCGGCCGGGCGGGTCAGCATCAGCTCCAGCATCACGTAGTTGGTGAGCAGGATGTCCGGCGGGTCGTCGCGGATCTCCCTGCGTCTCGCGTCGTCCTCCTGACCGGTGTAGCGGGCGAAGGTGACCGGCTCGCGTCCGGGGCCGTAGCCGTCGCGCAGGTACTTCTCCAGCTCCCGCAGCTGGCTGTTGGCGAGCGCGTTCATCGGATACACGATGATCGCCCGGACGCGCTTCGGGGCGTCCGGGCCCCCGGCGTCCCGTGCGCGCAGCACCCGGTCGACGATCGGCACGATGTAGGAGAGCGACTTGCCGGAGCCGGTGCCGGTCGTCAGCACGTACGACGCCCCCGAGGCGGCGGCGTCGACGGCGTCGCGCTGGTGCCGGTGCAGGAGCAGCGGTCGGCCGTCGCAGACCGTGCCGCCCTCGGTCTTCCGCGCCTGGAAGACGCGGGCGCACTCGGGATGCAGCACCTTCTGCCGGACGAGCTCGACCACCGTGCCACCGCTCTCGAAGAACGGGTTGAGCGACAACCACGGGTTGGGCCACTGGGACTTGTCGTCGAGGTCCTTCCCGACGTACGCCCTGATCCGCTCGTCGCGGATGACCGTGCCGCCCTCCGTGAAGGAGCGGTAGTCGCGGATCAGGGCCCGGTGGACGCCGAAGACGTCCATGGTGGTGCCGGACGCGGTCACCGGGGCGGGCGGCCGCCGCGGGGCGGGCTCGTGCGGAGGGGACGTGGGGTCCAGGTGGCTCCAGGCGGGGATCAGGCAGCCACCGTCCCGTGGCGGAGCGGCGAGCGGAAGCAGGGCGTCCCGTACGGCCACGGCGTCGGCCGGGCGGTCGGCCGGCCGCTTCGCGAGCAACCGGTCGACGAGACGGGCCAGTTCGGCGGGAACCTCGCCGCGGACCGCGCGGACCGGACCGGGCTCCTGATGGACGTGCCGCTCGGCCAGTTCGTACGCCGCATCGCCCGTGAACGGGGGGACGCCGACCAGCATCTCGTACAGCACACAGCCCAGCGCGTAGAGGTCGGCGGCCTGCGTCACCCGCTGGGCCCGGCACTGCTCGGGCGCCATGTACCGGGCGGTGCCCGCGCCGACGCCCGTGCCGGTCAGGCGGGTCCGGTCCGGGTCGTCGACGACGCCGCCCATGCCGAAGTCGAGCACCTTGACCCTGCCGCCCCGGGTGAGCATGACGTTGGCGGGCTTCAGGTCCCGGTGGACCACGCCCCGCGCGTGCGCGGCGGCGAGGCCGGCGGCCACCTGGGCGCCGATGGCGGCGGCCCAGGAGACGGGGAGCCGCGGCTCCTCCTCGATGAGGTCGCGCAGCGAGGCGCCGTCCAGGTACTCCATCGCCAGATAGGGCAGACCGTCGCGGTCCGCGGCGAGGCCGCCGGCGATGAGCCGGGTGAGGTTGGGGTGGTCGTCCAGGTGGCGCAGGATGCCGACCTCGCGGGCGAAGCGCTCCACGGCCTCGGTGTCGTCGCCGGTGTCGACGCGGATGCCGGTGCGGCGGCGCAGGATCGTCTTCACGGCGACCACGCGCTCGGGCGAGCCCTCGGGAGCCCACAGGTCCTCGGCCCGGTGGACCTCGCCCATGGCTCCTCTGCCGATGACGCGCACGATGCGGAATCTGCCGTCGACGAGCTCGTGGCCCACTGCCGCTTCCCTGCCTTCCCCTCACCCCATACCGCACGCCCATCGTGTCAGAACGGACAGAGCGGCTGTCGTCACGGGGCCATGATCGACCGGCCATGATCGACCGGCCGTGATCGATCGGGCATGATCGTCGAGTCATATAGTTGAGAAGGAAACTAGTTTCCGGCGGTGCGGTTGTTCCCGATCCGCCGGACGCGAGAAATGAGGGGGCTCTTGTTAAGACGACTGATCTCCGTGGTGGCGGTGCTGGCCGGGCTGACAGCGGCACTTGTCGTTCCGGCCGCCGCCACCGACTTCCCCGCGGACAGCACGCACTTGATCTCCTGGAACATGCAGGGGTCGAACCTCAAGGCGAAGACCGGCAGCAAGTGGAGCAACACGGTCCGGCAGCAGGCGATGGAGGCGCCGATCGTGATGCTTCAGGAGGCCGGCCCGGAGCCGCCCCCGCGTAGCGACCGGCAGCCCAGCCAGACCTTCACCACGACCGACAGCCAGGGCAACCAGCACCAGCACACGGTGCTGCACAACACCTGGATCATCGACACCGGTTACCGCACCCCCATCCCGACCCGTGAGGTCTACTTCCTCCAGACCGACGACGACGCGACCAACCCGCGCCGGATCGGCGGCCGGGTCAACATCGCGCTCGTCCTGAGCGAGGGGCCCGACGAGATCCTCGTCGTCGGCAACCCGGTCGACGCCGGCCGCAACGCGCTCGGCGCGCGGTTCGGCAACGAGTGGTACTTCACCTTCCACGGCCTGTCCGGCGGCGGCGGAGACTCCGCGGTGATGCTGAGCGCCATCAACGACCAGATCGCGGCCCTCGGGACCCAGCGTGGCGTCACCTACCACGTGACGGTCGGTGGCGACTTCAACGTCGAGCCCGGGGTCCTCTCCCGGCGGGCGAACTTCCCCCAGGCCATGGAGATCGAGGCCTCGGGCAGGGCGACCCACCAGAGCGGCAGTCAGCTCGACTACTTCGTCAGCACCCACGCGAACCTCGATCCGGGGGTCGAGGTCCGGTCCGACGGTGACTCCGACCACCGGCCGGTCGAGTGGGGCCGGCTCAGCGCGGCCGGACCCACTCCGTCGCCCGCCGCCGACCCGGAGATCGACGAGCTGCGGGTGATGGCGGCCGGTGACGGGCTCACGGTCGGGGTGAACAGCACCGACGAGAGCGGCTACCGGGATTCCTTCGGCACCCTCATCAAGGGCATGACGACCGCCGCGGTGATCGGCGCCAGCATCATCTTCAAGCGCACGGACTTCGTCGGTGAGCAGAAGAACGGCAAGCGCGGCGACCCCGACCACATGGGCTTCGACGGCAAGGGCATCGACGACATCAAGGCCCGGACGATCCCCGCGCTCCAGACGCTGCGGCCGAACATGATCACCCTGCTCGCGGGCACGGCCGACCTGGCCGGCGGCGCGGACGGTGAGGCGACGGCCGGGAAGATGAAGAGCTTCCTGGAGGCGATCTACCGGACCTCACCGACGACCACGGTCCTGCTCGCCACCCTGCCGCCGTCGACGAACCCGACGTACCAGGCCCGGATCGACGCCTACAACACCGCGCTCACTTCGATGGCCTACGCCAAGATGGACAGCGGCGCACGGCTGGTGCTGGTCGACCTGGGCTCGGTCGGCCCGGAGGACATCGTCAACGAGATCTACCCGACCGACGCCGGCTACCAGAAGATCGCGCAAGCCTTCGGCGAAGGCACCCGGATCGCGGTCGCACAGCGCATGATCAGCGCCCGCTCCTACGTCTGGAAGCCGATCGGCAAGATCCGGGACGCCGCCGCGACCGGCTCGAAGATCGCCTTCCCCGACCTGAACGGCGACGGCAAGGCCGACTACGCGGTCGTCGGCACCGACGGCAAGGTCACCGGCTGGCGCAACGACGACCCGACCAAGTCAGCCGTCTCACTGGGCGACATCAGCCCGGCCGACCGCGGCAACAACCCGGCGCTGGTCTACTTCGCCGACCTCGACGGCGACGGCAAGGACGACTACATCCGGATCCTGCCGCCGGCCGACTCGCCGACCGGCATCGCCGCGATGCGGATGTCGCGCAACACCAGCAGCGGCTCCACGATCAGCTGGGACAGCGCGAAGATCGTCGCGAACAACCTCGGCTACGAGCCGGAGCTGTACTTCACCGACCTCGACGGGGACGGCCGCGACGACCTGATCACGCTGGACCGGATGAGCTTCCCGACGGCCTGGCAGAACAAGGGCAAGGGAATGCCGACCGAGGGCGGCTGGACCAAGATCTCGGGCTTCGCCACTCCGGGTGAGGCGCGCGGCGCGCAGGTCGCCTTCGCCGACATCACCGGTGACGGCAAGGCCGACACGGTCCGGGTCGAGTTCACCACCGGTGAGGTCCGGGCCTGGCAGAACACCGGCTCTCCGTGGAGCGTCACCTCCGGCTGGAAGTCGCTGGGCGTGATCCGCTCCGACGACCCGTTCCAGGGCACCTTCGGGACCTTCGCCGACCTGAACGGCGATGGGATCCAGGACTTCGCCGTGACCCGCTCCGGTACGGCCACCACGGCGAAGACGGCCGTCAGAGCGGCGGCCGCCGTGAGCGCCGCCGGTGACATCGAGGGCTGGCTGGTGCCGAGCTACGGCGACGGCAGCCGCAGCGACGGCGGTGCCGGTGATCTCGGTGTCAACGGTGGTGTCGGCGACCCGATGGAGTCGCACCCCGGCGGCGACGACGGCGGTACGCGGCCGGCCGCGTCCGGCGACTGCCGTCCGGAGGGCCTGGCGACCACGACGGGCGTGGCGACGCCGTACTGCAAGGTCTACCAGAGCGACGGCCGCGAATGGCTCGGCGAGGGCCGGGGCCGCAGGGTCGTGGGCTACTTCAACGGGGGCCGCACGGGCGCCGACGGCACACCGCACTACCTGGTGAAGAACATCCCCTGGTCGAAGGTGACCCACATCAACTACGCGTTCGCGTCGGTGGAGAACAACAAGATCAAGGTCGACGCGAACGCCACCCAGAAGGAGTGGCCCGGCGAGGTCGGCGCGGAGATGGATCCCTCGCTGCCCTACAAGGGGCACTTCAACCTGCTGACGAAGTACAAGCGCCTGCACCCGCGGGTGAAGACGCTGATCTCGGTCGGCGGCTGGGCCGGTACCGGTGGCTTCTACGCCATGACCACCAACGCCGACGGCTCGGTCAACCAGGCCGGGATCGACACGTTCGCGGCCTCGGTCGTGGACTTCCTGCGCACCTACGGGTTCAACGGGGTCGACATCGACTTCGAGTACCCCACCGTCCTGGAGGACAGCGGCAACCCGGCCGACTGGGCGGTGTCGAACCCGCGGCGCAAGGGTCTGCCCACGGCGTACGCCGCGTTGATGAAGACGCTGCGGGACTCGCTGAACCGGGCTTCCGTCGCGGACAACACGTACTACCTGCTCACCTCGGCGTCGTCCGCCTCCGGCTACCTGGCCCGAGGGATGGCGAACCAGACCGCGCTGAAGTACCAGGACTTCACCAACCTGATGGCCTACGACTACCACGGCACCTGGAACGACGTCGTGGGTCCGAACGCGGCGCTGTTCGACGACGGAAAGGACCCGGAACTGGCCGACCAGTACGCCACGCCCGAGTACGGGAAGATCGGGTACTTCAACACCGACTGGGCGATGAAGTACATGCGCGGCGCGATGCAGGCCGGGCGCGTCAACATCGGTGTGCCCTACTACACGCGCGGCTGGCAGAACGTCACCGGCGGCACCAACGGCCTGTGGGGCACGTCCCGCAAGCCGAGCGGCTGCGAGCCGGGTACGGGCGTCAAGCGGCCGTGCGGTGACGGCGCCTTCGGCATCGACAACATCTGGCACGACGAGACCAACAACGGCAGCGAGCTCGGCTCCGGGACGAACCCGCTGTGGCACACCAAGAACCTGGAGAAGAACATCACGCCGGTGTACGCGCGCAGCGTCGGGCTGACGCCGGAGACCGACGTCACCGACCGGCGCACGGGCCAGTACGTCCGGTACTGGGACGACACCACGAAGACGTCGTGGCTGTGGAACGCCCAGAAGAAGGTGTTCCTGTCGACCGAGGACGAGCAGGGCATCGACGCGGTCACCGATCTGGTCAAGTCGACCGGTGCGGGCGGCGTGATGATGTGGGAGCTCGGCGGCGACTACTCCTGCCCGGCGGACGTCCAGCCGGACACCCCGTGCGGGATGGGGTACACGCTGACCACCCGGCTCAACGAGAAGCTGGGCAACATCGGCGCCTACAACAACAGCCTGCGCGCCGGCACCGGTGGTGCCGGGCCGACGGTGACCGCCAATGTGAGCGTCGAGCTGGTCAACTACCCGACCTCCACGGCGAACCTGTGGCCGTTGCAGCCGACGGTCCGGATCACCAACAACACCGGGCGCACGCTCGGCGGCGGCAAGGACACCAAGCTGTCGTTCGACATTCCGGCCTCCACGTCACCGCTGGTCAAGGACGGCAACTGGCAGACCGGCGCACAAGGCGGCCAGTGGCAGGTGACGCCCGGTTCGACGTTCCACCGGGTCACCACGACGCTGGACTACTGCCAGATCATCCCGGCCGGCAAGTCCCTCGACCTGCCGATCATCTACTTCCTCCCGATCACCGGTCCGGTGAACACGAGTCTGTCGATCGGCGGTACGGCGTACGCGCCGGTGACCGACAACCTCAAGGGACTCGGTACGGCGACCCCGCCGGCCGGTGGCTGCGGCGCCGCGAACTGGGACGCGACCAAGGTCTACTCCCCGGCGAGCCAGCCGATCGAGCAGACCACGGTCAAGTACAACGGCAAGGTCTGGAAGGCCAAGTGGGAGACGAAGGGCAGCGCCCCGGGCACCGGTGCCGACTCCGACCACGAGCCCTGGAAGCTGATCGGCAGCGCCGGCTGACCGTTGCGACCGACTGAACCAAATAAACCGGAGAGTGCTTCCGACCCGCACCGACGGGACTCGTCCAGGGTCCCGCCGGCTGCTGGGAAGAAGCACTCTCCGGCGTTTTCGCGCGGCAGCGGGCCGACGTTCAGCGGCCCGTGAGGACCAGTTCCCGGCGCTCCTGACGTACCGTCACCCGCGACGTCCGGCGCAGCCACAGCACATCGCGGCCGAACGACCACACCAGGGAGCCCAGGGCCAGGGCGACCACCGCGAAGTTGGCGGTGTGGGGCAGGAGTTCGGAGCCGGCCAGGAGCAGGAAGATGCCCTGGACCGCGGCGACCGTCTTGCGGGCGGTGCTCGGCGGGAGCGGCGCGTTCAGCCAGGGCGCCACACGGGCCGCGGCGACGAAGGCGTAGCGCATGCCGCCGATCAGCAGCACCCACGGGCCGAGCTGCGTGGCCACGTAGACGCTCAGCACCAGGATCAGGAACGCGTCGACCTCCATGTCGAAGCGCGCGCCCAGCGCGGTCGACGTGCCGGTGCGGCGCGCGACCTTGCCGTCCACGCCGTCGAGGATCAGCGCGACCGCCGTGAGGCCGACGAACAGCGTCACCGGCGGCGCGCTCTCGAAGGAGTCCGCGACCAGCGCCGTCACCCCGCCGACGAGGATCGCGCGGCCGAGGGTGACGCGGTTCGCGGGTCCGAAGGTGCGCGGCCGGGCGCGGTGCAGCGCCCGGGCGAGGACCGCCCAGGTCGCGATCGCGAAGGCGAGGCCGGTCAGCCAGCCGGCCGGGCCCATGCCCACCGCCGTGCCGAGCAGCGCCAGCAGCAGGATCTGCACACCCGCTCCCACAGCGGTCTCCTGCTGGACGAGCCTCGCGTCGTACGTGTTGTTCAGGGCCACCGCACATCCTCCGGCCGAATGACAGAGTCGATCATCGCCGCGTACTGTGCGCGGCCTGTGCACATCTCCGTACGTGAACAGGTTCCCGATCGTTCAGGAGGAAGCCGATGAAACGCACCGCCGTCGCGTTCTGGACCGACCGCCCGGGCGAGGGCGCCCTGCGGGAGGTCCCGCTGCCGCGGCCCGCCGAGGGCGACGTGCTGGTGCGCGCGCTGTACTCCGGCGTCAGCCGCGGCACCGAGACCCTCGTCTTCCGCGGCGGGGTGCCCGAGAGCCAGTACAACGTGATGCGGGCCCCGTTCCAAGAGGGCGATTTCCCCGGCCCGGTGAAATACGGCTACCTGAGTGTCGGGGAGGTCGAGGAGGGACCGGCGGACCTGCTGGGACGTACGGTCTTCTGCCTCTACCCGCACCAGACGCGCTACGTCGTCCCGGCCACCGCCATCACCGTCGTACCGCAGTCGGTGCCCGCCGGGCGGGCCGTCCTCGCCGGGACCGTGGAGACCGCCGTCAACGCCCTGTGGGACGCCGCGCCGCTGGTCGGGGACCGGATCGCGGTGGTCGGCGGCGGCATGGTCGGCTGCTCGGTGGCCGCGCTGCTCGCCCGCTTCCCCGGCGTGCGCGTGCAGTTGGTGGACGCCGACCCGGCGCGCGCCGACATCGCCAAGGCGCTCGGCGTCGGCTTCGCGCTGCCCGGCGACGCCCTCGACGGCTGCGACCTCGTCGTCCACGCCAGCGCCACCGAACAGGGCCTCGCCCGCTCCCTCGAACTGCTCTCGCCCGAAGGCACGGTCCTCGAACTGAGCTGGTACGGCGACCGGCGGGTCGCGCTCCCGCTCGGCGAGGACTTCCACTCCCGGCGACTCGTCATCCGCAGCAGCCAGGTCGGCACCGTCTCCCCGGCCCGCCGCGCCAGCCGCTCCTACGCCGACCGGCTCGCCCTCGCCCTCGACCTGCTCGCCGATCCCGCCCTGGACGCCCTCGTCACCGGGGAGAGCGCTTTCGAGGAGCTGCCGGAGGTGATGCCGCGGCTCGCCTCCGGGGAGATTCCCGCGCTGTGCCACCGCGTCCGCTACGACGCGAGCGCCTGACCTGAGAAAAGAGTGAGATCCCGCTGAACGCGGGGCAGCGCACAGCCGTACTACTCGGCATCCCCCGGCAGCAAGGGGCCGGAGGGGCCAGACGCACCGCACTGGAGGGTCGTCCGTTGTTCAGTGTCACCGTCCGCGATCACATCATGATCGCCCACAGCTTCCGCGGCGAGGTCTTCGGACCCGCGCAGCGCCTGCACGGAGCGACGTTCCTGGTGGACGCCACGTTCCGGCGGGAGCAGCTGGACGACGACAACATCGTCGTCGACATCGGACTGGCCACCCAGGAACTCGGTGCCGTCGTCAGCGAGTTGAACTACCGCAATCTGGACAACGAGCCCGACTTCGCCGGGATCAACACCTCCACGGAGTTCCTCGCCAAGGTCGTCGCCGACCGGCTCGCCGAGCGCATCCACAAGGGCGCGCTGGGCGAGGGCGCCCGGGGCATCGCCCAGATCGCCGTCACGCTCCACGAGTCGCACATCGCGTGGGCGAGTTACGAGCGTGCGCTGTGACCGATGTGACCATGGAGAAGACGAGCGTCCAGCAGGCGACCCTCCAGCAGGCGAACCTCACCTACGTGCCCGTGCAGCACTCCGCGCTCAGGAACGCCGACATCGTGCCCATGTCCCTGCGCACCGTGCACTTCGTGATGCCGGGCGGCGTCGACGACCTGTCCCGGCCCAGCGGCGGCAACGCCTACGACCGCCGCGTCTGCCTGGACCTGCCCGGCTTCGGCTGGCAGGTGCGCCGGCACCTCGTGGACGGCTCCTGGCCCCGCCCCGGCGCCGAGGCCCGCGCGGAACTCGCCCGCGCCCTGCGCGAACTGCCCGACGGCACGGCCGTCCTCCTCGACGGACTGGTCGCCTGCGGCGTCCCCGAGATCGTCGTCCCCGAGGCCGAACGGCTGCGGCTCGCCGTCCTCGTCCACCTCCCGCTGGGCGACGAGACGGGGCTGGCGCCCGATGCCGCCGCCGAACTCGACGCCAAGGAGCGCGAGGTGCTGCGGGCGGTCCCCGCGGTCATCGCCACCAGCGAGTGGGCCGTGCGCCGGCTCGTCGCCCACCACGGCCTCGCCCCCGAGCGCGTCCATGTCGCCGCGCCCGGCGCCGACATCGCGCCCCTCGCCTCCGGCACCGACGGCGTCTCCCGTCTGCTGTGCGTGGCCGCCGTCACCCCGCGCAAGGGACAGCACCGGCTGATCGAGGCACTGGCCGCGGTCACCGACCTGCCGTGGAGCTGTGTGTGCGTCGGCGGCCTCGACCAGGACCCCGCGTACGTGGCCCGGCTGCGCGCGCTCATCGCCGAGCACGGCCTCCAGGACCGCCTGCATCTCGCGGGCCCGCAGGCCGGGGCGGAGCTGGACGCCAGCTACGCGTCCGCCGACCTCATGGTGCTGACCTCCTACGCGGAGACGTACGGCATGGCGGTCACCGAGGCGCTGGCCCGCGGCATCCCCGTGCTCGCCACGGACGTCGGCGGACTCCCTGAGGCGGTCGGCCGAGCGCCCGACGGCGGCGTCCCCGGCATCCTCGTCCCGCCGGAGGACCCCGCGGCCCTCGCGGCCGAGCTGCGCGGCTGGTTCGGCGAGGCCGATGTGCGCCGCCGGCTCAAGGCCGCCGCGCGCGGCCGCCGCGCGGCCCTCAACGGCTGGGCGACCACCGCCCAGAGCCTGGCCGGCGTCCTGCTCCGGCTCCCCAGCGAACCCCGGAGGGCAGCATGAGGAAGTCGACGGCGACACCGGCGGACATGGCCCGCGTCCTCGGCCGCGTTCCGTCCCAGCCGGGAGCACGGGGCGCCGGCTCCGGCCCGGGAGCCCTGGAGGCATCGGTCGGCGCGCTCGCCGCGGCGGGTGCCGCCGGTGCCGGCGAAGTCCCCGCCGAGACCGACGCCTCGGACGGCGTCATCCCCGGCGCCGGACCCGTGGCGCCGGCCGGGGAGCGGCCCACCGTGCGGCTCCGCGAGGGCGGGCCCGACGATCCGCCCCGGTACGCGCCCGAATGGCTGCAACTGCGGGAGGGCGCCGACGCCGCCGCGCGGTCCGCCGAACTCCTCGACCCGCTGCGCATCCGGCTCGCCAACCTGCCCGGACGCACCGGCGGGACCGTCGTGCACGACCTGGGATGCGGCACCGGCTCGATGGGCCGCTGGCTCGCCCCCCGACTGGACGGCGCCCAGCACTGGGTGCTGCACGACCGCGACCCCTACCTCCTCCACTTCGCCGCCGTCGCCTCCCCGCGCGCCGCCGCCGACGGCAGCGGCGTCACCGTCGAGACGCGGCGCGGCGACGTCGCCCGGCTCACCCCGGACGCCCTGATCGGTGCCTCCCTGGTGACCGCCTCGGCGCTGCTCGACGTCCTCACCCGCGAGGAGGTCGAGACCCTCGCCGCGGCCTGCGCGGGCGCCGGCTGCCCGGCCCTGCTCACCCTCTCCGTGGCCGGCCGCGTCGAACTCACCCCCGGCGACCCCCTGGACGCGGAGATCGCCGCCGCCTTCAACGCGCACCAGCGGCGCGAGGGTCTCCTCGGCCCGGACGCGGTCACCGTCGCCTGCGAGGCGTTCGCCGCCCACGGCGCCACGGTCAAGCTGAACCCGAGCCCCTGGCGACTGGGCCCCGCCGAGGCCGCCCTCACCGCCCAGTGGCTGCGCGGCTGGGTCGGCGCCGCGGTGGAACAGCGCCCCGAACTCGCCGCCCGCGCCGAGCCGTACCTCGCCGCGCGCCTGGCCGCCTGCGCGGCGGGCGAGCTGCGGGTCACCGTCCACCACAGCGACCTGCTGGCCCTGCCCCGCCCGACGGGCGGCACCCGATGAGCGCGGGGACGACGGCACCGGCCGCCTGGGCCGAGGACACCCGCTGGATCGTACGAGGCCCGAGGCGCCCCGCGCCGAAGACGGCGCCGCCGCGGCCCGCCCAGGACGTCCGCACCGACCCGGCCGCATCCGCGCGGACGCCGTCGGCGGACCCCTCGCGAGAACCGGCGAGCAGCGCTCGGCCCGCCCCAGCCGACGCCGCCGACCCCCGGCGCTCCGGTGTCGGCCGAGCCCTGCGCGCCCACGGCGGTACGGTCGCCGGCGCGCTCATCCTCGGCGTCCTGCTCTGGCGCATGGGCACCGGGGTCATGCTGGACGGCCTGCGCCGCATCGACGCGCCGACGCTCCTGCTGGCGCTCGGGATCGGCACGCTCACCACGGTGTTCAGCGCCTGGCGCTGGGCCCTGGTCGCCCGGGGCCTGCGCATCCGGCTGCCGCTCGGACCGGCCGTCGCCGACTACTACCGCGCCCTGTTCCTCAACGCGGCCCTGCCCGGCGGCGTCCTGGGCGATGTGCACCGGGCCGTACGGCACGGGCGCAGCGCCGGTGACGTCGGCCGCGGGGTGCGCGCGGTGGTGCTGGAGCGGGCCGCGGGCCAGATCGCGCTGGCCGTCGTCGGCGTGACGGTCCTGCTGGTCGTGCCGAACCCGGTCAGGGCCGACGTACGGCATCTCGTGCCGTTCGCCGCGGTGGCCCTGGCCGGCGCGCTCGCGGTCACCCTCGCGCTGCGCATGAACCGCTCGTCCTCGGCCGACCGCCGGGGCGGCCGGGCGCGGGCGCTGCTCGCCGAGGCCCGCGAGGGGCTCGTGTCGCGGCGCACCGGGCCGGGCGTGGCGCTGTCCTCGCTGGCCGTGCTCGCCGGCCATCTGGGGATGTTCGTCGTGGCGGCCCGCGTCGCCGGATCGGGCGCCTCCGTGCTCGCCCTGCTGCCGCTGGCCGTCCTCGCCCTGATCGCGATGGGCCTGCCGGTGAACGTCGGCGGCTGGGGCCCGCGCGAGGGCGTCACCGCCTGGGCGTTCGGCGCGGCCGGCCTCGGCGCGGACACCGGGCTCGCCGTGGCCGTCGTCTACGGCGTGTTCAGCTTCGTCGCCGCCCTGCCGGGCCTCGTCGTCCTGGTCGCCCGCTGGTACACCGACCTGCGCGCCGGCACGGCCGTCGACGGCACGTCCGGCGCCGGGGACTATCCGCGCCCGTCGTCCGCCGCGTCACCCGTCGCCGTATCCGAGGTGAGCAGTGAGAAATACGCCGAGAAGGAATCCGCCAGGCTCGCCAGGAGTTCCTTCCCCTTTTCCGCCGATCCCAGGGAAGGTCGGCCGATGACACCCGAATCGGTATAGGCGGACATTCCCGTGGTGAGCAGATGACGACGGTCGTCGGCGACGAAATCCGCCGACTCGTATCCGGGCCGGACGACGTCCGGGTCGGTGTGCAGCAGGATCGAGGTCTCGATCTCCCCGGCGTGCATGTCGGTGAGCAGCGAGGTCACCACCCCGGCTCGCTCGCACGCCGCCTCCCAGTCCTCCGGGGCCGGGAACAGCGCCATCCGCTCCCCGCGCGCGGAGGCCTCCTGGACGACGTTGCCGAGCACGTAGTTGCCGCCGTGCCCGTTGACCACGACCAGGGCCGTCACGCCCGAGCGGCGCAGCGACGCCGCGATGTCCCGTACCACCGCGTGAAGGGTCACCGAGGAGATGCTGACGGTTCCCGGCCAGGCCGCGTGCTCGTGCGAACAGCCGATGCTCACCGGCGGCAGGAGGTGCACGGGGTGCGCGGCGGCGATCTCCCGGGCGATCGCGCAGGCGACGAGCGTGTCGGTGGCCAGCGGGAGGTACGGGCCGTGCTGCTCGAAGCTCCCGACCGGCAGGACCGCCACCTGCACCGGCACGCCGGCGCCGCGCGCGCCCACGTCCTGCGTGGTGTCCGCCGGCAACACTCCGTACGCTGCCGCTCGTCTTCCCGAACCACTCATCTTTTCCCGGCCTTTCGTCTGACGCTTAGGAACCAGATCATGACAGAGAAAATTGGCGTACTCGGCAAGAAGGCAGCGCAGCGCACCGGTGTGGAACGCGTGGTGAATGCGCCGCTGCCCACCGTGTACGGGAAATTCCAGGCGATCGGCTACCTGGACCACGACCGCGGCGACGAACAAGTGGCCCTCGTCCACGGCGAGATCGGCACCGAGAACGTGCTCGTCCGACTGCACTCGGAATGCCTGACCGGTGACGCCTTCGGCTCCCAGCACTGCGAGTGCGGCGATCAACTCGCCTCCGCGCTGCGGGCGGTGGTCGCGGAGGGCAGCGGCATAGTGGTGTACCTGCGCGGCCACGAGGGCCGCGGCATCGGCCTGCTCGGCAAGCTGCGCGCGATGGCCCTCCAGGCGGAGGGCCTGGACACGGTGGAGGCGAACCTGGCGCTCGGCCTGCCCGTCGACGCCCGCGACTACGGCGTCGCCGCCGAGATCCTGCGCGACCTGGGCGTGCGCTCGGTGCGTCTGATGTCCAACAACCCGCGCAAGCGGGAGGCGCTCACGGACAACGGCATCGACGTCGCCGAGACGGTCCCGCTGCTCATCCCGCCGTGCGAGAACAACATCACCTATCTGCGCACCAAGCGGGAGCGCATGGACCACCACCTGCCCCATCTGGACGCCGTGGCGCACTGGTCCTGAGTTCCTCTCCCGTCACCCGGGGTAGGGATGGGCCCGTGGACACACATGCCTCGGTCGTCGTCATCGGCGGCGGAGTGGTGGGCACCAGCATCGCCTACCACCTCGCCGCCGCGGGCGTTCGCGACGTCCTGCTGGTGGAGCGCGACGAGCTGGGCGCGGGATCGAGTTCACGGGCGGCGGGCGGGGTGCGCGCCCAGTTCTCGGACGCGCTCAACATCCAGCTGGGGGCGCGCAGTCTGGAGGCGTTCGCCCGGTTCGGGGAGGAGATCGGCCAGGACATCGGGCTGCACCGGGTCGGCTATCTGTTCCTGCTGTCGACGCCCCAGGAGGTCGCCTCCTTCGAGCGGAGCGTGGCCCTGCAGAACTCCCTGGGCGTGCCCAGCCGCATGATCGGCCCGAAGGAGGCCGCCCGGCTCTCCCCGCTGATCACCACCGACGGCCTGCTCGCCGCCGCGTTCTCGCCCGACGACGGGCACTGCACCCCGGAGTCCGTCGTCCACGGCTACGCGGCCGCCGCCCGCCGCCTCGGCGCCCGCGTCCTGCGCCACACCGAGGTCACCGGCATCGAACTGCGCGGGGACACCGTCACCGCCGTGCACACCGGCTCCGGCCGCGTCACCACCGACACGGTGGTCTGCGCGGCGGGTGCCTGGTCGCGGGCCGTGGGCGCGATGGTCGGCGTCGACCTGCCGGTGCGGCCGCTGCGCCGCCAGATCGCGGTCACCGAGGCGGTCCCCGGACTGCCCCCCGACCTGCCGATGACCATCGACTTCACCAGCAGTTTCTACTTCCACGCCGAGGGCCTGGGGCTCCTCGTCGGCCTGTCCGACCCCGACGAGCGCCCCGGTTTCGCCACCGACACCCACGACCGCTGGATCCCCCGCCTGGCCGAGGCCATGCAGCGCCGCGCCCCGTCCCTGCTGGACCTGCGGCGCACCGGCGGCTGGGCCGGGCTGTACGAGATCACCCCGGACCACAACGCCCTGATCGGCGAGGCGACTTCGGTCTCCCGATTTCTGTACGCGACCGGCTTCTCCGGCCATGGCTTCCTCCAGGCGCCGGCCGTCGGCGAGGTGGTCCGCGACCTGTACCTCGGCCGCGAACCCTTCGTGGACGTCACCCCCCTGCGCGCCGGCCGGTTCGCGGCCGACGCCCCGCGTCCGGAGGCCAACCGCGTATGACCGGGCTCAGTCGAGGACGGCCTCGTGGATCAGCCGCTTGAGGTCCTGGTACAGGGTGCGTGAGGACCGGGGCCGTACCTGCGTCATGAACTGGAAGGTCAGATCGCGGCTCGGGTCCACCCAGAACGTCGTGGTGGCGACCCCGCTCCAGCCGAACGTGCCCATCCCGGCGGGGGCCTTGGTGCGGTGCGGGTCGATCACCACGGAGACGCCGAGGCCGAACCCGACGCCCTCGTTGCCCGGTTCGTCGTGGGCGGGGCGGCTGCCGAAGGAGCGCAGGTCGGCGCCGCCGGGCAGATGGTTGCGGGTCATCAGGTCGACGGTCTCCGGCGCGAGCAGCCGCACTCCGTCCAGTTCACCGCGCCGGCGCAGCATCTCGGCGAAGCGGTGCACGTCGTAGGCGCCGGCCACCATGCCGCCGCTGCCGGACAGGAACCGGGGCCGGCCCCCGCGCAGGGGCAGTCCGGGGATCGGCTTGATCCCGCCGTCCTCGGTCTCCCCGTACAGCTCCGACAGCCGCCCCGCCCGGGCGTCGTCGACATGGAACCCGGCGTCGGACATGCCCAGCGGCCGCAGGACCCGCTCGGCGACGACCTCGTCCAGCGGCTTGTCGGCCACCACCTCCAGGACGCGGCCCAGCACATTGGTGGCGACCGAGTAGTTCCACTGCGTGCCCGGCTCGAACTGGAGCGGCAGCGACGCGTACACGTCGACGGTGCCCGCCAGATCGGTGCCCGGCGCCACCGCCGACTCCAGCCCGGCCTCGCGGTAGAGGGCGTCGACGGGGTGGGAGTGGTAGAAGGCGAAGGTGAGGCCCGCGGTGTGGGTGAGCAGATGGCGGACGCGGATCGGGCCGTCCGCCGGGCGGGTGACCACGTCCCGGCCGGAACCGCTCACATACACGCGCGGCTCGGCGAAGGCGGGCAGATGGGCGTCGACCGGGTCGTCCAGCGACAGCCGCCCCTCCTCGACCAGCGTCAGCGCGGCGACCGTGGTGACCGGCTTGGTCATGGAGTAGATCCGCCACAGCGTGTCGGCCTCCACGGGCAGCCCGGCGGCGATGTCGCGGTGGCCGTGCGTGGTGAGGTGGGCGACCCGGCCGCCGCGTGCGACGGCCACGAGGAAGCCGGGCAGCCGGCCCTCGTCGACCTCGTGGGCGATGTGCTGGTCCAGGCGGTCCAGCACCTTCGCGTCCAGCCCGACCTCGCTCGGGTCCACCTCTTGCCGCAGCTGTGCCATCGCTCTCCTCCGGTACGTTCGGCGAGGTGCCACCGGCGTACCCCGCCCGGGCGACCTCAGACCTCATCGTGGCGCAGAGACCGCCGGAACGGACCCGTTTCGGCCTCGTGTTCGGTGTGGGCTGTGTCGCCTTGACCGGCCGGAACGAGGGTCGCGGCGGGCGCCGGGCGCCCCGGCAGCGCGAGGGCGAGCGGTACGGCCGCCGCCGCGCCGAGCGCCAGGACGGGCAGCGGCGCCCGGGCGTCGCCGAGGTCCATGAGCACGGTGGCCACGGCCACGCCGAGCACCGGTCCGACGTTCATCGCCGTCTGCTGCAACCCGCCCGCCACTCCGGCCGACGCCTCGGGGGCCCGCCGTACGACGACATGGGTCGCCGCCACCATCACCGCGCCGAACCCGGCGCCGACCAGCGCGAACCCGGCGCAGAACGCGCCCTGCCCCGGAGCGCGCGCCAGCACGAGCAGGCCCAGCGCGAGCAGCCCGACGGCCCCCGCGGTGGTACGACGCGCCCCGGCCCGGCGCAGCAGGACGGCGCCGGCGGGCGCCGCCGCGATCAGCAGCACCGCCAGCGGCAGGCTGAGCAGGGCGCAGCGCAGCGGGGTCAGGCCCAGGTCGCGCTGAAGGACGTAGACGCAGGAGAACAGGGCGCCGTTGAGGGCGGCGGAGACGATCACGAGCACGGCGAGGGCGGCGCGGACGGGCGGGACACCGATGACCTCGGTGGGCACCAGGGGCCCGGTCACGCGCCGCTCGTGCCGGACGAAGACGACCCCGGCGCCGAGCGCGACCGCGGCGCCGAGCAGGCCCGACGGTGAGCCGGGGGAGGAGGGGAGGGCCACGAGGGCGTGGACGAGCGAGGCCAGCGCGACGGCGAGAAGGAGGGCGCCGCGCAGGTCGAGCGCCGTTGTGTCCCGGCGACGCCCGGGCTCGCCGCGCCTGAGCGCGAGCGCCCCGAAGGCCAGCGCCGGTGCGACCTGTACGACGAACACCGCGCGCCATCCGAAGGCGGTGGCCAACGCCCCGCCCAGCACCGGACCCGCGGCCGCCGCCACCCCGATCGCGGCCGTGCGCGCGGCGAGCGGCCCGCGCAACCGCTCCGGCGGGTAGGCCGCCCGCAGCATCCCCAGCGTGGCCGGTTGCAGCAGCGCCCCGAACACGCCCTGGACCACTCGCAGTGCGATCACCCAGCCCACGCCGGGCGCCACCGCGACCCCCGCCGAGGCGGCTCCGAAGCCGAGCATGCCGACGGTGTACGTACGGTGGTGTCCGTACCGGTCGCCGAGCCGTCCCGCGAACACCAACAGGCCCGCGACGGCGACGAGATACCCGGTACCGGTCCACTGCACCTGGGCGAACGAGGCCCCCAGGTCGCGCTGGAGCGTGGGCTGGGCGACCGTCAGCACCGTGCCGTCCAGGGCGACCACGACGGCCCCGGCGATACTCGCGGCCAGAGTCGTCCGTCGGCTCACGCGGACGGCTCCGGTCCGAGGTGCGCGTCCAGGGCGGTCCGCAGCAGAGGCGTGAAGTCCTCCGTGCCGGTGGCGAGTTGGAGGCTTCCCCAGCGCCACAGCTGGGCGATGCCGTGCAGGTTCGCCCACAGCGAGGCGGCGACGGCCGGGGCGTCGGCGTCGGGCCGGGCCCGGCCCACCAGCTCCACCAGCACACCGAAGAGCGGAAGACTGGTGTCCCGCAGCGCCAACCGTCCGCTCTCCAGCAGATCATGACGGAACATCAGGTCGTACATGCCGGGGTTGCCGAGGGCGAACCGCACGTAGACACGGGCCAGTTCGGCGATCGCGGCGCGCGGCGGAACGGGGTCGCCGGCGAGGGCGGCCCGCGTCTGCTCCGCGAGTTCGGTGAAGCCGCGCCGGGCGATGGCCGACAGCAGATCCAGATGCGTGGGGAAGTGGCGGCGAGGAGCACCGTGGGAGACCCCCGCCCGCCGCGCGATCTCCCGCAGCGTCAGCGCACCCACCCCCTCCCGGGTCACGAGGTCGACGCCGACGTCGACGAGGCGATCACGAAGACCGGTGTCCGGGGGAGTGGCGGTGTCTGTCACGTAGACAGTGTCTACCAGGGAATCCCACCCGTCCACCGCCCGTTGTGCAGAACATGACCCAGGACCCGACGCATCACGCTCTGCTCGCCCTGCTCTCCGAGGGCCGCGGCGGCGTGCTCGTCACCCTCAAGCGCGACGGCCGCCCCCAGCTGTCGAACGTCAGCCACCACTACTATCCGGACGAGGGCGTGATCCGGATCTCCGTCACGGACGGCCGCGCGAAGACGCGCAATCTGCGCCGGGACCCACGGGCGTCGTACCACGTCTCGACGCCCGACCGCCGCGCCTACACGGTCGCCGAGGGCACCGCCGACCTCTCACCCGTGGCGCGCGACCCCTACGACGACACGGTCGAGGAACTCGTCCGCCTGTACCGCGACGTCCTCGGCGAACACCCCGACTGGGACGACTACCGCACCGCCATGGTCCGCGACCGCCGCCTGGTCGTCAGACTCCGGGTGGACCGCACGTACGGCATCCCCAAGGGGACCAACGAGGGCTAGGCCCCGCCCGCCGACGTGCGGGCCTCCAGGGCGTGGAGGACGGCGATCATGTCCGCGTCGCCGTGGCCCAGGGTGACGGTTTCCTCGAACAGGGTGTGGCAGGTGTCCAGGAGAGGGGACGCCAGGTGGGCCGTGCGGGCGGCCTCGGCGATCAGGCGGTTGTTCTTCAGGACGTCCAGCGCGGCCGCCTGGACCGTGAAGTCGCCGGTCAGGAGCTTGGGCGCTTTCATGCGGGAGACCGCGCTGGCCATCGGGCCCGCGTCCAGGACGTCCAGGAACAGCCCCCGGTCCAGGCCGTGCCGCTCGGCGAAGTGGAACGCCTCCGTCAGGCCGGTGACCTGGGTGATGAGGAACAGGTTCACCGCCAGCTTCATCAGCAGGGCGCCCGGCGCGGGACCGCACACGAACGTCTCCCGGCACAGCGGCGCCAGCAGCGGCCGTACGGTGGCCACCGCCGTCTCGTCGCCCGCCAGCATCGCCACCAACTCGCCCTGTTCCGCCGGGATCCGGGAGCCGGACACCGGCGCCTCGACATAGCGGCCGCCCGCCGCCCGGATGTCGCTCTCCACGGCCCGCGAGTACTCCGGCGACGTCGTGCCCATGTGGACGACGACCCTGTCCGCCACGCGCGCGAAGTCCGCGGTGCCGCGCGCCAGGACGGCGTCCATCGCCGCCTCGTGGGCCAGCATCAGGAACACCACATCGGCGCGCGCGAAGACGTCCGCGGGGTCCGCCGCCACCTCCGCGCCCGCCGCCCGCAGCGGCTCGGCGCGATCGGGCGTGCGGTTCCACACCAGCAAGGGGGTGCCCGCGCGGGCCAGCCGCAGCGCCATGGGGCGGCCCATCACCCCGAGACCGATGAATCCGACCTGCATGGCGGACCGCCTCTCCGTCGCCCCGCGAGGATCTATGACCACGGTCATAGTAGCGGGCCCTATGACCGTGGTCATAGGCTGGAGGGCGCACGTTCACGGGAGGTCGTCGATGCCGGAGTCGCCGCAGTACGGGCCGCGCGAGCGGATGGTCTTCAGCGCCGCCCAGCTCATCCGCCGCGACGGCATCGCCGCCACCGGCATGCGGGACGTCGCCGTCCACGCCGACGCGCCGCGCGGATCGCTCCAGCACTACTTCCCCGGCGGCAAGCGACAGCTCGTGGGGGAGGCCGTGGTCTGGGCGGGCCGCTACGCCGGGCGGCGCGTCGCCCGCTTCCTCGCCGAGCTGTCCGAACGCGGCGAGTCGACCCCGGCGGGCCTGTTCGCCGCGATGGCCCGCCAGTGGACCGACGAGTACGCGACGCACGGCTTCGCCACCGGCTGTCCGGTCGCCGCCGCGACGACGGAGTGCGCGACGACCGACCCGGAGACACGCCGGGCCACGGCCGCCGCGTTCGCCGCCTGGAGCACCCCCGTGGCCGAGGCGCTGACGGACATGGGCGTACCGGCGCCCCGGGCCGCCTCCCTGGCCACGCTCATGATCAGTGCCCTGGAGGGGGCGATCCTGATGGCCCGCGCCGAGCAGGACACCCGGCCGCTGACCACGGTGGTGACGGAACTCGGCCCCCTGCTCGACGCGGCGGTCGACCGGGAGTGAGCCCCGGGATCAGTCCGCCGACGCCCGATCCGCCGACGCCCGCCCCGCCGTCAGATAGGCGATCACCATGTCGCCCAGCATGGTCCGGTAGCGCTCCCGCCGCGCCGGGTCCACCAGGTCCCGCCCGAAGAGCGCGCCGAAGGTGTGCCGGTGGGCCACCCGGAAGAAGCAGAACGAGCTGATCATCGCGTACAGGTCGACGGCGTCCACGTCGGTCCTGAACAGCCCCGACTCCCGGCCGGCCGCCAGGATCCGGCGGATCACGTCCAGCGCGGGCGAGCCGGTCCCGCCGAGCTTCTCGGAGGCGGCGATGTGCTCGGCGCCGTGGATGTTCTCGATGCCGACCAGCCGGATGACGTCCGGATGCCGCTCGTGGTGGTCGAAGGTCACCTCCGCGAGCCCGCGCAGGGCCGCGACCGGGTCCAGGTGCTCGACGTCGAGTTCCCGCTCGGCGTCGCGGATGACCCCGTACGCCCGCTCCAGGACCGCCGTGAACAGCTGTTCCTTGCCGCCGAAGTAGTAGTAGATCATCCGCTTGGTGGTGCGGGTGCGGGCGGCGATCTCGTCGACGCGCGCCCCGTCGTAGCCGGCCCGCGCGAACTCCCGGGTCGCCACGTCGAGGATCTCGGCCCGGGTGCGGGCGGCGTCGCGCGGGCGCCCCTCGGAACGTGCCGGTTCGTCCACGCTGGTCACTGGCGGCTGACCGTCCGGGTGACACCGGCGACGACCGTGGTCGCCAGGATCCATCCGGTGACGACCAGGACGTACGACAGCCACTGGCACCAGCCGGTCGGGGCGAACGCGCCCTCCTGGCCGAAGGAGATGACCGGCAGCAGCAGGTCGAGCGTGTAGAAGACCGGGTTGAACGGCGGGGCCTCGCCGGCCTTCAGCGGTGCGGGGTGGTGCAGGGCGAAGGCGACGGAGCCGACCGCGAGCAGCGACAGCAGCCAGCCGCCCGCGCGCAGCGGCCGGAAGCCGTAGCCGACGGTCGCGTCCTGGAGCCGGCCCCAGACCCGGCCGTACCAGGGAAGCGTACGGCGGTGCCGGCGCTGCTTGGCCAGCTGCACGAGGCGGGCCGCCCGATCGTCGCCGATGCGGCGGTACGAGGCCGTCAACTGCTCGTAGGCGTGCGGGTCGAAGGAGTCGCCGTCGCGCTCCAGCATGGGCAGACGGCGCTCGACGGGTTCGTGCGGGGTGAGGAAGGTGTAGGTGAGGTCCAGCAGGCGTACGTCGTCGGGCAGCATCTCGGGTTCGAGGTGCAGTTGGTTGATCTCGGCCCGTCGTAGATTGAGCCGGCCCGCGATGCGCTCTCCGCCGCGCAGCCACAGCTCGCCGATCACACAACTGCTGGTGCGCAGGGCTGTGCCACCGGGGTTGGCCAGCCGTGCGTGCAGCAGGTCGACGCGCCCGGGTATGCGGGCGCCGCGCAGGTCGATACGGCCCTCGGCGCGCAGTCGCCGTCCGACCAGGTTGGCGCCGACGTCGAGGGCCTCGGCCTGGAGGACGGTGGCGCCGGGGTTGCCGAGGTCGGCGTACTCCAGGTCGATCGAGCCGGCCACGGTCGCGCCGTCGAGCCGGATCAGGCCCCGCACGCGCAGCCCGCGGGCGCACAGGTCGTCGTCGAGGCTGATCTGGTTGAGCTGGAGCACCGGCTCCACCGGGGACTCGCCGGTGATGTGGGCCTGCTCCAGGAACAGCGCGCCGGAGATCTGTGCCCCGCCCAGCCGCACCGGCCCGTCGATACGGCAGCGCGTGAGCCGTACGCTGCCGTCGACGCGGGTCCGGGACGCCGCGAGTCCGGGGAGTCGCGAGCCGCTCAGATTCAGGTAGTTCAGCTGCGCGCCGGCGAGCCGGGGTACCTCGTCGAAGTGGCAGTCGTTGAGGCGGACGACGCTGTCGACGGCGGCGTAGCGTAGGTCCAGCACGCCGGTGAACCGCGCGCCCATGACCTTCAGGGCCGCTATCTCCCCCGCCTCGCGGGGCCCGTTGAGCAGCAGGGCCCGCAACACCCGTGCGCGAACGGACGGTTGTGCGTCTTCCTCGCCGAAGTCCACCTCGGCACCCGTCGGAAAGGCCCGCCAGATCCGTTGTTCCGCCGGTGTCAGATCGTTGATCTCCATCAGCGGCGACTCTGGCGGGCCTGCTGACCCGGTGTCAACCGGCGGCTAGGCCCGGGTGTTCCACTCCGCTATGACCGGGCGCCCGTGCTCCGTCGACAGGCGGCTCACCGTGCCCGTGGCCAGTTGGAACAACCGGCCGTCGGCGGGCGGGAGTCCGAGCCGGCGGGCCGTGAGGACCCGCAGGAAGTGGCCGTGGGCGACGAGGAGGGCGTCGCCGCCGCAGCTGGCGAGGGCCGCGTCCACCATGGACAGGACCCGGTCCGCGCGCAGCCCGACCTCGGCCGGCGACTCACCGGGGTGGCCCTCCGGTCCCGGCGGCACGCCGTCGGTCCACAGGTCCCAGCCGGGACGGGTGCGGTGGATCTCCAGCGTGGTGACGCCCTCGTAGGCGCCGTAGTCCCATTCGTGCAGGTCGGGGTCGGTCACCGCCCCGGTGACGCCCGCGAGTTCGGCGGTGCGGACCGCGCGTTGCAGCGGGCTGGTGAGTGCGACGCAGTAGGTCCGGCCGGACAGGAGCGGAGCGAGTGACTTGGCCTGTTCCTCACCGCGTTCGGTGAGGGGCAGGTCGGTCCAGCCGGTGTGCTGTCCCGACCTGCTCCACTCCGTCTCGCCGTGGCGGACCAGCAGGAGATCCCCCACGGCCGGACTACTCCTTCGCCGACTCGACGGCGTGGCCGCCGAACTGGTTGCGCAGCGCGGCGATCATCTTCATCTGCGGCGAGTCGTCCTGGCGGGAGGCGAACCGCGCGAAGAGCGAGGCGGTGATCGCGGGCAGCGGCACGGCGTTGTCGATGGCCGCCTCGACGGTCCAGCGTCCCTCGCCGGAGTCCTCGGCGTAGCCGCGCAGCTTGTCCAGGTGCTCGTCCTCGTCGAGGGCGTTGACCGCGAGGTCGAGCAGCCAGGAGCGGATGACCGTGCCCTCCTGCCAGGAGCGGAAGACCTCGCGGACGTCGGTGACGGAGTCGACCTTCTCCAGCAGCTCCCAGCCCTCGGCGTAGGCCTGCATCATCGCGTACTCGATGCCGTTGTGGACCATCTTGGAGAAGTGGCCGGAGCCGACCTTGCCCGCGTGGACGTAGCCGTACGGGCCTTCCGGCTTGAGCGCGTCGAAGATCGGCTGGAGCCGGTCGACGTGCTCCTTGTCGCCGCCGACCATGAGGGCGTAGCCGTTCTCCAGGCCCCACACGCCGCCGGAGACGCCCGCGTCGACGAAGCCGATGCCCTTGGCGCCCAGCTCCTCGGCGTGCTTCTCGTCGTCCGTCCAGCGGGAGTTGCCGCCGTCGACGACGGTGTCGCCGGCCTCCAGGAGGCCGCCCAGCTCGTCGATGACGGACTGGGTGGCGGCACCGGCCGGGACCATCACCCACACCACGCGGGGGGCCTGAAGCCCGTCGACGAGTTCGGCGAGGTTCGCCACGTCGGAGACCTCGGGGTTGCGGTCGTAGCCGATGACGGTGTGGCCGGCGCGGCGGATCCGCTCGCGCATGTTGCCGCCCATCTTGCCGAGGCCGATAAGTCCGAGCTGCATGGTCGTGCTCACTTCCTGAGTTCGCGGTAGGCGGCCACGAGGGCGGCGGTGGAGGCGTCGAGGCCGGGGACGTCGGCGCCTTCGGTGAGGGCGGGTTCGACGCGCTTGGCGAGGACCTTGCCGAGTTCCACGCCCCACTGGTCGAAGGAGTCGATGTTCCAGATCGCGCCCTGCACGAACACCTTGTGCTCGTACAGCGCGATCAGCTGGCCGAGGACCGACGGGGTCAGGTCCGGGGCGAGGATCGTGGTGGTCGGGTGGTTGCCCTGGAAGGTGCGGTGCGCGACCTGCTCCTCGGCCACGCCCTCCGCGCGGACCTCGTCGGCGGTCTTGCCGAAGGCGAGCGCCTGGGTCTGGGCGAAGAAGTTGGCCATCAACAGATCGTGCTGCGCGGCGAGTTCACCACTGAGCTCGGCGACGGGCCGGGCGAAGCCGATGAAGTCCGCCGGGATGAGCTTGGTGCCCTGATGGATCAACTGGTAGTACGCGTGCTGCCCGTTGGTACCCGGCGTGCCCCACACGATCGGACCGGTCTGCCACTGCACGGGCCGGCCCTCGCGGTCCACCGACTTGCCGTTGGACTCCATGTCGAGCTGCTGGAGATACGCGGCGAACTTCGACAGATAGTGACTGTAGGGCAGCACCGCATGCGACTGCGCGCCGTGGAAGTTGCCGTACCACACTCCCAGCAGGCCCAGGATCAGCGGGGCGTTGGCCTCGGCCGGGGCGGTGCGGAAGTGCTCGTCGACGAGACGGAAACCGTCGAGCATCTCCCGGAAGCGGTCCGGACCGATCGCGATCATCAACGACAGGCCGATCGCCGAGTCGTAGGAGTAACGGCCCCCCACCCAGTCCCAGAACTCGAACATGTTCTCCGGGTCGATACCGAAGTCCGTGACCTTCTCGGCGTTCGTCGACAGCGCCACGAAGTGCCGCGCCACGGCCTTCTCGTCGCCGCCCAGCCCCTCCAGCAGCCACGAACGCGCCGACGTCGCGTTGGTGATCGTCTCGATCGTCGTGAACGTCTTGGACGCCACGATGAACAGCGTCTCCGCCGGATCCAGATCGCGGGTCGCCTCGTGCAGATCCGCGCCGTCGACGTTGGAGACGAAACGGAACGTCATCTCCCGCGCGGTGTACGCCCGCAGGACCTCGTACGCCATCGCCGGACCCAGATCCGAGCCGCCGATACCGATGTTGACGACATTGCGGATGCGCCTGCCGGTATGGCCCGTCCACTCACCCGAACGCACCCGGTCGGCGAAACCCGCCATCTTGTCGAGGACCGCGTGCACACCCGGCACCACGTTCACCCCGTCGACCTCGATCACCGCCCCGCGCGGCGCCCGCAGCGCGGTGTGCAGCACCGCCCGGTCCTCGGTGATGTTGATCCTCTCACCACGGAACATGGCGTCCCGCAGCCCGAACACATCCGTCGCCGCGGCCAGCTCCCGCAGGAGCGTCAGCGTCTCGTCGGTGACGAGGTGCTTGGAGTAGTCGATGCGCAGATCGCCGACGCGCACGACGTACCGCTCCGCGCGCCCGGGATCGTCGGCGAACAGCTCCCGCAGATGGGCCTGCCAGTGGGCGCGGTGGTCCGCCAGCGCGGTCCACTCCGGCCGGTTCGTCAGTACAGGGGTCTCAGACATGTGCCGGGGTCTCCTCGGTGCCGCGCAGGGCGACGGCGTACATCTCGTCGGCGTCGAGGCGCCTGAGCTCCTCGGCGATGAGTTCGGAGGTGGGGCGCACCTTCAGCGCGAGGGTGCGGGAGGGCTGGCCGGGCAGGGACAGCGTGGCCAGCGGGCCCTCGGGGCGGTCGATGACGATCTCGCCGTCGGCGGTGCCCAGGCGGACGGCGGTGACGACCGGCCCCGCGGTGACGACCCGTTCCACCCGCACGTTCAGGCGCGCCTCCAGCCAGCGGGCCAGCAGTTCGGCGCTGGGGTTCTCCGCCTCGCTCTCGACGGCCGC
Organism: Streptomyces sp. NPDC032126; assembly: GCF_055580085.1. Classification (NCBI taxonomy): domain Bacteria; kingdom Bacillati; phylum Actinomycetota; class Actinomycetes; order Kitasatosporales; family Streptomycetaceae; genus Streptomyces; species Streptomyces sp. NPDC032126. The sequence goes on from NZ_JBVIMA010000001.1 coordinate 785,646, forward strand.
CGAGGTCACCGTCAGCCGGGCCTGGTCCAGGGCCGCCGCCAGCATCGAACGCCAGGGCGTCAGCCGGGTCCAGGCGAGGTCGGTGTCACCGGGCGCGTACGAGGCGAGCCGCGTCTGCAGGGTCTGCAGCGGCCGCTCGACGGCGTACATGTCGGTGATCCTGCGCTGCGCCAGCGCGCCCAGCGGGTCCTTGGAGGGCACGTCCGGCGCGTCCACCGGCCACCACACGACGACCGGCGCGTCCGGCAGCAGCAGCGGCAGGACGACCGAGTCGGCGTGGTCGGACACCTCGCCGTACAGCCGCAACAGCACCGTCTCGCCGGTGCCGGCGTCCGAGCCGACACGCACCTCGGCGTCGAGGTGGGAGTGGGTGCGGTCGCGCGGGGTGCGGGCGTGCCGCTTGATGACGACCAGGGTGCGCGCGGGGTGTTCGTGCGACGCCTCCTCGGCCGCCTTGATGGCGTCGTAGGCGTTCTCCTCGTCCGTGACGATGACCATCGTCAGGACCATGCCCACGGCGGGCGTGCCCAGGGCGCGGCGGCCCTGCACCAGCGCCTTGTTGATCTTGCTTGCCGTGGTGTCGCTCAGGTCGATCTTCATGGCCTGCGCCAGCTCCGTCCGTCTCGTGCGAGCATCTCGTCGGCTTCCTCGGGTCCCCAGCTGCCCGACGCGTACTGGGCCGGCCTGCCGTGCCGGGCCCAGAACTCCTCGATCGGGTCGAGGATCTTCCAGGACTCTTCCACTTCCTGGTGACGCGGGAACAGGTTGGCGTCGCCGAGCAGCACGTCCAGGATGAGGCGCTCGTACGCCTCCGGGCTGGACTCGGTGAAGGACTCGCCGTAGGCGAAGTCCATCGTGACGTCCCGGATCTCCATCGAGGTGCCCGGCACCTTGGAGCCGAAGCGGACCGTCATGCCCTCGTCGGGCTGGACGCGGATGACGATCGCGTTGGAGCCCAGCTCCTCGGTGGCCGTGGAGTCGAAGGGGGAGTGGGGAGCCCGCTGGAAGACCACCGCGATCTCGGTGACCCGGCGGCCCAGCCGCTTGCCGGTGCGCAGATAGAAGGGGACGCCCGCCCAGCGCCGGTTGTCCACGTTCAGCTTGATCGCCGCGAACGTGTCCGTCGTCGAGGCCGGGTCGATGCCGTCCTCCTGGAGGTAGCCGCGCACCTGCTCGCCGCCCTGCCAGCCGGCCGCATACTGCCCGCGCACGGTGTGCGCGCCCAGGTCCTCCGGCAGCTTCACGGCCTTGAGGACCTTCAGCTTCTCGGTGAGCAGCGAGGCCGCGTCGAAGGAGGCGGGTTCCTCCATCGCGGTGAGGGCCATCAGCTGGAGCAGGTGGTTCTGGATGACGTCACGGGCCGAGCCGATGCCGTCGTAGTAGCCCGCCCGCCCGCCGATGCCGATGTCCTCGGCCATCGTGATCTGCACATGGTCGACGTACGACCGGTTCCAGATCGGCTCGAACATCGTGTTGGCGAAGCGCAGCGCCAGGATGTTCTGGACGGTCTCCTTGCCCAGGTAGTGGTCGATGCGGAAGACCTGCTCCGGGTCGAACACGTCGTGCACGACCGCGTTGAGCTCCTCGGCCGACGCCAGGTCGTGGCCGAACGGCTTCTCGATCACCGCGCGCCGCCAGGAGCCCTCGGGGGCGTTCGCCAGACCGTGCTTCTTCAGCTGCTGGACGACCTTCGGGAAGAACTTCGGCGGTACGGAGAGGTAGAAGGCGTAGTTGCCGCTGGTGCCGCGGGCCGCGTCCAGCTCGTCGACCGTCTGGCGCAGCTGCTTGAACGCCGTGTCGTCGTCGAAGTCGCCGGGGATGAACCGCATGCCCTCGGCGAGCTGCTGCCAGACCTCCTCGCGGAACGGGGTGCGGGCGTGCTCGCGCACCGCGTCATGGACGACCTGCGCGAAGTCCTGGTCCTCCCAGTCGCGGCGGGCGAAGCCGACGAGCGAGAAGCCCGGCGGCAGCAGCCCGCGGTTGGCCAGGTCGTACACGGCCGGCATCAGCTTCTTGCGGGACAGGTCACCGGTGACACCGAAGATCACCAGGCCGGACGGGCCGGCGATCCTCGGCAGGCGCCGGTCGCGCCCGTCCCGGAGCGGATTGGTGAACACGGGGGTGGTCATTCCGCGTCAGCTCCCTTGCTGCCCTTGTTCTCCAGTGACGTCGCGACGGCGTCCAGCAGGTCCTGCCAGGCCGCCTCGAACTTGGCGACGCCCTCGTCCTCCAGTTGTGCGACGACCTCGTCGTAGGAGACGCCGAGCGCCTCCACGGCGGCGAGGTCGGCGCGGGCCCGCGTGTAGCCGCCGGTCACGGTGTCGCCGGTGATCTCGCCGTGGTCGGCGACCGCGTTCAGCGTGGCCTCCGGCATCGTGTTGACGGTGCCGGGGGCGACGAGATCGTCCACATACAGGGTGTCCTTGTATGCGGGATCCTTCACACCGGTGGACGCCCACAGCGGGCGCTGCTTGTTGGCGTGCGCCCCGGCCAGGGCGAGCCAGCGCTCACCGGCGAAGACCTCCTCGTACGCCTCGTAGGCCAGCCGCGCGTTCGCCAGCGCCGCCCTGCCCTTGAGGGCGAGCGCCTCCTGGGTGCCGATCGCCGTCAGACGCTTGTCGATCTCGGAGTCGACACGCGAGACGAAGAAGGAGGCGACGGAGTGGATCGTCGACAGGTCCAGGCCCCTGGCCCGCGCCTTCTCCAGGCCGGCGAGGTAGGCGTCCATGACCTCGCGGTAGCGCTCCAGGGAGAAGATCAGCGTGACATTGACGCTGATGCCGAGGCCCACGACCTCGGTGATGGCCGGAAGGCCGGCCTTGGTCGCCGGGATCTTGATCATCACATTGGGGCGGTCGACGAGCCAGGCCAGCTGCTTGGCCTCGGCGATCGTCGCCTTCGTGTCATGGGCCAGACGGGGGTCGACTTCGATCGACACCCGGCCGTCCACACCCTGCGATGCGCTGTGTACGGAACGCAGAATATCGGCGGCGGCCCGCACATCGGCGGTCGTCATCATCCGTACGGCCTCGTCGACCGTGACACCCCGTACGGCCAGATCGGCGAGCTGCTCCTCGTAGCCGGCGCCGGAGCCTATGGCGGCCTGGAAGATGGAGGGGTTCGTGGTCACGCCGACCACGTGGGTCGTCTCGATCAGTTGGGCGAGGTTGCCGCTCTCGATCCGCTCGCGGGACAGGTCGTCCAGCCAGATGGAAACGCCCTCGTCGGCCAGGCGCTTGAGGTTCCCCGCGGTCGCGGTTGCTTCGGTCACTGTGATCATCTTCTTTCTGGCGATCGGATCAACCGCGGGCGGCGGCGTGGGATTCCCGGGCCTCGGTCAGGGATTCCCGGGCCGCGGCGGCGACGTTCTCGGGGGTGAAGCCGTACTCGGCGAACAGGGTCTGCGCGTCGGCGGAGGCGCCGAAGTGCTCCAGGGAGACGATCCGGCCGGCGTCCCCGACGTAGCGGTACCAGGTCAGCCCGATCCCGGCCTCGACGGCGACCCGCGCCCTCACGGACGGCGGCAGCACGCTTTCGCGGTATGCGCGCGGCTGCTCCTCGAACCACTCCACGGACGGCATCGACACCACGCGTGTGCCGATCCCCTCGGCCTCCAGGAGGTCGCGGGCGGCGACCGCGAGCCGCACCTCGGATCCGGTGGCGACGACGATCACCTCCGGGGTCTCGGTGGAGGACTCGCGCAGCACATAGCCGCCCTTCGCCGCGTCGGGGTTCGGCGCGTACGTCGGCACGCCCTGGCGGGTGAGCGCGAGCCCGTGCGGGGCGGGACGGGTGGCGTGCCTCTTCAGGATCTCGGCCCAGGCCACCGCGGTCTCGTTGGCGTCCGCCGGGCGGACGACGTTCAGCCCCGGAATGGCCCGCAGCGAGGCGAGGTGCTCGACCGGCTGGTGCGTCGGGCCGTCCTCGCCGAGGCCGATGGAGTCGTGCGTCCACACGTAGGTCACCGGCAGCTGCATCAGCGCCGACATACGGACGGCGTTGCGCATGTAGTCGGAGAACACCAGGAAGGTGCCGCCGTAGATACGGGTGTTGCCGTGCAGCGCGATGCCGTTCATCTCCGCGGCCATCGAGAACTCGCGGATGCCGAAGTGGACCGTTCGGCCGTACGGGTCGGCCTCGGGCAGCGGGTTGCCCTCCGGCAGGAACGACGACGTCTTGTCGATGGTGGTGTTGTTCGAGCCGGCCAGGTCGGCGGAGCCGCCCCACAGCTCGGGGATGACGGCGCCCAGCGACTGGAGCACCTTGCCGGAGGCGGCGCGCGTCGCGACGGACTTGCCCTCCTCGAAGACCGGCAGGGCGTCCTCCCAGCCCTCCGGGAGCTGCCCGGCGACGACCCGGTCGAACAGCTTCGCCCGCTCGGGCCGGGCGCCGCGCCACGCGGCGAGCCGCTTGTCCCAGGCGGCGTGCGCCTCGGCGCCCCGGTCGAGGGCCTTGCGGGTGTGGGCGAGGACCTCGTCGGCGACCTCGAAGGTCCGCTCCGGGTCGAAGCCCAGCAGGCGCTTGGTGGCGGCGATCTCGTCCTCGCCGAGCGCCGAGCCGTGGGACGCCTCGGTGTTGCGGGCGTTCGGGGCGGGCCAGGCGATGATCGTGCGCAGCGCGATGATCGAGGGGCGGTCGGTCTCGGCCCGCGCGGCCGTGAGCGCCGCGTACAGGGCCGGTACGTCGACGTCGCCGTCCGGCGTGGGCTCGACGCGCTGGGTGTGCCAGCCGTACGCCTCGTAGCGCTTCAGCACGTCCTCGGAGAACGCCGTCGCGGTGTCGCCCTCGATGGAGATGTGGTTGTCGTCGTAGAGGAAGACCAGGTTGCCGAGCTTCTGGTGGCCGGCGAGGGACGACGCCTCGGCGGAGACGCCCTCCTCCAGGTCGCCGTCGGAGACGATCGCCCAGATGGTGTGGTCGAAGGGGGACTCGCCCCGCGGGGCCTCGGGGTCGAACAGGCCGCGCTCGTAGCGGGCGGCCATCGCCATGCCCACCGCGTTGGCGACACCCTGGCCGAGCGGACCGGTGGTGGTCTCCACGCCGGCCGTGTGCCCGCACTCGGGGTGGCCCGGGGTCTTGGAGCCGTGGGTGCGGAACGCCTTCAGGTCGTCGAGGTCCAGCTCGTACCCGGCGAGGAACAGCTGGGTGTAGAGCGTCAGCGAGGTGTGGCCGGGGGAGAGGACGAAGCGGTCACGGCCGGTCCACTCGGGGTCCGCGGGATCATGCCGCATCACCTTCTGAAAGATCGTGTACGCGGCCGGCGCGAGGCTCATCGCCGTGCCGGGGTGGCCGTTGCCGACCCGCTGGACGGCGTCCGCGGCCAGCAGGCGCGCGGTGTCGACGGCACGCCGGTCGAGTTCGGTCCACTCGAGACGGTCGGGTGTCTGCGTGCTCATCTGATGGCAGTCCCCTTCAAGAGGTCATGAAATAGAGCGTCGTTGCTGGTCAAGCGCCTTCGACTCTAAAAGTCTGACTTTTAAGGGGGAAGGGTGGGGTGTGTCAGTCTGTGGTGAAAGTGGGACACGCCCGCGCATGAACGAAGCGACATGAGCGGGGCGGGTGACAGAAGAGCGGTGCGAGCGGGACATGACGGACAGAAAGCACTCATCGGCGACCGATGAGAACGGCACCGAGATCGGCACCGAGATCAGGACCGAGATCAGGACCTTCCCCTTTCCGGCCGACCTCAGCGTCGGCGGTGTCGGGATGCAGGTCGGCCCGATGGGCACCGAGCGGCGCTGGCACGCCGACGCCCCCCTGGACCGGGTCCACCGCATCGACTTCCACGTCGTGATGCTCTTCGCCGAGGGGCCCGTGCGGCACATGGTCGACTTCACCGAGTACGAGGCGACCGCCGGCGACCTGCTGTGGATCCGCCCCGGCCAGGTGCACCGCTTCTCGCGTGCCTGCGAGTACCGCGGAACCGTGCTCACCATGCAGCCCGGTTTCCTGCCCCGCGCCACCGTCGAGGCCACCGGCCTGTACCGCTACGACCTGCCGCCGCTGCTGCGCCCCGACGCCGCCCAGCTCGCCGCCCTGCGCGGGGCGCTGACGTACCTGCGCCAGGAGTACGAGGACACCGCCACGCTCCCGCTCGGCCTGCGCACGGCGGTGCTGCGGCACGCCCTCACCGCGTTCCTGTTGCGCCTCGCCCATCTCGCGGCCAGCTCGGCGGAGGCCGAACGGCGGGCCGACACCACCTTCACCCTCTTCCGGGACGCGGTGGAGCGGGACTTCGCCGTCAACCACAGCGTCAGCGCCTACGCCGACGCCCTCGGCTACTCCCGCCGCACCCTGGTCCGCGCGGTCCGCGCCGCCACCGGCCTGACCCCGAAGGCGTTCATCGACAAGCGGGTCGTGCTGGAGGCCAAGCGGCTGCTGGCCCACAGCGACCTGCCGATCGGCCGCGTGGGCGCGGCCGTCGGCTTCCCCGACCCGGCGAACTTCTCCAAGTTCTTCCACCAGCACACGGACAGCACCCCGGCGGCGTTCCGCGCGGAACTGCGCTGACCGAGGCCGGGAGCGGGCGCTACGACAGAGGGGGCACGGTCAGGACGTGGCCCGCTCCCGGTCGTCCAGCCAGGGCATCCGTCGTACGAGCGTGTCCCGCATCCGGGTCAACGCCTCGATCCGCTCGGTCAGTTCGGCCACCCGCCGGGCCCCGAGCGCGTAGTTCGCCGCGCAGGACTCGGTGTACGCGAAGACCTCCGGCAGATCGCCGTCGAGGAAGCGGACGAAGGACTTCACGTTCTCCACGGTGAAACCCGAGGCGAGCAGGTCGCGCACATTGCGGACCCGGGTCTCCGCGCCCGCCGCGTACACCCGGTAGCCGGCCGGCGTCCGCTCGGACTCCAGCAGGCCCTGTTCCTCGTAGTAGCGCAGCGCCCGGGTCGTGGTCCCGGTGCGGGCGGCCAGCTCTCCGATCAGCATCACGTCGTCTCCGGGCTCATGGGTACACCGTCCACGGCGTCAACCACTCAGCCGCACCAGGGTCTTCCCGGTGTACGCGCCCCGCACCAGATCGAGCAGCGCGCCCGGCGCGGCGGCCAGGCCGCCCTCCACCACCGTCTCGTCGACGACGATCGCCCCCTCCCTCAGCCAGTCCCGCATCCGTTCCCCGAACTCGGCGGTGCGGTCGAGGTGGTCGAGCAGGGTGAAGCCGCGCAGGGTGAGACGTTTGGCGAGGACCGGCAGCAGATCGCCCGGCCCGGGGTCGGGGCGCCCGCCGCTCTGCCGGTGCAGCGCGCCGCACAGGGCGATCCGGCCGTGCGGGTTCATCACCTCGATCGCCGCCCGCAGTTGGGGACCGCCGACGTTGTCGAAGCAGACGTCGACGCCGTCCGGGGCCGCCTCGCGCAGCCGGTCGACGAGCGGGCCGTCGTGGTGGTCGAAGGCCGCGTCGAAGCCGAGCCGTCCCGTCACATGGGCGACCTTCTCCGGCGAGCCGGCGCTGCCCACCACCCGTCCCGCGCCCAGCAGCCGGGCGATCTGTCCGGCCATGCCGCCGGTGGCCCCGGCCGCGCTGGAGACGAACACCGTGTCGCCGGGCCGCAGTCGCGCCGCCTCCACCAGGCCGACGTAGGCGACGAGTCCGAAGCCCAGATGCAGCGAGGGGGACGGATACGCGGCCCGGTCGACCCGCCGGAAGGCGCCGGCCGGGGCGAGCGCGTACTCGCGCCAGCCCAGCCGGTGCACCACCAGATCGCCCTCGGCCAGGGCCGGGTCGGCGGAGGCGATCACCTCGCCGACCGCGTCCCCGTAGAGCGGCTCGCCCACCTCGTAGCGGGGCATGGGCAGTCCGGGCTCGCCGGAGAGCAGCAGGAGCATGCCCGGGTCCAGGGACATGAACAGATTGCGGACCAGGGCCTGTCCGGACGCCGGATGCGGCACCCGGACCTCGGCGAGCCGGAAGTCGTCGGGCGTGGGCAGGCCGGTCGGGCGGGTGCGCAGGCGGACCTCCAGGCCCGTGACGGCGGAGTTCCTCGGTGGGGTCGTCATGCCGGCGACGGTAGGGGTTGACGTATGCGTGAAGGTCAAACCCCCGGCGCCGCCGGCCCGGTGCGGCGCGTCAGTGGCCGAAGTCGAACCAGTTCACGTTCACGAAGTCAGCCGGCTGGCCGCTGGTGAAGGTGAGGTAGACGTCGTGGGTGCCGGTCACGCCGGTGATGTTCGCCGGGATCGTCCGCCATGACTGCCAGCCGCCCGTGTTGGAGAGGGCGAAGCTTCCGACCGGCGCGTTGCCACGGCTGTCCAGGCGCACCTCGACCAGTCCGCTCACCCCGCCCGCCGCGCCGCTGGCCACCCTTCCGTAGAACTGGGTGGCCGCCGTGGAGCCGAAGTTGACGCCCTTGTAGAGCGCCCAGTCGCCGTTCGCGAGGGAGGCGATGTTCTGGCCGCCGCCGGTGTCGGTGGTGGTCTCGGTGCCCACGCCGGACTGGCTGTCGTACGACTCGGCCTGGATGGCGCTGTAGGCGTCGCGGTTGCCGGTGGGCGGGGGAGTGGTGCCGCCCCCGCCGCCGGTGGACCGCAGGACCTGGACGTAGTCCACGACCATCGGGTGGTCCGGCTGGGTGTCGCCGTCGAGGCCGCCGCCGAACGCGTCGGGGAAGCCGCCGCCCATCGCCACGTTCAGGATGACGAAGAAGCCGTGGTTGGTGGCGTTGGCCCAGGTGGTCGAGTCGACCTGATTGGCCGTCACCGTGTGGTAGTTGACGCCGTCGACGTAGAAGCGAATGGCCTCGGGGCTGACCGAGCGGTCCCACTCCGTGGCGTAGGTGTGGAAGCCGGACTGGCAGGTGCTGTTGGGACACGCGATGTTGTTGCCGATGCCGGACGTCTCGTTGCAGGGGCCGCCGGGGCTGCTGCCGCAGTGCATCGTCGCCCACACCCGGTTCAGGCCCTGGACGTTCTCCATGATGTCCAGCTCGCCCACCGACGGCCAGTTCTGGTAGTTGCCGCGGTAGGGCGCGCCGAGCATCCAGAAGGCCGGCCAGTAGCCCTCGGCGGCGGTGCCGGTGACGTTCGGCATCTGGATCCGGCTCTCGACGCGGAGTTTGCCGCCGGCCGGGGGCTGGAAGTCGGTGCGCACGGTCTCGATGCGGCCGGACGTCCACCTCCCGGAGGCGTCGCGGCGCGGGGTGATGCGCAGATTGCCGCTGCCGTCGAGCGCCACGTTGCTGGTGCTGGTGGTCATGGTCTCGACCTCGCCGGTGCCCCAGTTCGCGGGGCCGCCGGGATACGACGTCCCGGTGTCGTACTGCCAGTTGGCGGTGTTCACGCCGGTGCCCGCCGCGCCGTCGAAGTCGTCGAGGAAGACCTGGGTCCAGCCCGACGGGGGAGTGGGCGCGGAGGCGCTGGCGGGCAGGGTGACGCCCGTCGCGGCGGCGGCCGCGAGGCCCAGGGTGGACAGGACGGCGAGCAGGACCCTTCGCCGTCTCGGGGTGCCGGAGGTGTGCCGTGAGGTGCCGGAGGTGTGCCTCATGCGTGGGGTGCCTCTCGGGTACGGAGGGAGATGCGCGGGTGGCCCCGGGAGCCTCTGGGAGTGCTCGCGGGTGGCCCCGAGAGCCTCTGAGAGCGCTCTCAAGGTGCCGCCAATGTGCTCTCCGCCCCTCCGGCCGTCAAGAGTTAAAGCAAGGAAAGTCCTTGCGGGGCAGGGGAGTTCACTCCGTAAAGGTGACAAAGTCGTAGAAGCGGCGGCCCGCGGCCGACGCACGACGAGTCCCCGCGCCGTGGGGCTCCGGCGCGGGGACGGCGGGGGATCGGGGAGGCTCAGCAGCCTCCGGCCGTCGGGATCCCGGTGAAGCGGCCGTCGAGCCAGGCGACGACCTCGTTCACGGCCGCCGGGTCGGTCAGCAGGTGGTCTCCCACGTAGGGCACGCTGCGCGTGGGGATCCCCGCCGCGCAGTAGGCCCGCCGGGTCGCGTCGGCGGTCGCGGCGGGGATCACCTCGTCGAGCACCCCGCGGTACTGAAGCACCGGGAAACCGATCTCGTAGCGCGCGCCGGAGCCGGGGCGGCCCACGCCGACGCCGAGCTTGTTCGCTTCGACGGCGTCGCCCCAGCTCGTCCCGTCCGGGCCGGTCAGCGCGTACATCTGGTCCAGCGTGAGCCGGTCCTCGGTGTAGTTCTCGATGCGGGCGCCGGCGAACCGGGCAACCGTGCCGATCGCGCACTGCGCCTTCGCGTCCCGGACCGCCGTACGCCCCCGGTCGTTGAGGAGCGAGTCGAAGGGCAGGTCGGGATGGGTGGCGGCCAGTCCGATCACCGCGTCGACCAGGAACCCGGCGAACGTGCCGCCGTCGAGCTGCGCGGCGACCTGCTTCAGATCGGCCGGCGCCGCACCGGACGCCACCCCCACCACGTGCAGTTCGGGGGCGTACGACGCGGCGAGCTGCGCCGCCCACAGGCTGCCGGAGCCGCCCTCCGAGTAACCCCAGATGCCGACCTTCGCGGTCGCGCTCACCCCGGCGCCGGGCACCCGGGAGGCCGCACGGGCGAGGTCGAGCACGGCGTGCCCGGCGTCGGCGCCGGAGACGTACGGATGGACCTGGCCGTCGAGGTACCCGGCGCCGTCCGTGGCGGCGATCGCGTACCCGGCGTCCAGCAGGGCGGCCAGGTTCGGGCCCTCGTAGGCGTCCTGGTAGGCGCCGGCGAGCTGCTTGGAGAAGGCGCACTGCGACCCGATGCCCAGCGTGCCGGGCACGAACGCGACCAGCGGCCGCTCCCCGGGCCCGGTCCAGGGCGTGCGCGGCACGATCACCGTCCCGGCGACGGGGGCCGCCCGGCCGTGGCCGTCCGTGGAGCCGTAGCGCACCTTCCACGCGGAGTACGGCGTGCTGGTGATCACCATGGGCAGGGTGGCGACCGCGCGGCAGTCGGCGATCTCGCCCGGAGCGGGGGTGGCCGTGTCCTGCGGCCGGTAGATGGCGGTGTCGGCGGCGGTGCAGGTGTCCGCCGTGGCGGCGGCCCCGGCGGTGCCGACGGGCACCGCCAGCGCCGCGCCCGCGACGAGGCACACCGTGGCCAGGGCGGCTCTCCCGGACCTGTTCCGCACACTGCGCTTGCTGTGTGACATCACCTCGGAACGTCCCTTCCGTGGGGTGAAAAGGCATCTGCGGTGGAGCAGACCGTGAGGTTACGGAGCCGTAGGTAAGCGCTGATAGTTAAAGGACGACGAACCGGAGCCGGCAGCTTGGTGTTCCTGTGACTAGCCGCCGGCCGGCCGCTGACCAGCCGCCGGAAATCCCTCGCACCGGTGAGGCGGGCGCCGGCCCGGCCCGGGAGACTGGAAGGGCCGCTGCCCGAAGGAGCCGTCGATGCCCGTCCTCCGCACCTGGTACGCCGGCGCGCTCGCCCGGTTGCGCACGGCGAATCCCTACGCCGTCGACGCCGCCCTGGCCGCTCTCGTGCTGTTCGCCGCCTCCCTCCAGTGGATGTTCCCCGACGAGGGGGACGACCGGCTGACCTGGCAGGGCTGGCTGCTGGGCGCCGCCACGGCCCTGCCGCTGGTGTGGCGGCGGCGGGCGCCGTTCGCGACCGCCTGCGCGGTGTCGTTGGCGACGTCCACCCAGGCCGTCTACCACGCGCCGCCGCCCGACGTGATGTACGGCGGCATCGTCGCCCTCTACACCATCGCCGGGCTGGGCAGACCCTGGCAGCGCCGGTTCATGCTGGTGGGCTGGCTGATCGGCGTGTCGGTGACGATGGCCGAGAAGGAGGGCGCGCAGCCCTTCGAGTACGCCTTCCAACTGCTCAGCGTGGTCTGCGCCTACGCGTTCGGGGTGCTCGCCCGGGTGCAGCGCGCCTACACGGCCGAGCTGGAGGACCGGGCGCGGCGCCTTGAGCGGGAGCGGGCGGCGGACACCGCGCGGGCCCGGGCGCAGGAACGGGCCCTGATCGCCCGGGACATGCACGACGTCCTGGCGCACGCGGTCAGCCTGATGGTGGTGCAGGCGGAGGCGGGACCGGTCGTCGTCCGCAGCGATCCGGCGCGCGCGGAGGCCGCGTTCGACGCGATCGCGGGGGCCGGACGGGACGCCATGTCCCAACTGCGCCGCATCCTCGGGGTGCTGAAGGAGGGTCAGGACGGCGAGGCCCGGCGCACGCCCCAGCCCGGTCTCGGCGCGCTCGACGCGCTCGTCCGTCAGGTCGGCGCTTCGGCCGGTCTGCGCGTGGAGTTGAGGGTGCGCGGCGCGCCGATCCCGCTGCCGCCCGACACCGGTGTCGCCGCCTACCGAGTGGTTCAGGAGGCCCTCACGAACACCGTCAAGCACGCGTACGCTTCCAGCGCGGTCGTCGAACTCGACTGGGCGGAGGACGCGTTGACACTGATGGTGACGGACGACGGGCGGGGCCCCGCGAGCGCAACGGGCACCCTAGGTGACCATGGTGACCAGGACGACCAGGACGACCAGGGCGGCGGCGGTGGTGACCACGGCGGGCACGGGCTGATCGGCATCCGGGAACGGGCCGCCGCGTGCGGGGGCAGCGCGTGGGCCGGCCGTGGCCCTCGGGGCGGCTTCCGGGTCGTCGTACGGCTGCCGGCCGCCGCCGACCGGGAGGCGGCACTGGGGTGAGTATCCGGGTGGTCGTCGCCGACGACCAGGAACTGGTGCGCAGCGGTTTCTCGATGATCCTCCAGGCGCAGGGTGACATCGAGGTCGTCGCCGAGGCCGGGGACGGCGCGGAGGCGGTCGCCGCGGTGCGCCGGCACACGCCCGACGTGGCCCTGCTGGACATCCGGATGCCGGTGGTGGACGGGCTCCAGGCGGCGCGCCGGATCTGCGCCGACTCGGGCTGCAAGGTGGTCATGCTGACCACGTTCGACCTCGACGAGTACGTGTACGAGGCGCTGTACGCGGGCGCCAGCGGCTTTCTGCTCAAAGACGTGCGGCGCGACGACCTGGTGCACGCGGTGCGGGTGGTCGCCGCCGGGGACTCGCTGCTCGCGCCGGCCGTGACGCGCCGCCTGGTCGCGGACATCGTGCGCCGCCGCCGCGCGGAGGCCGCCACCGAGGCCGCGCCGCGGCGCCTGGACGTGCTCACGGCGCGCGAGGTGGAGATCCTGCGGATGCTGGCCCGCGGACTGTCCAACGCGGAGATCGCCACGACCCTCTTCGTCAGCGAACACACCGTGAAGACGCATGTCAGCAATGTGCTGGGCAAGCTGGGCCTGCGCGACCGCGTCCAGGCGGTGATCTGCGCGTACGAGACGGGACTGGTCACGCCGGGCGGCGCGGGCCAGGATGGACCACCATGATCGACATAGGACCGCTGCACGCGGAGGACCGCGCCGCCTGGGAAGAACTCGCGCGCGGCTACAAGGAGTTCTACGCCACCGAGGTCTCCGACGAGGGCTACGAACACATGTGGCGACGGCTGCTGGACGACGGCAGCGGGGTGTACGGCGTCGGGGCCCGGGCCGACGGCAGGCTGATCGGCATCGCGCACTACGTGTTCCACGGCACGGTGTGGACAACGGACAGCAGCTGCTACCTCCAGGACCTGTTCGTCGCCGAGGCGGCGCGCGGCCGGGGCGCGGCGCGGGCGCTGATCGAGCGGGTGGCCGACGCGGCCCGGGAACACGGCGCCGAACGCCTCTACTGGACCACCCAGGAGCACAACACCACCGCCCGCGCTCTGTACGACAGTCTGGCGGCCTTCAAGGGGTTCATCCGCTACGACTACCCGCTGACCGGCGACCCCGGGAACCGGGGCTGACGATTCCTCCCCCGTACGAGGGAGGAGGCCCCCCTTCTCCCCCGTACGACGGAGGCCGGGAAACCGCTCCCTCCGGCGATCCGCCACCGGCGCCCCCGCACGAGTCTGAGGGCATGCCGACCCCAGTCTCGCCGGGAGGGACCGTGCTCCCCACCATCGCCCGGGCGGCGACCCGCCGTCCGCTCACCGTCATCTCGCTCTGGACGCTCTTCCTGCTGCTCGGCCTCGGCCTCGGCACGGGTGTCTTCGGGCGCCTGTCCGACAACGTTCCCGAGGTGCCGGGAACGGAGTCGGAGACGGCCGCGCAGTACCTCGACCGCGTCGACCCCACCGGGGAGACGATCACCGCGGTCGTCGAGGGCCTCGCCGTGTCCGAGCCGGGTCCGCGGGCCCGGATCGAGCGGGCCGTGGCCGACGTCCGTACCGTCGCCGGGGTCGCCGCCGTCCCCGACCCGTACACCACCCGCGGCCTGTTGGCCGAGGACGGGCGGGCGCTGGTCGTCCCGGTGACCCTCGACGGCGGTCTGGACGACGCCGCCGAGGAGCGGGCCGTCGACGCGGCCGTCGCCCGGATCAAGCGGATCGAGGCCCCCGAAGTCCATGTCAGCGGCGGCCCGTTGCTGGGCACGCAGATGGGCGAGCGGGCCCAGGAGGACGTACGGAACGCGGAGTTGATCTCCCTGCCGGTCGTCCTCGCCCTGCTGCTCGTCGTGTTCGGCGGGCTGCGCGCGGCCGCCCTGCCCCTGGTGATCGCGGTGGGCGGGATCGCGGGCGCGTTCCTCGCGCTGTTCCTGTTCAGCGAGGTCACCGACATCTCGGTGTACGCGATCCAGGTCACCACCATGCTGGGGCTCGGACTCGCCGTGGACTACGCCCTGTTGATGCTGGTGCGGTTCCGCGAGGAGCGGCGCGCCACCCCGGACGTCGTCGAGGCCGTGTACCGCACGGTCGCCGCCGCCGGCCGCACCGTGCTGTTCTCCGGCCTCACGGTCGCGGTCAGCCTGACCGGGCTGCTGGTCTTCCCCAGCACGTTCCTGCGCAGCATGGGCCTCGCCGTGGCCGCCGTGGTGGTCGTCGACATGCTCGCCGCGATCACCCTGCTGCCGGCCCTGCTCGCCCGGTTCGGCGGCCGGATCGCCCCGGCGAAGGCCCGCCCGTGCGGCGAGGAGGGCCGTGTGTTCGCCCGGCTGGCCCGCTTCGCGGCGCGCCGCAGGGTCGCCGTGCTCGCCGTGGTCGTCCCCGCGCTGCTGCTGCTCGCGCTGCCGGTCACGGGCCTGCGCGTCGACATCGGGGACGCCCGGCAACTCCCGCCGGACACCGAGGCACGGCAGCTCTACGACACGGTGGACGCCCACTTCCCGCCGGGCACAGGCGTCTCACCCGTCACCGTCGTACTGAAGCCCGGCACGGACCCGGGGACCGCCCGTGCCATCCGCGCACTCTCCCCGGCCGCCTCGGCACGCGCGCTGCCCGACGGGACGACGGTCGTCTCCTTGCCCCCGGGCGGCAGCGTGGACGGCGCCGCGGCGACCGCGCTGGTGAGGAAGGTGCGGGAGGTGCGCGGCGACGAGCCGGTCCAGGTCACCGGCGCGGCGGCCCGGCTGGTGGACTTCCGGGCGATGCTGGCCGATCGGGCGCCCTGGGCGGCCCTGACCGTGCTGGCCGGGATCTTCGCGCTGCTGTTCGCGTTCACCGGGTCCGTGCTGATCCCGCTGCGCACCATCGCGACGACGCTGCTCAGCCTGGGCGCGGCGCTCGGCGTGGTGGTCCGGGTGTTCCAGGACGGTCACCTGGCCGGGGCGCTGGGCTCCCAGGGCCTGGGCGCGCTCAGCCTGACGGCCCCGCCCCTGATCGTCGCGATCGCCTTCGGCCTGGCCATGGACTACGAGTTGTTCATCCTGGCCCGGATGCGCGAGGCACGTCTGCGGACCGGCGACGACCAGGAGGCCGTGGTGACCGGGCTGCGCCGCTCGGGCCGCGTGGTGACGTGCGCGGCGCTGCTTCTGGCGGTGGTGTTCGGCGCCTTCATGACGGGTGGCTTCGCCCCGATCCTCCAGATCGGCCTCGGTCTGACGCTGGCGGTGCTCATCGACGCGACGGTCGTCCGGATGCTGCTGGTGCCGGCGACGATGGCGCTGCTGGGGCGCAGGGCCTGGTGGGCCCCGCCGGCGCTGCGGCGGGCGCACGACCGGTTCGGCCCCCGGGAGGAACCGGCACCGCCCGGACCACGGGCCGCTACGAGCGCCTGACCACCCACCGCACGCGACCTCACGGACCGGACGCCGGCGCCGTTCCCCGGTGGTCCTCAGGCCGCCAGCCCAGGGCCCTGGAGATGCCCCGCGCGGCGAGCCGTACCGCCGGGGCGAGCGTCGCGACCTGGGCGTCGGCGGCGCGCACCACCACCGACACGGCGGCGGTCACACCGCCGCCGGGTCCGCGCACCGGGGCGGCCACCGACAGGGCGTCATCGGTGACCTGACGCCTGCTCACCGCCACGCCGGTACGCCGTACGTCGGCGAGCATCCGGCGCAACCGGGCCGGATCGGTGACCGTGTGCTCGGTAAAGGACGCCAACGGCCCGGCGCAGTAAGCCTCTTGGAGCTCGGGGTCGCCGTGGGCGAGGAGCGCCAGGCCGACCCCGGTGACGTGCAGCGGCCACCGCGCCCCCACCCGGATGTGCACGCCGACCGCCGAACGCCCCGAGATCCACTCGGTGTAGACCACCTCGGAGCCGTCCCGGACCGCCAACTGCACGTTCTCGTGGGTGGCTTCGTACAGGTCCTCCAGATACGGCAGCGCGGCCTGGCGCAGCGCCAGGCCGCGCGGGGCGAGGGCGGCGACCTCCCACAGCCGCAGCCCCACGTGGTACATCCCCGACGCGTCCCGCTCCAGGGCGCCCCACGCGGTGAGGGCGCCCACCAGCCGGTGCGCGGTGGTCAGGGTCAGTCCGGCCCGTCGGCCGATCTCGGTCAGCGACAGCGCCGGATGCTCGTGGTCGAACGCGGCGAGCACGGACAGCAGCCGGTCCGGCGCGGAACGGGAGGCCGTCATCCCGCCGCTTCCCTCCCCCCACCTGTCACTGGAGGCCGTCCCCGGCGATCCGCAGCAGCAGCGCGTGCAGCGTCTCCCGTTCGGCCGCGTCCAGCGGGTCCAGCAGGTCGCCGGTCACCCGCAGGCCGGCCTCGTCGGTGTCGCGCAGGAAGGCGCGGCCCGCGTCGGTCAGTACGACGATCCGGCTGCGGCGGTCGTCGGGGGAGGGGCGGCGCTCGGCGAAGCCCTGCCGCTCCAGGTCGTCGACGAGCCCCACGATCGCGCTCGGGTCGTAGCCGAGCCGGGCGGCCAGTTCGCGCTGGAGCGCGCCCTCGCCGGTGGCCAGGAAGCGCAGCACCGCGTAGTGGCGCAGGCGCAGCCCGGACTCCTGGAGGCAGGCGTTGAACAGCTGCCCCGAGCGCAGGCCCAGCCGGTAGAGCAGATAGCCGGTGTCGGCGTGCAGGGCCCGCATCCAGGGCTCGTTCGCGTCGATGGCCGGCGTCTTCGTCGTCTTCATGACCCCAGTCTTCCGCAGCCGCCGGTCCGGAACAACTATTGACGACAACAATTATTGCTCTTAGCTTCGATCTCGTCGCAGAGCATCCCGCGCCCCGACACCGAGGCGCGGCGCATCCCGCGCCCCGCAACCGAAGGGACAGCCGTGCCCACCATCGATCTGACCGGCAAGGTCGCCGTCGTCACCGGCAGCGGCCGGGGCCTCGGCCTCGCCTACGCCCACGCGCTGGCCGCCCACGGCGCGTCCGTGGTCGTCAACGACGTCGACGAGGCGGTGGCCGAGGCGGCCGTGAAATCCATCGCCGAGGCCGGCGGCACCGCCGTCGCCGAGGTCGTCCCGGTCGGCACCGCCGAGGCCGCCGACCGGCTCGTGAACCGCGCGGTCGAGGAGTTCGGCCGCCTCGACGTCCTCGTCACCAACGCCGGCATCCTGCGCGACAAGGTGCTGTGGAAGATGACCGACGACGACTTCGACGCGGTGCTCACCACCCACCTCAGGGGCACCTTCACCTGCGCCCGCGCCGCCGCCGTACGCCTGCGCGAGCAGGGCGAGGGCGGCACGCTGATCCTCGTCGGCTCCCCGGCCGGCCAGCGCGGCAACTTCGGCCAGACCAACTACGCCGCCGCCAAGGCCGGCATCGCCGCCATGGCCCGCACCTGGTCCATGGAACTGGGCCGGGCGGGCATCACCGTCAACGCGATCGTTCCGGTGGCCGCGACCGCGATGACCGAGACCATCCCCGCCTTCGCCCCGTACATCGAGGCGATGAGGAACGGCGAGGCGCTCCCGGACTTCCTGCGCAAGGGCGAGGGCTTCGGCACCCCCGAGGACTGCGCGGCGATCGTCCCCTTCCTCGCCTCCGAGGCCGCCCGGGGCATCACCGGCCAGGCCATCGGCATCGGCGGCGACAAGGTGGCACTCTGGTCGCATCCGCAGGAGATCCGCACGGCCTACGCCGACGGCGGCTGGACCCCCGAGACCCTCGCCGACGTCTTCCCGGCCTCGGTCGGCGCCGAACTCCAGACGGTCGGCATCCCGGCGCCGAAGCTCCCGGAGGCGTGATGGACCTCGACTCCCTGGTGGCCATCGACGTCCACACCCACGCGGAGGTGTCCTCGAAGGGCCACTCCTCCCTGGACGACGACCTGCACAACGCCTCGTCGGCCTACTTCAAGGTCGAGGGCGAGCGGAAGCCGACCCTTGAGGAGACGGCCGCCCACTACCGCGAACGGTCGATGGCCGCCGTGATCTTCACGGTGGACGCCGAGTCCGCGACCGGCACCCCGCCCGTCCCCAACGAGGAGGTCGCCGAGGCCGCCGCCGCCAACGCCGACGTCCTCATCCCCTTCGCCTCCATCGACCCCTTCCGGGGGAAGGCGGGCGTGCGGCAGGCGCGCCGCCTGGTCGAGGAGTACGGGGTCAAGGGCTTCAAGTTCCACCCCAGCATCCAGGGCTTCTTCCCCAACGACCGGGCGGTGGCCTACGACCTCTACGAGGTCATCGAGGAGACCGGCACGATCGCCCTCTTCCACACCGGCCAGACCGGCATCGGCGCCGGAGTCCCGGGCGGCGGCGGGATCCGGTTGAAGTACTCCAACCCGCTCCACGTGGACGACGTGGCCGCCGACTTCCCGCACCTCAAGATCATCCTGGCGCACCCGTCCTTCCCCTGGCAGGACGAGGCCCTGGCCGTCGCCACGCACAAGCCGGGCGTCCACATCGATCTGTCCGGCTGGTCGCCGAAGTACTTCCCGCCGCAGCTCGTGCACTACGCCAACACGCTGCTGAAGGACAAGGTCCTCTTCGGCTCGGACTTCCCCGTCCTCACCCCCGACCGCTGGCTCGCCGACTTCGCGAAGCTGCCGATCAAGGACGAGGTCAGGCCGAAGATCCTCAAGGAGAACGCCGCCCGCCTGCTCGGGCTGACGAAGTCATAAGGGGCCGCAGATGCGCAACGAGGGACTGGGGTCGTGGCCCGCACGCCGGGCCCGCAAGACCCCGCACCGCACCGCCCTGGTCCACGGTGAGCAGTCGACGGACTACCGCACACTGCATACACGCACCACGCGCCTGGCCCACGCCCTGCGCGCCCGGGGTATCCGGCGCGGCGACCGCGTCGCCTACCTCGGCCCCAATCACCCCTCCTACCTGGAGACCCTCTTCGCCGCCGGATCGCTCGGCGCGGTCTTCGTCCCCCTCAACACCCGCCTGGCGGGCCCCGAGATCGCCTATCAGCTCGCCGACTCCGGCGCCAAGGCCCTCATCCACGCCCCCGCCCACTCCGCGGTCGTCGCCGGCCTGCCCGGGCACACCGATGTGCGGACGTACGTCGAGGTCGGCGCCGACTACGAGGAGGCGCTGGCCGGCGCGCCCGACGAACCGATCGACGAACCCGTCGCCCCCGACGACACCTGCATCATCATGTACACCTCCGGCACGACGGGCCGGCCCAAGGGCGCCATGCTCACCCACGGCAACCTCACCTGGAACGCGATCAACGTCCTGATCGACCACGACCTGATCGCCGACGAACGCGCCCTGGTCTCGGCCCCGTTGTTCCACACGGCGGGTCTGAACATGCTGACGCTGCCAGTGCTGCTGAAGGGCGGCACCTGTGTCCTGGTCGAGGCCTTCGACCCCCATGCGACCTTCGACCTGATCGAACAGCACCGGATCACCTTCATGTTCGGCGTCCCGACGATGTTCGAGCAGATCGCCCGCCACCCGCGCTGGCCGGACGCGGACCTGTCCTCCCTCCGCATCCTCACCTGCGGCGGCTCACCGGTCCCCACGTCGATGATCCGCGTCTACCAGGAGCGGGGCCTGACCTTCCTCCAGGGCTACGGCATGACCGAGGCCTCCCCCGGAACCCTGTTCCTGGACGCCGAGCACGCGGTGCGCAAGGCCGGTTCGGCGGGCGTGCCCCACTTCTTCAGCGACGTACGGGTCGTACGACCGGACATGGCACCGGTCGACGTCGGCGAGACCGGCGAGGTCGTCGTCCGCGGTCCGCACGTCATGCCCGGCTACTGGGGGCTCCCCGAGGAGACGGCCGCGTCCTTCACGGACGGCTGGTTCCGCAGCGGGGACGCGGCCCGCGTCGACGAGGACGGCTATGTCTTCATCGTCGACCGCATCAAGGACATGATCATCTCGGGCGGCGAGAACATCTACCCCGCCGAGATCGAGGACCTGCTCCTCACCCACCCGGACATCGTCGAGTGCGCGGTCATCGGCGTACCGGACGACAAATGGGGCGAAGTGCCGCGGGCGGTCGTGGTGCCCCGCGCGGGCGCCGAGCTCGACCCGGACGCGGTGCTGGCGTCCCTGGCCGGCCGCCTGGCCAAGTACAAGATCCCCAAGTCGGTCGTCGTCGCGGACGAGTTGCCGCGCACCGCCTCCGGAAAACTCCTCAAGTCCCGTGTCCGTACCCGGTACGGCAACAGTGAAGGAACCTCATGAGCATCACCGTCAACGGCCTCGACGAACTCAAGAAGCTGGCCGGAAGCGACCTGGGCACCAGCGAGTGGATCGAGGTCACCCAGGAGCGCATCAACACCTTCGCCGACGCCACGGGCGACCACCAGTGGATCCACGTCGACCCGGAGCGTGCGGCCGAGGGCCCCTTCGGCGCCCCGATCGCCCACGGCTACCTGACTCTCTCGCTGTTCATCCCGCTGTTCACCGAGCTGTTGGACGTCCAGGGCGTCACCACGAAGGTCAACTACGGGCTGAACAAGGTGCGTTTCCCCTCCCCGGTGAAGGTCGGCTCCCGCATCCGCCTGGTCGGCAAACTCGCCGATGTCGAGGAGGTGCCCGGCGGTGTCCAGATCACCGTCGACGGCACCATCGAGATCGAGGGCGCCGCCAAGCCGGCCGCGGTACTCCAGAGCCTGTCCCGGTTCTACGCCTGACCGAGGCGGGTCAGGCTCCGGTGACGTCCACGAACACGGGGTTGGAGTAGAACCACGTGTCGGTCCACGGGTCGCCGTCACCGGGCGCGTGCGGGATCGGGCCGTGCGGGTCGACCGCGGCGCCGAGGAAGCCAGCGCCGTGCCGGTTGCCGTCACTGCCGCGCAGCCGGACGTAGAAGGACTCGTCGCCGGCGGTCAGCGGGATCCGCAGGGTGTACGTCCCCGTCCGCCCCGTCACGTCCGACGTGTGGACGACCCGGGTGTCGGGCGCCCGCCAGCCGTCGCGGTCGTCCACCGGGCCGCGCACCGCGCCCCGGACGACGTCCACATGCGCCAACTGGGGCAGGATCCCCTGGGGGTTGGGGCGGGAGGCGCTGGTCACGGTGACGCTCAGGGTGAGCCGCTCACCCTTGCGCACGCGCAGCCGGCCGCCGAGCGTGACACCCCGGCCGAGGTCGCAGTGGCGCTTCAGCCGCACGTCGAGGCCGTCCAGCAGATGGCCGTGGTCGAGCCAGACGCGGCCCGCGCGCAGACCGGCCATCACCGCGCGGTAGCCGAAACGGGTGACGCCGACATGGGTGCGGCTGAACTGGCCGGGCCAGAAGTCGCTGCCGGGCTGCGGGGTGCCGGTGTTCACCGGGTCGGGCAGTCTGCCGGTGGTGTCGAAGGTCTGCCCGGCCGGCCAGTCGCCGTTCCGCCAGGTGTCGAAGACGATCCGGTGGGCGTCGGAGTTGGTGGTGATCGAGAACAGGCGGCCCTCCGCCAGCATCGAGTCCCACAGCCCGCCCACCGTCGCGGTCGCCCAGTCGAAGCCGCCGTACGTGAGGTAGGCGCCCGCCGGATACCCCGCGAAGGAGTTGGCGGACGGCTTGTTCTCGTACTCGCCGCGGATCGACGTCGCGCCGCGCCGGCCGGGGATCGCGGCGCCCTGGGCGCCCGGCGCGCCCTCCATGCCGATCATGATCTCGGGGGCCGCGTCCCGCCAGTCGCGCAGCTCGTGCGGGGAGTCGATGCCGAGCCGCATCGGGTGGTTGGCGAGGACGAGGACGTCATCGACGTAGCCGGTGCGGCGCTGCTCGGCCAGCCACTGGATCGCCTTGACGGCGTGCGCCTCGTTGCGGGCGGTGTTCGGGCTGTCCGGGGCGCCGTCGGTGTAGCCGAGCAGCTTGCCGTCGTAGGCGCTCTCGAACCGGGTGAGCAGGTCGACCTCGTTCGGGCCGGGCGCGGCGAACACCGTGCAGTGCTCGGCGGCCGGGATGTACCACTCCAGGCCCTGGAAGATCAGCCGGCGAGGGTTCTCGGCGCGGGTCCGGAGGATCTCGTCGTGCTCCAGCGGGGCCCCGTAGCGGGCGTGCCCGACGTTGGAGTGCTCGGTGAACACCATCCAGTCGAGCCCGTACCGCCCGCCCGAGGCGGCCAGTTGGGAGAACGTGTACTTGGCGTCGTGGCTGTAGACGCTGTGGATGTGGTGGTCGCCGACGAGGTAGGCAAGCCGGGGGTCCTCACCGCCGTGGCGCGTCGGCGAGGCGGCGGCGGGGGCGGCCGCGGCGGACGTTGCCGCCGAACCCAGTGCGAAGGCCGCGCCGAACAGGCCCGCGCGGCGCAGCAGTCCGCGGCGGGACACTCCCTGCGGGTCGAGGGCGGCGGGCGGGACGGACGGGTCGGCCCAGTCGGGCAGCTGCTGGTCGGTCATGGTGATCCCTGTCAGTGGTTCATGAAGGAGGAGACGGGCAGCGCCCGTTCGACGATGCGCACGTCGCCGAGGCGTCCGTGCAGGATCTGGTCGATCGTGCCGCCGTACTCGTAGCCGCCCAGCAGCCACGGCCGTCCGACGGACGCGATGCCGACGGCCGGCGCCTTCGGGTTGCGCACCACCCGGCAGCCCTCGACGTACAGCGTGGTGTGCGTGCCGTCGTTGACGACCGCGAGGTGCCACCAGGTCTCCAGCGGAGTCTCCTGGCCCCAGTTGGTGGCGATGCCCTCCTGGTCGAGCGGGCGCATCGCCCACTGCGGCTCACGGTCGTTGGACAGCGAGAGGGTGGCCAGCGGCTCGTCCGGGTCGTCGGCGGTCTTTCCGGCCGCACCGCCCGTACCCGTCCGGCTGATCAGGCCCGACCAGGCGTGATGCGCCGGATCCCAGTCGGCGGGCAGACGGTAGAACGCCTCGATGGTGTAACCGCGCTCGAACGTCGCCGTGTTGAGGGGCGCGCCGTCGACCGTGCGCAGATAGGCGCCCCGCAGCGGGGACTTGAAGCCCTGGAACTCCAGGCTGCCGTGGGCGGGCTGGTCGGGGTGGTGGTCGCCGGACCAGCCGAGCGTGCCGCCGCCCACGCTGACGAGCGCGAGGTCGTTGCCACGCCCCGACAGGTCGCGCACGGTGCCGTCCACCGGCGCCTCGAAGCGCCAGTACGCCACCGTGCCCGGGACCAGCATCCGCGCGGCGGGCCGCGCCGGACGCGCGGGCACCGGGTCGAAGCCGGCGAACCGGTCGGCGAAGTCGATGTCGACGGTGAACCGGTCGGCGTCACCGCTGAGTTCGATCTCCCGCCGCTCCAGCTCGTTCAGTCCCTTGGCCGCCCGGCCGAGGATCCACGGCGAGACCGTCTCGACGTCGATGACGTTCCGGTCGAGGTCGAACCGGTAGAGGCGGATCATGGCGGCGCCGCCGAAGTACCGGTTCTGATAGTTCGTCAGATGCAGGTGGACGTCATGTCCCGCCGCGTTCTTGCGCGTCGCCCGTCCGGCCGGCCAGTAGTGCCCGTTGAGCGTGAGGAAGATCTGGTCGTGGTCCTCGACGAGCCGGTCCCACAGCTGCTGACCGTAGGCCGAGAGGGTGTCGTCCGCGACGACGAGTTCATGCGTGGTGAGGACGACGGGCGTCCTCGGATGCCGGGCCAGGACGTCCCTCGCCCAGGCGTAGCCCTGCGCCGACAGCCGCCAGTCCAGCGCCAGCACCATCCACTCGCGTCCGGCGGCCCGGAAGAGATGGAAGGTGTTGTAGCCGTCGGGGGAGGCACCGCCGAAGGTCTTGCGGCCCTGGAAGCGCCGGGGCCCGAAGACGTCCGTGTACGGGGTCGGCCCGCGCTGGTCGTCCGTCGACGATCTGACGTCGTGGTTGCCGGCCAGGACGCTGTAGCCCACCCCGCGCCGGTCCAGGATGCGGAACGCCTCGCCGATCGCGGCCATCTCGGCCCGGCTGCCGTTCTGGGTGAGGTCGCCGAGGTGCGAGAGGAACACGATGTTCTCGTCCCGGCCGTGCTCCAGCAGATAGCGCAGCGACGCCTCGACCGGCGCCTTGTCGATGCTGGGCCCGTCGAAGAGGTACTGGGTGTCGGGCATCACGGCGAGCGTGAAGCGGCGGCTGTCGGGGTCCGGGCGCCAGGCGGCCGGTGCCGTCGCCGGTGCCGCCTCGGCGGCGGCCGGCAGCGCGACCGTGGCGGTGGCGGCGGCACCGAGCAGCGCGCTCGCCCGCAGGAAGCCGCGCCGCCCTGCGCCCGCCCGGGGCGCCTCACCAGGGGTGGGATCGGACTGGGCGTGCGAGGGCAGGGCGTGGTGGGACGAAGTGCACACGGTCGCTCCGTGAAGGGGGAGGTACGGGGGAGTTCACAGGACGCGCAGGGTCCAGCTCCAGCGGTGCGGGCCCGGTGCGACGCGATAGGAGGGGAAGGTGTCGGGGCCGCACGAGGCCGCGCCCAGGCCCCGGTGCGCGGCGTCGAGGTGCACCACGCATCCGGCGCGCGGCACCAGTTCGTCGTGGTGGGCCACGGGGGTCAGGTCCTCGGCGCGGTAGCGCGTGACGGACACCTGGCGCGGCTCGTCGAGGGTGACGGAGAGCCCGGTGGCGTCCGGCGCGGACAGCGTGAACCGCCGTACGCCGTGCCGGCCGCCGCTCTCCTGGGGACGCAGATACGGGGTGAACAGCCGGTCCACGGGCACGGAGCGATGGCCGACCGGCGCTCCCGCGGCGCGGTCGGGGTACGACTCCCACGGGCCCTGTCCGAACCACTCCAGCAGGTCCAGGCCCGGTACGGTCTCGAAGACCGAGCCGACCCGGGCCACGTCGTCGAACCGGGCCGGTACATCGGCCCGTTCGTCGACGTGGATCCCCCCCTCGACCGGCGTGAACACCTGGCGGTGCCGGACCACTCCGGCGGTGCCCGCGTACTCGGCGACGACGGTGACGCGTTCGCCGTCGCGCTCCACCGACAGCGGTGTGCGCACGAGGCCGTCGAGGCCCCAGGCACGCCGGCGCGGCGCGATCCCGCCCAGCTCGTCGTTGTCGGTGGGCGCCCGCCACAGCGACAGCGTGGGGGCGGCGGTCAGCAGCGGATGGACGAGCAGCCCGTCGGCGTCCACCTCGATCCGACCGGTGGCGACCGGGGCGGCCGCGACCGGGGCGGCCGGAGGCTGTGCCGCCCGCAGCAGGAGCTGGGGTGCGCAGACGTCCGTGCCCCGCGGGGCCCACGGCAGGTCCTCGGCGGTCGTCACGCGCAGGGTCAGCCACGCCTCGCCGCCGTCGGCGGGCACGTCGAACGGCAGCGGCACCACGCGGGTCTCGCCGGGGAGCAGAGAGGGCAGTTCGGCGGGCGCGGTCAGCGTGCCGCCGTCGGCGAGCGTCAGCTCCCACTCGCCGGCCAGCCACGTCAGGTCCCGGACGTGCTGGTGGTTGGAGACGACCACGCCCTCGTGCCGGTACAGCCGGATCCGCACCGGCGCCGCGATCTCGCGGTGCTCGTACATCACCGGCTTCGGAGTGCGGTCGGGGAAGACGACGCCGTCCGCGATGAACGGGCCGTCGTGATCGCGCTCGCCGAAGTCGCCGCCGTACGCCCAGCGGTGGCCGGGCGCGGCGACACCGTTGTCATACAGTCCGGCGCCCGCGCGCCCGACCGGTCTTCCATCGCTCACGCGCTGGAGAATTCCGTGGTCCCAGAACTCCCGGATGAACCTGCCCTGAAGGCCCGGCGTTGACTCGATGGCGGCCCAGTGGTCGGCCGGCGTGCCGTTGCTGTTGCCCATGGCGTGGGAGTACTCGCACTGGATGAGCGGCTTGGTCTGCTCGCCGGACAGCGCGTGCGTCACACAGTCCTCCAGCGGCGCGTACATCGGACACGCGATGTCGGAGCCCACCGTCGGATCGGCCCAGCCGCGCTTGGGCGCCGTAGTCGGACTCGTTGCCCAGCGACCAGACGATCACCGAGGGGTGGTTCTTGTCGCGCAGCACCAAGCGCGCCACCCGGTCGACGAAGGCGTTCAGATAGCGCGGGTCGTCGGCGATCTCATGGGCGTGGTCGTGGGACTCGATGTCCGCCTCTCTCCTCGCCCGGTGTGGGCGGCCGGCCCAGGCCCGTGAGGACCAGGTCGTAGAAGAGCAGCCCGGCCAGCAGGACATCGGGCCGGTCATCGTCCACGGAGGCGTCCTCTCGTCAAAACCTTTTATTTCAGTGACCGGAATCGTGCGCCCCTCTGCGAGATTGGTCAACATCCGAGCAGAAGTGAGCATGGATCTGATTGAAGATGACGAGTAGTGTTCATCGTGTGCTGGCAGAACGACGACACCAACTCATCCTGCGGGCCCTGCGCTCTGGCGGGCCCGCGGCCGTGACCGACCTCTCCGAGCAGCTCGGCGTGAGCCCCGCGACCATCCGGCGCGACCTGGTCAAACTGGAGGAGGACGGCCTGCTCACCCGGGTGCACGGCGGTGCCGTCGCGGACGAGGGCGACCAGCCCTTCGCGGAGGTCGCCGAGGTGCGGGTGGCCGAGAAGGACGCCATAGCCGAACGGGCGGCGTCGATGATCGAGGACGGCCAGTCGGTGCTGCTGGACATCGGCACCACCGCCTACCGCCTGGCCCGCCGGCTGCACGGCCGCCGGCTCACCGTGATCACCAGCAACCTGGTGGTCTACGAGGAGCTCGCCGACGACGAGGACATCGAGCTCGTGCTGCTGGGCGGCATGGTCCGCCGCGAGTACCGCTCCCTGGTCGGCTTCCTCACCGAGGACAATCTGCGCCAGCTGCACGCCGACTGGCTCTTCCTCGGCACCAGTGGAGTGCGCCCGGGCGGGCAGGTGATGGACACGACGGTCGTCGAGGTGCCGGTCAAGCGCGCCATGATCAAGGCGAGCGACCGGGTCGTGCTCCTCGCGGACGCGGCGAAGTTCCCGGGCACGGGCATGGCGAAGGTCTGCGGTCCCGAGGACCTGGACGTGGTGGTGACGGACGCGCCCCCGGACACGGCGACCCGGTCCTCCCTCCAGGAGGCCGACGTCGAGGTGATCGTGGCGGGCGGACCGGGAAAGGTGCGGGCGTGAGACTGACGATTCTGGGCGGCGGCGGATTCCGGGTGCCGCTCGTGTACGGGGCGCTGCTGGCGGACCGCGGCGAGGGGCGGGTGACCGAGGTCGTTCTGCATGATCTGGACGACAGTCGACTGTATGCGGTCGCCCGTGTACTGGCCGAACAGGCGTCGGCGGTCGACGACGCCCCCCGGGTGACCGCGACGACCGACCTCGACGAGGCGCTGCGCGGCGCCGACTTCGTCTTCTCCGCGATCCGCGTCGGAGGACTGCGGGGCCGGGCGGACGACGAGCGGGTCGCCCTGGCGGAGGGCGTCCTCGGCCAGGAGACGGTCGGCGCCGGCGGCATCGCCTACGGCCTGCGCACGGTCCCGGTGGCCGTGGACATCGCCCGGCGGGTGGCCCGCCTCGCCCCCGACGCCTGGGTCATCAACTTCACCAACCCCGCCGGCCTCGTCACCGAGGCCATGTCCCGCCACCTCGGCGACCGCGTCATCGGCATCTGCGACTCGCCGGTCGGCCTCGGCCGCCGTATCGCCCGGGTGCTCGGCGCGGACCCGAAGGAGGCGTGGATCGACTACGTCGGCCTCAACCACCTGGGCTGGGTGCGCGGCCTGCGCGTCGCCGGCCGCGACGAACTGCCCCGTCTGCTCGCCGACCCCGAACTGCTCGGCTCCTTCGAGGAGGGCAAGCTGTTCGGCGTCGACTGGCTCCGGTCCCTCGGCGCGATCCCCAACGAATACCTGCACTACTACTACTTCAACCGCGAGGCCGTCCGCGCCTACCAGGAGGCCGAGAAGACCCGCGGCGCCTTCCTCGCCGACCAGCAGGCGCGCTTCTACGAGGAGATGCGGCGGCCCGACGCGGCGGCCCTCGCCGCCTGGGACCGCACTCGCGCCGAGCGCGAGGCCACCTACATGTCCGAGAACCGGGAGACGGCGGGCGCGGGTGAGCGCGACGCCGACGACCTGTCCGGCGGGTACGAGAAGGTCGCCCTCGCCCTGATGCGGGCCATCGCCCGGGACGAGCGCACCACCCTGATCCTCAATGTGCGCAACCGCACCACCCTGTCCGTGCTCGACGGGGACGCGGTCATCGAGGTGCCCTGCCTGGTCGACGCCAACGGCGCCCACCCGGTCGCCGTGGACCCGCTGCCCGGCCACGCCACCGGCCTGGTCTGCGCGGTCAAGGCGGTCGAGCGCGAGGTGCTCGCGGCCGCCGGGTCCGGCTCCCGGGCGACGGCGGTGAAGGCGTTCGCGCTGCACCCGCTGGTGGACTCGGTGAATGTCGCCCGGCGGCTGGTCGAGGGGTACACGGCCGTCCATCCGGGTCTGGCGTACCTTGAGTAAGCGCTTTCCCTCTTCTTGGCCTCTGGAGACCTCATGCACGACGAACGCACCCGGATCGAGGAGCGCGTCGAGCGCCTCCACACCCAGCGCATCAGGCCCGCGATCTACGCGGCCGGCGTCCCCTTCGAGGTGACCGCCTGGCAGGCCCCGGGCGAGCCGGTGACCTTCGAGGAGGCGGCGGCCGCCGCGTACGAGCCGTTCGCGATGGGCACCCCCTGGGGTCCGCCGTGGGGCACCACCTGGTTCCGGATGCGCGGGACGGTCCCCGCCGCGTGGGCGGGCCGGCGTGTGGAGTCGGTGATCGACCTCGGCTTCACCGGCGACTGGCCCGGCAACCAGGCCGAGGCCCTGGTCCACCGGACCGACGGCACCCCGCTGAAGGCGGTCAACCCGCTCAACCAGTACGTGCCGGTGGCCAACCCGGCGGTGGGCGGCGAGGAGATCGACTATCTGGTGGAGGCGGCGTCCAACCCCGACATCCTGGCGAACGGCTTCGCCGGACCGACGCCGCTCGGCGATGTACTGACGGCGGGCGACCGTCCACTGTATACATTCCGCCGCGCCGAGCTCGCCGTCCTCGACGAGCCGGTCTGGCACCTCGACCTCGACATCCAGGTGCTGCGCGAGCTGATGGTGCAGCTCGGTGAGCACGACCCGCGCCGGCACGAGATCATGCACGCCCTCGACCGCGCCATGGACCTGCTCGACCTGGACGACGTCTCCGGCTCGGCGCCCGCCGTGCGCGAGGCCCTCAGGCCCGTCCTGTCGCGGCCCGCGCACGCCAGCGCCCACCGGATCTCCGGCGTCGGCCACGCGCACATCGACTCCGCCTGGCTGTGGCCGATCCGCGAGACCAAGCGCAAGACCTCCCGGACCTTCTCCAACGTGACCGCGCTGGCCGAGGAGTACGAGGAGTTCGTCTTCGCCTGCTCGCAGGCCCAGCAGTACGAGTGGGTGCGCGACAACTACCCGCAGGTGTGGGCCCGCATCCAGGAATCCGTGAAGAAGGGCCAGTGGGCGCCGGTCGGCGGCATGTGGGTGGAGGCCGACGGCAATCTGCCCGGCGGCGAGGCCATCGCCCGTCAACTCGTCCACGGGAAGCGTTTCTTCATCGAGCACTTCGGCATCGAGACCAAGGGCGTCTGGCTGCCGGACTCCTTCGGCTACACCGCCGCCTACCCGCAGCTCGCGAAGCTCGCCGGCAACGACTGGTTCCTCACCCAGAAGATCTCCTGGAACCAGACCAACCGGTTCCCCCACCACACCTTCTGGTGGGAGGGCATCGACGGCACCCGCATCTTCACCCACTTCCCGCCCATCGACACCTACAACGCCCGCTTCAGCGGCGAGGAGATGGCGCGCGCGGTGCGCAACTACGGCGAGAAGGGCGGCGCCACGCGCTCCCTGGCCCCGTTCGGCTGGGGCGACGGCGGAGGCGGCCCCACCCGCGAGATCATGGAGCGGGCGCGCCGGCTGAAGGACCTGGAGGGCTCCCCGAGGGTCGAGGTCGAGCACCCCGACGCGTTCTTCGCCAAGGCCCGCGAGGAGTACCCCGACGCCCCGGTGTGGGTCGGCGAGCTGTACCTGGAGCTGCACCGGGCGACGTACACCTCCCAGGCCCGCACCAAGCAGGGCAACCGGCGCAGCGAACACCGGCTGCGCGAGGCCGAGTTGTGGGCGACCACCGCCGCCCTGCACGCGCCGGGCTACACATACCCGTACGAGCGGCTGGACCGGCTGTGGAAGACGGTCCTGCTGCACCAGTTCCACGACATCCTGCCGGGCTCGTCGATCGCCTGGGTGCACCGCGAGGCGGAGGCGGAGTACGCGCGCGTGGCCGGGGAGCTGGAGGCGCTGACGGCCGAGGCGGTGGCCGCGCTGGGGGCCGGCGGGACGCGGGTGTTCAACACCAGCCCGTTCGACCGGGCCGAGGTGATCCGCACGGCCACGGGCGTACCGGTGTACGTCGAGGTGCCGGCGAACGGCAGCGCCCCCGTGGCCGCCGCCCAGCAGGCACCCGCGCCCGTACGGGTCGAGGGCCGCACGCTCGACAACGGGATCGTCCGTGTACAGGTGGCGGACGACGGCACACTGTCGTCCGTATACGATCTGCGGGCCCAGCGCGAAGTCCTCGCCGGCCAGGGCAATCTGCTCCGTCTGCACACCGACCTCCCGAACTGCTGGGACGCCTGGGACGTCGACAAGCACTACCGCAACCGCTACACGGACCTGCTGGACGCCTCGGAGATCACCGTGGTCGACGAGGACCCGCTGCTCGGCGCGATCCGCGTCACCCGCTCCTTCGGCAAGGGCTCGACGATCACCCAGACCATCACCGTCCGCGCGGGCAGCCCCCGCGTCGACTTCGAGACCGACATCGACTGGCACGAGGCCGAGAAGTTCCTCAAGGCCGGCTTCCCGGTGGACATCCGGGCGCCGCACTCCAGCGCCGAGATCCAGTTCGGCCACGTCCAGCGGCCCACCCACACCAACACCAGCTGGGAGGCGGCCCGCTTCGAGGTCTCCGGCCACCGCTGGGTGCACATCGGCGAACCCGGCTACGGCGTCGCCGTCATCAACGACTCGACGTACGGCCACGACGTCACCCGCACGGTCCGCGAGGACGGGGGTACGACCACCACGGTCCGCCTCAGCCTGGTGCGCGCGCCGCGCGTCCCCGACCCGGGGGCCGACCAGGGCCGGCACCGCTTCACCTACTCCCTGCTGCCCGGCGCCCGCATCGAGGACGCCGTCGCCGAGGGCTACGCGCTCAACCTGCCCCTGCGGGTGGCGGACGCGGCGGGCGCCCCGAACCCGGTCGTCTCCGTGTCCGGCGAGGGCGTGACCGTCGAGGCGGTCAAGCTCGCCGACGACGGGTCGGGCGACGTCGTGGTGCGCCTGTACGAGTCGCGCGGCGGACGCGCCCAGGGCGTTCTGACGACGGGCTTCCCGCTCGCCGGCGCACAGGTCACCGATCTGCTCGAACGGCCGCTGGAAGACGCGGACTTCGACGGCGACGACGTGTCCGTCACCCTGCGCCCCTTCCAGATCCTCACCCTGCGCCTGCGGCGGAGCTGACCGGTGCCGATCCAACCCTGGTTCACCGACGCCAAGTTGGGAATCTTCGTCCACTGGGGCATCTACGCCGTCGACGGCGTCCAGGAGTCCTGGTCGTTCTACGACGACATCGTCCCGTACGACCGGTACATGTCCCAGTTGGACCGCTTCACGGCGTCCCGTTACAACCCCCGCGAGTGGGCCGCGCTGTTCGCCCGTGCGGGCGCCAAGTACGCCGTGCTGACCAGCCGGCACCATGACGGCGTGGCCCTGTGGGACACGGCGTACGGGGACCTGAACGTGGGCCGCGACCTGCTCGCCGGCTACGCGGACGCCCTGCGCGAGCGAGGCCGCTCCGAGGTCCCGGACGTCGTCCTCAACGCCCGCATGCTCAGCGAGGGCGACTACGCGACACCGGAACAGGGCGCCCCGGTCGTGCCGCCGGAGGGTCCCTGGGAGTTGTGCCTGACGATCAACGACTCCTGGGGGCACCAGCACCACGACCACAACCACAAGTCGGTCGACCAGCTCATCCGCTACTTCGCCGAGACGATCGGCGGGGGAGGCAATCTGCTGCTGAGCGTGGGGCCGCGGGAGGACGGCACGATCCCGGCGGAGCAGGCCGAACGGCTGGAGGGACTCGGCGACTGGATCGCCCGGCACGCCGAGGCCGTGTACGCACGGTGCGCGGTCTGCCGGCCGGCCACCACTACGGCCCGAGCACCCTCTCCCCGGACCGCCGCACGCTGTACCTGATCCTCTTCGACGCCTCGCGCGCCGAGATCAACGTACGCGGACTGTGGGACGGCGAGCTGGAGCTGTACCGCGGTTCGGGCAGATTCTGAGCCGGAGCGTTCTTCGGGGTGGTCGGCCGCTCCCCGTGACAGCGGCCGACCACCCCGATCCCCCGTCGACCCCCGCGGGCCCCGGTGCTTCCCCCTGTGTCCCCCGTGGCCGACCCCCATCGGCCCCGGTCGTGCTGTGTCCCCCGTTGTCCCCCGTTGTCTCCCGGGGTGTCTTCCACTCTTATGAGCAACGGGCCGGCCTCCTGATACACCCCTTCGCGAAGAAAAATCCCCCCGGCCGTGAAGCCGGGGGGAGGGGAGGGGAAGGGAGTGCGGGGCGGTGTGCGGTCGGGGTCAGCCGGTGAAGCCGGCCGTGATGGACGTGAACTGCCAGTTGTTCTGGCTGATGCCGGAGCAGTTGCTGACCACGCCGCCACCCGGGCAGGGCCGGTCGCGGTTGACCGACCAGAAGGCGAGCCGGGCGATGTGGTGGCTGTTGGACCAGTCGCGGATCTGGGTCCAGATCGCCGGGGTGGTGTTCTCCTGCTGGTCGGACAGGCCGTTCATGCCGGAGATCCCGATGTGGGCGTAGGCCGTCGCGTCGTCCCACCCGAAGGTGGACTTCAGCTTGGTCTTCAGCCCCTCCGCCGCGTTCACGGTGTTGCCGTACATGTCGGAGCCGCCGCCGAAGTCGAACGGCATGATGGTGAAGACGTCGATGTCGGCGCCCAGCGACTTGGCCTGCTCGATGAGGCGGTTGCCGTAGTACGTCGGCCCGGTGGTCGAGGTGCCGAAGGTGACGATGGTCCGCAGGCCGGGGTTGTTGGCCTTGACCGTCTTCAGCGCGGTGAGGATCCTCGCCTGCACGGCCTCGTTCTCGAACTCGTCCGTGTTCTCGATGTCCATGTCGACGGCCTTCAGGCCGTAGGCGTCGATCACCTTCTGGAGGGCGCCCGCGAGCGCGCTCGCCGAGGAGCAGTTGGCGCCGAGCTTGCTGCCCTGCCAGCCGCCGAACGACGGGACGATGTCACCGCCGGCGGCGCGGATCTGGTTGATGGCGGTCTGGTCGGCCCCGCCGGTGAGCGGCCGGTTGCTGTCCCACATCGGGTTGCAGCCGCCGCCGTCCAGCACGAACGCCATGGTGAACCACTTGACGCCGGTCGAGCTCATCACCGTGCTCGGGCTCGGCGGGTCGCCCCACCCCTCGTAGAGGTACGGCGCGGCCTGTTTGAAGCCGGTGCCGCCGCCGGTGCCCGCCTCGGTCGTGACGGTCACGGCGTTGGAGGCCGCGGAGGTGTTCCCGGCGGCGTCGCGTGCCTTGACGGTGAAGGTGTAACTCGTGCTGGGGGACAGCCCGCTGACGGTGCCACTGGTTCCGGAGACGCTCAGCACCTGGCTCGACCCGCGGTAGATGTCGTACCCCGTCACTCCGACGTTGTCCGTCGAGGCGTTCCACGACAGGGAGACACTGGAGGACGTCCTGCCGGTGGAGGTCAGGCCGGTCGGCGCGGTCGGGGCCTGGGTGTCGGAGCCACCGCCGCCGGGGCCGTCGAGGCTGATGTCGTCGGCGTAGTAGGTGCCTTGGGCGTACCAGCCGTGGAGATAGATCGTCGCGCTGGTCTGCGAGGCGCCGGTGGTGAAGGACACCGACAGCTTGCTGTACGCCGACGGCGACGTCGTCCAGGTGGAGGCGCCGCCGTCCACGCCGAGGTAGACGTAGCTGCCGCGTACCCAGCCGCTGAGGCTGTACGTCGTATTGGGCTGGACCGCGACGGTCTGGCTGCACTGGGCGTTGTCGCTCGAACTGGCCGCTCCGGCGAGGGCCTTGGAGCCGCCGTGCACGGGGGAGGAGACGATCGAGCCGAGGTTGCCGGTGCACGACCAGGGGGAGAGCGCGCCGGACTCGAAGCCGGCGTTGCCGAGGATGTTGGCCGCCTGGGCGGTGCCCGGCAGGGCGATGGCCCCGCCGACCGCGAGGGCGGCGGTCCCGAGCAGGGCGAGGAGACGACGCACGGGGCGTCTGTGGGGTGTGGTGGTGGGGTGCACACGATCTCCCTGAAGGGATGGGGGTGTTCGGGAGTGCACGGATGTGCGGTGGTGCGCCCACCAAAATGGTATGGACCAATCCCGGTGTCAAGGGGATGCACCGAGATTGGTCCAGACCGGTTGGAGTGTGGAGTGAGGTCGTAGGCCCTACGCCGGTGCGGCGGCGGCCGTGTCCGTGGTGACGGACGGGACGGTGTCGACCGGCTCCGGCGCGGGTGCGGGCACCACCGGCAGCAGGGTCTCGGGCTCCTCGATCCGCTGCGGCGGCAGCGTCACCGGGCGCAGCGGGCGCGGCCCCGACACCACCGTGTAGTCCTGGCCCAGGAACGGCGGCTCGATCTCGCCCGGGTCCTCACCGAGCGCCAACTGCACGGCCGCCCAAGGGGCGTTGACACCGCACAGGGACAGCTGGTGCAGCCCGCCGGCCGGGCGGGTGTTGACGTCCATCAGGACCGGCTGCTCGCCGAACATCCGGAACTGGATGTTGGACAGGTAGTGCAGCCCGAAGCCCTCGGCGATCCGGCGGGCCGGCTCCAGCCACTGCTCGTGCAGCGTGAAGCCGCGCCGCCGCCCGTTCTTGGTGCGGCCGATGGCCATCCGCACGCGGTTGTCGGGGCCGGTCAGGCAGTCCACTGACACCTCCGGCTGCTCCAGGCGCGGCATGACCAGCAGGTCCACCGGCTCGTCGGCCTCGCGCAGCGCGGCCACGACCAGGTCCAGCTGCACATAGGAGCTGGGGAAGCCGTTGAGGTGCATGAGGGAGAACGGGGCGCGGGTGACGACGCGGAAGCCCACGCCACCCGCGCCGGACGCCGGCTTGAAGCACGCCCTGTGTCCGGCCGCCTCCAACTCCTCGACCGCGGCGACGAGTTCGTCGGCGTCGCGCACCCGCCACCACGGCGGCACGGGCACGCCGATCGCCTGGACGGCCTCGTAGGCGATCACCTTGTCCTCGAAGACGGCCACGGCCTCCGGCGGCGGCGCAAGCAGGGCCGTGCCGGCCGCCTCGAAGTCGGCGCGGTGCGCGACGACCGCCGACTGGTGCAGCCGGGGCACGAACACGTCGATGCCGCGACGCCGGCACTGGTCGAGGGCGAATTCGACGTAGGCGGCGGGGGACAGGCCCTCCGGCTCCAGGTCGGCGGTGTCGGCGGCGGCCAGCACGGGGGAGTCGGCGTCACCATGGGTCGCGTGGATCTCGACCGCGCGATCGCTCGGATTTCGCCGCAGCTGATCCATGAAGAACACGTTCTCCGCGTACGTGCGGTTGAGCCAGACGCGTACGCGAGAGACCATGCAGGCCGCCTTTCATGGTTCGCGGGCAGGGCGAAGCGGGCCCGGCCCGGGCAGGGGGATTGGAGGGACACCAAACCGCCCTGCGTGAAAGCAAGTTCATGGCGGTGGTGTTGGGGCGATCATACGGCCTGCGAAGGGCCTCGCGTGCAACGCGCGTGTTACGGATTTTCCGATCCTGCCGCGACGGGGAACCTGGTGCGCCAGAGTGGGGCGGAGAGGGCCCGGCGGACCCCGACGCGCTCCCCGTGCGCCCAGTGGTGTGCTTCCGGTGCGCTGAGGCACGGGCGACGAGCGAACCCCGAACCACACGCCCCCACCGCGAGCCGCCACGCCCCCGCCGAGCGCCGCCGACCGCCCCCCCTCGCGAGCCGCCGGAGGCCGGGGCCGCCTTGTCCCCGGGCCGGGGATGTGTTGTCGTGGTGGCATTCGTGTGCGCGTGAGGGGCGCGTGTGGTCGGCGGCGGGGGGAATCGGGGCGATGGCGACACAGAGCGCGGCGGGGCGGCTGCTGGCCATCAGCGATCTGCACATCAGCTACGCGGAGAACCGCGCCCTCGTGGAGGAGATGCGGCCCGAGTCGGAGCACGACTGGCTGATCGTGGCCGGCGACGTCGCCGAGACCGTCGAGGACGTCCGCTGGGCGCTCAAGACGCTCGCGAGCCGTTTCCGCAAGGTCCTGTGGGCCCCCGGCAACCACGAGCTGTGGACCCACCCCAAGGACGCGGTCACCCTGCGCGGCGTGGAGCGCTACGAGCATCTCGTCGAGGTCTGCCGCGACCTGGGCGTCGTCACGCCCGAGGACCCGTACCCCGTGTGGGAGGGCCCCGGCGGCCCGGCCGTCGTGGCGCCGCTGTTCCTGCTGTACGACTACACGTTCCTGCCGTCCGGCTGCACGACCAAGGCGGAGGGCCTGGCGTACGCCCGCGGCACCGGGGTCGTCTGCAACGACGAGTACCTGCTCCACCCGGATCCCTACCCGACCCGCGAGGACTGGTGCCGGGCCCGCGTCGCGGCGACCGAGCGCCGGCTCGCCGAGCTGCCCGCCGGCCTGCCCACGGTCCTGGTCAACCACTACCCCCTCGACCGGCACCCCACGGACGTGCTGTGGTACCCCGAGTTCGCCATGTGGTGCGGCACCCGCCTCACGGCGGACTGGCACCGCCGCTTCCGGGTCGCCGCCATGGTCTACGGCCATCTGCACATCCCGCGCACCACCTGGCACGAGGGCGTGCGCTTCGAGGAGGTGTCGGTGGGCTATCCGCGCGAGTGGAGCAAGCGCCCCGGGCCGCCCGGCCGGCTGCGCCCCGTCCTTCCCGTGGAGGGAGAGACCGCGTGATCGAGGAGCTGCTGCCGGAGCAGGTGGTCTCCGTCGAGGCGTACCGTGCCGAGATCGCCGCCGCGGACACCGAGGACGCGCTGTACCCGGAGGAGGCCGTGCTGGTGGCGCGCGCGGTCGCCAAGCGGCGCCGCGAGTTCGCCGCCGTACGCTCCTGCGCCCGGCGCGCCATGGAGAAGCTCGGCGTGCCCCCGCAGCCCGTGCTGTCCGGTGAGCGCGGCGCGCCGACCTGGCCGGACGGCCTGGTCGGCAGCATGACCCACTGCGAGGGCTACTGCGCCGCCGCCCTGGTCCGTGCCACCGACCTGGCCTCCCTCGGTATCGACGCCGAACCCCACGACCGCCTCCCCGACGGTGTGCTGGACGCGGTCGCGCTGCCCGCCGAGCGCGAGCGGCTGCGCCGGCTGGCCGCCGACCGCCCCGAGCTGCACGGCGACCGCCTGCTCTTCAGCGCCAAGGAGTCGGTCTACAAGGCGTGGTTCCCCCTGACCCGCAAGTGGCTGGACTTCTCCGAGGCCGACATCGACCTGGTGCCGGCGCCCGGCGCCGCAGCCTCCGGCGCCTTGGCGCACGGCACCCTGCGCGCCCGCCTCCTCGTCCCCGGACCGGTGGTCGACGGCCGTCGCGTCACCCACTTCGACGGCCGCTGGACCGTCCAGCGGGGCCTGGTCGCCACGGCGATCACGGTGCCGTTCGTTTGAGACCGCTCACACGTCGGGGCACCAGGTCCTCAACAGCCGGAAGAAGTCCTCCTCGTGCCCCGTCAGGCCCGCGGCCGCCAGGGCCTGGTCCGCCTCCGCCAGCACCGACGGCGGGATCACCACGGGCAGCCGATGGTGCGGCGGGCCGGAGACATCGGTGCGGGGGGCGTCGAAGGCGGCCCGCACGGTGTGCAGCAGCCGCAGATACGCCTGGACGGCGGTGCGCTCCCGGTCGGTCAGTACGGCGGTGGTGGGCATCGGTCGGCTCTCCCCGTGTCGTCGGCTGCCACGCGCCCGGCGGGCGCGTACGCCCCCGTGCGGCGGCGCACCCCCCAGCTTGCCGGGCACCACTGACAATCCGGCCGTGCTGCGCTCCGGTTCGCCCGCTCAGCGGAAACGAGCCGTCCCCCGACGCGCCGGTCGCACGACGCCATGCGGGTGAACCGTGAAACTGGCCCGGCACCGGTCCGGCCGTCTCTCAGCCCTGCGGCCCCGGGTAGCCGAGCGAGGCCTCGATCCGCCCCGCCAGATGGTCCCGCTGCCCGCGCCCCCGCCCCGCCGAACCCGCCAGCCACGTACGGCACTTGCTGGCGAGCAGCAGGCCGAAGCGCTCGGCCTCCTTCTCGTCGGCGAGGTCGAACCGGGTGCGCGCGGCCACGCTGTGCACGGTCGCCTGGAGATCCGCGCCGTCGGCGAGTAAGCGCGCGGCGACCGCGGCGCCCTCGACGTGGTGGCCGCTGTGCCCGGCCTTCATGTGCCACAGTTCGTGGCCGAGGATCACCAACTGGTGGTCGGGGGCGGTGCGTTCCTCGATGACGACGAGGTCCTGGTCGGCCATGTCGAGCCACAGCCCGCTGGCGGTGCCCACCGGGAACGCGGCCGTACGGAAGTGGACGGGGCGGCCGCGGCGTCTGCTCATCGCGTCGCACAGCGCCGTGTAGAGGGCCGCCGGCGCCGCCGGGGCGGGCAGGGTCACCTCCGCGACCAACTCGCCGCACAACCGCCGCATTTGCCTACCGATGCCCACAGTCCTCCCCTGGATCACGTCTCGGGCCGCTTCACGCTCTCCAGAAGCATGTCCAGCCACTCGGCGACCTTGTCGCGGTGCTGGTCGGTGGGCAGCTGGGCGGCCCGCCAGGCGATTCCGCGCACCCCGTGGTCCTGCAGCAGCCGTTCCAGCGGGTCCACGGCCGCCGCCTCCCGCTGGGCGAGCCGTTGCAGCAGTTCCTGCTCGGCGTGCTGGAGGGCGCCCGCGAGGGCCTCGGGGTCCTCGGCGGTCAGGAATCCGGCGTGCACGCGGAAGAAACGCTGAAGGGCGTCGCAGTGCTCCATGGTGGGGCGGCGGTCGCCGTTGATGAGGGCGCCCGCCTGCTGCCGCGACATGCCGGCGCCGTCGGCGATCTCCTGCTGGGTGTACTTGCGCCCGTTGGGCTTGAGCCGGGTGCGCCGCAGCAGGTCCAGGCGCTGGAGGAAGCGGGCCTGGACGTCCGGTTCGCCCGCCGGGCGGCCGCTCAGGAGGGCCTTGACCACGGACTCCGGGACACCGGAGGCGACGGACAGCCGCCCGGTGTCGAAGACCTCCGCGTGCGGCACGCCGAGCCGGTCGGCGAGCGCGGCGACACGGGCGGTGACGGCGTTCAGCGAAGCCGTCGCCGTGGCGCCCGGAACCTCGAAGCCATCCGTCACCGACAGGTCTCCTACGTTGTGGGCCGTCCCCTCACCGGCGCCCCCTCAGCCGGTGGGGAGAGGCGCCGTGAACAGCCCGGAGACTAACGGGTGTTTGGAACCCGCATCCAGGTCTCGCCACAACTGTGGCCAATTTCAGCCGTCAACAAGCGCCGAATGCCACGATAGTTGACATCGCGAGTACCTGGGCAGCAGGATCGGGGCGCCGCGTGAAGGCCGCATCAGGCAAGAGGGGTGACCTCCCGATGGCGTATCAGGCAGGTGGGCAGCGGTCCGTACCGCGGTCCGTCCCCGAGAGTCCCGAGTCCCAGGCGTACCTGCGGGACTACGCCGCGCTGCTGGAAGCCGTTCCCTTCCCCTCCGTCGTGCTCGACCTGCGCTGGGGCGTCACCATGGCGAACACCGCTTTCGAGACACTCTTCCGGGAGGTCGGCCCGCATCCCACGGCGATGCCGTGCGACAGCCTGCTCCGGTTCGTGCTGTTCCACCCGGACGCCGGTACGGTCCTGGGCGAGCACGAGGCGAGCTGGTTCCTGCCGGCGCTGGCGTACTTCGCGGCCGCCCTGGAGCGGCACAGCCACGACCACGAGCTGCAGGCCATCCGCCGGGAGATCGCCCAGGACCCGATCATGGAGGCCGCCTACCGGCAGGGGCTGCCGCACTGGATCCGCACGGTCGGCACGGACGCCGCCGAGTGCGACGGATCGGTGCGCTTCCTGGTCCACCCCGACCCGCGCCGCGGCGCCACCGAGGTCCGGCTCGTCTGCGAGACCCCCAGGGCGCTGGAGGACATGGGCTTCACGCGGCTGACGATGGTCCCGCGCGAGCCGCCCCCCGCGCCGGCGACCCGCAGGGCCCGCCGCCCCGGACGCACCGCGAACCATCTCAGCGTGGTCCCCGCCACCCCCGAGGTCTGACCGGGCACCGTCGGCGTTCAGGTCGCCGACGGCGCCTCGGTCGGCTCACAGGTCCAGCACGAGGCGTTCCCCCCGGCAGCGGGACACGCAGATCATCATCGTCTCCCCGGCCTCCCGCTCGTCCGCGGTGAGCACCGAGTCCCGGTGGTCCGGGGTGCCGTCCAGCACGTCGGTCTCGCAGGTGCCGCACGTTCCCTCGGCGCAGGAGTAGAGCACCTCGATCCCGGCGGCGCGTACGGTGTCGAGGACCGAGACGCCGGGCGCGACGGTCAGCGTACGTCCGCTGCGCGCCAGCTCGACCTCGAACTCCCGCTCCTCACCGTCCGGTTGGGCCCGGGCCTGGAACCGTTCGACGTGCAGCGCCGCGGCCGGGCAGCGCCGCTCCACGGCGTCCAGGAGCGGGCCCGGACCGCAGCAGTAGACCAGGGCGCCGGACGGCAGGCCGTCGAGCGCGGCGTCGAGGTCGAGCAGCCCGGTCTCGTCCTGCGGCGCGATGGTGACCCGGTCGCCGTAGCGGACCAGCTCCTCGGTGAACGCCATGGACCGGCGCGTCCTGCCGCCGTACAACAGCGACCACTGGGCGCCCGCCGCCTCGGCCGCCGCGAGCATGGGCAGGACGGGGGTGATCCCGATGCCGCCCGCGATGAAGCGGTAGTGCGGTGCGGGCCGCAGCGGGAAGTGGTTGCGCGGGCCGCGCACCCGCACCACGTCGCCCCGGCCCAGGCGCTCGTGGACGTGGGCGGATCCCCCGCGCCCGTCGGGCTCGCGCAGGACGGCGATCCGCCAGGCGGAACGGTCCGCCGGATCGCCGCACAGGGAGTACTGACGCTCCAGGCCCGGGGCCAGGAGCAGGTCGATGTGGGCGCCCGGCGCCCAGGCGGGGAGGTCGTCGCCGGCCGGATCCCGAAGGACGAACGACAGTACACCGTCGGCCGCGGACTGTATGCGGTCGACGACGAGTTCGGCTTCGTAGACGGTCACGAGTCGCTGCTCTCCCGCGTGCGGTGGTCTTCCGGGCGCGTCCGGTGTCCTTCCGGGTGGCCGAGCATCCACGCCCACATCGCGACCGGGTCCTCGGCGGTGTGCTCGGCGCCGCAGTGGCAGGTGCCGTGCAGGACGTCGGTCCCCGGCAGCCAGTCGACGCGGTAGACCTCCCCGGTGGAACCGCCGCTCACCGGACCGGCTCCACGGGCTTGTCGCCCTCCTCGACCAGGCGGGCGAGGATGCGGCGGGCGGCGAGGCCCCCGGTGTCGATGTTGATGCTGAGTTCCTGGTAGCCGGCCCGCTCGGAGCCGAGGGTGCGCTGGAGCAGGTTGAGCGCGTCGACGTCCTGCATGACCACCGTGTGGTTGTTGCCCCGCAGGAAGGCGGTGACCTCGTCGTCGTCCGTCGCCCAGTCCCGGGAGACCATCCAGAAGTCGTAGACGTGGCCGTCGGACGAGGGGGTGATGGCGTAGGTGATCTCGGTGTGGAAGCCGTGGGGATCGCTGCCGTCGGCCTCCGGGAGGACGCCGACCGGCGCGATCCGGGAGTGCAGCAGATACAGGCAGGGCGCGTGGTACTCGATGTCCTGCCAGCGGGTGATGCGCCCCTGGATGCCGGTCGAACGGGCGTAGAACGGCGGGCACTCGGCGTCGTCCATGTGCCGGCTCACCCGGACGATGCCGGCGCCCTCGTCGACCTCCGTCGTGATCGGCGTCTCGGCGACCTCGGGGGTGCCGATGTAGCCGCCGTGCAGATAGGTCTCGTGGGACAGGTCGAGCAGGTTGTCCACGAGAAGGCCGTAGTCGGCGTCGATCGGCTCCATGC
Organism: Streptomyces sp. NPDC032126; assembly: GCF_055580085.1. NCBI lineage: Bacteria > Bacillati > Actinomycetota > Actinomycetes > Kitasatosporales > Streptomycetaceae > Streptomyces > Streptomyces sp. NPDC032126. The sequence continues at coordinate 828,103 of NZ_JBVIMA010000001.1, forward strand.
CGCGGACGGTGACCCAGCCGGGGGAGTCGAGATGGCGGGCCCGCGGGACGGTCTCCGGGTCGGCGAGGGCCGGGTCGCCGATCCACACCCAGATCAGCGAGTCCCGCTCGACGACCGGGTAGGAGGCGACGCGGGCGGTGCGCGGGACGCGCCGCTGTCCCGGGACGTACACACAGGTGCCGGTCGTGTCGTAGGTGAACCCGTGGTAGCCGCAGACGATCCGGTCGCCGTCCAGGCCGCTCTCGGACAGCGGGTAGCGGCGGTGCACGCATCGGTCGTGCAGGGCGACGGGCGTGCCCTCCTCCTCGGTGCGGTACAGGACGATCGGCTCCCCGAGGACGGTCCGGCCGAGCAGATCCCGGCCGATCTCCTCGCTGTAGGCGGCGACATACCACTGATTCCGGGCGAAGGCGGTGATGTGGGGCATGGTGGCGGCTCCCTCGGGTCGCGACGGCTCCATCGCTTCGGTCCGCGACGGCGGCGTCGTCCGCTCTCTCTCGCGATGGCGTCATCGTCGGGAAGCGGCGCGGCGGGTGGCAACGGGACTTCCGCCTCACGGAAGACCCGTGGCGGCGGCGCGGTGAGCCGCCCCGCGAAGGGGTCGGATTCCGGTCAACACACCGTGCGTACGGACGACTTTCACATGCGCGCCACCCGACCCTTCCCTGACGTTCGGTGCTCTTGGAACACTCCTTCCGCGCGCATCACGTCATGGACCCGGCCGGTCAACCACCGTCAAGGACGAGAGGTCCTCACCCATGCCCGAAGTCAACCGGCGCCGATTTCTTCAGCTCGCGGGCGCCACCACGGCCTTCACCGCCCTCTCGGGCAGTATCGAGCGCGCCGCGGCCCTCCCCGCGAACCACCGCACCGGGTCGATCGAGGACGTCGAGCACATCGTCGTCCTCATGCAGGAGAACCGCTCCTTCGACCACTACTTCGGCCGGCTGAGGGGCGTCCGCGGCTTCGGTGACCCGCGTCCGGTCACCCTCCAGAACGGCGCGCCGGTGTGGCACCAGTCCGACGGCACCAAGGACGTCCTGCCCTTCCACCCGGACGCCGACGACCTGGGCCTCGCCTTCCTCCAGGACCTCCCGCACGGCTGGAACGACGGCCATGTCGCCTTCAACGGCGGCAAGTACGACAAGTGGGTACCCGCCAAGAGCGCCACGACGATGGCGTATCTGGAGCGCGACGACATCCCGTTCCACTACGCGCTCGCCGACTCCTTCACGATCTGCGACGCCTACCACTGCTCGTTCATCGGCTCGACCGACCCCAACCGCTACTACCTGTGGACGGGTTACACGGGCAACGACGGCCAGGGCGGCGGCCCCGTCCTCGGCAACGACGAGGCCGGCTACGGCTGGACCACCTACCCCGAGCGCCTGGAGAAGGCCGGGGTGTCCTGGAAGATCTACCAGGACGTCGGCGACGGACTCGACGCCAACGGCTCCTGGGGCTGGATCTCCGACGCCTACCGCGGCAACTACGGCGACAACTCCCTGCTCTACTTCAAGCAGTACCAGAACGCCCAGCCCGGCGACCCGCTCTACGACAAGGCCCGCACCGGCACCGATGCCCGCAAGGGCGAGGGCTTCTTCGACCAGCTGCGGGCCGACGTCCAGGGCGGCAGGCTGCCGCAGATCTCCTGGATCGTCGCCCCCGAGGCCTTCACCGAGCACCCCAACTGGCCCGCGAACTACGGCGCCTGGTACATCGCCCAGGTCCTCGACGCGCTCACCTCGAAGCCGGAGGTCTGGGCGAAGACCGCCCTGTTCATCACGTACGACGAGAACGACGGCTTCTTCGACCACCTGGTCCCGCCCTTCCCGCCGGCCTCCGCCGCGCAGGGCAGGTCCACCGTCGACGTCGGCCCGGACGTCTTCACCGGCGACAGCCGCCACGCCGCCGGCCCGTACGGGCTCGGCCAGCGGGTGCCGATGCTCGTCGTCTCGCCCTGGAGCAAGGGCGGTTACGTCTGCTCCGAGACGCTCGACCACACCTCCGTGATCCGGTTCATGGAGCGCCGCTTCGGGGTGCACGAGCCGAACATCTCGCCCTGGCGGCGCGCGGTCTGCGGCGACCTGACCGCCGCCTTCGACTTCTCCCGCAAGGACACCCGGCCGGTCGCCCTGCCCGACACCGACGGCTACCGGCCCCCGGACCGCGAGCGCCACCCCGACTACGTCCCCACGCCGCCCGCGCACCCCGTCCTGCCGAAGCAGGAGCCCGGCCTCCGGCGGACCCGCCCGCTCAAGTACGCCCCGAGCGTGGACGGTTCGCTGGACGCGGCGGCCGGCAGGCTCACGCTCACCTTCGCCTCCGGCCCGAAGGCCGGCGCCGCCTTCCTCGTCACCTCCGGCAACCGCACCGACGGACCGTGGAGTTACACGACCGAGGCGGGCAAGACCCTCTCCGACACCTGGAACAGCGCCTACTCCGGCGGCTCCTACGACCTGACCGTGCACGGCCCCAACGGCTTCCTGCGCTCCTTCCGGGGATCCGGCACGGCGGCAGGCCCCGAGGTCGTCGCCCGGCACGTCGGCGACGACATCGAGCTGACCTTCACCAACAAGGGCTCCGAAGCGGTGCGGTTGAAGGTGCGGGACGGCTACGGCGGCCGGACGACGGCGGTGACGGTACGGCCCGGCGCCGTCCTGAAGCGGACCGTCGGCCTCCTCGCCAGCAGGCGCTGGTACGACCTGACCGTCACCTCGGACGCCGACGCGGCGTTCCACCGCCGGTTCGCCGGACATGTGGAGAACGGCTGCGAAGGCGTCAGCGACCCCGCCACGGTGACGGAATGAGGGCACCGGTGGACTTCCGGCCACGTCACGGTAGTGTGCCCCGGTGACCACGCATTCGAACACACCTGCAGGGTGGTACCCGGATCCGCACGGTGCGCCCCAGACGCTGCGCTACTGGGACGGTACCCAGTGGACCGAGCACACCCACGCCGACCAGCAGGGGCAGGCCGCCCAGCAGGTCCGCACGGCGCCGTCGGTCCCGGCGCAGGCCACCGGGCCCGACGCCCGTGTACAGCGCCAGGTCCAGCAGCAGGCGGGGGTCGCGCCCAGCGGCCCCGGTGGCGGCAGCCTGTTCACCGAGCCGGTCCTGGTGGTGAACCAGAAGGCCAAGCTGATCGAGCTGACCAACGAGTACAAGGTCATGGACCAGAACGGCCGCGAGCTCGGCTCGGTCGTCCAGGTCGGGCAGAGCGCCCTGCGCAAGGTGGTCCGCTTCCTCGCCAGCATCGATCAGTTCCTGACCACGAAGCTGGAGATCCGCGACGCCTACGGTCAGCCCGTGCTGCTCCTGACGCGGCCCGGGAAGATCTTCAAGTCGCGGGTCGTCGTACAGCGTCCGGACGGACAGCCGGTCGGCGAGATCGGCCAGCAGAACATCTTCGGGAAGATCAACTTCGCCATCAACGCGAACGGCCAGCAGGTCGGCGCCATCAAGGCGGAGAACTGGCGGGCCTGGAACTTCGCGATCGTCGACCACGCGGACAACGAGGTCGCCCGGATCACCAAGACCTGGGAAGGCCTCGCCAAGACCCTGTTCACGACCGCGGACAACTACGTCCTGCAGATCCACTACCAGCTGCCCGAGCCTCTGCTGAGCCTCGTCGTCGCCACGGCGCTGACCGTCGACACGGCCCTCAAGCAGGACGCGCGCGGCTTCGGCTGAGCCCGGCTCACAGCGGCGTCAGATGCCCCGGCCCGGCAGCCGGCCGGGGCACCAACACGGGTTCGGCCGAGGCCGACCCCGGGTGCAGCGCGAGCACGGCGGCGACGGGGTGGGCCTCGCCGTCGTAGGCCCCCTGGTCGTCGTACCCGGGCAGCCGTCCCTCGGTCGGGACGGGTGGTTCGGGTGTGGCGCGGGACAGGTGGAGCACGCCCCACGACGCCAGGCCCGCCCCCGCCAGCGCGAGCAGGACGCCCGACGGGCCGCCCTGGAGGCGCTCGCCGAGCAGGGCGAGGCCGATCACCGCGGCGGCCACCGGGTTGGCCAGGGTCACCACCGCCAGCGGCGCGCCGAGGCCGTCCCGGTAGGCCGTCTGCGACAGCAGCAGCCCGCCGGTCGCGAACGCGGCGACCAGCAGCGCCACCCCGATCACCTGCACGCTCAGCAGGGGACCCGAGCGGTCCGTCGCCGCGACCGTCACCGTCTGGGTGAGCGCCGAGGCGACGCCGGAGGCGAACCCGGACGCGGTCGCGTGCCGCAGCCCCGGCCGGGTGCCGGGCCGCGCCAGCAGTCCGATCAGCGCCGCCGTGGCACCCGCCACCGCGACCGCCTCCGGCACGCTCAGCACGTCGTCGGGTGCCGGGCCGGACGCGGTGACCAGGATCGCGGCCAGCCCCGCCAGGGTGAACGCGGTGCCGCGCCACTCGGCCGCGCTGACCCGCCGGCCCGCCGCCCGCGCGCCCAGCGGTACCGCCGCGACCAGGGTCAGCGCGCCCAGCGGCTGCACCACCGTCAGCGGACCGTACTTGAGCGCCACCACGTGCAGCAGCGCCGCCGAGCCGTTCAGGGTGACCGACCCCCACCAGGCGCCGTCGGCCAGCAGCCGCACCAGGCCGGTGCCGGGGGAGCGGGCGGCCAGCCGCTCCTGGGCGACGGCCGCGGCCGCGTACGCGACGGCGGAGAACAGCGACAGGACGACGGCGACGACGGTGGCGCTCATCGGCCCGCCCCCACGAGTGTCTTCCCCTCGCGCGCCTTTCCGGCTACGAGGGTGCGCGCGCCGCGTCCCGCCGAGCTCGCCGCGCTCGCCGTGCGCAACGGCAGCGGGAGCGGGAGCAGGGCGAGAGCGGCGCCGAGCAGCACGGCCGCCACCAGCGCGTCCAGCCAGTAGTGGTTGGCCGTGCCCACGATCACCAGCAGGGTCAGCAGCGGGTGCAGCAGCCACAGCCACCGCCAGCGCGACCTGGTCGCCACGATCAGGCCGATCGCCAGCATCAGCGCCCAGCCGAAGTGGAGCGAGGGCATCGCCGCGAACTGGTTCGACAGATGGTCGGTCTGCGGCGGGCCGTACACCGAGGGCCCGTACACGCGCGCCGTGTCGACCAGTCCGGCCTGCGTGAGCATCCGGGGCGGGGCGAGCGGGAAGGCCAGATGCAGCACCAGCGCGGTGGCGGTGACCGCGGCCAGCACCCGGCGCGCCCAGACGTAGTGGGCGGGCCGGCGCAGGTAGAGCCAGATCAGGAAGGCCGCGGTGGCCGGGAAGTGGACCGTCGCGTAGTAGGTGTTCGCGATGTGCGCCAACGAGTCGCCGTGCAGCAGCAGCGACTGCACCGAGCCCTCGCCCGGCAGATGGAGCCACCGCTCGGCGTCCCACACGTCGTGCGCGTTGCGATACGCCTCGGCGGTGTGCCCGGTCGCCAGTTGGCGGCCGAACTTATAGACGAGGAAGAGCCCTGCGACCAGCAGGAACTCGCGGACTATGGGCGGCCGCGGCGTCTCGTCGGACTCCGCTTCTGCAGGCTCGGTGCGGGCATTCATCCCCCGGCCCCTTCGCTGACGGTGGTGCGTGGGTCGTGCGTCTTGCAGGTCGTGCAGTACAGACCCTCGGCGCGTGGAAAACTCATCGATACGAGTCCGTTCCGATACGCCAGTGTACCGATACGGTGGAGTACCGGTACACTGGCGTATCGATGGATTCGATTGATCTGCGCCACACTGGACCGAAGAGCCGGAGCGCAGGCCCGGCGGACGAGCGAGGAGAGAAGCCGATGACGTCGCAGGCCGCGGACGGACCGGACACGGTCGCCGCCTCGCGCCGCTCCAAGATCACGCCCGAGCGTGAGAAGGAGTTCTTCGACGCCGTCCTCGACCAGGTCCGCGAATGCGGATACGACGCCGTCACGATGGAGGGCGTCGCCGCCAGCACCCGCTGCAGCAAGTCGACGCTCTACCGCCAGTGGCGGACCAAGCCGCAGTTCGTCGCGGCGGCCCTGCGGTCCTGCCGTCAGGTGCGCTTCGCCGGCATCGACACCGGTACGCTCGCCGGCGATCTGCGGGCGGCCGCCCGGGCGGGCGGCGAGACAGTGGGCAAGGACACGCGCCTGCTCCAGGCCCTCGGTCACGCCGTGATGCAGGACCCCGAGCTCCAGCAGGCGCTGCGCGAGACGCTGGTGGAACCGGAGATCGAGGCGCTCAAGGGGATCCTGCGGCGCGGGGTCGAGCGTGGCGAGGTCCCGGCGGACCACCCGGCGCTGGACTTCGTGCCCCTGCAGTTCTACGGCGTGGTGCGGGTACGGCCCGTGATCGAAGGGGAGTACGCCGACTCGGAGTATCTCCTGAGATTCGTGGAGGCCGCCGTACTGCCGGCACTCGGCCTCACCTGAGACTCAGGCCGCCGTCCACGGGATGACTGGACGGTGACCTGTCCGCGCCGCACCGTGGGGACGGGGGCGGCGCGCACCCCCCGGCCGGGTGGGGTTCCCCTTGAGCGGAGGGGCGCCCCACCCGGCCGTTCGACGTCCCGGGGGCGATCAGACGGTCTGCCCGCTGCCGCCGCCCTTGGACACCGCGATGCCCTCGGCGACGGTGTCGAGGACCGACACCGGCTGGTCGGCGTCCAGGCCGAACCGCAGCACCACGAGACGGCCGGTGTCGGCCGGCGCGGGGAAGACCAGCGACTCGACGTAGCCGTCGGCGCCCTTGCTGGTGATCGCCTTCCAGCGGACCAGGTAGCCCTTCTGGCCCGCCACGGTCACCGCCCGGGAGGCGAGTACCTGGTGCGAGGTGATCGAGCCGTAGGTGGCGCCGCCGTAGGACTCCTGGGCGTTGGCGGCGATGTCCGCCTTGGCCACCTGCTCGGCCGTCGTGCCCTTGGTGCCCAGCGCCTCGGCGGGCACCGAGTAGAAGCCGCCCTTGGTGCAGGTCTTGGCGGTGTCGCCGGGGCACTTGTAGGTCGTGTCGTTGGTCACCTGAGCGCCGACGCTCATCTGCTGACCGGTCCACCCCTTCGGGATGGGGATGCTGATCCCGTTCACCGGGTCGGGCACCGAGCCGCTCTTCAGCTTCGGTGCCTCGGACCGACGGGGCGAGGGCGAGGCACCGCCGGAGCCGCCGGACCCGCCGTCGCCGCCGGAGCCGCCCTGGCCCCCGGGGCCGCCGTTCTGGCCGCCGGGGCCCTGCACGGTGCCAGGGCGGTCGCTGCCACCGTCGCCCTTGGTCAGCGCCCATACGCCGACCCCGATGCTGGCGAGCAGCGCGACCGCGGCGGTGACGGCGATGCCGGTGCGCAGTCCGCGCTTGGGCGCCGGCGCGGCGGGGTAGCCGGGATGCCCCGGATAGGCCGGATAGGCCGGGAAGGTCGACTGGGCCGGCTGGGCCGGGAAGGCCGGCTGGGTCGGGTGGGCGGCGAAGCCGGGCTGTGCCTCGGCGGTGGGCGCCTGCGCGGGCGGACCCCATGCGGCGGCCGAGCCCGCGGGGCGGGTCTGATCCGTCCATGCCTTGCCGTCCCACCAGCGCTCGGTGGCGGGACCGTCACTTGTCTGCCCCGGGTCGGGATACCACCCGGGAGGAGTCACCTGCGTCATGCCCCCACCGTATGAGGCGTGGGTGAAAGGGGGATGAGAGGGAGGGCCTTTCGACTCCGGCCGCACAACCGGCCCCCACCCGCGACCACCTCGCCACCCGACAACACGGCCCCCGCCGTCACGGCCCCCGGTCCGTGACCGGCTCGCAACTCGGCACGGTCGCCGCCCGACACCGCCCCGTCATCACGGCCCCCACCCGCGACCACCTCGCCGCCCGACACGGCCCCGGCCGACAAGGCCTCCGGGTCCGACACGGCCTCCGGGTCCGACATGGCCCGCGTCCGTGACCACCTCGTAGCCCAGTACGCCCCCGCCCGACATGGCCCCCCGCCCGGTCCGACCCGCCGCCGGGACGGCCATCGCCCCTGCCGTGCACGGCATTCACCCGGCCAGGCACGGCCATTGACCCCCGCCGGTCACGGCCACCACCCCGGCCCCGCCCCCGCCGGACACGACCACCACCCCGGCCCCGCTCGCCCCCGGTCTCGGCCACCCTCCCCGCCCCCCGCCGGGACGGCCTTCGCCGCAGTCGCACCACCGCGCACGCCCGCGGGACTCAGCGCGCGCCCCCGCCCCTCCACCAGACCCGGCGTCAATTCCGTGAAAGCTGTCCATCGTTGACGTCCCGTCGGTTCCGCGCAGGCCCCCGGGGTCGTCCCCTCCTAGCCGATGTCACTCGAAGAGGCAACTCCTGGCCGGACCGCGCACCGTGGGAGACGCGAGGGGGCTACCCTCGGGTTCTGTACGTCGTTCGGGCGACTTGGGGAGGTAGCGGGATGACGGAGGTACGGCCTGCGGCGGCCGCCTCGGCTTCCCTGTGGGAGCGCGACGAGGAAGTCGCAGCCATCGGGCGGGCGGTGCAGGCGCTCCGCGCCGACGAGTCGTCCTCGGGCCGTCTGATCGTGTTCCGCGGTGACGCGGGACTCGGCAAGACCGCCCTGCTCGGCGAGACGCACCGCATCGCCGAGGCCGCCGGCTGCACCGTGTGGTCGGCGCGAGGCGGCGAGACCCTCAAGTCCGTCCCCTTCAACGTCGTACGGCAGTTGCTGCAGCCCGCGCTGCTGCAGATGCTGCCGGAGGAGGCCCGCGAGTACCTCGGCGACTGGTACGAGATCGCCGGCCCCGCCCTCGGCATAGCGGAGCCGGGCGGTCCGCAGGCCGACCCGCAGGGCGTGACCGAGGGCCTGGTCGCCGCCGTCCGCAGGCTGGCGCGGCGCGAGTGGCCGTTGGTACTGCTCATCGACGACGCGCACTGGGCGGACCACGAGACCCTGCGCTGGCTGGCCGCGTTCGCCGCACGCCTCGACGACCTGCCCGTCCTCGTCGTCGTGGCCCGCCGCAACGGCGAGGCGCGCGGCGAGCGCGCGGGCTACCTCGACGCGGTCGACGCCGTCGCGGGCCGGGACGTCACCAGCCTCAGCGCGCTCACCCCGGAGGCCGTCGCCGGCCTCACCCGCGCGACCGTCGGCGACCACGCGGACGCGCCGTTCTGCCGCGAGGTGTGGGCCGTCACCGGCGGCAACCCCTACGACACCGTCGAACTCCTCGCCAAGGTCCAGGACGCCGACTTCGAGCCCACCGAGTCCTCCGCCATCGAACTGCGCCCGCTGAACAAGACCGCCCGTGGGGTCGGTCTCGTCGCCCGCCTGGAGGGCCTGGGCGTGGACGCCATGCGGTTCGCCTGGGCGGCGGCGATCCTCGGCGCCGGCATCACCGTCGAGCAGGTGGCCCGGCTGGCCGGCCTGGGCCGCGACGACGCCCGGCGCTGGGCCGAACTGCTCTGCAACGCCCGCATCCTGAAGGCCCCCGACGCCACCGCAGGCCCGGCCGACGACGGCGACCTGATGTTCGTGCATCCGCTGATCGCCACCGCCGTCTACAACTCCGTCCCCGAGGGGCTGGCCCGGGCCATGCACGGCATCGCCGCGCAGGTCGTCACCGACGCCGGCAAGGGCGTGGCGGCCGCCTCCCGGCATCTGCTCATGGTCCACCCGGACGACGACGAGGAACTCGTCGAGCAGCTGCGCGAGGCCGCCCGTGAACACCTCGCCGTCGGCGCGCCCGACGCGGCCCGCCGCTGCCTTGAGCGCGCCCTGGCCGAGCCGCCGCGCCCCGAGGTCCACGCGAGCGTGCTCTACGAACTGGGCTGCGCCACCCTGCTCACCGCGCCCGCGAAGACCATCAAGCACCTCCGGGAAGCGCTCGCCATGCCGGGCCTGGAGGGCGACGCACGCGTCGGCGCCGTCTTCCGGCTCTCCCAGGCCCTGCTCCACAACGACCAGTTGGAGGAGGCCGTCCGCACCGTCGAGGCGGAGGCCGCCCGGCTGGAGCCCGGACCGGCCCGGATGCGCCTGCAGGCCGCGCAGTTCATGTGGGAGGGCCTCCACGTAGGCGAGACCACCACGCCCGGCCGCAGCGAGCGCCTCGCCGAGCTCGCCGCCACCTGCACCGGCCGGGACAACGCCGAACGGGCCCTGCTGATCCTGCGCGGCTTCGACGCCATGACCCACGGCGAGAACGCCGAAGAGGTCGTAGAGGTGTGCGACCGGGCCCTGGTCAACGGCCGCCTCGCACCCGGGCTCGGCTGGACCGACACCGAGTGGGGCCTGGAACTTCCGATGATGCTGGCCAGTTCCTACGCCTACACCGACCGCCTCGACCGCGCCGAGGCCCTGTTCACGGAAGCGCTGAACGCCTACGAGTCCGCCCGCTGGAGCGGCGGCCATCTCGCCCTGGCCCACGCCTACGTCGGCCTCGGGCACCGCAGGCGCGGCAGGCTGAAGGAGGCCGAGAAGCACCTGCGCGAGGGGCTGGCGCTGGCCGAGCGCGTCGGCCGCGGCCTGCCCCTGTACTGGTCGGCCACCTGCAACCTGGTCGACACCCTGCTCGCGCGCGGTCATGTCGAGGAGGCATGGGAGGTCGCCGAGCAGTACGACTTCGCACCGCCCTACCCGTCGACCATCGTGCTGCCCGACCCGCGCTCGGTGCGCGGCCGGCTGCTGCTCGCCGTCGGCCGCACCCAGGACGGGGTGAACGAGCTGGAGGAGGCCGCGAAGGCGGCCGCCGTCCGTGGTCATCTCAACCCGGTCATGGTGCCCTGGGCGGTCGACCTCGCCCGGGCCCTCGCCACCGAGGACCCGGTCCGGGCCGCCCGGCTCGCCGCGGACGCCCGCCGGCAGGCCGAGCGGATCGGCACCGACACCGCGATCGGCGAGGCCCTGCGCTGCGCCGCCGCCCTGGAGACCGGTCAGCGCGCCGTCCGGCTGGCCGCCCAGGCGGTCACCTACCTGGAGGCGTCGCCGTGCCAGTACGAACACGCGGCGGCCCGCGTCGAGTACGGCATCCTGTCCCGCTCCGCCACCGAACTGGGCCGGGGTCTGACGCTGGCCCGCTCCTGTGGGGCCGACGGCCTGGCGCACCAGGCACAGCGGGCGCTGGAGGAACTGGAGGGGCTGCGGACGCTGGGGACCCGGTGAGACAAGGGCGTTCAGCGCGGTCGCGTCCGGTGGTGTTCAGTGCCGTCGGGCCCAGTGCCGGAGCGGCCGTTCACCCGTCCAGCAGCGCCGCCGTGGTCGCGGCCAGCCGCTTGCGTACGTCCGGGTCGTACGTGGCCTCATGGGCGCGCGCCGGACGCGTTCCGTCGAAGTAGCCGCCCGTGCCCAGGTCCTGGGTGGCCAGTGCCAGGACGCCGGGCGCCCCGTCGGCGACCGTGTTCCACGGCGTGACCCCGCCCTCGCGTACCATCGCCGTGTCCATGAAGGTCGCCGGATGCAGCACATTCACGGCGATCCCGGACCCCGCCAACTCCTCAGCCAGGGTGAAGGTGTGGGCGGCGAGCGCGAACTTGGCCCGGCGGTAGGCGGCGAAGCCGTCGTAGTCCCGGGTGAAGCCGAGATCGTCGAAGTCGACCGGCTCCTGCCCGACCGAGCCGACGTTGACGATCCGCGCGGGCGCGTTGGCCCGCAGCACCGGCAGCAGGGCCCGGGTCAGGGCGACCGGCGCCAAGTAGTTGACCGCCAGCCGCAGTTCGTGCCCGTCGGCGCTCACCTCGCGGCCCGCGCCGGGTGAACCCGCGCCCACGCCCGCGTTGTTGATCAGCACATCGAGGTCGGGGTGGGCCTCGGCGACCCGGGCGCCCAGCGCGCGGGTCGCGTCGAGCGAGGCGAGGTCGGCGACGAACCCGTCGGCCTCACCCTCGGCCCGCAGCTCCTCGACGAGCAGCTCGGTGCGGCCCGGGTCGCGGCCGTGGGCGAGGACGCGATGACCGGAGCGGACCAGTTCGAAGGCGACGTACCGGCCGAGACCGGAGGTGGCGCCGGTGATCAGGATGGTGGACATGCCTCCACGGTAGACACCGGCGCCCGGGAGAGCCTGGTGTGTCTGACACCACCACTGGCGGGGTCACCCTCCCGCCTGGTCCTCCTCCTCGGCGAGCACCCGCTGGGCCGTCGCGAACGCCGAGTTCGCCGCCGGGACCCCGCAGTACACGGCCGTCTGGAGCAGTACGGCGCCGATCTCCTCCGGCGTGAGCCCGTTGCGGCGCGCCGCCCGGACGTGCATCGCCAGCTCGTCGTAGTGCCCGTGCGCGACCAGCGCGGTGAGGGTGATCATGCTGCGCTCGCGGCGGGTCAGCGTGGGGTCGGTCCAGATCTCGCCCCAGGCGTAGCGGGAGATGAAGTCCTGGAAGCGGGCGGTGAACGGGGTCTGCCGGGACTGTGCCCGGTCCACATGCGCGTCGCCGAGGACCTCGCGCCGTACCGCCATGCCCCGCCGGGCACCGCCGTCGAGGTGGGCGCGCAGCGCGGTCAGCACGGCCTCGGGACACTGCGCGGGCGCCAGATGCGAGGCGCCGGGGATCTCCACGAGGGCGGCGCCCGGTACGGCGTCGGCGATCTCCCGCAGATGGGCGGGCGGGGTCGCCGGGTCCTCGCGTCCCGCGATCAGCAGGGTCGGCGCGACGATGCCGGTGAGCCGGTCGCGCAGGTCGAAGGAGGCCAGCGCGTCACAGCAGGCGGCGTACGCCCGTGGGTCGGCCTCGGCGTGGTCCCGGACGAGCCGTGGCACGGTGAAGTCGCCCGCGAACCAGCGGGCGTCGGCGCTCTCCAGCAGCCACCCGAGGCCCTCCCGCCGGACCCGCTCGGCCCGTTCCCGCCACGGCCGGGCGCCGTCGAAGTGCGCCGAGGCGCAGATCACCGCCAGCGAGGCGACCCGCTCCGGGCGCCGCACGGCGAGATGCAGTCCGACCGCACCGCCCAGCGACACCCCCGCGTACGCGAACCGCTCGACGCCGAGGGAGTCGGCGAGCGCCAGCACCAGGTCGGCGAGATCCCCGACGGTGGCACCCTCGCCGATCAGTCCGGCCGCCGAACCGCCGTGCCCCGGCAGGTCCCAGCGCACCACCCGGTGGGTGATCGACAGCTCCGGCGCGACCTCGTCCCACAGGGCGTACGACGTACCGAGCGACGGCCCGAGCAGCAGCGGGGGAGCCGAAGCGGGGCCCTCGACCCGGTGGTTGAGGAGTTTCTCGGTCAACGTCGCTCCAGGGCACGGTCGGTGAGGATCCCGGCGAAGCCGGTGCAGGAGGTGGGATCGGTGAGCTCGTCGAGGTCGACGCCCTTCAACTCCGGTTCCTCGGCGAGGAGTTCCATGAGGGGGCGATCCTCGGTGCGGGTCCGCCGGGCCAGCTCGGTGAGCAGCTCCTTCGCGCGGGCGCGGCCCAGCAGCGGGGTCAGCGCGGCGGACAGCCGCTCGGAGAGGATCAGCCCGCGGGTGAGGCCGAGGTCGCGGCGCATGGCCTCCGGGTGCACCCGCAGCCCCTCGGCGAGACCGGCGGCCTGCTCGGCCGCGCCGCCCACCAGTCGCAGCAGGTCGCGCAGCGGCTCCCACTCCGCGTGCCAGGCGCCCGCCGGCCGCTCGTCCTCGGCGGCGAGCGAGCCGTACAGCGTGGCCGCGAGCTGCGGAGCGCGCCGGGCGGCGGCCGCGAGCAGGGTGGCGCGGACCGGGTTCGCCTTGTGCGGCATGGCCGACGAACCGCCGCCGCTGCCCTCGGACACCTCGCCGGTCTCGGTGCGCGACAGCGTCAGCACGTCGGCGGCGACCTTGCCGAGCGCCCCGGCGGTGAAGGCCAGCGCCCCCGCGAGATCGGCCACCGGGGTGCGCAGGGTGTGCCAGGGCAACAGGGGTGCGGCGAGGCCGAGTTCACGGGCGTACGCCTGGGTCAGCGGGCCCGGGTCCGTGGCGCCGTACGCCTGGAAGGCCGCCAACGTACCGGCGGCACCGCCGAGTTGGACGGGCAGGGAGTCCCGTACACGCGTCACCCGGTCCCGGGCGTCCAGGATCAGTGAGCGCCAGCCGGCCGCCTTGAGGCCGAACGTCGTCGGCACGGCGTGCTGGGTGAGCGTCCGCCCCGGCATCGCCGTGTCACGGTGCTCGGCGGCCTGCCGGGCCAGCGCCCGCTCCATGCGGCCGAGGTCGGCGAGGACCAGGTCCAGGGTGCGGGCGGCGACCAGCATCGTCGCCGTGTCCATGATGTCCTGGCTGGTCGCGCCCCGGTGGACGCCGTCGCCGTGCTCCGCGCCGACCGCCTTGGTCAGGTCGGCGACCAGGGGGATGACGGGATTGCCGCCGGCGCGCGCCCGCTCGGCGAGGGACCGTACGTCGAAACGGCCCGCGTCCGCCGCCCGGGTCACCGCGTCGGCCGCCGCGACCGGGACCTGCCCCAGCGCGGCCTGCGCCCGGGTGAGGGCGGCCTCCGCGTCCAGCAGCGCCTGGAGGAAGGCGCCGTCGGAGGTCGCACGGGCCGCGGGGGAGCCCGCCCACCCGGGGGCGAGCAGGCCGCTGTCCGTCTCGTCCGCTGTCACTGGAACTCCAGGAAGACCGTCTCGCCTTCGCCCTGAAGGCGGATGTCGAAACGGTACGTCGCGTTTCCCTCGTCGACGGCGATCAGCGTGTCGCGCCGCGCCCCGTCCACCCTCGACAGCAGCGGGTCGGCGGCGAGCGCCGCCTCGTCGCCCGGCAGATAGATCCGGGTGAACAGGTGCCGCATCAGACCGCGGGCGAAGAGGCACACGCTCAGATGCGGCGCGCCGCCGCCACGGGCGCCCGGGCGCAGGGTGCGGGCCACCCACTGCCCGCTCCAGTCGGCCTGGACGCGGCCCCAGCCGGTGAACTCGACGCCGTTGCGGCCGGCGAAGCCGCCGCTGGTCGGGTCGCGGCGCATCGAGCCGTCGACCCGCGGCACCCGGCCTTCCGGGTCCGGACCCCACAGCTCCACGAAGGCGTCGGGCAGGGCGTCGCCCGCGCCGTCGTACACCCGGCCGTGCAGGGTGATGGTGTCGGGGTGGCCCAGCGGGGCGATGTCACCGCCGCCGGCGAAGGGCAGGGCGTACCCGTAGAAGGGGCCGACCGTGTGCGAGGGCGTGGGCAGGACGGTCTCCGGCCGGTCGGTGTCGATCCTCGTCATGGCGGTCAGCGTCCTTCCTCGATCCAGGTGGCCCGGGGGCCGTCGAGCACGATGTCCCAGTGGTAGCCGAGCGAGAACTCCGGCACCGACAGGCTGTGGTCGTAGGTGGCGACCAGCCGCTGCCGCGCCGCGTCGTCGGTGACGGCCTGGAGGATCGGGTCGTACGGGAACAGCGGGTCGTTGGGGAAGTACATCTGGGTCACGAGCCGCTGGGTGAACGCCGAACCGAAGAGCGAGAAGTGGATGTGCGCGGGGCGCCAGGCGTTGACGTGGTTGCGCCAGGGATAGGGGCCCGGCTGGATCGTGGTGAACCGGTAGAAACCGGTGTCGTCGGTGAGCGTACGGCCCACTCCGCTGAAGTTCGGATCGAGCGGCGCGTCGTGCTGTTCGCGCTGGTGGGCGTAGCGGCCGGCGGAGTTGGCCTGCCAGATCTCGACGAGCTGGCCGCGCACGGGGCGGCCGTCGCGGTCCAGCAGCCGGCCGGAGACCGTGATCCGTTCGCCGATCGGGGCGCCGGTGTGCTGCCGGGTCAGGTCGTTGTCGATCTCGGTGATGTCGCGCTCGCCGAAGGCGGGCGAGGCCAGTTCCACGGCCTCCGGGTCCTGGCTGACGTCGATGGCGACGGGGGGCTGCTTCGGGTGGCGCAGCAGGGAGGAGCGGTAGGGCGCGTAGTCGCGGCGCGGATGGTGTTCGACGGGCGCGCCGCCGGCGATCCGCTTCTCGTACGCGGCGTGCTCGGCCGCGATCTCCTGGTCGATGTCGTGCTGGGTGAGCGTCATGGCTTCCTCGGGTCTCCGGGCGTCGCACGGCGGGCGGGCAGGGGGCGGCCCAGCGGGGTGCGGACCGCGTCCACGCGAGGGACGGTGTTCACAGCAGGTTCTCCGCGACGACGATCTCGGCGTCGGTCCGGGCGGCGATCTCGTCGACGGTCGTGCCGGGCGCGATCTCGGTGAGCAGCAGTCCCTCCGGGGTCACGTCGAGGACGGCGAGGTCGGTGATGATCCGGTCGACGCACGCCCTGCCGGTGAGCGGCAGCGCGCACTCGGCGCGGATCTTGGGGCTGCCGTCCTTGGCGGTGTGCGTCATCAGCACGATGACCGTGCGGGCCCCGTGGACCAGGTCCATGGCCCCGCCGATCCCGGTGATCAGTTTGCCGGGGATCGCCCAGTTGGCCAGGTCGCCGCGCTCCGACACCTCCATGGCGCCCAGCACGGCCACGTCGATGTGCCCGCCCCGGATCATCGAGAAGGACAGCGCCGAGTCGAAGAAGGAGGCGCCCGGCAGAACGGTCACCGTCTCCTTGCCGGCGTTGATCAGATCCGGGTCGATGCGCTCCTCGGTGGGGTAGGGGCCGGTGCCCAGGATGCCGTTCTCGCTCTCCAGGACGACCTCCACGCCGGGCGGGAGGTGGTTCGGGATCAGCGTGGGCAGACCGATGCCGAGGTTGACGTACTGGCCGTCCTCCAGTTCGCGCGCCGCCCGCGCGGCCATCTCCTCGCGTGTCCAGGCCATCAGCCACTCACCGTCCGCCGCTCGATCTTCTTGTCCGCCGCCTGCCCGGGCGTCAGGGCGATCACCCGCTGGACGAAGATGCCCGGCAGGTGCACCGCGTCCGGGTCGATCCCACCCCGTTCGACCAGCTCCTCGACCTCGGCGATCGTGATCCGCCCGGCCATCGCCGCGAGCGGGTTGAAGTTGCGGGAGGACTTGTTGAACACCAGGTTCCCGTGCCGGTCGCCGCGCGCGGCCCGGACCAGGGCGTAGTCGGTGCGGATGCCGTGCTCCAGCACGTACTCCACCCCGTCGAACGCGCGCACCTCCTTCGGCGGTGAGGCCAGCGCGACGCCGCCCGCGCCGTCGTAGCGCCACGGCAGTCCGCCCTCGGCGACCTGGGTGCCCACCCCGGCGGGTGTGTAGAAGGCGGGGATGCCGGCCCCGCCGGCCCGCAGCCGCTCGGCCAGCGTGCCCTGCGGGATCATCTCCACCTCCAGCTCCCCGGCGAGGTACTGGCGGGCGAACTCCTTGTTCGCGCCGATGTACGAGCCGGTCACCCGGGTGATCCGGCCGGCGGCCAGCAGCACCGCCAGGCCGGACTCCATCGCGCCGCAGTTGTTGGAGACGACCGACAGGCCCGTCACGCCCCGCTCGTACAGGGCCTCGATGAGCACGTTCGGCACGCCGCTCAGCCCGAAACCGCCCACCGCCAGCGACGCGCCGTCGGGCACATCGGCCACCGCCTCGCGAGCGGTGGCGACCACCTTGTCCATCCGTGCAGCCCCATCTCTTCCGACCGTCGCCTATGGAATTGCTCAGCGCACTGAGTATTTCGACCAGCTCGATCTCACGCTGCCATCGGACGGTACGGGCGTCAAGGCCCTTGCATTTGAGCTGGTCGTGCCCGAGTTCGGGGAGGGAGACGGTTGCCCGGACCTGGTTGTATCGTTCAGTGCACCGATCAATTCGACCAGGGGAGGGCACATGGCGGCGGTCGATCTCGCCACCCATCCCGGGCACCTCGCCCGGCGGCTGCAGCAGGCGCACTACCTGCTGTGGAACACCATGGTCTCCGAGGAGATCACCTCGCCGCAGTTCGCCGTCCTGAACGCGCTCGTCGCCGAGCCCGGACTCGACCAGCGGACCGTGGGCGAGCGGGTGGGGCTCGACCGGTCCACCATCGCCGAGGTGATCACCCGGCTGGGCCGCCGGGGGCTGCTCGACAAGGTGCGCGACCCGCAGGACGGCCGCCGCTCCCTGCTGCGCCTGACCGACGAGGGGCTGCGCACCCACCGCAAGCTGACCGTGCGCACCGCCCGGATGAACCAGGTCTTCCTCGCCCCGCTCTCGGCGGCGGAGCAGACGGTGTTCCTCGACCTCATCCAACGGGTCGCGGACGCGGCGGAGGGGCTGCGCAACCCCGGCGAGCCGTTGGTGACGCAGGGCGAGGGCCGGGTCTAGGGACGGGGGCCTCGGTCCGGGTCAAGGACGGCGCGGGGCCCGCGCTCATGATCCGTTCGCGAAGACCACCCACACCTGGCCCGGGGCGAAGTTCACCGGGGTGCCGTCCGGCGTGGTGAACTCCGTTCCCACCGTGGCGTTCGGGCGCTCCCATCGCACGTCGTAGGCGCGTCCGTCGCGCAGCACCTGCGCCTTCCCCGAGCCCACCGTCTCGGTGTACGGCGTTCGGTTGCCGAGGAAATCGTGGAAGGCGCTCTCGCGCACCGTCACGTACTGCACGACCACGGTCGCCGGGGCCACCCGTTGCCCGTCGGTCGTCACGGTGGGCGTGCCCTCCATCGAGACCAGCCAGCGGTGCCGGTCCGCCGACCAGGTGAAGGTGAACCCGGCCGCGGGGAAGCGCACCGTGCGCGAGGTCAGCACCCGGCCGCCGACGGGCGCGGAGCCGTAGCGGAAACCCGTGGTCAGCGCGGCGGCGCCCGGTGCGGAGGGCATCAGCAGGGCGGGGCGCAGATAGAGGTTGTGCGGTGCGGGCCGGTCCGGGCCCCGGTAGAAGGAACCGGCCTTCGTGCCGGGCGTCACCTCGTCCAGCGGCGCCTTGCCGATCAGCGGCAGCAGCTTGCCCTGGGCGCCCGAGAAGGCGAGCAGCGGCCGGTCGAACTGGCGCAGCAGCTCCAGATCGGACTCGCGCGCGCTGCGCACCGGGCCGACGGACTCGGGCAGCCGGGTCGCGTACACCGCCATCAGACGGCTCAGCCCGCCCTCGACCTGCTCGGCGTAGACGATGTCCGCCGTGTTTAGGCCGGTCTGAGGCCGGGCGTCCGGCGCGTTGTCGATCTTCACGGCGAGCACGGAGCCGCCGGCCGGGGTGCGGTGCGGCGCGCTGGGCGAGGGGGAGCGCTCGCCGCCCCGCCCGTCCTCGTGGGTGCCCTTGCCGGTGCAGCCCGCGGTCAGGGAGAGCGCCATCGAGACCGCCAGCGCGGCGGCCAGCAGCGCGGCGGCCGGCGTCCGGCGCCGTCCGCGCGTTCTCGGTGCGTGCGTGTCCACCGTCGCCACCCCGTTCGTCTTCTCGATGATGCGCTGGTCGGTTCACGGGTGGCCATACCCGTCCCCCGCGAGCGTCGGGAGCCGCCCTACGGGGGTTCGGCGCAGGTCCCCCGGGTACCCGGGCCGCATGCGTCCGCCACCGGGAACCGGAATCCCGGAAGCGGAGGAGGGAGCGCGCCGCGATGAAGGCAGTGACCTGGCAGGGCAAGCGCGACGTACGCGTGGAGACCGTGCCCGACCCGGCGATCCAGGAACCCACGGACGCGGTCGTGCGCGTCACGTCCACCGGCCTGTGCGGCTCCGACCTGCATCTGTACGAAGTCCTCACCGCGTTCATGACCCCGGGCGACATCCTCGGCCATGAACCGATGGGCATCGTCGAGGAGGTCGGCGCCGGTGTGCCCGACCTGCGGGCCGGCGACCGGGTCGTCGTGCCCTTCCAGATCGCCTGCGGCGCGTGCTGGATGTGCCTCAACTCCCTGCCCACGCAGTGCGAGACCACCCAGGTGAGCGGCGAGGGTATGGGTGCGGCCCTGTTCGGCTACACCCGCCTTTACGGGGCGGTGCCCGGGGCGCAGGCCGAGTATCTGCGCGTCCCGCAGGCCCAGTTCGGGCCCATCAAGGTGCCCGAGGGGCCGCCGGACGACCGCTTCGTCTACCTCTCCGACGTGCTGCCCACCGCCTGGCAGGCCGTCGCCTACGCCGATCTCCCGCCGGGCGGCAGCGTGGCCGTGCTCGGCCTCGGCCCCGTCGGCGACATGGCCTGCCGCGTCGCCCAAGTGCGCGGTGCCGGGCAGGTGTTCGGGGTGGACCTCGTCGGCGACCGGCTGCGGCGGGCCCGCGAACGGGGCGTCGTGACGTACGACCTGCGGGCCTTCGACCACGAGAAGGAACTGATCGAGGCGATCCGCGACGAGACCGACGGCCGTGGCCCCGACGCGGTGATCGACGCCGTCGGCACCGAGGCGCACGGGAGCGCCGCCGCACGGCTCGTCCAGCAGGCCTCCGCGCTGCTGCCGCGCCGGCTGAGCGGGCCCTTCGCGGAACGCTTCAGCGTCGACCGGCTCGCCGCGCTGCACACCGCGATCGAGCTGGTGCGCCGCGGCGGCACCCTCTCCCTCGTCGGCGTCTACGGCGGTACGGCCGACCCGCTGCCCATGATCACCCTGTTCGACAAGCAGCTGCAGATCCGCATGGGCCAGGCCAACGTACGCCGCTGGAGCGACGAGATCATGCCCTACCTGACGGACGAGGACCCGCTCGGCGTCGACGACTTCGCCACCCACCGTCTCCCGCTGAGCGAGGCACCGCACGCCTACGAGATGTTCCAGCGCAAGGAGGACGGCGCGGTCAAGGTGCTGATGACACCCTGAGCCGCGCGACGGGGGCGCCGGGGCGGGGCGCGGGACACGCCCCGGGGTGGCGCGTGGGGCACACCCCGGGGCGGTCCGCGGGGCGCGTTCCGGTGCGGTCCGCGGGCCACGGCCCGGGTCGCCGGCTTGCGGGGTGCGCCCCGGGGTGGCGCGCGGGTCGTGCTCCGGGGTGGTGCGTGGGGCACACCCTGGGGCGCCGCGCGGGTGGGGCTTCGAGGTCGCGTGCGGGCCGTGCCCTGGGGCGTCGTGCGGGTGGGGCTTCGGGGTGGTGCGTGGGGCACACCCTGGGGCGCCGCGGGGGTCGTGCTTCGAGGTCGCGTGCGGGCCGTGCCCTGGGGCGTCGTGCGGGTGGGGCTTCGGGGTGGTGCCTGGGGCGTGCCCCGGGGCGCCGCGGGGGTCGTGCTTCGAGGTCGCGTGCGGGCCGTGCCCTGGGGCGTCGTGCGGGTGGGGCTTCGAGGTCGCGTGCGGGCCGTGCCCCGGGGCGACGCGCGGGTCGTGCCCCGGAGTGGGGTGGGGGTCACTCCCCGGTGCCGAGGATCTCCGCCAGGTCATAGCGCACCGGCTCCTCCAGCTGGGCGTATGTGCAGCTCTCCGGCGTCCGGTCTGGGCGCCAGCGGCGGAAACGGGCCGTGTGCCGAAAGCGCGCCCCGTTCTCCATGTGGTCGTACGCCACCTCCACCACCCGCTCGGGCCGCAGCGGCACCCACGACAGGTCCTTCTTGCCCGACCAGCGGCTCGGCGCCCCCGGCAGCCGGGCGGCCTCGTGCGCGGCCTCGTCCGACCAGGCCGCCCACGGATGCCCGACGACGTCGTCCATCCGCAGCGGCTCCAGCTCCTCCACCAGCTCGGCGCGCCGCTTCACCGGGAACGCCGCCGACACCCCGACGTGCTGGAGCGTGCCGCGCTCGTCGTACAGGCCGAGGAGCAGCGAGCCGACCACCGGACCGCTCTTGTGGAAGCGGTAGCCGGCGACGACCACGTCCGCGGTGCGCTCGTGCTTGATCTTGAACATGACGCGCTCGTCGGGCCGGTAGCGCAGGGTGAGCGGCTTGGCGATCACCCCGTCGAGGCCGGCGCCCTCGTACTGGTCGAACCACCGCCGTGCCACCTCGACATCGGTCGTCGCCGGCGCGAGGTGCACGGGCGGGGTGACGCCGGACAGGGCCCGCTCCAGCAGCGCCCGCCGGTCGGTCAGCACCACGTCGAGCAGTGACGCGTCGTCGAGCGCCAGCAGATCGAACGCGACGAACGACGCCGGGGTCCGCTCGGCCAGCGTGCGCACCCGGGACGCGGCCGGATGGATGCGCTCGGTCAGCGCGTCGAAGTCCAGCCGCCCCTCGCGCGCGATCACGATCTCCCCGTCCAGCACGCACCGCTCGGGCACGCGCTCCGTCAGCGCCGTCACCAGCTCGGGAAAGTATCTCGTCAGCGGCTTGCCGGTGCGGCTGCCCAACTCCACCTCGGCTCCGTCGCGGAACACGATCGCCCGGAAGCCGTCCCACTTCGCCTCGTACTGCATGCCTGCCGGGATCGCCGCGACCGACTTCGCGAGCATCGGCTTCACGGGTGGCAGCACCGGCAGATCCATGGCTCGATTCTGCGCCCGCACGGCGGCCCGCGCCTGATATGCGAGTCCTGTCCGGGGCGCCTACCGTGGCACCCATGGGCGAAGCGGTGGAACTGGAGGTCGGCGGCCGGACCGTCCGGCTGACCAACCCCGACAAGGTCTTCTTCCCGGAGCGCGGCTTCACCAAGCTGGACCTCGCCCGCTACTACCGGGCCGTCGCCCCCGGCATCCTGCGCGCCCTGCGCGACCGCCCCACGACGCTGGAGCGCTACCCGGACGGCGTGGACGGCGAGTCCTTCTTCCAGAAGCGCGCCCCTAAGCACATGCCCGACTGGATCCCCACCGCCCACATCACCTTCCCCAGCGGCCGCAGCGCGGACGAGATGTGCCCCAGCGAGCAGGCGGCCGTCCTGTGGGCCGCCCAGTACGGCACGCTCACCTTCCACCCCTGGCCGGTGCGCCGCACCGATGTCGACCGCCCCGACGAACTGCGCATCGACCTCGACCCGCAGCCCGGCACGGACTACGACGACGCGGTCCGCGCCGCACACGAACTGCGCGCCGTCCTCGACGAGTTCGGCGGTCTGCGCGGCTGGCCCAAGACCTCCGGCGGCCGCGGCCTGCACGTGTTCGTGCCGATCGCGCCGCAGTGGACCTTCACCGAGGTCCGGCGCGCCGCCATCGCGGTGGGCCGGGAGATGGAACGCCGCATGCCCGACCTGGTCACCATCAAGTGGTGGAAGGAGGAGCGCGGCGAGCGCATATTCCTCGATTACAACCAGACGGCCCGTGACCGCACCATCGCCTCCGCCTACTCCGTACGCCCCCGCCCGCACGCCCCCGTATCGGCGCCCCTGCGCTGGAGCGAGGTCGGCGAGGCGCACCCCCGCGACTTCGACCTGGCCACCATGCCGGCGCGCTTCGCCGAACTCGGCGACGTCCACGCCGACATGGACGACCACGCCTACTCCCTGGAGGCCCTGCTCGACCTGGCACGCCGCGACGAGCACGACCACGGGCTGGGCGACCTGCCGTACCCCCCGGAGTACCCGAAGATGCCGGGCGAGCCCAAGCGCGTACAGCCGAGCAGAGCACGCCGTCCCGAGCCGACGGGGGAGCCCGAGGCGTAGCGCGTGTTCCCGGTGGTGCCGCGTTTCCGCCGCCCGGCGGCGAGGGCCGTCGCCCCGGCTGGTCGCGGCCTGCGGAGCTATTCTGATCAGCAGCCAGCGACGAGGAGTCCCGCCGTGACCGACACCGCCCCACGACCGACGCTGGAGGCCGTGGCCGCGCGGGCGGGCGTCTCACGGGCCACCGTGTCGCGGGTCGTCAACGGCGGGGACGGGGTCCGTGAACCGCTCGTCGAACGGGTGCGGCGGGCCGTGGAGGAACTCGGCTACGTGCCCAACCAGGCCGCCCGCAGCCTGGTGACCAAACGGCACGACGCCATCGCCGTGGTCATCGCCGAACCCGAGTCGCGCGTCTTCGCCGACCCCTTCTTCGGCCTTCAACTGCGCGGCATCAGCAAGGAGCTCACCGCGCACGACAACCAGCTGGTACTGCTGCTCACCGAGGGCCGCGACGACCACGCGCGCGTGGCGCGCTATCTGTCCGGCGGGCACGTCGACGGCGCGCTCGTCTTCTCCCTCCACCTCGACGACCCGCTGCCCGGCCTCATCCAGGGCGCCGGAGTCCCCACGGTCTTCGGCGGCCGGCCCGGCTGGAGCGACGGCCGCCGGGAGGCGGCGCCGACGGTCTACGTCGACAGCGACAACCGCGGCGGTGCCCGCGCGGCCGTCCGCCATCTGCTCGGCCTCGGCCGCGGCCGGGTCGCGCACATCACCGGGGCCCTCGACCAGACGTCGGCGGTGGACCGGCTCGACGGCTACCGGGACGTCATGGCCGACGCCGGTCCCGCGCTCGTCGTCGAGGGCGACTTCACCGCGGCCGGGGGAGAGCGGGCGATGCGTGAACTCCTCGACCGCTGCCCCGAGGTGGACGCGGTGTTCGCCGCGAACGACCTCACCGCCGCCGGGGCCCTGCGCGTCCTGCGCGAGCACGGGCGGCGCGTGCCGGAGGACGTGGCCGTCGTCGGCTTCGACGACATGCTGCCGGTCGCCGAGCAGACCGACCCGCCCCTGACGACGGTCCGTCAGGACATCGAGGAGATGGGCCGGTTGATGGCCCGCCTCCTGCTGCGCCGCCTCGACCCCCGTACCCCGCCCCCGGAGTCCGAGCGGGAGGCGGGCACGGTCCTGCCGACGACCCTGATACGCCGCGCCTCGGCCTAGGGGCCGCGCACCGATCGCCGCGGCGCACCTCTCGCCGACGCGCCCGCTCACGCCGTCGCGATGCTGCCCCCGCCACCCCGCCGCTCAGGCCGTCGCGGTGCTAATCCTGGCGCTGCGGCACGCTCTTGATCACCGCGAAGCGGGCGCCGTACGGGTCGGCCAGTTTGGCGATCCGGCCCACGTCGGGCAGGTCCGTGGCCGGCATGCGCACGGTGCCGCCCAACTCCTGGGCCTTGGCGACGACCGCGTCCGCGTCCGTGACCTCGAAATACGGCAGCCAGTACGCACCCGACGCGGCCTCGATCGGATCGTCGGCCAGCGGGACGATCCCGCCGAACATGGCCTCCTCGCTCTCCCCGGCCGGGTTGACGCAGGTGTACGTGCCGCCCGGGAAGGGGACCCCCGACGTCTCCAGGCCCAGCACGGCGTTGTAGAACGCGGCGGCCGCGGCGATGTCCGGGGTGTACAGCTCGACCCAGCACAGCGAACCCGGCTCGTTCGCGATGTCCAGGCCCTTGTTCAGCCCCGGCTGCCACAGGCCGAACGGCACGCCGGCCCGGTCCGCGAGGATCGCCATGGTGCCCTGGCCCATCACGTCCATGGGCTGGAAGAGCACACTGCCGTGCGCCTGCTCGGCGGCCTTGGCGGTGGCCTGCGCGTCCGCGGTCTGGAAGTAGACGGTCCAGGACGGCGGGCCCTGCTCCGGGGTGGTCTGCATGGCGCCCGCGGCCGTCCTCCCGTCCAGCTGGAAGAAGCCGTAGCCGCCCGCGTCCGGCCCCGCCGACAGGAACTGCCAGCCGAAGAGGGCGTGGTAGAAGGCGGTGGCGCCGTCGATGTCGGATGTGCCGAGGTCGGTCCAGTTCGGGGAACCGTTGACGAAACGGGTGGTGAGCATCTGCGCCCTCCTTGAGAGGATCCCGCTGACTGCTCTGCCGAGTCTGGCACCGCCCACTGACAATCGCCGCCGGAGCCACGCCGGGCGCGCTCCGGCGGACGTTCCGCGCGCCGCCGTGCGCCGGACCGCCTCCCGGGGGCATCATCAGGGCGGCCGGAGGCCCCGAAGCGCCGTGTTGATCCCGCGTTGATCGAACGTTTTTCGCCGCGCGGCACGATTTCCGCCATGTACACCGACACGATGCCCATGCCCGATCTCGCCTGGCAGCAGGAGGCGCTGTGCGCGCAGACCGGGGCGGACTTCTTCTTCCCCGAGCCCGGCAGTTCGGTGCGCGAGGCGAAGCGGATCTGCGGCCTGTGCCCGATCCGCTCCGCCTGCCTGGACTACGCCCTCGCCAACGACGAGCGGTTCGGCGTCTGGGGCGGCCTGTCCGAGAAGGAACGCCTGGAGCTCAGGCGCGCCTCCCACTGAAGCCCGCGCCGCCCCGCCTGCCGCGCCCGCGCCGCCCCGCCCGCGCGCCCCGTCCGGACCGCCGTCGCGGGACGTCACGCGCGTGCGTGTCCGTGCTCAGGCCCCGGCGCGTGCCGACATCCGCGCCTTGCGGGCCGCGAGCTTCTCGTCGAACTTCAGGGCCTCCGCGTCGAGGCCGCCCAGGAACAGGCCCAGCTCCTCCTGCGCCTGCCGGCCCTCCGGGCCGAGGCCGTCGATCTCCATGATCTTCAGGAAGCGCAGGACGGGCTGCAGCACGTCGTCGTGGTGGATGCGCAGGTTGTAGACCTCGCCGATCGCCATCTGCGCAGCGGCCCGCTCGAAGCCCGGTATACCGTGGCCCGGCATCCGGAAGTTCACGACCACGTCCCGCACCGCCTGCATGGTCAGGTCGGGGGCGAGCTCGAAGGCCGCCTTGAGCAGGTTGCGGTAGAAGACCATGTGCAGGTTCTCGTCCGTCGCGATGCGGGCGAGCATGCGGTCGCAGATCGGGTCGCCGGACTGGTGCCCGGTGTTGCGGTGCGAGATGCGGGTCGCGAGCTCCTGGAAGGCCACGTAGGCGACCGAGTGCAGCATGGAGTGCCGGTTGTCCGACTCGAAGCCCTCGCTCATGTGGGCCATGCGGAACGCTTCCAGCTTGTCCGGGTCCACGGCGCGCGAGGCGAGCAGGTAGTCGCGCATCACGATGCCGTGCCGGCCCTCCTCGGCGGTCCAGCGGTGCACCCAGGTGCCCCAGGCGCCGTCGCGGCCGAAGAGCGAGGCGATCTCGTGGTGGTAGCTGGGGAGGTTGTCCTCGGTGAGCAGGTTCACCACCAGCGCGATCCGGCCGATCTCGGTGACCTTCGACTGCTCCTTGTCCCAGGCCTCGCCGTCCTCGAAGAAGCCGGGGAAGTTGCGGGCGTCGCTCCAGGGCACGTACTCGTGCGGCATCCAGTCCTTGGCGATCTTCAGATGCCGGTTCAGCTCCTTCTCGACCACTTCCTCCAGTGCGTACAGCAACCGGGCGTCGGTCCAGACGGCGGGGCTGCCGAGGTGAGGAGAAGTGATCGTCACGGGTACTCCAGGGGGACGTGAAACGGAGTGGAACACTCCGGCGAGCGGTACCAGAACTTACGGGATCGTAGGCTACGAATCCGTAGGTTACGAATCCGTAGCTTAAGGACTGCGTAAAGCCGCAGATCAGGCGGCCGGAACCGGTTGTTCCCCGGGCCTGCCGAGGCACGCGCCCGCGGGTACGGAACGGCCCCGGAACCCGCAGGTCCCGAGGCCGACGAGGCAAGGGTTCACCCGGTCAGGCGTACAGCCCCCGCAGCCGCACCGAGAGGCACGTCACACACCCTTCGAGCTTCTCGAACTCGCTGATGTCCACCACGACCACCTCGTATCCGAGGTCGGTCAGCAGCTCCGCCGTCCTCGGCGCGCTCGCCGCCATGAGCAGCTGGTGGCCGCCGAGGAGGACGACATGGGCCCCGGCCTCCTCGGGCACGGACAGGAAGCGCGGGAACAGCGACGGCCGGTCCACCTTGGGGATGTGGCCGATCACCGTGCCGTCGGGGAGCGCCGTGACCGCCGACTTCAGATGCAGCACCTTGCTCACCGGCACCGCGACGACCCGCGCGCCCAGCGGCTCGAAGGCGGCGCGGATCTGCTGGACGCCGACCGCGTTGGTGCGGCCGCCCCGGCCGACGTAGATCGTGTCACCGACCTTCAGCACATCGCCGCCGTCCAGCGTGCCCGGGTCCCAGATCCAGTTGACCGAGCAGCCCAGGCGCGCCACGGCCTCCTCGACCCCGGCGGTCTCCTCGCGGCGGGACTCGGCGCCGGAGCGGGCGATCAGCGCGACGTTCTTGTACATCACCACGGTGTCCTCGACGAACACCGAGTCGGGACAGTCGTCCTCCGGCTCGACCTCGATGGTCTCCCAGCCGTGCGCGCCGAGCGCCTCGACGTAGGCGTCCCACTGCTCCCGGGCCAGCTCGATGTCGACCTTCTCCCGTTCGATGTGCGTGACCAGCCCTTCGGCGAGGCGCGGGCTGGGGCGGCGGACGAGGGCCTTCTTGCTGGGCACGGGGTTCTCCGGGTCGGCGGCGGGGGTCGGCATCCATGATGCAGGGCCGGTCCGCCATCATGCAGGCCCGGCCTGTGCGCGCAAAACCCGCACGACCGGGCCGTGCCCGACCTGAGACGTACGCACGTCCCTGGTGCCCGGCGCACGGCCCGATCCGCCGGCCGTCCCCTACCCCAGCGCCTCCGGTCCGGTCTCCCGGAGTCCCCCGTCCAGCAGCAGCCAGCGGGTGATCCCGATCGACTCCAGGAACGGCAGGTCGTGGCTGGCCACGATCAACGCTCCCTGGTACGACTCCAGGGCCGAGGTGAGCTGCCGGACGCTCGCCATGTCCAGGTTGTTGGTCGGCTCGTCCAGCATCAGCAGCTGCGGCGCCGGTTCGGCCAGCATCAGCGCGGCCAGCGCGGCCCGGAAACGCTCGCCGCCGGAGAGCGTCGCCGCCCGCTGGTCGGCACGGGCGCCGCGGAACAGGAAGCGGGCCAGCCGCGCCCGGATCCGGTTGTTGGTGGCGCCGGGCGCGAACCGGGCCACGTTCTCGGCGACCGTCAGCTCGTCGTCGAGGACGTCCAGCCGCTGCGGCAGGAACCGCAGCGGCACATGCGCCGTCACCTCGCCGGCCACCGGCGCCAGTTCCCCGGCGATCGTCCGCAGCAGGGTGGTCTTGCCCGCGCCGTTGCGCCCGACCAGCGCGATCCGCTCCGGCCCGTGCAGATCGAGGCCACCGTCCACGCGCGCCCCATGGGCGAGGCGGAGGTCCCTCAGGGTGAGCACGCCGCGGCCCGGCGGCACGGCGGTGTACGGCAGATCGACGCGGATCTCGTCGTCGTCCCGTACGGCCTCCACCGCCTCGTCGAGCCGTTCCCTGGCCTCGGCGAGCTTCTCCTCGTGCAGGATCCGGTGCTTGCCCGCGGACTCCTGCGCCGCGCGCTTGCGCGCCCCCATGACGATCTTCGGCTCGCGCTTGCTGTCCCACATCTTCTGCCCGTACCGCTTGCGGCTGGCCAACGTGACGTGGGCGTCGGCCAGTTCGCGTTTCTGCCGACGCAGGTCGGCCTCGGCGACCCGCACCATGCGCTCGGCCGCCTCCTGTTCGATGGCGAGCGCCGCCTCGTACGCCGAGTAGTTGCCGCCGTACCGGGTGATCTCACCGCCGCGCAGATCGGCGATCTGGTCGACGTGCTCCAGGAGTTCACGGTCGTGGCTGACCACGACCAGCACGCCCGGCCAGGAGGCGACGGCCGTGTACAGCCGTCTGCGGGCGTACAGGTCGAGGTTGTTGGTGGGTTCGTCGAGGAGCAGCACGTCCGGTCGGCGCAACAGCAGGGCGGCCAGGCGCAGCAGCACCGACTCGCCGCCCGAGACCTCGCCGACCGTGCGATCCAACTCGATGTGGCCGAGACCGAGTTCGCCGAGGGTGGCGACGGCGCGCTCCTCCACGTCCCAGTCGTCGCCCAGGGTCTCGAAGTGCTCCACGGCCGCGTCGCCCGCCTCGATGGCGTGCAGCGCGGCACGCCTGGCGGAGATACCGAGGGCCTCGTCGACGCGCAGGTGGGTGTCGAGCGTGACGTTCTGCGGGAGGTAGCCGACCTCGCCCACTACGCGCACGGTGCCGTCGGCCGGGGCGAGTTCACCGGCGAGCAGCTTCAACAGGGTCGATTTTCCACAGCCGTTGACGCCGACCAGCCCGGTACGGCCGGGGCCGAAGGAGACGTCGAGGTCGTCGAACACGGGCGTGCCGTCCGACCAGGCGAAGGAGAGGGAGGTGCAGGAAAGGGAGATGGACAAGTGGGCCTCACGATGGCGTGCGCGGTCAGGGCAACACGTATCGAGACACCGAAGGGCGGCGACCACCGCGGAAACGCGGGCGGAGACGAGAAGAGGGTCCCGCTCCGCAAGGACGGCTCGAACGCCGAGGTCGCACGCGACGCACACACCTCAGAACGGTGTGACGCGGTGTCTCAGACCTCAGACGAACAATGTCCTTCTCCTATCGGCGGCAACAGAACCGATGTACACGGTAGGAGGGGCCCGCACACGCGTCAACGGAATTTATGGGGGGCCGTTCCCGGCATCACGTCGGCGTCGGATTCCTGCCAGCGCTCCCTCCCGCCGGACTGCTTGAGTGGCGGCCATGACACAGCCGAACACCCCACTCCACGACCGTGCCCTGGCCTTCCGCGCCCTCCATGTCCCCGGCCGGCCGCTGGTCCTGCCGAACGTCTGGGACGTCGCGAGCGCCCGGCTCGTTGAGGACGCCGGAGCCTGTGCCGTGGCCACCACCAGCGCCGGGGTCGCCTGGGCCCTGGGCACGGCGGACGGCGACCGGCTGGACCGCGGGACGGCCCTGAGCACCGTAGCGGCGCTCACCGCCGCCGTCCGGGTGCCGGTCAGCGCCGATGTCGAAAGCGGTTACGCGCGGGATCCGGAGGGAGTCGCCGACACCGTCCGCGCCGTGCTCGCCGCGGGGGCCGTCGGCATCAACATCGAGGACGCCCGGTACGAGGACGGAGGCGGACCGCTGCGTCCGGTCGCCGAGCAGTGCGAGCGGATCGCCGCCGCGCGCGAGGCCGCCGACACGGCGGGCGTGCCGCTCTTCGTCAACGCCCGGATCGACACCTTCCTGCGCGGCGCCGGGGGAGTGGACCTCACCCTGGAGCGGGCCGCGGCCTTCGTCGCGGCGGGCGCCGACGGGATCTTCGTCCCCGGGGCCGTCGACCCGGAGACCGTGAAGCTGCTCGCCGAGGGCGTCGACGCCCCGCTGAACATCATGGTGGGACCCGGCGCACCTCCGGTGGCCGAGCTGGCGGGGCTCGGCGTCGCACGGGTGAGCGCGGGAGCGAGCCTCGCCCAGGCCGCGCACGCCCTGGTCCGCCGCGCCGCGCGGGAGCTGCTGGACGCGGGGACGTACGGGTCGCTGGCCGGCGGACTCGACTACGGGGAGTTCAACTCCCTGATGGGGCAGGCGCGTCAGCAGGCGTCCCGCATCAGCTCCGCCAAGTCGTGGTCGAGGTCGAACTGAAGGTGCTCCAGACCGGCCGGCACCAGCTCGTCGGTGGCCCGCAGGAAGCGCCGGATGTCCGCCGAGTGCACATGCACGATCGCGGTGCCCTCGGGAGCGTGGAACTCCAGCACCGTCCGGTCGTAGCCGTACGGCCGGACCCGCACGTCGCCGTGGCCCTCGGCCCCGTGGAGGCCGGCGGTGAGCAGGTCGCGGGCGAAGGTCCAGCAGACCTCGACGCCCTCCAGCGTCGCCGGGGCGGGGAACGTCATGCGCACGGCGAACGGGTCACGACGGTCGTAGTGCAGGGTGGCCGGGATGTTCGGCATGCGGGGTGCCGCGGCGACCAGGCGGGCCTCTACGGGCTGCTCGATGACGGTGGACAACGCCTTGCTCCCTTGTGACGGCGGGACGAACTTCCGGTCGGGTGAGGCCGGCACTGGAAGAGACGTCCGAACCGGCCGATCCGTGCACACCCGGGTCGAGTGACCTCGGTCACCGCTTTTCATGCCCCGCGCGCCCCATCTTTCTCCCTGGGCACCCGCGTGTCTCTTCTCCCGGGCGCCGTGGGGCAGTTGAGGCGATCGGGGTCCCTCTGGACGCGGCCGGGGCGGTGGGCTAGCTTCGCCCGCCATGAGGCGCATGGGGAGCACGCGAGGTCGAACGGGCACGGCACACCGGGGACGCACGGGACGGATCGCGGCCGTGGCGGCGGCCTGCGCGGCGGCACTGGCCGCGCTGACCGCCGCCCCCGCCCAGGCCCGGACACCGGTCCAGACACCGGCCCAGGGGCCGGCGCGGACCTCGGGAGGCGGGGCCGTGCCGCACTGGCAGCCGAAGGACACCGGCACCACGGCCGTGCGGTTCCGCGGTCTGTCCGCCGTGAGCCGGGACGTCGCCTGGCTGGCCGGGACGCAGGGCACCGTGCTGCGGACGACGGACGGCGGGGCGAGCTGGCGCGACGTCTCGCCGCCCGGCGCGCGGGAGCTTCAGTTCCGGGACGTCGAGGCGTTCGACGCGCGCCACGCGGTCGTGCTGGCGATCGGGGAGGGCGAGGCGTCGCGGGTCTATCGCACCGACGACGGCGGCGCGACCTGGACGGAGACCTTCCGCAACACCGACGCGCGGGCCTTCTACGACTGCATGACCTTCTTCGACCGGCGGCACGGGCTGGCGATGAGCGACCCGGTGGACGGGCGGTTCCGGATACTGTCGACCGCCGACGGCGGACGGTCGTGGCGGGTGCTGCCCGCCGACGGTATGCCGTCGGCACTCGACGGCGAGGCCGGCTTCGCGGCGAGCGGCCAGTGCCTCGTCTCCTCGGGCCCCCGGGACGCCTGGCTGGCCACCGGCGGGGCCACGGTCGCCCGCATCATGCATACCGCCGACCGTGGACGGACCTGGACCGTCACCGACGCCCCTCTCCCCGCCGGCGACCCCGCGCGCGGCGTCTTCGCCCTCGCCTTCCGCGACCGCGTGCACGGCCTCGCCGTCGGCGGAGACTACCGCGCCGACCAGCCCTCCCCGCGGGCCGCCGCCACGACCACCGACGGCGGCCGCGGCTGGGACCCCGCCGGTACGCCCCCGCCCGCCTACCGCTCCGGCGTCGCCTGGCTCCCGTACAGCCGCACCACCGCCCTCGCCGTCGGCCCCACCGGCACCGACCTGACCACGGACGCCGGCCGCACCTGGCGCACCGTCGACACCGGCTCCTACGACACCGTGGACTGCACCTCCGACCTGTCCTGCTGGGCCTCCGGCGAACAGGGCAGGGCGGCACGGCTGGAGCGCTGACGGACAGGGCCGCGAGGACGGGCGCGCGCAGACTCCGCGAGCGGGGTACCCGGTGGGCGGACGCGAGAGGAGTGAACGTTCTCGCTACGTGGCAGCGCGCCGAGGAGACCGCCCCGCGTGGTCCGAACCGGTCTCAGCCGAGCGGTTCGCGGTGGCGCGCCAGCTCCGGAGCCGTCTTCGTCGCGGTGAACTCCGTGATGCGGTACTCACACACCCCGGCGAGGACGAAGGGATCGCCCGCGGCGATCTCCTCGATCCGGGCGCGGTCCGGGGCGACGGCGATGATCACGCCGCCGTCGCGCGGGTTCTTGCGCCCGGAGGCGAGGAACGCCCCCTTCTCGTACTGCTCGTCCAGCCAGGCCACATGGGCGTCGAGCGCGGCGTCCACGGCGTCCAGCGGGGCGGTGTAGGTCAGCTCCAGCACGAACATGATCGCGAGCCTACCCCCGGGCCCGCCGCGGCCCCGGCCCGGCCCCGTACGCTCGACCTCACCATGACGACCGTAGACATTCCCGCGGGCTGGCCCGCGACCGAGGAACAGGCCACAGCCGTCCAGGACGAACTGCGCACGCGCGTGGTGCTCGACGAGCCGGGGCCACCGCCCGGGACCGGGCACGTCACGGGGGTCGACGTCGCCTACGACGACGAGCGGGACGTGGTGGCGGCCGCGGCCGTCGTGCTGGACGCGGCGAGTCTCGACGTCGTCGCCGAGGCCACGGCCGTCGGCCGGATCTCCTTCCCGTACGTGCCCGGCCTGCTGGCCTTCCGCGAGATCCCCACCGTGCTCGCCGCCCTCGACGCCCTGCCCTGCCCGCCCGGCCTGGTGGTGTGCGACGGCTACGGTCTCGCCCACCCCCGCCGCTTCGGCCTGGCCAGCCACCTGGGCGTGCTCACCGGCCTGCCCACCATCGGCGTGGCGAAGAACCCGTTCACCTTCACGTACGAGGATCCGGCCGCCCCGCGCGGCTCGACGTCCCCGCTCCTCTCCGGCACCGAGGAGGTCGGCCGCGCCCTGCGCACCCGGGACGGCGTCAAGCCGGTCTTCGTCTCCGTCGGCCACCGGGTGAGCCTCGACAACGCCTGCGCCCACACCCTCGCGCTCACCCCGGCCTACCGCCTCCCGGAGACCACCCGCCGCGCCGACGCCCTGTGCCGCAGCGCCCTGCGCGAGGCGACGGAGGGCGCCTGAGCACCGCACGGGGCACACCTCCCCGTACGTCGCCTGAGTACGTCATCTGAGTACCCGTACGGATGTCGGCGCCCCCGCGCCCCGGCAGGCTGGCCCGCATGACGACGCACCGCGCCCCCAAGCCCCTCACCGACCCCGACCGCCCCGTCGAGCGTGCCGTGAACGCCGCCCTGATCCTGGGCGTGCTGGCCGGCCTCGGCTGGATAGCCGGCATGATCTACACGCTCGTGGCCCAGCCCTTCTGACGACGGGTCGGCGCATCGCTCGACGGCCGGCGGCTCGCGTAGGTCAGCGGCGCGCCGCCACCCGGAAGCGGATCCCCGCGCGGATCAGCCGCTCGGTGAGCGCGTCGCCCATCGCCACCGCCGTGGTCACCTGCCCGGACGTCGGCGGCAGCGGGTCCAGCGCGAGGGCCATCGCCGCCTCGGCGAACATCTTCGCCGTCTCGTCGTAACCGGGGTCGCCGCCCGACACCTCGGTGCACACCCGCCGGCCGCCGCCCTCGCCCACGAACCGCACCGAGAACCAGCTCCGCGCCCGCTTCTCCGCGCTCGGCCCCTCGCCGGGCCGCAGCCGGTCCGACAGCCAGCGCCGGGCGGGCGGCAGTTGCGCGGCCGCGGCGAGCGCGCCGACGGCGGCCACGCCGCCCACCGCGACGGGCAGATGACGCACGGCCGCGTAGTGGCGGTAGCGGAAGTCCGGGCCGTAGCGCTCCAGCGCCTTCGCCGAACGGCGCACGATCTGCGGGTCGATGGTCGGCAGCGGCAGCGCCCAGGCGGCGACCTCCGGGGCGAACCGGGGCGCGCCCAGCGGCGTCGTGGCCCGCCGGCCCACCAGGCGCGGCTCGTGCCGGGCCCGGTCGCGCGCCGCGGCCGCCATCTGCCGGCCCCGGGCGAACTGCCCGAGCGCGGAGGCGAACGTGCCGCCCGAGAAGGCGGCGTCGGCCGTCACGAAGCCGTCCACGGTCAGCGGCACGCCCTCGGGCAGCTGACGGACCGTGTAGTACACGCCCAGGTCGTGCGGTATCGAGTCGAAGCCGCACGCGTGCAGCAGCCGCGCCCCCGTCTCCCGCGCGCGTGCGTCGTGGCGGACGTACGTCAGGTCCACGAACTCCGGCTCGCCGGTGAGGTCCAGATAGTCGGCCCCGGTGTCCGCGCAGGCGGCGACCAGTTCCTCGCCGTAGGCCACGTAGGGGCCGACCGTCGTGGCCACCACGCGCGCGTGCTCGGCGAGGGCCCGCAGCGACGCGGGATCGGCCACGTCGGCGCGCAGCACCCCGACGCGTTCCCCGCCGGGCAGCCGCTCGCGCAGTCGCCCGAGCCTCGCCTCGTCGCGGCCGGCGATCGCCCAGCGCAGGTCGTCGGGCGCGTGGGCGGCGAGGTACTCCGCGGTGAGGGTTCCGACGAAGCCCGTGGCTCCGAAGAGCACGATGTCGTACGGACGGTCCGTCTTTTTCAGCCTGCTCATGACACCCCTTGTCGCGCGGTCCCTGCCGCTGTCGGTGGCCGAGGCTAGCGTGAGGAGTGCGGCGCGGACACGGCAGGGCCGATCGGAGCGCGCCCTCACACGGAGTAACTTGTCTAAGCGCTTGCTCGCCGTGTCTTGTGCCGGATGGAACCCGTTCTTAGCATCACTGGTGTTACATCGGTTGTGTCACAGCAAGGGGGCTGGATGGCAACGGCAGGAACGCCCGGGCACGGCCCGCTCACGGGCGTGCGCGTGCTGGAGCTCGCCGGCATCGGACCCGGCCCGTTCGCCGCCATGCTGCTCGCCGATCTGGGCGCCGACGTGGTCCGCGTGGACCGGCCGGGCGGATCCCGGCTCGCGAGCGATCCGGCGTACGACGTCACCAACCGCAACAAGCGCTCGGTGATCGTCGACCTCAAGGCCCCGGGCGGCTCCGCGCGCGTGCTCGACCTCGCCGAACGCGCCGACATCCTGATCGAGGGCAACCGCCCCGGCGTCGCCGAACGGCTCGGCGTGGGCCCCGAGCAGTGCCACGCCCGCAACCCCCGGCTCGTCTACGGCCGGATGACCGGCTGGGGCCAGGAGGGCCCGCTCGCCGAGCGCGCCGGCCACGACGTCGCGTACATCGCCCTCACCGGCACCCTCGGCATGATCGGCACCCCGGACCGTCCCCCGGCTCTGCCCGCCAACCTCCTCGGCGACTACGCGGGCGGCTCCCTCTACCTGGTCGTCGGCGTCCTCGCCGCCCTGCACCACGCGCGCGTGACGGGCGCGGGCCAGGTCGTCGACGCCGCCATCGTCGACGGCGCCGCCCACCTCTCCGCGATGATCCACGGCATGCTCGCCGCCGGCGGCTGGCAGGACCGGCGCAGCGCCAACCTCCTGGACGGCGGCTGCCCGTACTACGGCACGTACGAGACCTCCGACGGCCGCCACATGGCGGTGGGCGCCCTGGAGCCGCAGTTCTACGCCGAGTTCCTGGATCTGCTCGGCCTCGACGGCTTCACCGACGCCCACAAGGACTGGACCCGCTGGGGCGAGCTGCACGCGGCGATCGAGGCCCGCTTCCGGAGCCGTACGCGCGAGGAGTGGACGGCCGTCTTCGAGGGCACCGACGCGTGCGTGGCGCCCGTCCTGACCCTGCGCGAGGCCCCGCACCACCCCCACCTCGCCGCCCGCGGCACCTTCGTCGACCACGCCGGCCTCACCCAGCCCGCCCCCGCGCCCCGCTTCTCCGCGACCCCCACGACCGTCCGCAGTGGCCCCGCGCTGCCGGGCGCCCACACCGACGACGTGGCCCACGACTGGTCCGTACCGACCCTGCGGCCCTCACCCGGAGACCCGCCCGAGCCCCCTCCCGCCCCCCACCCCCCAACCCTCGTTGAAAGGCCCGCTCAGTGAGCACCGAAGCGTACGTCTACGACGCGATCCGCACCCCGCGCGGGCGCGGCAAGGCCAATGGCGCCCTGCACGGCACCAAGCCCATCGACCTGGTCGTCGGCCTCATCCACGAGCTGCGCGACCGCTTCCCGAGCCTGGACCCGGCCGCGATCGACGACATCGTGCTCGGCGTCGTCGGCCCCGTCGGCGACCAGGGCTCCGACATCGCGCGGATCGCGGCGATCGCCGCCGGCCTGCCGGACACCGTCGCGGGCGTGCAGGAGAACCGCTTCTGTGCCTCGGGCCTGGAGGCCGTCAACCTGGCCGCCGCCAAGGTCCGTTCCGGCTGGGAGGACCTGATCCTCGCGGGCGGCGTCGAGTCGATGTCCCGGGTGCCGATGGCCTCGGACGGCGGCGCCTGGTTCAACGACCCGATGACCAACCTCGCCGTCAACTTCGTGCCGCAGGGCATCGGCGCCGACCTCATCGCCACCATCGGCGGCTTCACCCGCCGCGACGTCGACGAGTACGCGGCGCTCTCCCAGGAGCGGGCGGCCACGGCCTGGAAGGAGGGCCGCTTCGGCCGTTCCGTCGTCCCCGTCAAGGACCGCGCGGGCCTGACGGTCCTCGACCACGACGAGCACCTGCGCCCCGGCACCACCGCCGACTCGCTCGCCAAGCTGAAGCCGTCCTTCGCGGACATCGGCGAACTGGGCGGCTTCGACGCGGTGGCCCTCCAGGAGTACCACTGGGTGGAGAAGATCGACCACGTCCACCACGCGGGCAACTCCTCCGGCATCGTCGACGGCGCCTCCCTGGTCGCGATCGGCTCGAAGGAGATCGGCGAGCGCTACGGGCTCACCCCGCGCGCGCGGATCGTCTCCGCCGCCGTCTCCGGCTCCGAGCCCACCATCATGCTCACCGGCCCCGCGCCCGCCACCCGCAAGGCGCTCGCCAAGGCGGGCCTGACCATCGACGACATCGACCTGGTCGAGATCAACGAGGCGTTCGCGGCGGTGGTGCTGCGCTTCGTGCGGGACATGGGCCTGTCCCTGGACAAGGTCAACGTCAACGGCGGCGCGATCGCCCTCGGCCACCCGCTCGGCGCGACCGGCGCGATGATCCTCGGCACGCTCGTCGACGAACTGGAGCGCCAGGACAAGCGCTACGGCCTCGCCACGCTGTGCGTGGGCGGCGGCATGGGCATCGCCACGATCGTCGAGCGCGTCTGACCCCCTCCCGACGGATCACTACGGAGCTACGGAGCACCTCCCCATGAGCACTCAGCCCACCGCCATCCGCTGGGAACAGGACCGCACCGGCGTCGTCACCCTCGTCCTCGACGACCCGGAGCAGACCGCCAACACCATGAACGCGGCCTTCCGCGCCTCCCTCGCGGCCGTCACCGACCGCCTGGAGGCGGAGAAGGACACCATCCGCGGCATCATCGTCACCTCCGCCAAGAAGACCTTCTTCGCCGGCGGCGACCTGCGCGACCTCATCCGGGTCACCCCGGAGACCGCCCAGGAGCTGTTCGACGGCGGCCTCGCCGTCAAGCGGCAGCTGCGCCGCATCGAGACCCTGGGCGTGCCGGTCGTCGCCGCGATCAACGGCGCGGCCCTGGGCGGCGGTTACGAGCTCGCCCTCGCCTGTCACCACCGGATCGCCCTCGACGCCCCCGGCTCCAAGATCGGCTGCCCCGAGGTCACCCTCGGCCTGCTGCCCGGAGGCGGCGGCGTCGCCCGCACGGTCCGCCTGCTGGGCATCACCGACGCCCTGCTGAAGGTCCTCCTCCAGGGCACCCAGTACAGCCCCCGGCGCGCCCTGGAGAACGGCCTGGTCCACGAGGTCGTCGACACCCCGGAGGAGTTGACCGCGCGGGCCCGCGCCTTCATCGACGCCCACCCCGAGTCCCAGCAGCCCTGGGACAGGCCGGGTTACAAGATCCCCGGCGGCACCCCCGCCCACCCGAAGTTCGCGGCGAACCTGCCCGCCTTCCCGGCCTCCCTGCGCAAGCAGACCGGCGGCGCCCCCTACCCGGCGCCCCGCAACATCCTCGCGGCGGCCGTCGAGGGCGCCCAGGTCGACTTCGAGACCGCGCAGGTCATCGAGGCCCGCTACTTCGTCGAACTGGCCGCGGGACAGACCTCGAAGAACATGATCCAGGCGTTCTTCTTCGACCTCCAGGCGGTCAACTCCGGCGCCAACCGCCCCCAGGGCGTACCGCAGCGCCCGGTCCGCAAGGTGGCCGTCCTGGGCGCCGGGATGATGGGCGCCGGCATCGCCTACTCGTGCGCCCGCGCGGGCATCGACGTCGTGCTGAAGGACGTGTCCCCGGAAGCGGCCGTCAAGGGCAAGGGCTACTCCGAGAAGCTCTGCGCCAAGGCCGTCGCCCGGGGCCGCACCAGCCAGGAGAAGGCGGACGCGCTGCTCGCCCGCATCACGCCGACCGCCGACCCCGCCGACGTGGCGGGCTGCGACGCGGTCATCGAGGCGGTGTTCGAGAACCCGGAGCTCAAGCACAAGGTCTTCCAGGAGATCCAGGACGTCGTCGCCCCCGACGCGCTGCTGTGCTCCAACACCTCCACCCTGCCCATCACCCTGCTCGCCGAAGGCGTCGAGCGCCAGCAGGACTTCGTCGGGCTGCACTTCTTCTCGCCCGTCGACAAGATGCCGCTCGTCGAGATCATCAAGGGCGAGCGCACGGGCGAGGAGGCGCTGGCGCGCGCGTTCGACCTGGTGCGGCAGATCAGGAAGACGCCGATCGTCGTCAACGACTCGCGCGGCTTCTTCACCTCCCGCGTCATCGGCCACTTCATCAACGAGGGCGTCGCCATGGTCGGCGAGGGCATCGAGCCCGCGTCCGTGGAGCAGGCGGCGGCACAGGCCGGCTACCCGGCCAAGGTGCTGTCCCTGATGGACGAGCTGACGCTCACCCTCCCGCGCAGGATCCGGGCCGAGTCGAAGCGGGCCGTCGAGGAGGCCGGCGGCACCTGGACCGCACACCCGGCCGAGGCCGTGATCGACCGCATGGTCGACGAGTTCGGCCGCACCGGCCGCAGCGGCGGCGCGGGCTTCTACGACTACGAGGACGGCCGGCGGGTGGGCCTGTGGCCGGGTCTGCGCGAGCACTTCACCCGGCCGGGGCACCGGATCCCCTTCCGTGACATGCAGGAACGCATGCTGTTCGCGGAGGCGCTGGACACCGTCAAGCTCCTCGAAGAGGGCGTGCTGACGTCCGTCGCCGACGCCAACATCGGCTCGATCTTCGGCATCGGCTTCCCCGGCTGGACGGGCGGCGTCCTGCAGTACATCAACGGCTACGAGGGCGGGTTGCCCGGATTCGTGGCCCGCGCGCGTGAACTGGCCGCGACCTACGGCGAGCGGTTCGCCCCGCCGGCGCTGCTGATCGAGAAGGCCGAGAAGGGGGAGACCTTCACCGACGCCCGCTGACGCACCGACACCACCACGGCCCCGGCACCCCGCCGGGGCCGAAGTGCGTCAATTCCGTCATAAATCAGGCACAGCACGGCACGGCATCTTGCCGCGGAACGGACAGAGGCCAACTCTGGGGCCACCTTCCATCGCGCGCCCAGGGGGGCCGTCATGTCGCACCAGCGCTCTGCCCTGCGAAGACTCATCGCCGTCTTCGCCACCTGCGTCCTGGGCCCGGCCGCCGTCCTGGTGGCCGCCCCCGCCGCCTCCGCCGAACCCGCAACTCCCGTCAGTTACCCCGCCGGTGGGACCGCCACCCGCTACTCCGGGCTCGCCTTCGACGCCTGCACCGCCCCGCCGCTCACCACGATCCAGGCGTGGTCGGCCTCTCCGTACCGCGCGCTCGGCGTCTACGTCTCCGGCGTCAACCGCACCTGCGCACAACCGCAGTTGACCCCCTCCTGGGTCACCTCCATGGCCGCTCTGAGATGGCGGCTGCTGCCCATCCACAAGGGCCTGCAGCCCCCGTGCGGCGCTCGCCCCACCGACGCCAAGATCAGCACCAGCGCCGTC
The DNA here is from genome assembly GCF_055580085.1 of Streptomyces sp. NPDC032126. Classification (NCBI taxonomy): domain Bacteria; kingdom Bacillati; phylum Actinomycetota; class Actinomycetes; order Kitasatosporales; family Streptomycetaceae; genus Streptomyces; species Streptomyces sp. NPDC032126. The sequence continues at coordinate 868,633 of NZ_JBVIMA010000001.1, forward strand.
ACGGCCCGCTCCCAGGGCACCGCCGCCGCCGACCAGGCGATCGCCGCCGCCAAGGCCCTCAACATGCTCCCGGGCAGCGCCCTCTACAACGACATCGAGAACTACAGCCAGACCGACAGCGTCTGCCGCGCCGCCGTGCTCGGCTACGTCTCCGGCTGGACGAAGGAACTCCACCGCCTCGGCTGGGTCTCCGGCGTCTACATGAACCTCAACCTCGGCGCCGGACAACTCGCCGGCGCCTACACGTCCACGACGTACGCCCGCCCCGACGCGCTGTGGGTCGCCCGCTACGACGGCGTCGACTCCCTCAAGGGCTGGGCGGGCGTCGCCGACGCCCAGTGGGCCGTCCACCAGCGCGTGAAGCAGTTCCGCGGCGGCCACGACGAGACGTACGGCGGCGTCACCGTGAACATCGACACCGACCGCGTCGACGCACCCGTCGCCACCCTCGTGTACCCGTACCGCGCGACGGCGGCGGTCACCGCGCGCACGGGCCCGTCGACGAGCTACGCCGCGAGCACGACGTACAGCTCGGGCGCCACCGTCAAACCCGTCTGCCAGGCACCCGGCTCCACGGTCGGCACCTCGAACGTCTGGGACAAACTGGGCAACGGCACCTACCTCCCGGACTACTACGTCAGTACGCCGTCCCAGACCACCTACAGCGCGCCCCTGCCCCGCTGCGCCTACCCGTACCAGGTCACCGCCCCGGCCGGAGTGACCGAACGCAGCGGCCCCGGCACCGGATACACCGCCGTCGGCACCTCGCCGGGCGGCGCCCTCGCGTGGATCACCTGCCAGCGCCCCGGCACCACGGTCGGCACCACCAAGGTGTGGGACCGGCTCGACAACGGGCACTACGTCTCCGACCACTACGTCGCGACGCCCAGCGGCACCTCGTACAGCAAGCCGGTGCCCCGCTGCTGACCCCCGTCCCGGCTCACTCCCTCAGCCACTCGCGCACCTCCTGGCGCAGCGAACGCTGAAACGTCGTCAGCAGGGCCTGGACGACCAGCGGCTGCATGTGCGCGGAGAGCGATCTCACGTCCTCGGCGGCGCGTTCGGCCACCGCGTCCCGCAGCAGCCGCGACAGCGCCTGCGCGGCCGCGCGCGAGTGCTCCAGCAGCACCTCCCGCGCCGCCAGGACGGCCTCCTGCGACAGCGGTACGTCCAGCAGCTCCACGCCGAGCCTGAGCAGCCCCGCGTCGACGCGGAACGAGCCGTCCTCGACGGTGACCACGTCCAGGGCCGCCAGCCGTGCCACGTCCTCGTCGCTCAGCTCCCGGCCCGCCCGCCGGTGCAGCTCCTCCCGGGAGACCGTCTCCGCGATCTCCGGCGCCCAGGACGCCACCACGGCCCGGTGCACGGCCAGGTCCTGCGCGGTCAGATCCGGCGGCAGCTGCCCCAGGTACCGTTCGATCGCGGCCAGCGTCATGCCCTGCCGCTGCAACTCCTCGATCAGCGCGAGACGCGCGAGGTGCTCCGGCCCGTAGTGGCCCACCCGGCGCGGACCGATCACCGGCGGCGGCAGCAGGCCCCGGGTGCTGTAGAAGCGGACCGTGCGCACGGTGACCCCCGCGCGGGCGGCCAGCTCGTCGACCGTGAGGGGCGGCTCCTCGGTCTCGATCGTCATGTGCAGCAGTATCGCTGTCTCACCACCGCTGTGACACCCGAAGGGACAGGGGAGACCGACGGGGCCGGTGTGTGACAAGCAACGCCATGTGACATGGACCACCGCATACCGGGTGACGCTTCTGGGAAGCTGCTGCCTTGGTCTGTGCCCCGACCGGGAGCCACCGGCCGAAACCGTACGGACACCCGGGCGCGACCCGCTCGGGCGCACCAGGAAGTGGAACCACCCGTGAGCAAGGACGCCGTGCACACGGCCCAGGCCGCCGCCCATCCCCAGGCGGCCACGACGCCCGCGGACGCGGGCGACGCCGGCTACAGCAAGGACCTCAAGCACCGCCACGTCAATATGATCGCGATCGGCGGCGCCATCGGCACCGGCCTCTTCCTGGGCGCCGGAGGACGCCTGCACAACGCCGGCCCGGCGCTCGCGCTGGCCTACCTCGTCTGCGGCGTCTTCGCCTTCTTCGTGGTGCGGGCCCTCGGCGAACTGGTCCTCTACCGGCCCTCCTCCGGCTCCTTCGTGTCGTACGCGCGCGAGTTCCTCGGCGAGAAGGGCGCCTATGTCGCCGGCTGGATGTACTTCCTGAACTGGTCGACCACCGGCATCGCCGACATCACCGCGATCGCGCTGTACACGCACTACTGGAGCGCGTTCACCAGCATCCCGCAGTGGGTGCTCGCGCTGATCGCCCTCGCGGTGGTCCTCGCCGTGAACCTGATCTCGGTGAAGATCTTCGGCGAGATGGAGTTCTGGTTCGCGATCGTCAAGGTCGCCACCCTCGTCGCCTTCATGCTCGTCGGCATCTTCCTGCTGGCCACGCAGCACCAGGTGGGCGGTACGACGCCCGGCGTGAACGTGATCACCGACCACGGCGGCGTCTTCCCGCACGGCCTGATGCCCGTCGTCCTCGTCATGCAGGGCGTGATCTTCGCGTACGCGGCCCTGGAGCTCGTCGGCGTCGCCGCGGGCGAGACCGCCGAGCCGGAGAAGGTCGTCCCGCGCGCGGTGAACTCCATCATGTGGCGCGTGGGCCTGTTCTACGTCGGCTCGGTCGTCCTCCTCGCCCTCCTGCTCCCCGGCTCGGTCTACTCGGCCGACGAGAGCCCCTTCGTCACCGTCCTGTCGAAGATCGGCGTCGAGGGCGCGGGCGACGTGATGAACCTGGTGGTCCTCACCGCCGCGATGTCGTCCCTCAACTCCGGCCTCTACTCCACGGGCCGCATCCTGCGCTCCATGGCGATGGCGGGCTCGGCCCCGAAGTTCACCGCCCGCATGAACCGCAGCCAGGTCCCCTACGGCGGCATCCTGCTGACCTGCGCGGTGTGCGTCCTCGGCGTCGGCCTGAACTTCCTCATGCCCAGCCAGGCCTTCGAGATCGTCCTGAACGTCGCCTCGCTCGGCATCATCTCCACGTGGGTCATCATCATGGTCTGCCACCTGGTCTTCGTGCGCCGCGCCAAGGCCGGCCTGCTCAGCCGCCCGCACTTCCGTCTGCCCGGCAGCCCCGTCACCGAGATCGCGACCATCGCGTTCCTGCTGGCCTGCCTCGCCATGATGTGGAACGACCCGGAGGTCGGCCGCAAGACCCTCTTCCTGATCCCGGCGATCGCCCTCGCCCTGACCGCCGGCTGGTACGGCGTGCGCCGCAACGTCTCCAGGACCGAGGACAAGGAACTCACCGCCCTCACGAAGTAGCGACCCAGGGCCACTGTCAGTGGCATCGCCTACGGTGGCGTCATGTCGGAGATCATCTATGTCCGGGGTGACGCCACCGTGCCGTTGGTCGGGAGGCGGCTCGTGGGGCGGGGGATCGCTGTGACCGCGTATGACCAGGGGGAGGGGCCGAGGTGAGCCGGGACACGGATGTGCTCGTGCTGGGTGGGGCGGGTGTCGACACGATCGTGTACGTGCCGCGGTTGCCCCTCCCGTACGCCGACAGCTACATGATCGACAGCGGGATCCGCGCCCGCGCCGGACAGACCGGTGACTTCGTGGCCCTGGGCCTCGCCGCCCTCGGCCTGCGCGTCCACCACGCCGACTTCCTCGGCGACGACCCCGAGGGCGACCTGGTGCGCGCCCTGCACGACGAGCACGGCATCGCCCTCACCGCGTTCCCGCAGCCCGCCGGCACCAAGCGCGCGGTCAACCTGGTCTCCCCGGACGGCCGTCGCCTCTCCCTGTACGACACCAGCCGCGGCCACCCCGACGACCGCTTCCCGCCCGACACCCTGCGGGCCCTGGCCCGATCGAGCCGGCACGCGCACGTGTCCATCACCCACCCGTGCGCCGAGGCCCTGCCGATCCTGCGCGAGAGCGGCGTCACCCTCTCGACCGACCTGCACGACTGGGACGGCGAGAACCCCTACCACGAGCCGTTCGCCCACCAGGCCGACGTGGTCTTCCTCTCGGCGACCGCCCTCACCGACCCCGAGGCGACGATGCGCCGCATCGCCGAGCGCGGCCGAGCGAGGGCGGTGGTCGCCACGGCCGGCGCCGAGGGCGCCCACCTGCTGACGGACGGCGAGCTGACCCACATCCCGCCGGTCACGCCGCCCGCCCCGGTGGTGGACACCAACGGCGCGGGTGACGCCTTCGCGGCGGCCTACCTCTACGGCCATCTCGCGGGCGAGCCCCCGCTGAGATGCGCCCTGTACGGCACGGTGGCGGGGGCGTACGCCTGCACGATCCCGTCCACCGAGACCGCCGCCCTCGCCCGCGACGAACTCCTCGCCCGCGCCGCCGACCTCTACGGCAGCCCGCGCTGACGCCGACTGAAGGTGACCATGGCCGCCCCCGCGCCCATCACCCACGCGGCAGAGAGGACCAGAACGAAGAGCCACGCCCCGAACCCGGCATCCGCCTTGCTGCTGACCGGCCAGATGAACAGGGCCGCGGGGCCGAGTGTGACCAGAGGGCCCAGCACCCACCAGGTCAGATAAGTACGCGCGACCTCACGGCCGTTGAGCGGCGTCTCCTCCAGCACGGCGAACCGGGTGCTGGATCTGTTGACCGTCCCGGTCGTGGCGTGGACCGTTCTGCCGACCTTCAGCCGATGCCGACGCAACGGCATCACCGGCAGGTCGAACAGCACACCCCACTCGGTGGCGTAGTGGCTGCCGTCGCGGTTGCGGTGGCTGTAACCCAGGTACTTGGTGCCGATCCCGTTCCACGTGGACATTCCGCATTCCCCCGTCAGGCCTGTCTGCGCCGAGCCACCGACAGCCCGATCACACCCACGAGGGCGACGGGCGCGCCCAGCAGGGTGACCACCGGTAGACCACCGATCAGGCCGACGCCGAGCAGCACCGCCCCGACGAGAACCAACACCCTCCACAACGCCAGTCCACCACCGGCGTTCTGCGCTTGCGACACGGTCTCTCCCCCCGCTCGTCGCACACCGTGTCCCCCGGAGCGATCTCGCCTCGCACAGGTGTGCAGCTCAGGACAGGAGCTTCCCAGCCAAGACCACGAACCACGCGTGAAGCCGCGTAAATTTTCGGCAATCCACGACGCGGGGGCCGGGGGAAAAAACCCAGGGCGCACGCCAGTTGACCCGCGCGGGCGTCAGTGCGCTTGGGAGTAGTTCGTTGCCCTGATCTTTTTTCACAACTCCTGCCGCCCCTGAAACGC